>CAYMTY010000001.1:0-134153 GCA_964393515.1 uncultured Verrucomicrobiota bacterium
TTGTTCGCCACAACGCCATTATACTTGATCTGCAAAACCCCATAGCATCTACCTGCGAATCCTCCATAAGGTAGGGCGCGCTGGTCCAGCGCGCCGGGATTCGATATCGGATTGGCCCCGATTCTGGATGGAATGCACCTAATTGCAGATGCGCCCTTTTTCCATTTCCCCGCACAAAGGGCTTGCCCTCCCCGGCTGCCCGGTTCAGACTTTCCCGTTAGAGGGAGGACACAACATGAAACGGCATCTGCGGTTCTGGATTCTCTTGCTGTGCGGCCTGTTGGCCCTGGGCCTGGTGACCGGGTGCGACGACGATGACGACGGGGGCGGCGATGTCGCCGGCGAAGGCGGCGACGACGGCGACGGCATTGTTGACGATGCCGACGGCGACGATGTAGCCGAGGATGATGCGGACGGCGATGACACCACCCCGCCCCCGGAAGTCGTGCTGACCGCCCCCCTGCTGCTGAGCCCGGCCGACGAGGAGACCCAAATCGCGGTCGGCGGAATGAAAGGCGTGACCTTCCGCTGGCAGGCCGTGCCGACCGCCACCAGCTACATCTTGAAATTGAAAACCACGGAAACGCCGGTGACCGGCACTTCCCACCTCATGTTGCTGGAAGCCGACGACAGTTCCTATTATTCCTGGAAGGTCCGGGCCGTCCGGGGCGACACCCGGGGCCCCTTCTCGCCGGCCCGCAAGCTGTACGTCCGCAACATGGTGGTCGTGATCCCGGCCGCCCTGGCCGCCCCCACCCTGGTGCAGCCGGCCAACGGCCGCCGGTTCACCGGTTCCGGCGACATCGCCGTCGCCTATCAGTGGAATGCCGTGACCGGCGCCGACCGCTACACGCTGGAGGTCAACGGCACCACCTATGATGTTGCCGGGACCTCCCGCACGATCACCTATTCGCCCCGGGGATTCGGTTATGCCTGGAAAGTCCGGGCGCGGCAGGGCTCCACCACGGGACCCTGGAGCGCCACCCGGACCTTCACCATCAATTGACCCCGCCGCCCCCCGGTTTTTTCCAGACTTCGTCGCAAGAGAAAAAACATCATCATAAGACGACATTTGTATTTCTGGATTCTCCTGCTATGCGGCCTGCTGGCCCTGGGCCTCACCCCCGGCTGCGACGACGATGACGACGATGCCGGCGACGTCGCCGAGGGCGGGGATGACCTCGGGATGGCGGCGGGGATGACAGTGGCGACGAAGCCGATGACCCTGTCGAACTGGCTCCGCGCCCGCCCCGAGTTCCCCGCAGAACGGGATGACAACCGGCACAACGTCCGAACGCCTGACGGTCAATTTCCGCTGGTCGCCCGTGGCTGGCGCCACTCATTACACCCTCGAAGTCAACGGCGCGCAAACCCGTTTTTCGCAACCCGCCGCCACCCTCATCTATCCGGCCTCGTTCACTTCTGTCCGTTATTTCTGGAAAGTACGGGCGGGGCGGGATTCCACGGCGGGACCGTGGAGCGCCACCTGGACGTTCAACATCGAGCGAATCGTCACCGACCCGGTTGATGACATATAGAAAAACAGGCTGCAATCCCGCCCCGGTCCCGGACGCATGTCTGACTATGTTGATCGGCGGGGGAACATGGGGGATTGTACCCCGCGCCCCTTCCACACCACCGGACATGCGGTTTGCCGCATCCGGCGGAGGTCATGGGGCGGCCTCCGCAAAGCCCCCGGGAACAACGAACCCGTAGCGATTCAGCGTGGCGGTCTTGAGGACTTGGCGCATGACCCCGTGCCGGGCCCTCGCCCACGCTCCTCATCCGGGGGGGGCCGAGGCCAAGCCGCCGCCTCTGGACGCCGAAACGTTTCAAGGCATTGAGCCGCTCGCGCGGCCTGTTCGTGTTCCGGTGGACGTGCCCGGGCTCCGGAGTTCTTGCGGCTCGGCCCCTCACGGGGCCGGCGCTACCGAAAAACCTAAACGGCTCTAGCCGGTCACCGGGCAGCCCGCCGCGCGCTCCAGTTCGGCGCGACCAATGGGCCCCGCGCGCAGAATCTCGATGGCGCCCGCCGCGACCTTGACGACGGTGCTCGGCGCGCCCCCCGCCGCCGGGCCCGCATCCAGCACCAGCGCCACGTGCGGCCCCAGCGCCGCCCAGGCCTCCGCCGCCGTCCGCGCGGCGGGCTCGCCGCTGCGGTTCGCACTGGTCACCACCGGCAGGAGATCCAGTTGCCGCAGCCACGCCAGCGCCACGGGATGGTCCGGCATGCGGAAACCGTCCCACCCGCCCGCCGGATTGGACAGCACCAGCGTCAACGGCCCCGGCCAGAAGGCCGCGGCCAGTTTCTCCGCCACGGTCTCCACGCGAATGCCGGCCCGGCGCACCGCGTCCAGGCCGTCCGCAAACCGGGCGAGATGCTTGGATTCATCGCGCCCCTTGGCGGTGCAGAGGCGCGCCAGCGCGGTCGGGGAGTCCGCGCGCGCGGCCACCCCGTAGACCGTCTCCGTGGGAATGACCACCAGTTCCCCCGCCAGCGTCCGTTCCGCGGCGCGCCGGATGTTTTCCGGCGTCGCCGGCACCACCCCCGGCCGGTCAGGATTTGGCGCCATAGCCGAGCGCCTTCAGGCCCAGCAGGACGTCCGTAGCCCGGCGCAGATAGGTGTCGTTGCGCGTGCGTTCGCGCAAGGCCTTGTCCTCCTTCTCCTCATCGGACAGGGTCTTGCCCTTGCGCAGCACCGGCGCCTCCGGCTCGTAGACGGTCTCGTCCAGCGCCGCATCGGTGATCGTCACATCCGGCGCCACTCCGCCTGCGCCGTCGTAGACCGTGCCGTCGCCCGTCCGGATCTGGCGCTTCGCCAGCAGGGCGTAACCGCCGGTCGGCAGCGACACCGGCTCGCGGATTAACGGATCGCCGGCCGTCTCGCGGCCGATGATCATCGCCCCCTGGACACTGCCGGCCAGCACCGCCGCCAGCAGTTCCGCCGCGCCGGTCGTCTCCTCGTCCACCAGGACCATCAACGGCATCCGGAGCGGTGCCCGGCCCGCCCCGCCCGTCATCGCGATCTCCTTGATAACGCTGCCGTCGCGCGCGTTGACGGCATACAGCAAACGGTCTTCCCGGGCAGCCAACGGGGACACCGCGCGCGCGATCTCCTCCTCCGCCGTCCCGTCCGCGCCGCGCAAGTCCAGGATCCCCCCGAACCTGTCCGCCGCCTGCCAGTTTTCCAGCGTTTCCGCGATTTCCTCCCCCGCCCCGGGGAAGATGCCCGCCGCCCGCATGTACCCCATGCTCGCCGGCAATTCCTCCACATCGGTCAACGCAGATCCCGCCTGCCGTTCGCGCGCCACCGTCACCGTCCGGCTCTCGCCTGCGGCCGTGCGCACGCCGATCTCCAGTGAGGCGTCCGCGCCTTCCGCCAGCATCTCGCGCACCCGGCCCAGGGCCGCGCCGGTCAGCACGTCGCGCCCGCCGGCTTTCTCGATGAGTTCGCCCGGCAGGATGCCGGCGGCGGCCGCTGGCGAACCGGCCCGCACCGCCGCCACCTTGGGCAGCCCGTCGGTCACCGCTACCAGTGTCAGGCCCGTATCCCACTCGCGCGTGGCCTGGCGCTGCTCCCGTGCGGCAAGACCCGCGGCGTCCAAAAAGACCACCGTGGGATCGCTGGCGCGGATCAGGGCCTCCAGCAGGGCCGCCTTCATTTCGCCGTCGGCCGGTGCCATCCGGTTCTCGGCCAGCAGCCGTGTCCCCTCCTCCACGACCGTGCACAAGTCCCGGGACCATTCCGCCGCGGTCTCCCCCTGGCCGGCCGCGCCGACCGCCAGCCACAGGCCGGCGGCGCCCAGCACCACCGCAGCCATCTTCATCCGTTCCATCTGGCTTTCCTTTCCGGCGACCTAGAACCGCACGCCGCCGCCGACCGAAATAACCACGTAATTGTTCTCGATGCCGGCCACGTCCGTGTCGCTTCCGGTCTCGCCCGTGGAATAGTCCTCCACCTCCATGTCGCCCACGATCAGGTCGACCACCTGGTAGTCCAGCCCCACCGCGCAGAAGGCGCCGTTGAAGAAGCCCTGTGTGAAGTCATAGCGTGCTTCGAGGCCCAGGCCGAACATGTCGCCGCCCTCGAACGATTCGTGGAAGCGCAAGGTCCGCGCAATGTGGTGATCCCAATCATCCGCCGCCACCAGCGGGCTCCAGACCAGGTTGCCCGACACCGTGAAGTTGTTCCACGTCCATTCCGCGCTGCCGCCGAGATACGGCATCCGGAACTCCTGCTCGTAGTTGATCATGTTGTCGCCGTACTGGTACTGCGGGATGTAGCCGTACTCCGGATACAGCAGGTACACGCCGTGGTCCTCCCACGACCAGCCGTTCTGCTTGTAGCCCGCGAACACCCGCGCCGTGAGGTCTTCCGTCACCAGCAGGTCCCAGGCCACGTTCAGGTCGAAGATGTAGCCCTCCGTCACGTCCACGTCGGACAGCGAATAATGCGTCCAGTCGCTGGAACTGATGTCCAGCCAGTCGTAGTCGTCCATCTCGCCGTCACCTTCCGTCAGCGCGCTCCAATAGCCGCCGTTGAGCGTCAGCTTCTTCATCAGCCGGACGGAACCGTTGAATCCACCCATCACCACGCCTTTGAGATCCCAGTCGAGCCGGCTCAGCTGCCGCCGGCTGCCGTCCCAGGCTTCGTAGTCGTACACATGCTCCTTGGCCAGCCCATTCACGAGTCCCAGCGAGAACTGCCCGGCGAACGGCACGGCCGAACCGTCCTTCGGACCCGCGATCGCCCCCGCCTGGAACGCCGCCCAGGCCGGCATCGCCATCCCCGTCGCCGCCACCAGAACCAAGATCTGCTTTTTCATTGCTGTCGCTCCTTCGCGTTGCCGCCGCCGGGCCTGCGCCGGCGGCGAAGCCCGGATTTTGATTTTCGGGCAGTGTGATATCCCCCATTCCCGCGGTAAAGCAGAAAAGCAGCCCCGGCCCCGCCGGCCAGATGCGACTTTTGCTTGTCCCCGTCCCGCCGCCAAGGCAGAATTGAGGGTTCATGGATTCGACGTTCCATATGCCGATCCTGCTGCAACCGGTCTACAAGGAGTACATCTGGGGCGGCGCCCGCCTGATCCACGAATTCCACCGGCGCCTCAACCCGGGCGTCTATGCCGAAGCCTGGGAGATCGCCGACCATCCCGACGGTCGCACTCGCATCATCAACGGCCCTGATGCCGGGGCCACGCTCTCCGAAGCCATCGCCCGCCGCGGGTCCGAGCTGCTCGGGAACGGCCGCACCGACACCGCCTTCCCGCTCATGGTCAAGATCATCGACGCCCGCGAAACCCTTTCCGTGCAAGTCCATCCCGACGACGAAACCGCCGCGCGTCTCGGCGGCGAAGCCAAGAGCGAAATGTGGTACGTGCTCTCCTCCACCCCCGACGCCCACATCTACTCCGGCTTCAAACCCGGCGTGACGCCGGCCGATTTCGAACAGGCCCGCGCCGCCGGCACCATCCCTTCCCTGCTCCAGGCCTATCGCGCGCTGCCGGGCATGATCTTTCACACCCCCGGCGGGCGTGTCCACGCCATCGGCGCCGGCTGCCTCCTGCTCGAGGTGCAGCAGGACGCCAACACCACCTATCGCCTCTACGACTGGGACCGCCTCGACAAGGACGGCCGGCCTCGGCCCCTCCACGTCGAACAAGCGCTCCGGGCCATCAACTGGAACCTCACCGGCAGCCCGGTCGCGCCCATCCAGCCCAAGCGCCCCCAGCCCGCCGGCCACATCGTGCAGTTGCTGCTCGACGCCCCCCATTTCCACGTCGAGGAATGGACCATCCCCGCCCCGTGCCACATCGAGCACGATTCCGCGAGCTTCCTGATCCTCTTCCCGGTCAACGGCGACGTGCGCATCAAAACCCCGGGCCAACCGGCCATGATCCTCCAGCGCCGGGCCACCTGCCTTCTGCCCGCCATTCTCAATTCCTTCACCCTGCAGCCCGCCAAGCCGGACAACGGCCCCGTCCAGCTCCTGGTCGCCCGCGAGCCCTAATCCGACCGCCCCGCGCCGGCCAGCCCGCTTGCGCCACTCGGGTTGATCTTGCGCTGTATACTGACTATATTTATAAACATGAATAGTAATGATGTTTATAAACCTGGAGACTATAGCCCTCCATGCAAAACCTGAACCCCACCCTGTGGCGCACCTGCCGGATGCTCTCCGGAGACACCCGCCTCCGCCTGTTGCGAGCCCTGCATGATCAACCCGGTCGCAACGTGACCGAACTGGCCCGGGCCATGGAGATCGGGCGCTCCGACGCCAGCCAGGAACTCCGCCGCATTCAGTCGCGCGGCCTGCTGCAGCCGGAGCACCGGGGGGCCGCCTTGATCTACCGGTTGGGGGCGGATCCGCAGGTGGCTTCCGCCGCGCCGCTCCTGAAAGCCCTCAAAGCCGCCTTTTCATCCGCGGCCGCAGGCCAGGTTGCCACCATCCGGGCCATCGCGAACGGTTTGGCCCATCCCAAACGGATCGCCATCCTGAAATCGCTGATGCAGGCCCCGAAAAGCGTGTATGCCTTGCAAAAGGAAATCCGCACGGAATTCGGGAACCTCCAGCGTCACGTTCAAACCCTGCGCGCCGGCGGTCTCGTGTGCCGCAAAGACCGGCTCCTGCATTTCACGGCGCCCACGCACCCCCTGGCGCGGGCCTTCATCCTGTTGCTGCCCGACTAAATTCAGCCGGGCTTGTCCTTCTGCGCCTCTTTGTCTACCTTTTCCAACATGTCCAGTCCGACGCCCAATCCGCCGCCCATCCAAAGCACCGCGCTCGTCGGCCTGGGCGCCATCGGCATCCTGTACGCCGCCCAGATCTCCGCCCGCGCGCCCGCGACGCTCCGGGTCGTCGCCGATGCCGCCCGCATCGCCCGCTACCGGGCCGATCCGCCCTCCTTCAACGGCCGGCGACTCGATCTGAACTACGTCACCCCGGAAAATCCCGGACCGCCCGCGGGCCTCGTGCTCGTCGCCGTTAAATCCACCGCGTTGCGCGACTCCATTCCGGTCATCGCTGCGGTTGTCGACGAACACACGCAAATCCTGCCTCTTCTCAACGGCATCACCGCGCAGGACATCCTTGCGGAAACCTTCGGCTGGGCCCGCGTCCTGTACGGCTTTGTCTATTGCGAAAGCTCCATGCGCACCGGCAACGCCGTGGTCCAGGGCGGCGGCGACAAGCTCATTTTCGGCGAAGCCGTCAACACGCCCCCCGCCCCCCGGGTGCAGGCCGTGGCGGATTTCTTGCGGCGCCTCGGCATCCGCCACGACGTCCCGGCGGACATGCGCGCCGCCCAGTGGCAGAAGTACATCCTCAACATCGGCATCAACCAGGCCCAGGCCGTCCTGCGCCGGCCCAACGGCGCCATCCAGCAGGATTCCGAAGCCATGCGCTTCGCCCGCGCCCTCATGGATGAGGCTGCCGCCCTCGGCGCCGCCCTCGGCGTGGCCGGCGCCGCCGAGGTGCCCGCCTGGGCTGAAGGCGTCATCCGCAAGGCTTCGCCGGAAAACCGCACCTCCATGCTGCAGGACATCGAGGCCGGGCGCATCCCCGAAGTGGACCTCTTTGCCGGAACCGTCTGCCGCCTCGGCCGCGAACACGGCATCCCCACCCCCGCCAACGAACGCGCCCTCCACGCCCTCAAGTCCACCTGAAGCCCCCCAGGCGGGGAGTCGCGGCTCGCGGATTTTTCCACGCCATGGAATCCGGCAGCGGCCGGACCGCCGATTTTCCACACAATGGAAAAATATTTTCCACCGTGTGGAAAACAGTTCTCCGAGACACGATCCGCGAGCCCCCGCACGCGGACAGCGGTGCGGCTATTCGTTGACGTGCACGACGGTCGCCGGCGGGAAGCCGTTGAACCAGGTGGACGAGGCGTGGCTGTAGGCGCCGATGTTCTCGCTGTAGACCAGGTCGCCGATCTCCAGATCCGGCAATTCCTCCGACAGCCCGATGGTATCCAGCGCGTCGCAGGTCGGCCCGAACACGGCGCACAGCTGCGTCGACCCCTTCTTGAAGGCCTTCACCGGATACTTGCAGTGGTCGAAGATGATGCCCGAGTACGTGTGGTACACACCGTCGTTGATGTAGTAGCAGCGCTTGCCGTCGCGGTCCGCCTTGCCGATGACTTCCGCCACCGCCGTGCACGCCGTCGCCACCAGGAAGCGCCCCGGCTCCGCCAGGATCGCGACATCCTTCGGGAACAGCCGCCGGCATTCGGAGTTGATCACTTTCGCCAGCGCCTTGAGCGGCCGCACGTTGGCGTCGTAGGGCGCCGGGAAGCCGCCGCCGATGTCGAGTTGCTTCAGGTCCTTGAAGCCGCGCAGCCGCGCCTCCCTGAGGATGCCCGCCGCCAGGTTCAGCGCCTGCGCGTAGTTCTGGAAGTTCGTCGTCTGGCTGCCGACGTGGAAGCTCAGGCCCTCCACCACCAGGCCCGCCGCATGGGTCTTTTCGATCAGGTCCACCGCCTGCCCCGGGTCCGCGCCGAACTTCGACGACAGCTCCACCATCGCGCCCGTGTTCGGCACCTTGAGGCGCAGCACCATGCCCGCGTGCGGCGCGAATTGCTTCACCTTGCGGATTTCCTCCTCGTTGTCGAAGGTCACCAGCGGCTTGTAGGGCTCCAGCTCGCGCAACGTCTCCTCGGCCTTGATCGGATGCGCGTAGATGATCTTGTCCCAGATGAAGTCCTGGCGCTCCTTGGGCGGCAGGTTCCGGATGTTCTCGTAGACCGTCTTGAACTCGGCGATCGACGCCACGTCGAAGCTCGCGCCGGCCCGGTAGAGCGTGCGCACGATCTCCGGCAGGGAATTCGATTTCACCGCGAAATAGGGCTGTACCTTGGGCAGGTACCGCTTGAATTCCGCGAGGTTTTTCCGCAGCTGGTCGTGGTCCACCACGAACAGCGGCGTGCCGTATTCCTTCGCCAGTTTCTTCAGTTGCGTCTTCGTGACCATGGAGCCGCTCCTTTCCGCGGACGGAGGTTCCGCCGCAGCCGCGCTACGCGTAGTCCTGCACCAGGAAGTTCTTGAACTGCCAGGGATCCTTCCGGTCGATCGCCGGCCGGTTGTAGCCCTGGAAATGGTTTTCGTAGTGCTTCAGCGGCGTCCAGTCGGCCGGAATCGACAGATTCTTGCCGAGGTACGGATCCGCCACGCCCAGCACGAACTCGTGCGGCAAATCTTCCGGCGAGCACACGCCTTCTTCGGCGTGGTCGCACATCCACATCGCCGCGGCGACCACGGAGATGGCCACCTGCAGGGTCGTCGCGTTCTGGTGCGGGACCATCTTGCGCGCGTGGGTGATGCTCAGGTCGCTGCCGGTCCACCATGAATTGAACGCGTGGCCCATGAGCAGCGCGCCGAGGATGTCGCGGCCTTCGGTGATCTCGTCGCCCATGATGCGCAGCTTGGGCTGCAGCTCGTAGTTGCGGCCGCGCAGTTCGTGCAGCGAGATGATCGCCGCGTCGCACGGGCAGTAGGCATAGTGCATCGTCGGGCGGTAGCGCGCCTTGCCGTTCTTCCACACCGTCAGGAAGTCCGAAATCGTGAAGGCCTCGCCGTGGCGCACCACCATGCCCTCGACCGTGTAGTGGGGCACCCAGGTGCGCACGCGCGTGTTCATGCCCATCCGCGCGAGACAGATCTGGTTCTTCGGCCCGGTCTTGTGCGTGTAGGCCAGCGCCGGCAGCTCCTTCTCGTGCGTGCCCCAGCCCAGCTCCGATGTCGTGATGCCTTCCTCGCGGAA
The DNA here is from genome assembly GCA_964393515.1 of uncultured Verrucomicrobiota bacterium. Lineage (GTDB taxonomy): Bacteria > Verrucomicrobiota > Kiritimatiellia > CAIQIC01 > Lenti-01 > Lenti-01. The sequence goes on from CAYMTY010000001.1 coordinate 9,759, forward strand.
GCCCTCGATGCTCCAGGTGTTGACGAACTCGTCCACGGCCTTCGGCACGTCGGAGATCTGCGTGTCGCGTTCGCTGCAGTGAATGACCTTCACGCCCAGTTCCATCGCCAGCTCGTTGAACGTCTGCGTCCGCGCCAGATGGGCGATCTTTTCGGCCTTCGCGCCCTTGACCTTTTTCTCGGCCACCACTGCCGCCGCGATGTCCAGCAGGCCGCGCTTCGTCCAGTGCGAGATCAGGCCCGGGTTCGCGCCGTGCTCCAGCACCGCCGTCGCGCCCGGCGTCTTCCACCGCGCCAGCATCTTGCGGATTGCCATGCGCCGGTGGTACAGCGTCTTCTCGGTCGGGTGCTTGTTCTTGGCGCCCGCGTACGGATCCCACAGCTCGATCGAGGTGTTGATGTACAGCACGCCCGCGTCATGACACCATTGCAGGATTTCGCAGCAGTCGATGTTCCAGGCCAGGTCGATCAGCAAATCACCGGCCTTCAGGTATTGGCTCAGCTTCGCGTCCAGGTTTTCGCGCGTGATCCGGTCGCGGACGAACTGCACCCCCTGTGCGATCCACGGCTTCAGTTCCGGGCGCTTGTTCTCGAAGTCCATCACGGTGATGCTTTTCGCGGGCACCTTCGCCAGCTTGAGCAGCAGCGGCAGCGTGCACTGCGCCACCGAACCGTAACCAATCATCAGAACCTTGCCCGAGAATTTCGCCATGATGTGTTGTTTCCTTTTGTTGAACCGAATCCTGCGCGTTCTTATCGCAGAAGAAATCCGGCCGCACAAGGGGGAACCCCCCGGGAAACAATTTTTTTTCGTCCGCCGTGCCCGGCTCGTCCGGCGGTCAGGCCGGTCCGAGCCGGCCCAACAGGCGCAGGAGGCCGTCCAGGATCGTGACCGGGTGCGGCGGGCAGCCGGGGATGTAAAGGTCAACCGGCACAAGGGCATCGGCGCCGTTGCGCACTTCCGCATGCCCGGCGAACGGCCCGCCCGAGATCGCACAGGCACCCACGGCGATGACGATCCGCGGTTCGGGCAGCGCGTCGTAGGTCTTCTTCAGCGCCAGCGCCATGTTTTCCGGCACCGGGCCGGTAATCAGCAGGCCGTCGGCATGCCGCGGGGAGGCCACGAACTGGATGCCGAAGCGGCCCAGGTCGAACACCACCGTGCCGAGCACGTTGGTGTCCGCCTCGCAGGCGTTGCAGCCGCCGGCACTGACCTGCCGCAGCTTGAGCGACCGGCCGAAAAGGCTTTTCAGCTTCGCATCAAGGGCGGCGGCCAGCTTGCGCTCGCCGGCGCCGATCACCAGGTCGCCGCGCGTGCGTGCAGCCAGCCGGTGATCCGTGGTCAGCCGAATCGCTCCGTGGGGACACGCGGCCTGGCAGTCGCCGCAGAACAGGCACTTGCCCAGGTCGAGCTGCAACATCCCGTTGCGGCGGGCCAGCGCCCCGGTGGGGCAGGCGGCGATGCAGGCCGCGCAGCCGTCCGGGCATTTTGCCGGCGTCAGCTCCGGCGCGCCGCGCAGGCGGTCGGGCAGCGTGGGGGGCTGGGCGGGATAGGCCACCGTGCGGTTTTTCTGGCGCCAGCGTTCGTACAGGATCCGGCTCATAGGTCGTGCCCGCAGTAGGAGAGGTTGAAGCTCTTGTTGCAGAGCGGAAAGTCCGAAATCTGCTGGCTGCGCAGGGCGAGGGCCAGCCCCGGCCAGTTGTGGAACGAAGGGTCCACCACCTTGTAGCGGGCGAAGCGTCCGGCGCCGTCCGTGGAGACCACATGCGCGATCTCGCCGCGCCAGCCTTCCTGCAGCGAAACCACCGTGGTCTCCGGCGCCAACGGGCCGCAGGGCGCGCGGACGGGTCCGGCCGGCAGCGCCGCCGCCAGTTCCCGGATGAACTCGACGGAGCGCTGGATTTCCATCCAGCGCACGTAGGCGCGGGCGAATACATCGCCGCTGGTGAACGACGAAAGCGGCAGCTGCGCGAAACGGTAGATGCCCGAGGGGAAATCCCGGCGGATATCGAGCTCGCGGCCGCTGGCGCGCGCGGCGGGCCCCACCAGCCCCAGTTCCACCGCGGTGTCCGTGGAAACCGTGCCGGTGTTTTCAAAGCGGGCCATGACCGAAGCGGTCTCCCAGAGCAGATTCACCGCCCCGGCCGTGTCGCGGAACGTGGCGGCCAGGCGCGCGAGCAGATCTTCCAGCCGGGCGGCATCCACGTCGAAGGCCACGCCGCCGGAGCGCACGAAGCCGCGCCCGAAGCGGCTGCCGCACAGCAAGGCCGTCATGTTCAGAAAGTCGCCGCGCAGGCGCCCGCAATAGGACGACGTCGGCAGGAAGCCGACATCGCCGGCCAGCGCGCCAAGATCGCCGGTATGGTTCGCCAGGCGTTCCAGTTCGAGGGCCACGGCCCGCAGCGCCTGGGCGCGGGCGGGCACGCGGCAGCCGGCGAGGGCTTCGAGGGCCTGGCAATGGGCCAGCGCATGCCCGAGGGTGGTGTCGCCCGCCAGCGTTTCCAGGTGGTGGATGGTCCGCGGATGCGGGCCGCCCGCCAGCGCGCGTTCGATGCCGCGATGCTGATAGCCGAGCGAAATTTCCAGGTGGAGCACTTCCTCGCCGTGGCACTGGAAGCGGAAATGCCCTGGTTCGATGATGCCCGCATGCACCGGACCGACCGCCACCTCGTGGATGCCCGCGCCGGCCACGCGGAAAAAGTCCATTACCGAGGGCGCGGGCAGCGCCGGCTCCGGGCGGCCCCAGGCATCGCGGCCCGGGCGATAGGAACGATGGAACCGCAGCGGCTTGAGCCAGGGATGGCCTTCCGGCCGCACGCCCCATTGCTCCGCGATCTCGCGCTCGAAGCCCGCGGCCTGCGGACACTCCGCCGCCAGCGCGGGATAGGATTCGCCCGGATCCGTCGCCCACAGGCGCAGTTCCCCGGTCCGGTCGTCAGCCAGCACGGCTGTCAGGCGAACCGCGTCCGCGCCCTGCGGCGCCCCGAAGAATGCCACCAGCCGGCCGCCCGCGGCCACATCGTCCAGAATACCACGGCGGAATTCCACGACCGGCACCACCGGGATCTGCCCGGTGGCGGCTTTCTCCAAATGGCGAATGGCCAGGCTCATGGCGCGCCGCCTCCCAGCAAATGGCTGGCCGCCGCCAGCACGGTTTGCAAGCCCTGCGGAATCCAGAGGCCCAGGCCCAGCGCAACCGCCAGCAGGATCAGCGGCGGCAGGATGGCCGCCCAGGCTTCGCGCGGCGACGCCGGCCCTTCCGGTTCGCGCCCCAGCGCCATGGCGAGGAAGGCGCGGGCCAGGCCGACGAACGCAACGGTCAGCGCCAGCAGGGCCATAGCGGCCCAGATCCCGTGACCCCGCCCAAGGGCGGCCCGCAGCAGGGTGAATTCGCTGATGAAAGTGCCGAACGGCGGCGTGCCGCTGATCGCGAACAGCCCCGCCAGCCAGAGGCCGCCGCTGACGGGCAGCAGGCGCGCGGCGCCGGAAACCTTCGCGATGGTTTTCGTGCGGTAGGCGGCCAGCAGGTTGCCGGCGACCAGGAACAGGCTGGCCTTCACCACCGAATGGTTCACCGCGTGGAGCAGCGCGCTGTACATGGCCGTGCCGCCGATGCCCGCGCCCAGCGCCAGCAGGCCCATGTTCTCCACGCTCGAATACGCCAGCAGGCGCTTGAAGTCCGGCTGGTTCACGATGAACGCCGCCGCCACGACCATCGACAGCAGGCCGAAGCCCGCCAGCAGCTGCCCGCTGAACAGATCCATTCCGGCCGCCGCGCAGATGGCATGCGCCCGGAGGATGCCGAGGAACGCGCAGTTGAGCAAAGCGCCCGACAGCAACGCGGAAACCGGCGACGGCGCCTCGCTGTGGGCGTCCGGCAGCCAGGTATGCATCGGCACCAAACCCATCTTGGTGCCGTACCCGACGAGCATGAAAACAAACGCAGCCTTGAGCCAGGCCGGCTGCAGTTGCCCGGCGCGCGCCACCAGTTCCGGCACCAGCAGCGTGCCGCCCGTGCCGTCGGCGGCGGCGGCCGCCACCACGACCAGGAAGTTGCCGAGCAGCGCCAGCGCGATGCCGACGGAACACACCAGCAGGTATTTCCACGTGGCTTCGAGGGAACTGGGCTGCCGGTGGAAATAGATCAGCGGGGCCGTCGCCAGCGTGGTCGCCTCCACGGCCACCCAGAGCAGGCCCAGATGCTGGCTGGCCGTCACCAGGGTCATCGTGGAAAGGAACACCAGCAGGCAGGCGGTGAACACGGCTTCCGGCGCATTCACGAACACCGAACCGGTGTCCTCCTCCGTCTGGCGCCCCCGGCCGCCGCGGCCCTGGCCCAGGCTGTGGACGGCGTAAACCGAAGCCGCGAGGAACAGCAGGCTCGTGATGCCCAGAAACAGCCGGCCGGCCGGGTCGAGACCGAGCCAGGCTCCCGGCGCACAGGCCGGCGGTGAAAACCAGCACACGCCCGTCAGCACTGCATGGGCCGCGGCCACGGCCACCAGCAGCGCGCGGCGCAGCCGGTCCGGCCGGATCAGCATGGCCGCCAACGCGGCGCCCAGCGGCAGGAAGACCAGGGCGAAAATCATGGCTCGCCCTCCTTCAGCGCCGCCAACTGGTCCGAATCGATATGGTCGAATTCGCGGTTGATGTTGAACACGATGATGCCCATGACAAAAACCGCCACGAAGATGTCCAGCAGGACGCCCAGTTCCACCAGCAGCGGCATGGCCTCGACCAGCACCATGCCCAGGGTGAAGATACCGTTCTCCAACACGATGTAGCCCAGTACCTGCGTGATGGCCTTGCGTCGCGCCACGATTAGGAACAGCCCCGTCCAGACCGTGAACAGGCCCGCCGGAACGAGCAACCCCGACGCCAGCGGCCAGGGCAGCGGCAGGCGCGCCCCGAACCAGAGCGAGAGCGTCAGCGCCCCCACCCCTGCCAGCAGCGACAGGATATAGCCGATGAACGGCTCGATCTCGCGGCTGGCCTGGGTTTCGCGCAAGGCGCGGTTGAGCAGGGCCGGAAAGACAAAGCCTTTGATGCCCGCGCTGCCCACCCCCAACAGGACGGCCGCCCAAGCCAGGCCCTCCCGGTGCGCCAGGCACGGCAGCAGGCCCAGGATCAGGCCCTGCCATGCCACAATGCGGATCGCATTCCGCAGTCGGCTCGCGCCCAGCAAAATCAGGTTTGCCAGAACCAGAAAGATCAGGATGATTTCGATGGCGCCGTTCATGGCTTCACCGGAAAGTCAGCAGCAGCCCAAGCGCGCACAATACGCCCGCACCCACCAGCAGCTGGGGCACGCGCAACAGGCGCACGCGCGCCATGACGGATTCCACCACGCCCGTCGCCGCGGCCAGGGCCAGCAACCAACCTGCGCCCACGACCAGATCCACCAGCGGCCGGCCCGTGGCGGGCGGCGGCAGCAGCCCCGTTAGCAGCGCGCCCAGCACCCACAGCTTCAGAGCGGATCCCCACAGCACGAACCCAAAATCCACGCCCCCGTGGTCGAGCACCATGACTTCGTGGATCATGGTCAGCTCGAGGTGCGTGTTGGGATCGTCGACGGGGATGCGGCAGTTCTCCGCCAGGAACAGGATGAACAGCCCCGCGCCCAGCAGCGCCAGCACGGGCAGTGTGGCTGCCGGCCAAACCGCGTACATGGCCGAAAGCGACAGCGACTGCGTCGCGCGGGCCAGCGCGGCGAGGCCGACCAGCAAGGCCGGCTCCGCAAACACCGCGAACTGCACTTCGCGGCTGGCGCCCATGCCCTCGAAGCTCGAGCCCGTGTCCAGCGCGGCGGCAACGGTGGCGAACCGCCCCAGCCCCAGCAGATAGGCCAGCAGGATCAGATCGCCCGCGAAGGAAACCGGGGCCGCGACCCGCCCGAGCGGCAGCAGGACCAGCGCGGCGGCCAAGCCGGCGAAGTTGACCAGCGGCCCGGCCCGGAACACCCAGGTCGTGGTGCGGCTGTAGACCGCCCCCTTGCGAAACAGCTTCCACAAATCGAAGTACAGTTGCAGCAGGGGCGGGCCGCGGCGGCCGGCGTACAGCGCCTTGACCCGGTTGATCACGCCGGGCAGCAGCGGCGCCAGCAGCAGCGCCAGCACGGGATGGAGGCTGGAAGCCGCGTTCATGACACCAGCGCCCAGGCCAGCAGACCCATCAGAACCACGACGATATACAGGACATACCAGTGCACCCTACCCTGCTGCAGCCAGCGGAACCAGCCCAGTCCGTCGGCCAGCCGGCGGAACAATGGATCATACAGGCGTGCTCGCGCCATGTCCGGCGTGTGGCTTTCATAAGAGGCGGCGGCCGGAAACACGCCCTGCGGCAGGCGGGCGTCCACCTGCGGGCGCAGAATCGCCTGCACGCCGCTGGTCAGGGGTTGGGCAAAACCCGTGGCGGTGTACTGCATGCTCGCGGCCGGGGCCGCATAGCCACAATCCCACGTGCCGGCCGCGCGGACGAACCGGCCGGCCAGCAGCCGGCGGCGGAACCAGACCAAGACCAGCGTCAAGACGATCAGCATCGCCAGGACGGTTCCCAACGTGATCGGGAAGATCCAGCGCGGCGCATCCGGCAGGGCGACCGGCCCGGCCAGCTGGGCCACCGCCGGCTCGAGCGCGCGCATCACGGCGCCGGCGCCCAGGCCGATGGCCAGGCAGAGCGCCGCCAGCACCAGCATCGGCGCCACCAGCGAACGCGGCGCTTCGTGCGCGGCGGCCGCCGCGGGGGAGCGCGGCTCGCCCTGGAACACGATGCCAAACGCCTTGGTAAAACAGGCCGCCGCCAGACCGCCGATCAGCGCCAAAGCCACCACCGCCACCAGGCCGCCCAGCGCGAGGCCGCCGCTGGCCAGCAACGTCCGGAACGCGCCGACATAGATCAGGAATTCGCTGGCGAATCCGTTGAACGGCGGCAGGCCGCAGATCGCCACCGAACCCGCGAGGAAGGCCGCCCCCGTCCACGGCATCCGCTTCAGCAGGCCGCCCAGCTGTTCGATGTCGCGCGTGCCGGTGGCGTGCGCCACCGCCCCCGCCCCGAGGAACAGGAGGCCCTTGAACAAGGCGTGGTTCAGCACATGCAGAAGCCCGCCGGCAAACCCCAGCGCCGCCACCGCCGGGATTCCGTAATGGACGCCCAGCAGGCCGAGGCCGAGGCCCAGCGTGATGATGCCGATGTTCTCGACGCTGTGGTAGGCCAGCAGGCGCTTAAGGTCGTGCTGCGCCAGCGCAAACAGCACCCCCAGCACGCCCGAGACCGCGCCGATCCCCAGCACCAGCCAGGCGCACCAGCCGGGAACCGCGCCCAGGACCGCCAGCATCCGGACCATGCCGTAGATGCCGGTCTTGATCATCACACCCGACATCACCGCCGAGACAGGGCTGGGTGCCGCCGGGTGAGCTTCCGGCAGCCAGACATGCAGCGGAAACAGGCCCGCCTTGGTGCCGAACCCGGCCAGGGCCAGCAGGAACAGCATCCCGGCTGAACCGGCCGGGACCGCATACGCAGAAAACTCCTGCGACCCGCCAGCCCGGCCCAGGAGGATGAACAAGGCGATCAGAAACGCCGTGCCCATGTGGGTGGCGACCAGATAAACCCAGCCGGCATCCCGGGTGGCGGCATCCCGGTCGTCGAACACCACCAGGAAAAACGAAGCGAGGCTCATAACCTCCCAGGCCACGAGGAACAGGACGCCGTTCCGCGCCAGCACCACCAGGGCCATGCTCGCCACGAGAAGGTTGTAGAAGAACCAGAACCGCCCCGGATTGCGGCCCTTCCAAGGCGCGAAGTAGCCCAGCGCATACACCGCCGCCAAACCCGAAAGCAAAAAGAGCGGAATCAGGAAGAACGCGCTCAGCGGATCGAGGCCCAGGGAAAACGCCCCGTAAGGCATGTTCCAAGGAAGCATGACGGTTCCCGTCGCCCGGGCCGTCAGACCGGCGAGGGCGGCCGCCAAGCCGACCAGGCAGGCCAACCCGGCGCCGGCCATCCCCACGGCGACCGAACTGCGTTCGGACCAGCGGCCGGCCAAGGCCGACGCCACGCCGGAGATCAGAAGCACGCCGAGCGCCCAAAGCAGAAGAAACAAGTGGATGGATGCGTCCGCCGTCATCTGCGCGCCTTATTTCCTTAAGGCGGCATCCGCCTCGAGGCGGCGGACCGCCGCCAGGATCTCGTCGGCGCTCGCGCGCCGGGCAATGCACCCCCGGAAAGCGGGGTCCCGGAGCGCGAAGGCCAGCAGGGAGAGCAAATGCAGATGTATCCGCGTGGTCGGACTGATCATCGAGAACAAGGCGTGCACGGGCTTGCCGTCGAGCGCCCCGAAATCGATGGGCTGCTCCAGGAAGCACAGCGTAACCAGCGCCTTCGGTACGCGCAGGAGGATGGGGCTGCGCGGATGCGGAATTGCCACGCCCTCGCCCACGGCGGTCGATCCCAGCGCCTCGCGCGCCAGCAGAACGCTGTGCAGGAAACCGGGATCGACATCCGCCGGCAAGGGCATGCGGGCAACCAGTTGGCGCAAGACGGAATCCTTGTCCGTCCCGGCCAGACCATGCACGATGCCCCCGGCCGTCAGCGCCGCACCCAGGGTCGGCATGGCTTCCGCCGCATCCTCTGCCGGCAACTGCACCGGCAGGCCGCGGGCGGTCGCCCATTCAATCAACTCGTCCCGATTGAGAAAATGCCGGCCGTTCACGCATTGGGAAGGGATCTCGCCCTTCTCGATGCGTTCCCGCAGGTTGCGCTCGGAAAAGCGCAGGATCCGGGCGGCTTGTTTGACGGACATTTGCACAACGAATTCCAGTCTGGCTGGACAGGGAATAAACGGGAAAGGCGTATACTCTTTTCGCGTGGCCCGTCAAGGCTGGGCCACTTCGGACAGGATCCGGGCGATGTAATCCACCCTGACGGCCGGGCGCGGCACGCGGCGGTCGAACCAGAAACGGACGTCGGCTTCCAAGCCCACGCCGTGCATGAAGTTGTAGAGGGCTTTCTGCAGCCCGCGGCCCAGTATGTCATGGTTTCCGCCCGCCGGATCGGCAACCCGGATGTCGTTCCGGGCAAACGGCGCGGGAGACAGCGGCTCTCGTTTCACGCCGAACCGCTCCGGATGCCGCCCCACCGGTGAATGCACGGTGCAGGCAAACCGGTGGAAGTAGCCAGACTGGATACAGCCGACCGCGAACAATTGTCGCACCGTTTCCAGCGCGTCGACCGTTTCCTGGACTGTCTGCGTCGGAAAGCCGTACATCAGATAGGCGTGGACCAGGATGCCCGCGTCGCTGAACGCCTTGGCCGCTCGCGCGGCCTGGGCCACCGTCACACCCTTGTTCATCCGTTTCAGCAGGCGGTCCGACGCCGCCTCCAGCCCGCCCGAGACCGCGAGGCACCCGCTCTCCGCCAGCTCCCGGCACAGCTCCGGCGTGAACGCCTTCTCGAACCGGATGTTGCTCCACCAGGATATCGCCCGTTTCCGCCGCTTGAGCTCCGCGGCTAGCGCCCGCAGCGCGGCCGGCGGCGCGGCCTCGTCCGTGAAATGGAATCCGGTCTGACCCGTCTCGGCGATCGCCGCTTCGATGCGGTCCGCCAGCACCTTGGCCGGCAGCACTTCGTAGCGGGCGATGTAGTCCAGCGAGGTGTCGCAGAAAGTGCATTGACGCCAATAGCAGCCGTGCGCCGCCGCCAGCTTGTTCCAGCGCCCGTCCGACCACAGCCGGTGCATCGGGTTCAGCAGGTCCAGCACGGAAAGGTACCGGTCCAGCGGCAGGCCATCCCACGTGGGTGTGCCCGTCTTCGCAAAGGGAATGTCCGGTTCGCCGGTATTAATCAGTTGCACCCGCCCCTGTTTCCGGATGAACGTGCGCACCAGCCGGTCCCGCGGCCGTTCACCGCGCAAATGCTCCGCCAGCGCCAGCACCGGCCGCTCGCCGTCGTCGAGCGTCACGAAATCGAAGAAGTCGAACACGCGCGGCTCGGTCAGTTCGCGCAGTTCCGTATTCACGAAGCCCCCGCCGAGCGCCGTGACGATGCGCGGGTCAACCGCCTTGACCGCCTGCGCGATCCGGAAGGCCCCGTGCACGCACCCCGGAAACGGAACCGACACCAGCACCAGGTTTGGCCGGTGCCGGGCCAGCGCCTCGCGGACCAGCGTCTGCAATATTTTCTCCACCAGCGTCGGTTTTGCCGCCAGCGCCCGGGCCAGCGGATCGAACGTCGGCCGGCTCCGCGCCAGCGATTCGCCATAGCGCGCAAATTCGAAGCGCGGATCCACGCCGGCGCGGATGGCATCGGCGATATCGTTGAGGTACAGCGTGGCCAGATGCTTGGCCCGGTCCTGCGTTCCCAGCGCACCGAACGCCCACGCCAGCGGGTCGCCGCCCTCCTCCGCCTGGAAAACCTCCAGGTTCCGGAACCGCGGACCCTCCGGCAGGAAACGACGCGTGCAGATGCGGTGGGCCAGGGTCGGATCCTTGCCCTGCAAGAACGCCACGACGGCTTCCATCGTGGCCGCATATTGATCGAACTGCTTCCGAAACGACCGGACCGATTCCGCCCGTTTCCCGGCCGCCGCTTTCCGGATCTTCTCCAGGCCGGCGCGCGAAAACAGCGCCAACACGAGCTTCAGAGCGAAGTCCTCCTGGAATGCCGCCACGCCGCGCGAGCGCAGGAAGCCCGTCAAACACGCCGTGGCCGGATACGGCGTGTTCAGTTGGGTCATCGGCGGGATGACCGCCAGAACCCGGATGGATTTATATCGGGTCATTCTCAACCGCAAATAGACGCAAATGAACGCAAATGAGACATTTTTCTGCCGGCCCGGTCAAAACCACTTTCTTCCATTTCGTTTGGGATACTTGAAGTTGTGGTTTTGTAACTTAACTCGTTTTCAACATATATGCGTTCATTTGGGTCCATTTGCGGTTATTCTATCTACTCATCCCGATCAGGATCGCGGCCGCCTGCTCGGCGCCGCCGCCGGGCAGGGTTTCCGGCGGCGCGGGCACCGCAGGCACGGCCGCCAGCGCCGGCCCGAGCCGCCCGGCGTATAAGTCTGCCGCGGGGATATGGACGTTGGCCAGGAACCGCTTCAATTCCCGTTCCAGCACGGCGTATTCGACAAAATCCTCGCGCTCCGCATAAACCAGCGGCTTCGCGTTCGCCACGCAGTCGCTCAGGATGCCGTAGCCGGGCTTGGACACGGCCACGTCGCAGCTGGCCAGTACGTCCGAAAATCCGACGGTTTCCCGATCCACCGCCCGGATGTTCCGGCGTCCGGGCCACTCCAGCGGCTTCACAGTGAAGAATTCATATTCGTCCAAGGCCGCCACCGCCTTCAGGGCCTGCTCGTCCCAGGCCAGGTTGGTGAACGACAGCAGCACCCAGCGCTTGCGCGGGTCCGCCCCCGTCAACTGGGCCAGTTCCGCGCGCCGCACCCGTCCCGGCTTGGCGAGCAGCGGAATGTCCACGTGCTTCGGAAAAACCCCCATGGCCGGGGAAAACGGCAGCTTCAAGAGCAGTTTCGCCTGGCGGTAACCCTCTTCAAACATCCGGATCACCGGCCGCCAGCGCGGATCGCGCGCGGCGAACGGCGCGTAGATCCAGTCCCACGCGAAATTGCCGACGGCGACCGCGGGAATCCCCGCTTCCGCCGCCGCTTCGAGCGGGATCGCCGGAATGTCCGCCACGACCAGGTCCGCCCCCTCCCCGCGCAGCATTTCCGCCTCGTAATCCACCAGCCGGGGCCGCTCGGCCAGCAGTTCCAGCGCCTCTGCGAGGGTCGCATCCACATCCACGCGAATGGAGTCCTTCTGCACCATGCCGACGTCGAACGCGCCCGGCCGCACCGCCAGCCGCCCGGCAGCCGGCGGCAGCCGGCTGCGCAGGAATCCCTCCGGCAGATCCGTGGTCACCGTGATCTTCACCGCCGGGTGCGCCGCCAGCAGCGCGCCCAGGATGTCGCAGGAACGCACCCCGTGCCCATAGCCGTGGGCCGTGACGTAGTAGGCGATGTGGGCCTGCTTCATTTCCGGTCCATTCTACGGCCTGGGCACGGCCTGGAAAAGGCCGGAATGATTCAGCTTTCCGATGATTCCCGCCCGTGTTACCTTGCGGCCCATGAAACACGCCGTCAACCTGTGTCCCCCCGCCGCCCCTGCCACCCGGTGCCACCACTGGCCGTTCTGGATCGTCATCGCCGCGCTAGTCGCCATCCTGGGCCTCAGCCTGTTGATCAACCTCGCCGCGGTCGGCGTGCTGGCCGGCGTCCCGGCGACCTCCGCAGGCCGGGGCGAAGACGAATTCCCCCAGTTCACCGAAACCCACTCCTACGGCGCCGGCACCGCGAAAGTCGTCCGCATCTGGTTCACCGGCATCCTGACCCGCGAGCTCGACGGCGGCTGGCTCGGCAGCCTCGATCCCGTCGAGGACTGCCTGCGCCAGATCCGCGCCGCCCGCCAGGACGAAACGGTGGCCGGGATCATCCTCGAAGTGGATTCGCCCGGCGGCGACGTCACCGCCGCCGATGAAATCCACCGGGAGCTGACGCTCTTCAAGGAGAGCCGCGCCGACCGCCGGCTGGCGGTGCTGGTCCACGACCTGGCGGCCTCCGGCGGCTACTACATTTCGGCGCCGGCCGACCGGATCGTCGTCCAGCCCACCGCGCTGATCGGCTCGATCGGCGTCATCCTGCAGACGTTCAACCTCCAGGGGCTCAGCGAGAAGGTCGGCGTGACCGACACGACCATCAAATCCGGCAAGCACAAGGACCTGCTCAATCCCTTTCACCCCGTGGATCCCGAAGAGGTCCAACTGTTGCAGGCTTCGATTGACGCCATGCATGCCCGGTTCGTGGACCTGGTCGCCGCGGGCCGCGGGCTCAAGAAGACCGCGGTGAAGGAGCTGGCCGACGGCCGTTTATTCACCGCGGAGGAGGCCCTGAAAAACCGGCTCGTGGACGCCATCGGCTACTGGGAGGAAACCCTGGACGAGATGTGCGACCTGCTCGGCGTGGACGACCTCTTCGTGGTGACCTACGCGGCTGAAAAGGGCTTTTTCGAGCAGCTGCTGGGAGTGCGGGCGCGCCTGCCCAACCTGCAGGCCCTGCTTTCCGCCGCCGCCACGCCCCGCCGCCAGTACCTCTGGCGGCCGTAAACACCCGGACGAATCCGGCGGATCCGTCCGAAGGGGCCGGGCTACTTCTTCTTTTCCGCGCGCACCTTGGCCACGAACTCGGCCATGCGCTTCAGCCCCTCGCGGATGTTGTCCATGCTGGTGGCGTAGGCGCAGCGCAGGAAGCCCGCGCCGGACTTGCCGAACGCGTCGCCGGGAACAACGGCCACGCCTTTCTCCTCAAGGAAGCGCATCGCAAACGCCTCGGACGACAGTCCCAGGTCGCCGATGTAGGGGAACGCGTAGAAGGCGCCGGCCGGGGTGTGGCAGGGAATGCGCATTTCCTGGAAGGCGGAGATCAGGTAGTTGCGGCGGCGGTTATACTCGGTCACCATGGCCGCGACCGCCGCGTCGCCGCGTTCCAGCGCCTCGGCCGCGGCCATCTGGCCGGTGGTCGGCGCGCTCATGATCGCGTACTGGTGCAGCTTCATCATGTTTTCGGAGATCTCGGCCGGCGCGCAGGCGTAGCCGATGCGGAAGCCGGTCATGGCCCAGGCCTTGGACATCCCGTGCAGGAACACCGTCCGCGCCTTCATGCCGGGCACCGCCACGAAGCTGAAATGCTTCGAATCGTAGGTCAACTCGGCGTAGATCTCGTCCGTCAACAGCAGCAAATCGTGCTGGATGCAGAAGTCGGCGATGTCCTCGACGTCCTTCTGCAGCAGGACCGCGCCGGTCGGATTGCACGGGAAGTTGAGCATCAGCAGGCGCGTCTTCTTCGTGACGGCCTTTTCGAGCATGGCCCGGGTCAGGCGGAACTGGTCCTCGCGGCGGGTCTCGACGCAGACCGGCACGCCGCCGGCCATGATGATGCTGGGCCGGTAGCTCACGAAACACGGCTCGTGGTAGATGACCTCGTCGCCGGGATTGACCAGCGTGCGCAGGGCGATGTCGATCGCCTCGCTCACGCCGACGGTCACCAGCGTCTCGGTGTCCCAGGCGTATTGCGCGCCGAACTGCCGCGCCACGTAGCGGCAGATCGCCTGGCGCAGCCCGGGGTCGCCCCGGTTCGAGGTGTAGTGGGTCTCGCCGCGCTCCAGGGAATAGACGGCCACGTCGCGCACGGCCCGCGGGGTGTCGAAATCCGGCTCGCCGACGCCGAACGAGATCACGTCCTTGCGCTGGGCGACGATGTCGAAGAACTTGCGGATGCCCGAAAAGGGCAGCGCCTTGACGTGCGCCGCCACCCTGCTGGTGCCGTTCATGGTCCTGCGCTCCTCTCCCGGCCGCCTACGGGCTGACCTGCAGGCGGTCGTCTTCCCGCACGAGGTCCATCAGCACGCCGTCCTGCTTGTAGGTCTTGAGCATGAAATGCGTCCCGGTCGACAGCACGCCGGCGATCGGCGCCAGGCGTTCGCTGACGAACGACGCCACCGCGCGCAGGGTTTTGCCCTCCACGAAGAGCAGCAGGTCGTACTTGCCCGACATGAGGTACATGTTGACCACCTCTTCGAACGCGCTGATCCGCTGCGCGATGCGGTCGAACCCGCCCTCGCGCTCCGGCTGCACCTTGACCTCGATGACCGCCATGACACGGTCGCTGGGCAGGTGGTCCTCGTTGACCAGCGCCCGGTAGCCCCGGATGGTGCCTTTTTTCTCGTACTCCGCGATCTTCTCGGCCACGGCCGCCGGCGTCAGCCGGGTCATCCGGGCGAGGTCCTCGAGGCTGGTGCGCGCGTTTTTCCTCAAAATATCCAGTACTTCTTCCATGGCGGTCTCCGATTTCCAGGCGGCATCCTACCAGCCCCTGCCGGTCCGGTGCCAATCAAAATGCGTGCAATCCTCCGGGGCCGGAAGCCGGGCGAGCCGTTCCCCGAATGGCGCGGGATTCATTCCGGGAAACCGGCGCCCGCGGGCGGGTGGCGGACCCCGGGAGCACGAAATCCGCACGCACAATCCCGCGCCGCAGTTGGCCTTTTATTCCCCCGCCCGCGACTTTGTGATTTACTCTATATCCCAAAACAGCGAAAACAAACGCAAACACCCCCCGTAGGGAACCGGCCGCATGCCCAAGCTCATCATTCAGATCCCCTGCCTCAACGAGGAACACACCCTCCCCCAGACTCTCGCGGACCTCCCCCGCCACATCGACGGCCTCGAGGCCATCGAAATCCTGGTCATCAACGACGGCTCCACCGACCGCACCCTCGACATCGCCCGCGCGGCCGGCGTCCACCATATCCTCGATCTGGGCCATTCCACCGGACTCGCCAATGCCTTCCGCGCCGGACTCGCCTACGCCCTCGAACACGGCGCCGACATCATCGTCAACACCGACGGCGACAATCAGTACTGCGGCGCCGATATCGAAAAAATTGTCCGGCCCATCCTGGACGGCGGGGCCGATGTCGTCATCGGCTGCCGCGACATCCAGGGCATCCCGCATTTTTCCCCCCTGAAAAAGCTCCTTCAGCGCATGGGCAGTTCCGTCGTCCGCGGCCTCTCGCGCACCTGCGTGCAGGACGCCACCAGCGGCTTCCGCGCGTACAGCCGTCCCGCCGCCCTCAAGCTCAATGTTTTTTCCACTTATACCTACACGTTGGAAACCATCATCCAGGCCGGCCGCAACAACCTGCGCATCGTCGGCGTCCCCATCCGGACCAATCCCAAACTGCGGGAATCCCGCCTGATGCGCAACATGTTCTCCTACATCGTCCGCCAGAGCGTGAACCTGGTCCGCATCACGCTCCTCTACGAACCCCTCAAGACGTTTCTCATCACCGGCGTCGTCGCGGCGGTCCCGGGCTTCGCCCTCATGATCCGCTTCCTCCACGCCCACTTCACCCGCGAACAGGGCGGGCGGGTCCAGTCCCTCATCATCGCCACGGTCTTCCTCCTGGTGGCGCTGGTTTGCGTCCTTCTCGGCCTCCTCGGCGACCTGCTGGCCAAGAACCGCATGCTCTCCGAAGACATCCTCTACCGCCTGCGCCGCCATGACCTCCAGGAGCGCTCCGATTCCGCTCCGCGCGCGGCCGGCCGCTGACCCGCCCGTGAAAATCCTCCATCTGACCCGCAAATATCCGCCCCGGGTCGGCGGCATGGAGCGGATGAACCACCAGCTTGTGGAAGCGCTGCGCCCCCGCGCTGACCTGCAGCTTGTCGCCTGGGGTCGCTCCCAGTGGGGCCTGCCGGCCTTTGCCCTGGCGGCGGCCGTCCAGGTCACCGTCCGGTTGGCCCGCCGCGCCACCCGGCCGGATGTCCTGTGCCTTGGCGATGCGGCCCTGGCCCCCCTGGGCCTTGCTCTCGCCCGGCCCTTCCGCGTACCCGTCATCGCCATCGCCCACGGGCTCGACGTCACCTATCCCCGGTGGGGCTATCCCGCCGTTGTCCTTCCCGCGCTCCGCCGCTGCGACCGCGTCATCTGCGTCAGCCGTTTCACGGCCGACGCCTGCGCCGCGCGCGGCGTGCCGGCCGGGCGCCTCCGCGTCATTCCCAACGGCATCCCTCCGCCGCCGCCCGTCCCCGCCCGCGCGGCGGCGCGCGCGGAGCTCATCCGGCGCGGCTGGCCCGTGTCTCCGGATGCCCCCTTCGTCCTTACCGTCGGCCGCCTCGTTCCCCGCAAGGGCGTTGCCGCCTTCATCGGCACCGCCCTCCCCGCCCTCCTCCAGCGCCACCCCGCCCTTGTCTACGGTGTCATCGGCCAGGGTCCCGACGAAGCGGCCGTCCGCCAGGCCATCGCCCAGACCCAGACCGCCGGCCGCGTATTCCTCCGCGGGCGGCTCGACGACGAAACCGTGCGCCTCGCCTACGCCGCAGCCGATCTCTTTCTCATGCCCAACCGCCCCGTTCCCGGCAATCCCGAAGGTTTCGGCATTGTTGCCCTGGAGGCTTCCGGCTTCGGCCTTCCGGTCGTCGCCACCGCGGTCGAAGGCCTCGTCGACGCCGTCCGGGAAGGCGTCAACGGCCGCAGTCTCCCCCCCCACCAGCCCCTTGAATTCGCCCGCGCCGTCGCAGCCCTGCTCGAGGCGCCGCCCGTCTTGGAGCGCCTGCGCGAAACCGCCCGCGCCTTCGCCCGCGAACATCTCTGGGAACAGATCGCCGTCCGCTACCTGGACGTATTCCAGGAGGTAGCGGCAGGGCCGGGCGCCCGCCCGTAAGCGGCGGGGCCGGCCGGGAAGGTCGGCCCGCTAGCGGCTTTCCCAGCGGTATTCGCGGTCGAGATTCACCTTGCGGAGAACGGCCTCCAAATCCCACAACACCGATTCCGGCAGGCGGGCGGCCACATCCTGCCGGAAACCCAGCCTCAGGTCGCGATAGGCGATCCATCGGTACTGCGCCCCCAATTCCCGAAGCAGCCGCTCGTGATAGAAAAACAGCTTCAGGGTCACGATCAACTCGGGCCGGTCGCGCGCCACCCGCTGCACATAATCCACCCCGAGGTCCGCCGGCGTGCTCAGTAGGCCGAACATGTCCAGCACGGACTGGCTGGGGCGCAGGTAAAAGGCCACAGCCCCGATTTCATTGGCGGCAACGAGAGCTTCCGGCCCCAGATGCTGTCCCGCCCAGATGGCGGCGGTGGCGTAGAGCCGCTCCCGGTGATTCCGGCCCAGCATCCCCTTCTTCAGCTTGTCGGCGTTCCATTTCAGGGTGTCGGCTTCGGCCAGCGCCCACAGCAGCGCCAGAATCGCCAGCAGCGCCAGGCGGCACCCGGCCGCAAACCGCCCGCGCCGCCCGGCGCACAGGGCCGCCGCGATCCGCGCGCACCCGAGAGCCGCGAGGAAACAGGCCAGCGGCAGAACCGGGGCGAAATACCACGGCGAATATTCCGCGTACACGCTGCCGGTGGCGAGAAACGAAAGGGTGTAAAGCCCCGTCATGCCGGCCAACGGCAGCAGGACCCGGTCGCGGGTCCGCCAGACCTGCACCAGGCCGACGGCCAGCGGCAGCGCCATGTAAATGAAATGCGTCGGCGTCTGGTACCAGTACGCATGCCGGCCGACCAACGCCTGGAGGAAGCCGCGCGCCACGACCCGGAAGCCCTCCCGCCATTCCTCCGAAAACAACGCCGGGCTGGTCAGCGCCTTCCGCTGCACGCTCATGGGCACCCATTCCCCAAACACCAGCTGGCCAAACGCAAAATACCCCGCCAAGATAAGCAGGGCCGGTCCCAGCGGGCCCAGGACCCGCCCGCGCCGCCAGTTCTCCCGGCGCCAGAGCCGCTCCGTCCAGCCCCAGAAGAACACCGCCACGCCGAACAGGAGGAGCCCCTCGGTGCGGACCCACACCGCCAGCGCCGCCCCCGCCAGCGCCGGCAGCCAGCGCCGGCCGGCCAGGAAGTCGGTCGTCACCACCCAGATCAGGAGGTAAAGCGGCAGCTCCATCCCCATGAAACTGGTCAGCAGAAAGGAACTGTTGGTGATGAGCAGTACCGCCGCCAGCAGGCCCGCGGAGCAATCGCGGGAAAACCGGCGTGAAAGGCGCACCATTGCCGCCACCAGGAGCAGTTCAGACGTGATGCTCAGCCCGCGCAGGGCCGCCACCATGTCCCCGGTCACCCCCCGGAAAACCGTCGCCAGCAGCACCCAGAGCGGATTGGTGAACACGTAGCTGGCGACATCCGGATTGAAGGTCAGCCCGCGCCCGTGCGCGAGATTCAACGCGGACTTGAGGCTGATATAGGCATCATCGCAGATGTGAACGGCGGTCACGGACCGGAAATAAACCAGCAGCGCCAGCGGCAGCAGATAGGCAATCCCGATCCGCGCGGCCAGCCCGGGTTGCGCCCCGGCCCCGGGGCCGACTTCGCTCGGCAGACTGCTCATGGCCTCCTTGTAGGGACCCGCCGGCCTGCAAACAAGCCGATTCGCGCCGGCCGGACGCCGGACCGCAGCGCCCCGCCTATTCGAACGCGGGCAGCCATGGACCGGCCTGGGTCGGACGACCCATCAGCTGGGGGATGAAACGATTCGCCAGGTACACGATGGGAACGCAGGCCAGCAGCGCGGCCAGGGTGAACCCGCCGCAATAGACGGCCACTCGCCAGCCGTTGTCCGGCGGGGCATACGCGGCCACCAGGCGCGCATTCAGGAAATGGAACCAGATGCCGTTCAGGCCCATCAACACCAGGGAATTCCGGCCGAGGTAGCCGAGGGCCTTCCAGTTCGGCGCCAGCTGCGCGAGACCGATCACCAGCACGATGCCGGCTGCGGCCGCCAGCCCAAACCAGCCCGGATGCCCGTGCCGGGACAGGCACATCATCACCACGTCCCAGCCGCCCACGCGGTTGGCAAGGGCGGCATAGCCCGCCACCCCGGCCGCCGCCGGAACCAGGACCGCCCAGATGAGCGGCCGGCAGCGCGCCCGCAGCGCCTGCAGCCCGGGGAAGACCGCCTGCCCCAGCGCATAAAAGCCCAGCGCCACCACGCTTTCGTGGATGAACCACGTGTTGGTGGCGACGCCGAACCACCGGGCGACCGGATCCGGATGCTCCGCCAGGAGCAGGCCGACCGCCAGCGCCAGAAGCCCCGCGCCGCCCATCGCAAGCCGGGAACGGCAACGCCGGAGCAGCAGGGCCGCCAGTACCTCGCAGGTGAACAGACACACCAGGAACCACGTGATCCAGTCCAGCCGCGGCCAGCCGCGCAAATAGCCCAGGCAGCGGTCGCTAATCATGGGCCAGTCGATCTTGCCCCGCCCCGCCAGTTGATCCAGCAGCCAGAGGGGCAGGCTCAACAGGCCGAAGGTCCAGACCGGCAACAGCCGGCGCAGCAGCAAGCCGCGCACCCGGTGGCCGACGGCGGCCGGCGGCTTCCAGAAAAAACCCGCCATGAAAAAGAAGAGCGGGATGTGGAACGAATAGATGATCTTGAATTGGGCAAAGGCCGAGGAAACGCCCGCCATCCAGACGAATTGCACCAGGTGGCCATAGAAAACCAGGAAAATGCCGATCGCTTTGGCGGCATCAATCCAGTGTTCCCTCAGCCTGCCTGGTCCTTCAGCCATACATTCCCCGGCGCCGGCATAGTGTTCTCAGTTTGATTCCGGCCTGGCAATCCCAAACCCCATGGCGCACCCGGCGGGCGCTCAAGTCCGCGGCGGCCGGTAGGTCCGGCGGAACAGGCCGGCCAGCAGCGGATTCTTGGCGATGCACAGCATCCGGTTCAGCTCGCGAACGCCGACGCCGCCCGGCATGCGCACGCGGCGCAGCGTGAACAGTGGCGTGCCGGGCCGGTTGGCCCCGCAATCCATCGCAAGCGCCGCCTCATAGCCGGCCAGCAACGCGGCCTGGATGGCCACCTCGTCGTATTCCCCCCACGGCCAGCTCATCGCGCGGGACGGCTGGCCGGTCAGCTCCTCGAGCCGCTCGCGGCACAGGGCGAACTCGTGCAGGCAGAACTCGATCCGCTCGCCGGTCGTGCGCGCGGCGAGCTGGTTCTCCAGCGGATCGTTGGAGGCGGGCCAGAAGCCGTTGTGGGCGTAGGCGGAGCCGCTGGGATACATCGGCAGGCCGTCGCGCATCTCCAGGTAGATGCCGTGCACCCCGGGATGCAGGTCGCTCTGGACCTGGCCGATGGGCCGGTTCGACCGGAAGCAGGCCTGGTGCGTGTGGGTGTGGCCGAAGAGGCCGTGGCCCTGCTCGTCGACGAGTGCGCGCAGCTCGGTGCGGTTCATGAAGGCGGTCGGATCGTTGCGCTCGACGGCGCGGTCCCAGGCGTCGCGCGCCACGGGCAGCCCGCGCAGGTCGGCGTCCGGCGTGGCCGCGTCGGGCCGGCGCGGGCCGTCGTGGAGATAGGCCGTCACGCAGCCGAAGGCCGCCTTCACCCCGTAGTCGCGCAGGAGCGGCGCGGCGTGGACCCAGTTGTCGAGGTAGCAGTCGTCGAAAGTGAGCGCGTAGGAGAACGGCGGCGGCTCCGCCCCGCCCTTCACGTAATCGATGACCTGGTCGAGCGGAATGCTGTGCCAGCCGTGCGCAGCGAGCCATTCGAGATGCGCGCGGAACTCCTCCGGGGTGATGCCGCACACCGGCGAGATGTTGCGGTAGCACAGGATCGGGACGCTGGGTTTCATCCTGCCCCCCATCGTAGGATAACCCCCGCGAAAGTATAGCCTATTGTGGCGCGGTTTCGCCATGCTTGCGCCGCAGCCGCGGATCGCGCGTGCCGGCGTAGATGTCGAACTCCAGCAGGCGGCATTCCAGGTCGCCGTTCCACAGCGCCGTGCGCCGGACCGGATGCAGGCCGATCTTCCGCCCCAGCGGGATGTTCCCCGTAAACACCGCCCCGCGCATTCCCTGGCACTTGGCCTTGAAATAGGTCCCGATGGCCTCGTAGAGCGGCGCGAGGTTCTCCTCCAGGCCCACCCGCTCGCCGTAGCCGGGATTCAGCAGCACCAGCGCCGGCGGCTTCGGCAGCGGCGTGTCGCGGAAGTCGCAGGTGTGGAACCGGATCAGCCCCTCCACCCCGGCCCGGGCGGCGTTCTCCCGCGCGCAGGCGATGGCCTGCGGCTCCACGTCCGACGCCGCGAGCCATGCCCGCGGCGCGGCCACGACCTGCCCCCGCGCCTCGGCCCGCAGCTTTTCCCAAGCCGCGCCGTCCGCGCCGTTCAGCCGCCGGAAGGCGAACTCCTCCCGCGCCAGGCCCGGCGCCCGGTTCTGCGCGATCCACGCGGCTTCGATCGCCAGCGTCCCGCTCCCGCACATGGGGCCGATGAACGCCTCGGCCGGCTCGCGCGGCCAGCCCAGTTCCCGCAGAATGGCCGCCGCCAGCGTTTCGCGCAGCGGAGCGACCCACGGCCGCCAGCGGTAGCCGCGGTGCGACAGCGGCACGCCGCTGGTGTCGAGGAAGATCTGCGCCGACTGTTCCTTCCAGTAGAGCGCAACGCCGGCGGCGCCCTCCGGCATGGCCGTCGAATCGGGCCGCGCGCCGGTGACCGCCGTGAACCGGTCGGCAATGGCGTCCTTGCAGCGCAGGACGGCGAAGCGGGAGTCGCGGATGGTTTCGTGCTGTGCCACGCCATGGACGTGGAAGGGCGTGTCCGCCCGCAGCCATTCCTCCCACGGCAGGTCGCGCACCGCCGCATGGAGTTCGTCGGGAGAATCAATTTCAAACCCGGCCACCTCGAACAGCACGCGGTTGGCGGTGCGCAGCCACAGGTTCAGGCGCATGGCGTCGCGCAGGTTCCCCTCGATGCCGACGGCGGTGGGCGAAACCTCCTGCGGAGCGTAGCCCAGCCCGCGCAGTTCGCCCGCCAGGGCCCCGGCGCACCCCCGGCCGCAGGTGGCCACGATCCAGGTTGGCTCGGACCAGTCCATCAGGCGCCCGGCTTTCGCAGGCCGTTCGCGCAGCAGGCCGGCACCCGCCAGCGCCGGAAATACGCGCGGTTCGGCCGGTCGCGGTGGCGCTTCAGCTCCTGCGGCGCCAGCGAGGGATGCCACAGGTGCAGCGCCCGGGCCTCCCGGATCACGCTTCGCGGCGTCACGCCGGCCCGGTAGAGGCGCCGGGCGAAGTCGTCGTCCTCGTAGCCCCAACCGGTGTAGTTCTCGTCAAAGCCGTTCACGCGCTCAACGTCCGCGCGGAAGAGCGAAAAGTGGCAGCCAAGCAGCTTGGGCTTGTGCGGCCGCGCCAGATGCCAGCGCCGCAGCGCCGCGTGCCGCACGAACTGCCGCGCCGCCGCCTCCTGTTCGCGGCGGTCCGCCGCCGCCCAGGCCCGCTCCCAGTCCGCCGCGGCCGGCGCCGGCGGGACGGCGAAAAGCACCGTCGTCGCGGCTTCGCCCAATAGCGCGCGGTGACCGCACAGCAAGCGCCCGGCCGCCGCGTTCTTTACGTGCACAGCCACGGCGTCGGGCAGCGACACGAGGTCGCAATCCAAAAACAGCAGGTAGTCGCCCGTGGCGGCGCGGATGCCGAGGTTGCGCGCCGCCGCCAGCCGGTAGCCATCCTTCTCCTGCCGCACCCGGCGCACCGGAAGGCCGCACCCCGGCAGCAGGCGGTCCAGCGCCGCCACGGTCGCCGCGTCGGAACCGTCGTCGGCCACGACCACCTCGTCGGGCGGCCGCGTCTGGCCAGCCAGCGCGGCCAGCAGCAGGCGCAGGTGCTCCGGCCGGTTGTAGACCGTGGTGACGACGCTGATCTTCATGGCTCGGCCCCGGGGCGCGGGGGGGCCGTCAGCGCCAGCGCCAGCCCGGCCAGGTAGAACAGGGCGTGGCGCAGCACATGGTCCGGATAGTCGCCCACCCCGTAGACCAGGATGAACGCGATGCCGGTGCCCAGCAGAGAGGGCAGGATCCGCGCCTGCAGACGCCCGCCCCAGCCGGCGGCCGCCCGGCAGGCGCGGTTGGCAAACCGGCCCAGCCGGACGCTCAGCAGCAGCCAGCCCAGGCTCCAGAACGTGAACCCAACCGCCCCGCCCTGGAAATAGAGCATCAGCCAGTAGCTGTGTGTGTGGGGAAAACGCACCGGGACCCACGGTGCGCGCTGTTTGGGATTCTCGTACACCGCCTTGAAAAACGCCTTCTTGCCGAAGCCGTAGCCCCGCACGGGATGCTGGTCGGCCAGGAATTTCGCATGGCGCCAGACCGTGTCGCGGTGGTTGAAATTGACCATTGTGCGGTCCTTGAAGCGGGGGTTGACTTCCCCGGCCCCCCACCACAGGCCGCCGCCGATCGCCACCGCCAGCACCGCCGCCGCCAGGCGCGCGCGCCAGCCGGGCAGCAGCATCACCGGCACCGCCAGCGCCGCCAGCGCGAACACGATCTGCGGCCCGCGCGAGGCCAGCACCACCAGGTACGCCAGCGCCACCGCGATGCCGGCGCCCAACAGCGCCTTGCGCCCGGCGCCCGGCGCGCCGGCCAGCCAGCGTGCGGTGAACACCATCGCGCACAGCCCCGCCATCATGCTCGAAACGTTCGGATGCGTGTAGAGGTACGGATGGCAGAACCGCCCCGCCCACAGCATCCACGGCCAGCCCAGCCAGGCGAACAGCCGGAGCAGGTCGGCCGCCAGCACCAGCGTCACCAGCGCCGCGCTCGCGACCAACGCCGCCCAGATGCGGCCCGGCCGGCCGCAGATCACCGGCAGTGCCAACGCCCCCAGCACCATGGGCGCCGTCTTGATCAGGTCCCGGGCGGTCCCCACCGGATAAAAACTCCACGCCCACGACGCCAGCGCCCACAGCACGCCCAGCCCGAAGAAAATCCCGGCCGGGTTCTTCCAGGCGGCCAGCGTCCGCCGCCAGTTTCCCAGCGCATAAAGGCCGGCCCCCCACAGGAGCGCCGTCGCCAGGCCGCTGGACGGATCGAACCACAGCACGGCCCCAGCCGTCAGGCCCGGGATCCAGCGCCAGAGGACGGATTTCCCGCCCGCCGCTCCGCTGCTGTGGTTTTTGCCTTCGTCCATGGAAAAGCCAGAATTGTGCACCGGCGAGGCGGAAGGCATCAATCCCAAACTGGCCGGGCCCGCCGGGCCAGCGCGCGGCCGACGTTCGGAGCGGCCGCCAGCAACTCCCGCGTATGGGAATGCTGCGGCCGCGCCAGCACCTGGTCCGCGGGGCCGCGCTCGACGATTCTTCCGGCCTGCAGCACGACCACCTCGTCCGCCATGTGCCGCATCACCGCCAGATCGTGCCCGATCAGCATCCAGGTGATGCCCCGTTTTTCCTGCAGCGCCTTCAGCAGGTTCAGGATCTGCGCCTGCACTGAAACATCCAGCGCGCTGACCGGTTCGTCGGCCAAGAGAAATTCCGCGCCCACGCACAGCGCCCGCGCCAGGTTCACGCGCTGCCGCTGCCCGCCGCTCAATTCATGGGGAAAGCGCTCCGCATAGGCCGCGTCCAGCCCCACCGTCTCGAGCCATTCCGCCGCCCGCGCCGCCGCCGCCGCGCGCGAAACCGCCAGCCCGTGCACGCGCAGCACCTCCGCCAGCGCCGCCCCCGCCTTCAGCCGCGGGTTCAGCGAGCCGGCCGGATCCTGGAACACCATCTGCGCCCGCCGCCAGAACGCCAGCCGCCCCGCGCGGTCCAGTTTCCGCACGTTTTGCCCGTCGAACTCCACCCGGCCCGACACGTTCTCCTCCAGCGCCAGGATCGCCCGCGCCAGCGAACTTTTGCCGCTGCCGCTCTCGCCCACCACGCCCAGGCACTGGCCGCGCACAGCTTCGAACGACACGCCTTTTACCGCTTCGACCTTCCGCCGTCCCGTGCGGTAGGTCACGCGCAGGTCTTCCACCTTCAGCAACGGCCCGTTCATGCCCACCCGCCCTCCCCGCGGGCCCAGCAGGCCACCGCCCGCCCGCCGGTGCCGGACCGCAGTTCCGGTTCGCGCCCGCGGCAGATCTCCCGTGCCAGCGGACAGCGCGGATGGAAGCGGCAGCCCGCCGGCCGCCGGCCCGGCGGCGGCACCGTCCCGGCAATCCCTTCCAGCCGCGGCGCGCCGACGTCCAATCGCGGCAGCGCCCGCAGCAAACCCGCCGCGTAGGGATGCGCCGGATCCCGCAGCAGGTCCACCGGGCCGGATTCCACAATCCGCCCGGCGTACATCACGTGCACCTCGTCCGCGATCTCCGCCACCACGCCGAGGTTGTGCGTGATCAGCAGCACGGCCAGGCGCTCCGTCTGCTGCAAGCGGGCCAGCAGGCGCAGGATTTTCGCCTGGACCGTCACGTCCAGCGCCGTCGTCGGCTCGTCCGCCGCCAGCACCCGCGGGCGGCCCGCCAGCGCCATCGCCAGCATCGCCCGCTGCTGCATTCCGCCCGAAAGCTGGTGCGGATAGCTCGCCCGCACGCGCGCCGGATCGTCGAACCCGACCGTGTGCAGGAGTTCCTGTAACCGTTCCGGCGCGCGGGCGCGCTCCGCCCGCGGCAGCGCCTCGCGCAGCTGGCTTTCAATGGTGAACACGGGATCCAGGCATTCGCCCGGATCCTGGAACACATAGGCCAGGCCCCGGCCCGGCCCGTGCGCCCCCCCCTCCGTCCAGCGGATGTCGCCGCGGTCCTGCCGCATCCCCCGCGGCAGCAGGCCGCCCAGCGCCGCCGCCGTGAGGCTCTTGCCGCAGCCGCTTTCCCCCACCAGCGCCGTCGTCCGCCCCGCCCGCAGTATCAGATCCACATCCTCCACCACGTCCAGCCGCCGCCCCGCCTCCGGGAAAAACCCCACCCCGAGCCCCGCCACCGTCAAGACGGCGTCCCCTGCGCCCTTGACGGGCCCGCTCGAATCGGTAGGTTTCATCCCATGAACATTGAAGCACGAGTCACCGGATTTATCGAAGAAATTTGTTACTTCGTCACGAATCCCGCCACCCGCGAAACGGTCGTGATCGATCCCGGCGACGACGCAACCCAGCTCGCCGCTCGCCTGAAGGAACTGCAGACGCAGGTCGTGGCCTACCTGTTGACCCACGGCCACGTGGACCATGTGTCCGCCCTGGCCGACCTGGTTCGGACTTTCCCCGCGCCCATCCACCTCCATCCGCGCGACGCCGCCTGGTGCTTCACCGAACGGAACGACCTGCCCGGCTTCTACCCCGCCCCCGCCAAACCGGATGCCCCCCTCGTCCCCGTCGGGGAGGGCACCGTCCTCGAACTGGCCGGCGCACGCTGGAGCGTCCTCGAAACCCCCGGCCACACCCCCGGCGGCGTCTGCTTTTTACTGGAAAACGACCGCGCGCTCTTCGCCGGCGACACGCTGTTTCGGGGCACTGCCGGCCGCACCGACCTCCCCGGCGGCGATTCCCGCGCCCTGGCCCGCTCGCTGCGCAAACTCGCCGCCCTCCCCGACGACCTCGCGGTCTATCCCGGCCACGGCGAACCCACCACCCTCGGCCACGAAAAGCGGCATAATTATTTCCTGCAGTCGTAAGCGCCCCTCACGGGCCGGCACCCCAAGCGTCTCACACGATGATTAATTAATCATCACTTTTATTCTTTTCCGGGACCGGATTTTCCGCCGGCCCGCAGGCGATGCTGAATTGGAGCACTTTCTGATTTGTGACAGTTGCGACTGCGGAGCGCGGGACTTGGGTTGAAATGGCCGGCCCCAAAGGGGCCGGCTTCCGTCCGTTCAGGTTTCGCCGCAGATCAGGCGCCAGGCCATCGAGCCCTTGGGCGGGATGGGCGGCAGCTCCACCGGATCGAACCAGCGCGCCTCCGCGATCTCCTCCGGCTGCGGCCGCAGTTCGCCTGCCGCCCACTGCGCCCGGAAACCCGCCATCAGCTGGTTCGGAAACGGCCAGTGCTGGCTGGCGACGTAGCGCACGTCCTCCACTTCGATCCCGACTTCCTCGCGCACCTCGCGCCGCACGCAGTCCTCCAGCGACTCCCCCAGTTCGACGTAGCCCGCCAGGCAGGTCCAGAGGTCGGGGATCCGCTGCACGTGCCGCGCCAACAAGATCTTCCCGGCCTTCTCCACGCGCACGATCACCGCCGGCGCCAGGCTCGGATATTCCACGTGCCCACAGGCGGCGCACGTGCCGGCCACTTCCGTCGGATGCTCCGCCAGCGGCCCACCGCACCGGCCGCAGAACCGGTGCGTGGCCCGCCAGTTCAGCATGCCCAGCGCCCGGCAGGCGGCGCGCGCCTGCGGCGCTTCCGCCCCGAGCAGCGTCCGCAGCCGCGCCCAGGCAAAGCCCGGCGGCGGCACCTCCGCCGCGCCGGACACGCCGACGGCGCCCCAGCCCTGCGGGCGCACCGTGAATTCATCCAGCACTTCGCGGGTCTGCTTCAGCGCCGCCAGCCCGTCCGCCCCCGCCGGCTCGAGCCCCCCGGCCCGCACCAGCAGCTGGCCGTCGCCGAAAATGAAGAGGATCCCGACCGGAACCATCCGGACTCAGCCTTCCTTCTTCCAGCGCGGCAGATTGTATTCCAGGATCTCCGCCAGGATGTCGCGGACGTTCTTCGTCAGCTTCCAGTCCGGATAGTGCGCCTGGAACTTGGAGACATCGCTGACCCACCAAATGTGGTCGCCGATGCGGTTCGTCTCGACATAAGTCGTCTTCAGCTGGCGGCCGGCGAGCTCCGCGCACAGCGCCACGGCCTCCATCATCGAACAGTGGCTGAAGCGGCTGCCGCCCATGTTGTAGACCTCGCCCGCGCGCGGCGCGCGGGCAAATGCCGCGAACGCCGCCACCAGGTCCGCGCTGTGGATGTTGTCGCGCACCTGCTTGCCCCGGTAGCCGTAGATCTTGTATTCGCGCCCCGTCGCCGCGCATTTCATCAGGTACGCCAGGAACCCGTGCAGTTCCGCGCCCGAGTGCCGCGGGCCCGTCAGGCAGCCGCCGCGGAACACGCCTGTCTTCAGCCCGAAATAGCGCCCGTACTCCTGCACCAGCACGTCCGCCGCCACCTTCGAGGCCCCGAACAGCGAATGCGTCGTCTGGTCCAGGCTCATCGTCTCGTCGATGCCCTTTTCCGCGTACGGCCCGGCCACGCACTCCCAGCGCGTCGCCTGTTCGGCCAGCGGCAGGCGGTTGGGCGTGTCGCCGTAGACCTTGTTCGTGGAGGTGAAGATGAACACTGCCGCCGGTGCGCACTGGCGCGTCGCCTCCAGCAGATTCAGCGTGCCCATCGCGTTCACCCCGAAATCCGTGAATGGCTCGCGCGCCGCCCAGTCGTGCGACGGCTGCGCCGCCGTGTGCACCACGAGGTCGACGCCCCCCGCCCCTTCGAACACCTTGCGCATCGCCGCGAAATCGCGGATGTCCGCGGCCACGGCCGTGAACGCGTCCGGGAACGCCTGCGTCAGCTCCGCCACCGCCCACTTCGTTGAGGCCTCCGGCCCGAAGAAATATTCCCGCAGGTTGTTGTCCACCCCGATCACGCGCCAGCCCTGCGCGGCGTAATGCCGCGCGGTTTCCGATCCAACCAGCCCGCCCGCGCCCGTCACCAGTACCGTTTTCATGGCCGGGGACTCTGCCATATTCCGCCGGAAAAGTCCCGCGCGGACTTTCCAATGCAGCGGCCATGGCGTAGGATTCCAAGGATGGACCTGCTGCTGCAACAGATCGCCGCGGCCCTCGGAGCCCGGAAGCAAACCCTGGCCACGGCAGAATCCTGCACCGGGGGCCTACTGGGCGGCGCGCTCACCCGCCTGCCGGGCAGTTCCGCCTGGTATCTCGGCGGCATCGTCGCCTATGCCAACACCCTCAAAATCCGCCTGCTGGACGTGCCCGAGGCCTTGCTCGCGGCCCGGGGCGCCGTCAGCCCCGAAACCGCCCAGGCCATGGCCGCGGGTGCCCGCCAACGAACCGGCGCGGATTATGTCCTGGCCATCACCGGCCTTGCCGGCCCCGACGGCGGCACCAAGGAAAAACCCGTCGGCCTGGTCTTCATCGCGCTGGCCGGGCCGGCCGGCATCCAGGTCTTCGAACACCGCTTCTCCGGCAGCCGGTCCGAAATCCGGGCCGTCACGGTCGAATCCGCCCTGCGCCACTTGCTGGCGAACCTGACGAAGTGAGACGGACCGCCCGGCGAAACGCCGGAACCGAGCATTTTCGGTTTGATTAATCGGAGGGGGCCCCGGAGGATTGCACCCCGTGCCCCTTCCACGTGGCGGTCTTGAGGGCTTGGTGCATGACCCCGTGCCGGGCCCGCGCCCACCCTCCCAATCCGGTGTGTCCGAGCCCGAGTCACCACCTCTGGACGCCGGAGACGTTTCAAGGCATTGATCCGCCCGCGCGGCCTGTTTGTGTTCCGGCGGGCGGGCCCTGGCTCCGGACTTCTTGCGGCTCGGCCCCTCACGGGGCCGGCCTGGTCTTGCGCTACGGGGGGCGTCACTCCTTCCGGCCATCTCCTTTCAGATGGCCAGTCCACGCCCGGGCTGGACACACGCGCCGCGCCCGCTGGGCGCGGGGCTGTTCGCTCCTTCCGCTTGAAGCCGGGACCTGTTTACACCACTTCGCCCCGGTCGAGGCCGGGGTCGTTCCACTGCGGCACGGGCTTGAGCTCCGCCCGCCGGCCTTCGCGGAAGCCCTGGAGGAACGGCTTCACGCCGTAGGCCTTGCCCTCGGCCACCATGCGCGCCAGCACATAGGCCAGATGCGCCCAGCCCGTCAGCCAGGGATAGGCCGTCTGGTGCCGGCGGCGGAAAACCGCCTCGCTGCGCCCCGCGTGCCGCCACACGAACGGATTCGGCGCCCCCGCCTGCGTCGATTTCGACACCTTGTGCCAAAGGTGCGCCTCGGGCACGAGCCGGATCGCGTAGCCCGCCTGCCGCGCCCGGATGCTTAAATCATAATCGTCGTGCAGAATGAAGTAGTTCCCGTCCAGCAGCCCCGTCTTCTCCAAAAACGCGCGCGGAAACAGCAGCGCGCAGGTGGTGATGAATTCCAGTTCCGGTTCGCCGTCGTAGCGCCCGTCGTCCGGCCCCTCTGTCCGTTGCAGCACCACGGCCGGCGGAAAACGCCGGTAGCGCGAACCCGCGGACCAGATCACGTCCTTGTGGTCGTAGTAGAAAATCTTCGGGGCCAGGATCCCCGCCTCCGGATGCGCCCGCGCCGCCGCCGCCAGCCGCGCCACCGTGTGCGCGTCCACCCCCGTGTCGTTGTTCAGGATGAACACGAATCCGGCGCCCCGCGCCAGGGCCTGGGCCATGCCGACGTTGTAGCCCCGGGCGAAGCCGACGTTTTCCGGCATGAGGATCACGACGGCTTCCGGAAACTCCCGCTTCACGATTTGCGCCGAGTCGTCGGCGCTGTGGTTGTCCACGAACACGATCCGCCCCGCCGGAAAGCCGCCGGCCACGAGGCTCCGCAGGCATTCGCGGGTGTCGTCGATGTGGTTGTAGCCCACCACCACGGCCCAAACGCTGTCCAATTCGCCCATGCGCCGCTCCTTCGATTGCGGCCGCCAGCATGCCCATGCTCCCCGGCCTTGGCAAGCGGCCAATCGCACGCATCCGCGCAAGCCAACGGCCGCTTCCGGGATTGCGGGCCTGGGTGTTTGGGTGTATCACACTGCCGCATGGCCCCGCCCCGTCCAGCCGACACCATCGCCGCCTGCGCCACCGCGCCGGGCCCCGGCGCCATCGCCATCGTCCGCCTCTCGGGTCCCGATACCTTCGCGATCGCCGACCGGATTTTCCGCGCCGCCCCGCCCCGCCCCTCCCGCCGTGCCCCCGGGACGTTCGTCCACGGTCAAATCGCGGACCCCGCCTCGGGCGAAATCCTGGACGACGCCCTTTTGCTGATCTTCCGTTCCCCGCACTCCTATACCGGCGAGGATTCCGTCGAAATCCAATGCCACGGCGGCTCGCAGACTGCCCGGCGCATCCTGGAGACCTTGTTTACCGCCGGCGCCCGGCAGGCGGATCCTGGCGAATTCACCAAACGCGCCTTTCTGAACGACCGAATCGACCTTACCCAGGCCGAGGCCGTGCTGGATCTCATCCAGGCCCGGTCCGAACGCGCCGCCCGCCTCGCCCTCGCCCAGCTCGAAGATGCGCTGGGCGGGCGCATCCGCGCGCTCTATAACGACCTTCTAGCCGCGACTGCCGACCTAGAAGCCATGCTGGATTTTCCGGATCACGAACTGCCGCAATCAGTTCCAAATGATGTTTGCGCGCGTCTGTCTGCGGTCCAAACCGGTATCCAGGCCCTGCTAGACACGTGGCAGGAGGGCCATGTCCTGCGCGAAGGCGCCCGCGTGGTCATTGCCGGCGCCCCGAACGTTGGCAAATCCACTCTCCTGAATCTGTTGGCCGGGCGCAACCGCGCCATCGTCTCCCCCCACCCCGGAACGACCCGTGATACCATCGAAGAAGCCATCATTCTCCAAGGCTATCCCGTCCAACTGGTGGACACCGCCGGCCTCCGCGACGCCCCTTGTGAAATCGAACAGGAAGGCATCCGCCGCACCCACCTCGCCCTTTCCGAAGCCGATCTTTGCGTCTGCGTCGTCGATGCCTCCCAAAACCTCTCGCCCGCGGAAAATTTCTTCATCGCCACTCACAAACCGGAAAAAATCCTGGTTCTGCTCAACAAAACCGATCTGGGACCAAAAATTTCTCCAGAAAATATTCTTGGAATTGATTCCATGCTGGTTTCCCTGAAAAAATCACCTCCGATGGCCGAAATCGGCCTGAAAATCATTCAAAAAGTACTTCAAAAGCCTCCGAGCGGCGATTCCGGGCAGCCCGTTATATCCCTTAGGCATAAAAATGCGCTTTGTATTGCCTTGGATGATGTTAAAAGCACAATAAAGTGCCTTGAAACCGGCTCGGAGGCCGATTTTTTACTCGCGGCGACCCATGCGCGGTCTGCTTTGGAACAAATCGGCTTCATCTTCGGTAAAAATTGCTCCGAAGAAGTGTTGGGTTCGATTTTTTCAAGGTTTTGTGTCGGCAAGTAAATAATCAAATTTGAAAGCCGACCATATATATTGTTACATATTTCACATAATAATTTTTGCCTTCCCCACCCCGTGAATTCCTACGATGTTGTTGTCATCGGCGCCGGTCATGCCGGCTGCGAAGCCGCTCTGGCCGCGGCCCGGCTGGGAGTCCGAACGGCCCTCGTTACGATGGATCCCCTGGCCGTCGCGCGGATGTCCTGCAATCCTTCCATCGGCGGCATCGCTAAATCGCACATGGTTTTTGAGCTGGATGCGCTCGGCGGCGAAATGGCCCTGAACACCGACTGCACCGGCATCCAGTTCCGGGTGCTGAATCGCCGCAAGGGACCGGCGGTTCGGGCCAACCGCGCCCAGTGCGACAAGCCGGCCTATTCCGCCCGCATGCTCGCCGTCCTGCAGGCTCAGGAAAACCTGACGCTGATCGCCGACCAGATTCAGGCCGTTCGCGTTCAAAACGACCGGATTTCAGGCGTTTTGGGCCGGAAAACGGGCTTTATTGAAGCTAAGGCGGTCGTATTGACCGCCGGGACCTTCCTGCGCGGTAAAATTTACATCGGAAAAACCATCGTTCCCGGCGGCCGTCTGAACGAGCCCGCCGAAGACCAATTAAGCCTTCAGTTGCAGGACCTCGGATTCCGGATCGAGCGCCTCAAGACCGGAACCCCGCCGCGGCTGCACAAGGACAGTATCGATTGTGCCCGGATGATCATCCAGCCCGGCGAGGAGCCGCCGCCGTTCTTCGGCTGGCGCTGCCGGACTTCCGCCCGGATGTTCCACGTGGAACCAGACGCATCCGGGAGATCGCCGACCTCCGAAGGAAAACCCGTTGTTCCACGTGGAACAATCCCACTGCCGCCGTTCGCGCCCTGGGTCCCGGGCACCAGCCAGATCCCGTGCTGGCTAACCCATACCAATCCGAAAACCATTGCCATCATCCAGGCGCATCTTCAGGATTCCGCGCTGTACGGGGGGATGATTGAAGGCGCTGGCGTCCGCTACTGTCCGTCCATCGAAGACAAGGTGGTCAAGTTCTCCGCCCATGCCGACCATCATGTCTTCGTCGAGCCCGAGGGCAGGGGAGTGCCGGAGATGTATCCCAACGGAACCTCCAACAGCCTGCCGCTGGAGGTCCAGAAGGAAATGATCCATTCCATTTCCGGCCTCGAGCGGGCGGAGTTCTTGGCACCGGGTTATGCCATCGAATATGATTTCTTTGATCCCACCCAACTTTCCCACTCCCTGGAAACGAAACGGGTAGGGGGACTTTATTTCGCTGGCCAGGTCAACGGCACCACCGGCTATGAAGAAGCCGCAGCGCAGGGCTTTATCGCCGGCGCAAATGCATCTATGCATCTTCTTGGCAGAGAATATATTACGATATATAGGCAGGAGGCTTACATCGGGGTTTTGATCGACGATTTAGTGACCCGGGGTACGAATGAACCGTACCGGATGTTCACCTCGCGGGCGGAGCACCGGCTGTTGTTGCGGCAGGACAACGCCTGTTTCCGCCTGGCAGCCCAGGCGGAGCGCCTCGGCCTCGTGCCGGCGCAGCGCTTGCGGGAAGTCCGAGAGATGGAACGCGCCGTTGCCAAGGAGATCGACCATCTGGAGCGGAGCCAATTCGAGGGAATTTCCCTGGCGCAATGGCTGAAACGCCCGGAGATGGATTATGCGACGTTGCCAAAACAGCGGCATGACCTGCCACCCGAGGTGGTGGCGCAGGTGGAGTTCGAACTGAAGTACGCCGGCTACATCGCCCGCGAGCGCCGGCAGATCGAGAAAGCCGAACAGGTGGCACGCCAGAGGATCCCTCCAGATTTCGATTACCAGGCCGTGCGCGCCTTGCGGTTCGAATCCCGGGAAAAGCTCTCCGCCATCCGTCCCGGCGACCTCGGCCAGGCCGCCCGAATCTCCGGCGTCACCCCCGCCGACATCGCCATCCTCTCCATCTGGCTGAAAAAAACCGGAATTCCTTGATCCCGGATCCGCAGTCTCATCTATAACTTATGGTTAATTAACTATAAGTGTATATTTCACTGCATATATTCAATGATTCATAAGCGCCAAAACGGGTAATAACTGAATGAAAAGATATAGTTAATTAACTATATCTATTTTGAAAGCATCTGGATGGCGGCGTGGGCAACCGGCCCGCCGGCATCGGCCCAGCGTTCGGGAAACGTTCCAGGCTGGGCCAGGCGACGGTTGAGCTTGGCCATCTGGATGGCAGCCGGCCGATGGGGATCGGCCCGCGCGATGGCCTGCTGCCAGGCCGGATCCGCCCCGAACAGATGCGCGGCGGCTTCCAAGGCCGTGGCCGCCAGGTAGTGAGTAAAATCGGTTCCGGAAAAGTCCTCGCCAAACCGGCCGTCGGCCCGTTGCTGGCGCAACAGATGGGCGATGCCGGCACGGATGGCCGCCGCGCGTGGACCTTCCAGCGGGGCGTCTTCGGAACGCATCAGCGCCAGCAGAGCCAGGGCGGTCAGGCCGGTATCGTACCGCGCGTGCAGGTTTTCGGCATCGGCGGACCAGCCGCCGTCGGCCCGCTGGGCGGCCATGAGGATGTCGATTGGGGCCGGCCCCCGGGCCACCGGAGCCGGCCCGGACGCGAGGAACAGCCACCCGCCGATGCCGCACAGCAGTGTCACCGCGGCGGCGGCGCGCGCGGCGGAACCCGTCCATGTCCACCGGTGGGCGGCGGCCTGCTGCAGGTGCGCCAGCGTGCGATCTGTGAATCCCGGTGCGGGTTCCGGGACCGGCTGGGCCTGCAGACGGGAGACCAAATCGCGGAATTGCGGATCTGCCAAGGGATCAGGTTGGTTTTTCATGGAACAGCTCCTGCAGGGTGGCCAGGGCATTGAACACGCGGGATTTGACGGTGCCGACGGGTATGCGGAGGACGGCGGCGATTTCGTCGTAGGGCAGGCCCTGGTGCACGGCCAGGACCAGCACCTCGCGCAGCTTGGGGGTGAGCCGTTCCAGCGCGGCCTGGATGTCCAGATTCCGGCGCAGCCGCTCCAGACCGCCGTCGGTGGCGGCCGGCATCTCTTCGCGGTAGCGCTGGGCAAAGAGTTGGAACCGGGCCTGCCGGCGCACATAATCCAGCCAGGCATGCCGGGCCAGCGTATAGAGAAACGTGGTGAACTTTGCCGCGGGCTTGTATTTTTGGCGGTATTTCCATAGCCGGATAAACGTCTCTTGGACGAGATCTTCGGCATGGGTGGAAGCGCCCAGCCGCGCGAAAAAGTTCAGGAGCGGGCGCTGGTGGCGCTCCACCAGGAGCCGGAAGGCGTCCGCGGAGCCGGTGCGCACCTGCGCCATCAGCGCAAAATCGCCGGTGGTTTCGGGCTGGACGGATTCGGCCATGGCGGGGCATTCTTGGCCCAGCCGCGCCGAAAAAGAAAGTTTTTTGCGGCCGGAGCCGGGCGGCGGCTCCTGAACCCCCGGCGCGCGGGAAACGTTCATACCTGTGAATCAGAAAAGGATGAAAACATGAAACGGATGACACCTTGGCTGGCGGGATGCGCGGCGGCAATCTGGACGGCGACCGCGGCGGGGGCGGGCCTGCCGGCGGAACTGGAGGCGGAAACGCAGGCGGCGCAGGCGAAGGGGGCGGCCTGGCTGGCGGCCCAGCAGCAAGCCGACGGCCACTGGGGCCTGGCGGACACGCCCGCGCTGACGGGGCTGGCGATGTGGGCGCTGCAGCGGACCGATCCGGCGGCATACCAGGCCGCGATCGCCCGCGCGCTGGTGTTCATTCTGACCAGCGTGCAGGAGGACGGTTCCATCTGGCGTTCGCCCGCGCTGCAGCGGAAGGGCGGGGGACTCGCCAACTACAACACGGCGGTGTGCCTGACGGCGCTGCACGCACTGGACCGGCCCGAGCTGGTTCCGGTGATCCAGAACGCGCGGACCTACTTGGCCGGGATGCAATACCTCGGCCCCGGCTCGTACCGCGGCGGCATGGGCTACGATGCCGACCAGGGCCGGCCCTACACGGATCTGTCCAATTCCTACATGGCCTACGAGGCCATGCGCCTGACGCAGGACGTCGAGGACCTGCGCGCCGCGGGCGAACCCAAGGCCGGCCTCGACTGGCAGGCGGCGCAGGAATTCCTCGCGCAGGTGCAGAACCTCAAGGGCGTGAACACGAACGCCTGGATGAGCGCGGACGCCGACAACCAGGGCGGCTTCGCCTACTCGCCCGGCGCCGGCGCCTCGGTCACCAACGCGGACGGCACGGTGACGCTGCGCTCGTACGGCAGCATGACCTACGCCGGCCTGCTGGCGCTGATCTACGCCGAGGTGGACGCGCAGGACGAACGCGTGGGTTCGGCCAAGGACTGGGCGGCGCGCCACTGGACCCTCGACGAGAATCCCGGCATGGGCCCCGAGGGCCTGTATTATTTCTTCAACGTGCTGGCCAAGTGCCTGCAGGCCGCGGGCGGCGAAACGCTCGCGCTGCCCGACGGGCGCACGGTGGCGTGGCGCGAGGAACTCGTGCGGAAACTGATTGCCCTGCAGCAGCCGGACGGCTTCTGGGTCAACACCAACAACCGGTGGTGGGAGGCCGATCCGAACCTCGTGACGGCCTACACACTGCTGACGCTGGCGACGGCCCGCGAATAGAATCCCCGCCGCCCGCGCGGCTCCGCGCCGCGGCCGGAAATTTTCCACGCAATGGAAAACTTTTAGGGAATTTTTCCACGCAATGGAAAAATATTTTCCACCGCGTGGAAAATCAGCGGCGGGGGCCGGGGGGGGAACGGCGCCTAGGGCTTGAACTGGTCGAGGAAGGCCTCGAGTTCGGCGTTGCCGGGGGCGCCGGGGGTGAACCAGGAGCTGTCATTGTGGCCGCCCGCGAGCAGCGCGAAGGCCTTGGGGGGCGCGGC
This sequence comes from uncultured Verrucomicrobiota bacterium, assembly GCA_964393515.1. Lineage (GTDB taxonomy): Bacteria > Verrucomicrobiota > Kiritimatiellia > CAIQIC01 > Lenti-01 > Lenti-01. The sequence continues at coordinate 47,113 of CAYMTY010000001.1, forward strand.
GGCGGCATGGAGGATGCGGCCGCTCTGGAAGGGAACGACCTCGTCGCGGAGGCTGTGGCCGAACAGCTTCGGCAGCCCTTCGAGGCGGGCCACTTTGGCGGCGGAGTCGTAGGAAACGGACAGCAGGCGGTCGAAGGGCAGATCCGGATAGAGGCGGCGGGCCATGTCAGGGGCAGAGGCAAAGCCGCCTTCGACGACGAGCGCAGCGACGGGGCGGTCCGCGGCGAGCTGGACGGCGACGGCGGCGCCCAGCGACAGGCCGTAGGCGATCACCGGCAGTTGGCCGCTCATGGAGGCGGCTGCATCGAAGGCGGCCCGGGCGTCGGCATAGAGCCCCGGTTCGGTGGGTCGGCCGGCGCTGCGGCCGTAGCCGCGGTAGTCCCAGAGCAGGAGGTTGAAGCCGCGCCGCTGGAACTCGGGGGCGTAGCGGGCGCTCCGCCCGATGTTGCCGGCGTTGCCGTGGCAGTAGACGACCGTGCCGCGCGGCCGGTTGGCGGGGATCCACCAACCGGCCAGCGCCGTGCCGTCGGCGGCGATGAACTGCACGTCCTGATAGCGGAGCTGGTAGTCGGCCGGCGTTGCCGGGAGATCGGCCGCGGGAAAATAGAGCTGGGCGCGTTCGAACCGGCGCAGGTAGATCCAGCCCGCGGCGCTCAGGACCGCCAGGAACAGGAGAATGGCAAGGAGGGCTTTCTTCATCCCGCCTATGTTTCCAGTTTTCGCGGGAAGCTGGCGAGGATTTTATGTCCGGTGCGGGTCACGACCACGGTGTCTTCGATGCGCACACCGCCGAGCCCGGGGATATAGAGGCCGGGCTCCACGGTGACGACGTGGCCCGCGGCGAGACCGCCGGGTTCGGGGCGCAGCCCGGGCGCCTCGTGGATGTCGAGCCCGACGCCGTGGCCGAGGCTGTGGATGAAGCCGCGCTCGCGGCCGGCCGGCGCGAGCACGGTTTCGAAGCCGGCCCGGCGGAAGAACCCCTCGACCGCGCGGTGGACGGCGCGGCCCGCGACGCCGGGGCGGAGCATGGCGAGCGCGAGCCGCTGGGCGGCACGCACGGCGCGGTGCATGCGGCGGACCGGTTCCGGGGCGCGGCCGCGTACGACCGTGCGGGTGAGATCGCCCCAGTAGCCGGTTTCCAGGTTGCGCGGGAAGATGTCGAGCACGATGGGCACGCCCGCGCGCAGCGGGCCGGAGCCGGTGTCGTGCGGCCGCGCGCCCTGGGGGCCGACGGCCACGATCGTGCCTTCAGCGCTGCAGCCGCGCGCCTGCAGCGTGCGCGCAATCAGGCCCTTGAGCCGCTCCGCCGTGAGCGGTTTGCCGGCGTGCTTCAGGACGCCCGTGCGCGATATCGCGGCCGCGCGGATGACGCGGACCGCGGCGCGCAGGGCGGCCGCGGCCGCGCGCTGCGATTCCGCGATGCACGCGATTTCGCGCGGGGATTTGCGCGCGCGTTCCGGAAACGGCGGGGCGGCCGCGAGCCGGACGTGCACGCCGGCGCGTTCCAGCGCGCAGACGATGCCGAACGGGAACCACGGCCCGGCGGCGACGGCGCGCACGCCGAGTTTCTTCGCCAGCGCCGCGGCCTGCGCCCCCAGGCTGCGGCGCCGCGGATCCCCGGGGCCGAACAAATCCGCGGGCGTATGGAGAACGGCGGCGGGGCAAACGCGCCGCGCGCGGGCCGCTTCCAGCGCGGACACAACCAAATGCCGCTTTTTGCCCGCCACCAGCAGCAGAAAGGGATCGGGCGCGCGCAGCCCGGTGGCATAGAAAACTTCGTTTTCCTCCAAGCCTGTGGCCGCTAAAATGCGGGGGACTGTTGATTTCTTCGGCTTTTTCAAGGAAAACGGTCCGGGGGGGCTTGTTAATAGTCGGATTTTCAGGGGGTTAGGTCCGCATTTCAATCACAAAAAAGCTGTCAAGGGGGTGAAATGAAAATTATTCTGTTTTTTCCAGGCCTACCCCATATGGACTCGGTTGGTCCGTTGAGTCCCATATGAAGTGGCCAAACCAAAAAATGGCGCGCGGGGCCGGAAAAGGGATTGCTGATCCGGAGGCGTCTCGCTAGGTTCGGGGCCGTTTCAGGGGCTGAGGACGGAAACGCGGCTGTGAACAAGCTGTGAATAAGTGGTCCAAAGGCCCGTCCTGCCGTGTTCTTCCGGGGATGCCGGCGGGTGGATTTGCGGGTGATGGATTTGGATTGAGCCGGGCGGCCCGCCGTGAGAGACTCGCGGGCCGAGGCAGGAAGAAGGTTTTTTGTGGAAGCGAACAAGGCCAAGGAAGTCTGGACGAAGGCGTGCGAATTCCTGGCGGCGGCGATTTCGCCGGACGTCTACCACCGGTGGATCGGCGTGATCGAGGCCGCGGGGGACGCCGCGGCCGGCCAGCTGACCCTGACGGTGCCGAACGGCTACTACCAGGACTGGCTAGAGGAGCATTACCTGCCGATGATCCGCAAGGCGCTGGGCGCCTCGGGCCACGAGAACCTGGCGATCGCCTTCGCGGTGGACGGCACGCGGCCCGCGCCCGAGCGCTCGCCCGCCCGGATGGACGACCGGGAGCCCGTGCCGCGGCGCCGGGTGGTGAAGTCCTACAACGTCGGCGGGGCGCTCAATCCGCGGCACACGTTCGACAATTTCGTGGTCGGCCCCTCGAATACGTTTGCGCACGCCGCGGCGCTGGCGGTGGTGGAGTCGCCGGGGCGGGCCTACAATCCGCTGTTCATCCACGGCGGGACGGGCCTCGGCAAGACGCATCTGATCCAGGCGATGGGCCAGGCCCTGCTGGGGCGGGGGAAGGGCACGGTCTGCTACACCTCCTGCGAGGCGTTCACCAACGAGTTCATTCAGGCCCTCCAGCAGCACGAGATCAGCGCCTTCCGGCGGAAGTATCGCCACATCGACCTGCTGCTGATCGACGACATCCACTTCCTGGGCGGCAAGGAAAGCACCCAGGAGGAGTTCTTCCACACCTTCAACACGCTGTACGAAAACCAGAAGCAGATCGTGATGACCAGCGACCGGCCGGTGAGCGAGATCGCCAACCTGCAGAAGCGCCTGGTGTCGCGGTTCGAGTGGGGCTTGGTGACGGAAATGGAGATGGCGGACCTCGAGACCCGGGTGGCCATTCTCCGCCGCAAGCGCGAACAGTTGAACATTCAGCTCGCCGACGAATCGCTGTTCTTCATCGCCGAGCACGTGCGCTCGAACATCCGCAAGCTGGAGGGCTCGCTGCTGCGGGCGGCGTCCTACGCCTCGCTGACGCGCAAGCCGCTCTCCAATGAAGCGCTCGAGTACCTCCTGCGGGACACCATCGAGCAGGAGAACCAGACCGCGCTGACGATCGAAGGCATCCAGCGGATGGTCGCGGAGTACTACGACATCCGGCTCGGGGACATGACGAGCAAGCAGCGGCCGCAGAACATCGCGTTCCCGCGGCAGGTGGCGATGTACCTCTGCCGGGAAATGACCGAGCAATCCCTGCCGGCGATCGGCAACGCCTTCGGGCGGAACCACGCGACGGTCCTGCACGCCCACCGGACGGTCGGCACGAAGATGAAGGGCGATGCCGGCCTCCGGCAGACGATCCTCTTGCTGCAGCAGCGCCTGGGCGGGGTCGGGCTGCCCGGCTGAAATGGCGCGCGGGTGTTCCAATCCGGCGCCGGAACCCCCGGGGGAGGACCGGCCCGGCGGGGGTGTGGACAAGGCTGTGGACAGGATCCGGATTCATGTGGACAAGTCCCGCTCCGTTGTGGACGGCCCGGAGTTTCCGGGGTTGGACACAGGGCAGGGGGGGCGGTTGTCGACAGGCCGAAGCCCGGCCCAAGGCCCGCCGGGCCGATTCGGAGCTTGATGTTCACACTGTTCACAGGCCATACTGATAGAACTTGGTATATGAATGAATGAAAAGACCTAAGAGGGCTTGGGAGGCGGAATGAAAATCAAAGTCAACAAAGATGCCATCATTGATTGTCTCCAGAAGGTCCAGTCCGTCATCAATCCGCGCAACGCCCTCCCGGTGCTTTCCAACGTCCTGCTCAAGGCTGAAAAGGGCCGTTTGGAAGTCACCGCGACCGACATGACCCTGACCGTCCGGGCTTCCATGCCGGCAGAGGTGCTGGAACCCGGTACGACCACCCTTCCGGCCAAGCGGATTTTCGGCGTTTTCCGCGAATTGAGCGTGGACGAGGCCGAAATGGAGGTGAACGACGACAACATCGCCTTCATCCATGCGGCCAGCTCCTATTTCCGGATCCACGGGATCACCGAGGCCGATTTTCCCGCCCTGCCCGACATGGAGGCCCCCAAGACCTACTCCCTGGACCAGGCCACCTTCCGGGACATGCTCCGCCTGACCTCCTACGCCGCCTCCATTGACGTCAGCCGCCCGCTCCTCAACGGCGTCCTCCTGAGCTTCAAGAACGCCAAGCTCAGCGTGGTTGCGACCGACAGCCGCCGCCTGGCCCTGGTGGAGCACGAGGTCGAATTCCCGGCCGACGCCGCCATGGATCTGATCGTCCCCCTCAAGACCGTCGAGGAGCTCCTGCGCACCCTCGGCGAATCCGGCCCCCTGAAGATCCAGGCGACCCCGAAGCAGATCGCCTTTGAATTCGACGGCATCCTCGTCGTCTCCAAGCTCGGCGACGGGGTCTATCCGAACTTCCGCCAGGTGATCCCCCAGTCGAGCGCCCACCGGGTCGCCATGGAGCGCGAGACGCTCCTGACCGCCGTCCGGCGCACCTCCCAGCTGGTGATTGACGCGGGTTCCGGGGTGAAGCTCACCTTCACCAAGAACCGCCTCGAGATCCTCGCCACTGCGGCCGAAATCGGCGAGGCCCGCGAGACCATGGACGTGAAGTACAACGGCCCCGACATCGCCATTTCCTTCAATCCGGCCTTCGTGATGGATCCCCTCAAGGCGCTGACCACCGACGAGGTCTTCCTGGACATGACCGACGACACCAGCCCCGGGGTGATGCGATCCACGATCAGCTTCGTCTATGTCCTGATGCCGATCCGGATCAGCTGATCCGGCCGCCGCAAGGGCGGGGGACGGGAATGGTTGCCCGACTAGGATTTGAACCTAGACAAACAGATCCAGAGTCTGTTGTGCTACCGTTACACCATCGGGCAGTCGAAACGGAAACGCGCAAGAAAGTACTTTTTTTAGGCATGAAGTCAAGCCTCCCCCGCCACCCCCCCGGGCGGCCCGCCATCCCATGAAGCGTTTATGAGCGATTTCCAGAAGGACAATGTCGCCCTGATGTGCGACATCGGCGAGCTCGTGGGCCTCTTCGACTTCGAGGCCGGCCTCGATTCGTTCCTGGCGAAAGTGGTGTCCACCGTGGCCTGGCACATGCGCGCCGCGGTCTGCTCCATCTACCTCTATGAGCCCGACTCCCGCGACCTGGTCCTCCGGGCCAACCAGGGCCTCAATCCCAACCTGATCGGGAGCCTCCGCTTGAAGTTCGGCGAAGGCATCACCGGCACGGCCCTCAAGGAGATGAAGCCCGTCTGCGAGGCCCGCGCCACAGACAATCCCCACTACAAGTTCATTCCGGGCAGCCAGGAAGAGCGGTTCATTTCCTTCCTTGCCGTGCCCATCCAGCGGAAAATGAATCCCGTGGGGGTCATTGCAGTCCAGGATCCCCAGTGGAATTATTTCACCCCCAACGACATCCAGGCCCTCCAGGTGATTTCGTCCCAGCTGGCCGGCGTGATCGAGAACGCCCACCTCCTGATGAAGATCCATGGCCCGGCCGACCCGGTCCCGGCGCAGCCCCTGGAGATGGTCCCGGAGGAACTGGCGGCCGGCACCCATTGCATCCGCGGCCAGGGGGCCTCCGATGTGATGGGCATGGGCTTTTCCACCCGTATCGGCCATTACCTCTCCAGCGCCACCGAAACCGCCTGTCCCCTCGGCCTGACCGAGGCCGACTTCGACCGCGCCGTCGCCGCCACCGAACGCCAGCTCCTGGACTTGCAGCGGCGGCTGGAGGACAAGCTCCAGGATGCCGCCTCGATGGTCTTCGGCGCCTACGTCCTCATGCTCAAGGACGAGGCCTTCACCGGCGAAATCCGGGACCGGATCCGCGCCGGCACGAGCCCCTGGGGGGCCATCCTCGATGAGGTCCGCCGCTACTCCGAGCTCTTTTCCCAGAGCCCCAATCCCGCGCTCCGCGAAAAGGTTCTCGACGTGGAGGACCTGGGCCACCGGCTCCTCCACAATCTTTCCGCCCCGGCCCTCGAAAGCACCAGCCCCGACTACACCGGGCAGATCATCATCGCCGAGGCACTGCTCCCTTCGGACATCCTGAAGCTGGCGGCGGAGGGCGCGGCGGGGCTGGTCCTGCTTGGCGGCGGCCAGCATTCCCACGTGGCCATCCTCGCCAAGGCGCTCCAGATCCCCCTGGTGATCGTGTCCGACCGGCGGCTTCTCGACCTGCCGGAGAAAACCCCCCTCCTGCTGGATGCCAAGGAGGGCCAGGTTGTGGTCCGCCCCGGCCCCGAGGCCATCGAGACCATGCAGGCCCTGATCCGCTCCCTGGCCGATTCGGAGCGGCTTGCCAACCAGGTCCGCCCGGAAACCCGCACCCGCGACGGGGTCGAGATCCAGCTCCTGGCCAACCTGAACCTCGTCAGCGAGCTCGACGTGGCCCTGCGGGTGAAGGCCCGGGGCATCGGCCTCTACCGGACCGAATTCCCGTTCATCGTGCGCAGCACGTTTCCCACCGAGGAGGAGCAGTGCCACGGCTACCGGCGCGTCCTGGAGCGCATGGAAGGCCGCCCGGTCGTGTTCCGCACCCTGGATGTCGGCGGCGACAAGGCGCTGTCCTACTTCCCGGTCCAGCACGAGAACAATCCGTTCCTCGGGCTGCGGGCCCTGCGCTTTTCGCTGCGCAACCCGGAGATCTTCAAGCAGCAGTTGCGGGCCCTGCTGCGGGCCGCCCACGGCAATCCCCAGGCCCGGGTCATGTTCCCGATGGTGGCCTCCCTCGACGAGTTCCTCGCCGCCCGGGACCTGGCCCGCGGCTGCCAGGCGGACCTCCTGCGCGAAGGCATTCCCCACCGCATGCCCGAGCTCGGCATGATGATCGAACTGCCTTCCGCCGCCATGATGGTGCCCGAACTCGCCGCGGCCGCGGACTTCCTCAGCATCGGCAGCAACGACCTGATCCAGTACCTGCTCGCCGTGGACCGCACGAACGACGAGGTGGCCGACTGGTTCGCCCCCCACCATCCCGCCGTGCTCCGAGCCCTCAAATGGATCGTGGACGCCGCGACGCAGGCCGGCAAGCCCGTGTCGCTCTGCGGCAACCTCGCGGCGGATTTCCGCATGCTGCCGTTCCTGCTGGGCATCGGCCTGCGCACCTTCAGCCTCGATCCGATGGCGATCCCGGCCGTCCAGCGCCGGATCGAACAGATCGACCTCGACCAGGCCCGGGTCCAGGCCCGCAAGATGCTGTCCTGCGGCCGCCTGGACGAGGTGGCGGAGTATCTGAAATCCAGCGAGCCGCAGGCCTGAAACCTCGCCGATGGATACCCTGGTCCATGGCGTGCTCGGTGCGGCGGTCTTCAGCCGGACCGGCCTGGCCGGCGGCCGGCGGGGGCCGGTGGATGCCCGCGGCCGGCGGAAGCCCTTCGACTGGACCCTGTGGGCCGCGTTCGGCTTCGGGGTGTTACCCGACCTGGCGTCCCTGGGCATTCACTTCGCGACCGGGCTTTTCACCGGCAGCGGGATCCGCTGGCACGGCATCCCGGACTTCGTCTTCGGGCTCTACAACCTCACCCACAGCCTGGCCGGCATGGCGGTAGGCATCGGGCTGCTGGCCTGGTGGCGCCGCCGCCTGTTCCTGCCGGCCCTGGCCTGGCCCCTCCACGTCTTCCTCGACGTGCCCACCCATGGCCGCGGGGTTTTCCTGACCCCGATCTTCTGGCCGTTCTCGGATTGGGGTTTTGCCGGGTGGAGCTGGTGGCTGAACAAGAGTATATTCTACGGGTCCTGGCTGCTGGCCGGCGCCCTCTGGCTGGCGGTGGCCATCATGCGGCTGACATGGAGAAAAGAATGAACTTTTTGGAACTGGCGGGCCGGCGGCAGAGCGTGCGGAACTATGAACCGGGGCGGCGAATCCCGCGTGCGACACTGGATCGCTGCCTCGAGGCGGCGCGGCTGGCGCCCTCCGCCTGCAACTCGCAGCCGTGGTCGTTCCTGGTGGCGGACGAGCCGGCGACCGTGCGCGCCCTGGCCGAGGACGCCTGCGGACGTCCGCCTTACTCCATGAACCGGTTTATCACGGACGCCGCGGCCTTGGTGGCGGTGGTGACCGAGAAAATGAAGCTGGCCGCGCGGCTGGGCGCGCAATTCCGCGGCGTGCAGTTCAGCCTGGTGGATGTGGGCGCCGCCTGCGAACACCTCGTGCTCCAGGCCGCCGAGGAAGGCCTTGGCAGTTGTTGGATCGGCTGGTTCAACGAGCGCGCCGTCAAGCGTCGCCTGGGCATTCCCCGCGACCGGAAAGTGGATCTGCTCATCGCCCTGGGCTATCCCGCCGAGCCCCGCATCCGCGAAAAAATCCGCCGGCCCCTCGACGACATCCGGCGCTTTGTCTGACACCCCCCTTCGGATGGCGATGGGCGATTTACAGCAAAACGAACAATAGATTAATTTATAAATCCAATTTATGTATTACAAATTGGATATAGAATATTTAAAACACTTATAGTTAATTAACTATAATTCTATTTTTGTTATTCTGCAGCCGATCCAAAGGTCAAGACAACCCGGCTCGGTAAGGATTCCTCGCCCTGCCCAAAGTCCGCTGTGCATGCGTAAGGGAGGGCGAATCCTCCGGGTGAGCCGGGACGGTTGAGAACCGGATGACGGCTATGCCAGAAAGAAATCTGCCCTCGTTTTTCCGGGGTCCGGGGCCAGAAAATAGGCGCTGAAGGTGCGAAAATCGGGGAAAGACAAGTCCGGCTGTTCGGGTCCGGGGTTTCCGAAGCCGGTTTGAAGATAAATGGACCGGACGGCCGCCCGCCGAGCGGCTTCGAGATCGGTATGATGGTCGCCGACCATCCAGGTGTCGGCGGGATCGAATCCCAGCCGCCGCATGGCGTCCTGCAGGGGGCGGGGGGAGGGTTTCAGTTCGGGCGTATCGCCGCCGCCGCGGATGACGGCGAACAGCGGCGTCCAGCCGAAATGTTCCAGGATTCGCCGGGCGTTCGGAGCCGGCTTGTTAGTGACGAGTCCCAGGCGGTGACCGGCGGCGTGCAGGGCCCGGAGGCCCTCGGCCACGCCCGGATAGGCGCGGGTCTGATCCACGAGATGGTCGGCATAGGCCGCGCCGATTTCTTGTGCGGCGAGGTCGGCATCCACCGGTGCCCCTTCCAGGGCGCGGACCGCCAGCACACGAATCCCGTCCCCGACGTATTCGGCCACTTTTCCGAGCGGCAGCGGCGGCAGGGCGTGCAACGCCCGCATCCGGTTCACGGCGGTTGTGAGGTCCGCCCGCGAATCGATCAGCGTGCCATCAAGGTCGAACAGGAACAGGTGCGGCTTCATGGTTGGAACCGGACTTTATCCCGGAACATTGCCGGAAGCAAACCATGCCGGGCCGCCAGCCGATTTCGCCGTTGCATGCGGATGCCGGCATGCGCAATACTTCACGACAGTTCCTCCTCTTTGAATGCGTACATTCAGGAGTTCCGCCGAGTGGTGCGCCGCCGAAGATGGCGGCCGGCCTCGGAAAAGGGATCGGAGATGACCGAAGACGTTTCAAGCTCCCAACGGCCCAGATGGCCGGGGATTCTGGCCCTGTGCGGCGCGGCGGCGGCATTCGGGCTGCACATGTTTTACGGACGTATGCATTGGCCGCGCGAAGGCGCGGAGCGCGCCGCGGCCGGCATGCTGGATGCGCTGCACACGGGCGCGCTCGCCTTGGGCCTTCTGGCCGTGGTATTCTCCGGGGTGTGCCTGAGCAAGGGGCGCCGCCGGCTGGGGCTGATCGCCTTTCCCCTGGCGGTCGGAGCCGTGTTCAACTCGCTGATTTGTTTTTAAGGGAGCCACCGCCGATGAAGAGCAAGAAAGCGAAAAAGGCCCGGGAGAATCCATCCTGGGGGCGGGATTCGCGGAGTCACCGGCGGTTCGGACTGCTGGCGGCGGTCCAGGCCCGGCGCGTGCTGCCGCTCTTCGAGCGGGAGCGGCCGCGGGACCCACGCCCCCGCGCGGCGCTGGTGGCGATCCGGGCCTGGGCGCAGGGCCGGCGCAAACTGGGCATGGCGGAGGTGCGCAGGCTCGCGCTGGGGGCGCATGCGGCGGCGCGCGCGGCCAAAACGGACGCGGCGCGGTTTGCGGCGCGGGCGGCGGGGCATGCCGTCGCGACCTGGCATGCGCCGACCCATGCCATGGGCGCGCCGATCTATGCCGGCAAGGCCATCCTGGCGGATCGCCAGGCGCCGGCCGGAAAATCCCGAAGCCGGAAGCAACCCGTCCTGCCGGCCTGAATTGCGGCTTTCACTCCACGCGTCCCCCCCCCATGGATTGACGCGGTCCGGCTGGGCGCCGATCATGGCCACCGGACGGTGGGAATTCCCGCCGCATAAAGACAACATAAAGACAACTTGAAGTCCGGTGAATAAATACGGTTCTGTGAGGACAGATATATGAAGCAATCCAGATGGTGGCAGCATAACGCAAAGTATGTTAAGGCCTGGTTTTCCTTGGGGGTCTTGCTGTGGGCCCTTCAGCTAATCATGTATGGGTTGGGCTTAACACAAGCGCCCCTGATATCCCTTGGTTTAAATGAATCTGCCGCCCATTACACAGTATGGGTGATAAGCAGCATCGTGTGGTTGCCCCTTTCTTTTATCGCTTTCCGCGGGGTCATCAGAAAGTTCATTGGGCAGAATCCCGAATGATAATTGCACAGAACAAGGCCTTCCTGGCTATCGACGCCAAAGCGCGCCTCCAGCCTGCACCCTGACTTTGACTGCAGAATCATGATGACCGGCTGTTCCGGACTGGAATGTGAGCAAAGCCGTTCATCGCCACGCAGAAGAACGCTGCCGCCCTGCGGGCGAAGGTGGCGGCGGAGTGGGCCCGGCGGTACCACGCCCCGCACAAGCCGGAGCACATCAACTGCACGGGCTGCCCGTCGGCGGGAGTGAAGACGTATTATGGCGAGCAGTTGTGCGAAATCCGCAAGTGCGCCCGGCCGCGGTCGTTCACCACCTGCGCGGAGTGCGGGGATTTTTCGTGCGGCCCGCTGAACGAAATCCTGGACCGGGCACCGCAGGCGAAAGCGGCACTGGAAGCGCTCCGGAAATAGTCCGGATTGGCTCACGCGGAGACGCGGAGGGCTCGGAGGGGAAGGGAACCGGAAAAACTGTTTCTCGCCAAGACGCATAGTTCGCAAAGGCCTAGAAAGATTAAGCCGGCCAAACTCATTAACTGGAAAGGAACGGATTTCCCTTGGCGGTCTTTGCGTCTTTGCAAGAGACAATGCTTGGCTTGGGACTTCGCCGGGTGGGGTCATTCGACCCACATCACAATTTCGTGCCCCTCTGTGTTCTCTGTGCCTCTGTGGTGAATGTCCCCGGGTCTCCATCCGTGTCCTTCGTGCCATCCGTGGTTGTCTCATCTTTGCGGCCTGTCCTGGATTTTCCACACTGTGGAAAATAATTTTCCATAGTGTGGAAAAACCCCGTAGGATGCCGCGCATGTCCGGATTTCAGCTCCCGCCTTTGCAGATCGGCCCGCTGCGCCTGGCCTGGCCGGTGTTCCTCGCGCCGATGGCGGGCTATACGGACGGCGCGTTCCGGTCGCTGTGCCTGGAGCAGGGCTGCGGGGCGGTGGTGACGGAGATGGTGAGCGCGCAGGGGCTGGCGCGCCGGCACGTGCGCACGGGGCGCTACCTCGAGACGTGGGGCGAGGAGCATCCCCTCGGCGCGCAGCTCTACGGGTCCGATCCGGGGGTGATGGCGGACGCGGCGGCGCAGGTGGCGGCGCTGAAGAAATTCGATTTCCTGGACATCAACGCGGGCTGTCCGATGCCGAAGATCCGCAACCGGGGGGACGGGGCGGGGCTGATGCGGAATCCGGCCAAGCTGGCGGAGATCGTGCGGCAGGTGGTAGCGGCGCTGGCGGGGGCGCTGCCGGTGACCGTCAAGACGCGGATCGGGTGGGACGCGGATACGGTGAATGTGCTGGAGACGACGGCGGCGGCGGAAGCCGCGGGGGCGCAGGCACTGGTCGTGCACGGGCGGGTGGCGAGCGTACGCCATTCGGGGCCTTCGGACTGGAACCTCATCGCCGAAGTGAAGCGGGCGCGGCGGGTGCCGGTGATCGGCAACGGGGGGGTCAAGGCGGCGGCGGACGTGTTCCGGATGGTCAAGGAGACAGGGGTGGCCGGGGTGATGATCGGCCGGCCGGCGCTGGGGAATCCGTGGCTGTTCCGGGATATCCGCGAGGCGGCGGCGGGCCGCGAGCCGCGCCTGCCGGAAGTGGACGAGATCCGGGCGATGATCCGCGAGCATCTGCGGCGGGAGCTGGAGCTGATGGGGCGGCGGGAAAAAAAGGAACTGAAGCTCGGGGCGGAACTGACGGCGTGCCTGGTGCTACGCCCCCATTTAGTCCGCTATTTGCGGGGTTTCCGGGGGTTCGGGGCGCTGGCGCAGACGCTGGACGAGCGGGTGGACGCCGCCACGCTGCTGCGGCGCGTGGACGAAGTCCTCGCCACGGGGCGGAAAAACGAAGAACCGGAAAACAGCCCGGGCTCAGCAAGCTGAGCCCCTACGGCGGCGGTTTCGGATTTATAGGGGCCGAGCTTGCTCGGACCGCGTTTGCAGGCCGCTGGCGTAGAAATACCGGCCGTGAATCGTCCGCGAGCCATGGCGCGGGCGGGAACCGACCGGCTTCGAGCAGCTGCAAGAAATCGAAATCGGCTGCGGGGTACTGCAGCCAATACGGCCAAGTTTGCGTGCGCTGAATGAGCCGTTTGGGATAAGGATTCAGAAAAATATAGTGCGCGATTTCGCCGACGCTATCGTCCGGGCGCAGCCGGTGCTCGTAGAAGTTGCGTTGCCAAGCAAGTTCGTTGGCGCAGGTTTTGCGCGTCAGGGTTTTGAATTTGGCCAGCAGCCGATTGAGCGGAAGCCGCGTGCCGAGCTCGAACAGCAGCTGGAGATGATTGGGCATGACCGTTGCGCAAAGCAGCAACGCGTCCGGCGGGGCGAACACGTTCGAAATCGTCCGGATCAATTGCGATCCCAGGACCGGGCGGGTCAAATCGCCGGATGCGCGGGTTGCGCAAAGCGTCGCGAAATATCGCGCCCGGGGAATCGAAATTCGGCCTTTGACAAGTTCCATCGTGCGGCGAGAGATGTTGGCAGTCGGAATCATGCGAGTGGGCCTTCGGATGAGGCCGCCCGGCATGGCAAGCCGAAAGTTGGCGAAGGGATTACAGTCGAATGGTCATCCCCGGGCTCAGCGCTTAGCCCATACGAGGGTGGCGAGGTCAAGCGCGCGGCGATTTCGGTTTGGTAGGGGCCGAGCTTGCTCGGACCGGGATCGGATGGAGTTGTGAACAACTCGGGCTCAGCAAGCTGAGCCCCTACGAGGGCGGGGATCGGGCGGGGCACGGGGGCGGGTTTGGATTGTGCAGGGGCGCGGCGGTGGGGTAGGATGCGCGGTCACGATGAAACCCGGTCTCTTCCAGATGCCGCAGCTGCGGCAGGAGCTGAAGCTGGCGCCGCGGATGATGCAGGCGCTGCGGTTCCTGCAGGCGCCGTGGCCGGAACTGCGCGAACTGGTGCGCACGGAACTGGAGCAGAACCCCGTGCTGGAAGAGAAGCCGGGGGAGGCCGGGCTGCCGGCGCCGGAGCCGCTGACGGCGGCAAGGTTCGACGAGGCCGACCAGGAGAACGATTTCGAGCCGGACGATTACGGACGCGAAATCGATGCGCTCGAAAAAATGCTGGAACCGCGGCCCCTGGAAGAGGCGCCGGGGCTGCCGCCGCCGACGCCGGAGGCGGAGGAGAAGCGCCAGTTCTTTCTGGATTCGCTCACGGCACCGCCGACGCTGCATGCGCACCTGGCGGAGCAGCTGAACGAGTCGGGGCTGGCGGCGGACCAGAAGCGGGCGGGGGAGTACATCATCGGCAACCTGGACGAGAACGGGTGGCTGGCGGCGGACGTGGCGGAGGTGGCGCGCGAGGCGGGGGTGCCGGAAGCGGCGGTGGCCGCGGCGCTGGCGGAAGTGCAGGATTTCGATCCGCCGGGGGTGGCGGCGCGGAACTTGCGGGAGTGCCTGCTGATCCAGCTGCGACGCAAGGGGCTGGGGGCGGATTCCGTGGCAGCCCGGCTGGTGGCGGAGCACCTGGAGGCGCTGGGCGGGCAGACGGCGGCGGAGGTGGGGCGGGCGGCACGGCTGCCGGCGGCGGAGGTGGCGGCGGCCCTGAAGCAGATCGCGCGGCTGGATCCGAAGCCGGGGGCGAAGTTCTCGGCCCCCCCGCCGGTCTACGTGACGCCGGAGGTGGAAATCCGCAAGGCGCCCGAGGGCGGCTTCGTGGTGGAGATGCTGCGGGACGCGCTGCCGCGGCTGCGGATCAGCGCGGAATACGAGGAAATGCTGGCGAATCCCGAGACGGCGGCGGAGGCGAAGAAGTACCTCTTGGCGAAGATCCGCTCCGGGAAGTTCGTCCTGGACAGCCTGCACCAGCGGGGCGAGACGATCCGCAAGATCGCCGCGGAGATCGCGGCGGCCCAGGGCGAGTTCTTCACGAACGGCATTTCGAAGCTCAAGCCGATGACGATGGGGACGGTGGCGGCGAAGATCGGCGTGCACGAGACGACGGTGGGTCGGGCGGTGGCCGGGAAGTATGTGCGCACGCCGCAGGGCGTGTTCGAACTGCGGTTTTTCTTCACCACCGGGCTGGCGACGGCCGACGGCGGCGCGATCTCGAACGAGGCGGTCCGGGAGGCCGTGGGGAAGGCAATTGCGCACGAAGACATCCGCAAGCCGCTCTCCGACCAGGCCATCGCGGAGAAACTGAAGGCGCAGGGATTCCAGGTGGCGCGGCGGACCGTGGCGAAGTACCGCGAGCAGCTCGGCCTGCCGCCGGCACACAAGCGGAAATGAACACAGCCGGAAGCCGAAGAATTTTCAGCAGGAAAACAGGAAACACAGGAAAACAGGAAAGAACCGGACAGCCGATTTCTGGTGGGAAAAACGAAAAGACGATGAAGACGGATTTTAGACTCGAGGATTTCGCGGAGTTCTGCCGGGCGCACAAGCCTACGTACCACGCGAATTATTACGCGATGTACTCGAGCTGGTGGGATGCCATCACGACCGATCCGAACCTCATGGTGGTGCCAGTAGACGACCACATGGTGCACCGCGGCGATGGCCTGTTCGAGACGTTCAAGTGCGTGGACGGCGCGGTCTACAACCTTGCGGCGCACCTGGACCGGCTGGAGAACGGCGCGAAGGCCATCGCGCTGAAGATGCCGTGGGGCCGCGCGGACATCCGGCGGATCGTGGGCGAGGTGCTGAAGGCCGGCGGACGGCGCGACGCGCTGGTGCGGATCTTCGTGTCGCGCGGGCCCGGGGGGCATTCGGCGAATCCGTACGAATGCCCCGTGCCCCTGTTGATGGTGCTGGCGATCCGGCTGGCGGAGCCGTTCATGCAGCTGCACCCGGAGGGCGCCAAGGTGGGCGTCAGCGGCGTGCCGAACAAGGAGGGCATGTTTGCGCAGGTCAAGAGCGTGAACTACCTGCCGAATGTCTTGATGAAAAAACAAGCGGTGGACGCGGGCGTGGATTTCATGCTGGGCTTCGACCGGGATGGCCACATGACCGAGCTGCCCACGGAGAACTTCGGGATCGTGACGAATGACCGCGTGCTGCGGGTGCCGCGGCCGGACCACATCCTGCTGGGCACGACCATGTTGCGGGTGATGCAGTTGGCGCGGGAACAGCTCGTGCCGGCAGGCGTCCTTGCGGGTGTGGAAGAAGCGGACGTGGCGCGGGCGGAGCTGGCGCAGGCGGCGGAGATGCTGGTGTTCGGCACGAGCCCGCACGTGACGGCGGTGACGGAGTTCGCGGGCCGCCCCGTCGGCGGTGGAAAGCCCGGCCCGGTCTGGCGGGAATTGAACCGGATTTTCGAGGAAGACTTGAAGAATCCGGCGATGTTGACGCCGGTGGTGTAACCTTTCCACCGCGCGGAACGACAGTCTTGAAAATGGTGAAACAGATGGAACATAGGAAGATAGCCGGATGGGGGGCGGGTTGTTTGGCGGCGGGCTTGCTGGCTGGCTGCCTCGGCGTGCCGGATGCGGGCCAGATGCGCGAAATCCGCGCGGAATCCGCGGAGCGGCGGCTGGACGATCTGGCGCAGAAGACCACGACCGAAAGCGGGGTGTATCTTTCCGGCCCGCTGCTGCTGTGGGAAGCCGTGGCGCTGGCGCAGGGAAACAACCGCCCGCTGCAGCAGGAGCGGGAGGGGCGGGAGATCGCCCGCGGGCGCATCCAGGCGTCCTATTCCGAGGCGCTGCCGTCGCTGGGATTGACCGGCAGCTATCTGCGGCTCGACGAGGAGCAGGGCGCGACGGGATCCGATGGCGATTTTTTCACGACGCGCTATCAGGACCAGTACAGCGCGGGGCTGCGGTTGACGCAGCCCCTGTTCAACGGGCGGATCGGCGCGGCCTTGCGTGCGGCGAAACTCTACGACGCCTGGACGGAAGCCTCGATCCGGGCGGCGACGGAAGCCGTGCAGCGGGAGGCGATCCGGGCCTACTACGAGGCCGTGCTGAGCGAACACCTTCTGGAGGTGAACCAGATCGCGCTGGAAACCGCCGAGCGCCAGTTGGAAAACGCGCAGGCGCGGCGGCGGCAGGGGATGGCGTCGAACTACGACGAGCTGCGCGCGCAGGTGGAGGTGTCGAACTTCCGCGCCCAGGTGTTGAAGGCGCGGAACGACAAGGACGTGGCCTACACGGCGCTCTACCGCCTGATGGGCGCCTCGCCGGAAAGCGCGGTGGAGTTGGTGGACGAGGTGCCGCTCGTGGCCGAGGAGATTTCCTTCGCCGCCGCGGCGCGGATGGCGCTGGAACGGCGCGCGGACCTGGCCGTGGCCGAATACGCCCTGCGGATGCAGCGCGAAAGCGTGGCCGTGGCGAAAAGCCGCTATCTGCCCGAAGTCTCGGGCTATGTTTCGCAGAACTGGGCCAATCCCGATCCGCACGATACCACGCGGGATGAATGGGGCGACGAGTGGCAGGCGGGCGTGCAGGTCAGCCTGCCGATCTTCGATGGCTTCAACCGGCGCGGCACGCTCACCCAGGAGCAGGCCAAGCTGCGCCAACTCGAAATCGGCCTGCGCGACGCGGAAGAAAAGGCCGTGAGCGAGATCCGCCAGCTGGTGCTGTCGCTGAAGACGGCGGAGGAGTTCGCGCACTCGCAGAGCCAGAATCTCGAAACCGCCCAGGAAGCCCTGCGGCTTGTCGAGGCGGGCCTGAAGGAGGGGCAGAACACGCCGGTCGAGGTGATGGATGCCCGGCAGGCGCTGACCACGGCCTCGGCGAATTATTACCAGTCGATCTTTAGCCACGCGCTGGCACGCGTTGCCCTGCAGCAGGCCATGGGGCTGATGTCGCCCGACGCCCTGCCCGATGCGCCAGTGCTGGAGGGCGGATCCGTCGAATGAAATTTGGAGACTAAAGCATGAAGAAGAAAATTTTGCTTATCGCGGCACTGGCCGTTGCGCTGGCGGCGGGTTGTTCGAAGCCGGCGGAGAAGAACGATAAAAAGAAAGAGCGCGGGCCGGTGCCGGTGCGCACGGCGTTCGTGGAGCGGCGCGACATTTCCGAGACGCTGTGGTTCACGGGCGAACTGGAGTCGCCCCTGGCGGTCGAGGTCAAGCCGAAGATCCAGGGGCGGCTGGAGAAGCTGGAACTAGAGAACGGCGAGCCGACGACGGAAGGGGCGGAGGTCCAGGCGGGCGAGGTCATCGCCGAAATCGACCGCCGCGAACTGGAGGCGCAGGTGGCGCTGGCGGAGGCGCAGGCGCGGCAGGCGGAAGTGGCGCTGGCGGACCGCGAACGGGAGCGCCAGCGCCTGGAGGCGCTCTTTGCCGAGGAGGTGGCCACCGAACAGGCGCGCGATGCGGCCGTCACCGCGCACGAGAGCGCGAAAGCGGCGCTGGCGCAGGCGAAGGCGCAGCTCAAGCTGGCGAAGGTGAATCTGGACGAGGCGAAGATCCGCGCGCCGATGGATGGCGTGGTGGCCGAGCGCCGGGCGGATCCCGGCGCGATGGTCGGGCCGGCGGCCGCCATCGTGCGGATCGCGCAGATGGATCCGCTGCGGTTGATGCTGCGGATCCCGGTGCGGCTGCTGCCGATGCTGGAGGAAGGCAAGACGCAGGTGGCAGTCACCACGGACGTGTGGCCCGGCCGCGAAACGGCCTGCACCGTGGCGCGGGTGTTTCCGGAGGTGGATCCGGCCACCCGCACCGTGCGCGCCGAAGTGCGGCTGGAGAATCCGAAGGCCGATGGCTCGTGGCCCCTGCGCCCGGGGATGTACGCGACGGCCAAGCTGACCTTGGCGACAAGCCCGGGGGCGCTGGCCGTGCCGGCGGCGGCCGTGATCCGCGTGCTGGGCCGGCGGGTGGTCTTCACCGTGAGCGACGGCGCGGCCCGCGCGACCGGGGTGGAAACCGGCATCCGCGACGGGGCGGTCATCGAAATCATTTCGGGGCTGGAGGAGGGCGCCGAATACGTGGCGATGGGCCAGAACAAGCTGACGGACGGCGCGCCCATCGAACGCATCGCGGCGGTGGAATCGGCGGAGTAGGCGGCGATGAAATTGCCTGAACTGGGCGTCCAAAAGCCCGTCACGACGCTGATGTTCTTCCTGGCCATCTTCATCATGGGCGGGGTGATGGTGACGCAATTGCCGGTGGATCTGCTCCCCGACATCGAACGGCCGACCGTGACGGTGGTGACCACGTGGGAGGGCGTCAGCACCGAGGACGTCGAAAGCATGGTGACCAAGGTCGTCGAGCGCGCGCTCGGCACGGTCAACGGCCTCGAGGAGATGACCAGCGCCACCATCGAGGGCATCTCCAGCGTGACGTGCGAATTCACCTGGGGCACCAACCTCGACGAGGCCTCCAACGACATCCGCAGCAATCTCGAGCGCATCCGCAAGGTCCTGCCCGAAGACGCCGACCCGCCCGTGCTCCGGAAGTTCAACACCTCGCAGATTCCGATCCAGTTCTACGGCATCACCTGCGACGAGAGCATCGAAACCCTCGAGGAGATCGCGAACAACGAAATCGCCGACCCCTTGAAGCGCCTGCCGGGCGTGGGCGCGGTGAACCTGTTCGGCGGCCTCGAGCGGCAGATCAACGTCCAGCTCGATCCGGCGCGGCTGGCGGGCTACGGACTGGTGTTCGACGACGTGGCGGCCGCGCTGGCGCGGGAGAACGTGACCCTGCCGGCCGGCAACGTGAAGGTGGGCTCCATCGACTACACCATTCGCGTGCCCGGCGAATACACGGCTCCGGAGCAGATCGGCGAGATCGTGATCCGGTCCGCGGGCGGCGCGCTCGTACGGCTGCGGGACGTGGCCGAGGTGGAGGACGGCTTCGCGGAGGAGGTCCGCCTCTCCAAGGTGATGGACCGCCGCGCGATCATGATGATGGTCCAGAAGCGCTCCGGCGCCAACACGGTGGAGACGGCCCAGGAGGTCGCGCGAGAATTGGAGGAGAACATCCTGCCGACCCTCCCGCGGGACATCGAGATCCACCAGATCTTCGACACCAGCGAGCAGATCACGCTGTCGATCGGCAACGTGGCGATGACCGTTCGCTGGGCGTTCGTGTTCGTGGTGCTGACGGCGTTCTTCTTCCTGCGCAGCTTCCGGTCGTCGCTGATCATCGCGCTGACGATTCCGTTTTCGCTGATTTTGGCGGTCATCTTCCTGTGGACGATGGACTGGACGATCAACATCATTTCGATGGCGAGCCTGGCGATCGCCATGGGCATGGTGGTGGATAACGCCGTGGTGGTGCTGGAGAACATCAGCACGAAAGTGGAACGCGGCACGGCCCCGCGCGAGGCGGCGATGTTCGGCGCGGAGGAGGTGGGGACGGCCATCAGCGCCTCGACGCTGACCACGATCGTGGTGTTCGTGCCGCTGATCTTCCTGAAGGGGGAGGCGGGCATCATGTTCAAACAGCTCGGCGGGCTGCTGGTGGCGACCTTGCTCGCGAGCCTGGTATGCGCGCTGTGGCTGACGCCGATGCTGGGCTCGCGCCTGCTGCAGGCGCCCGCGCAGCGTAAGGCGCGCGGCCGGCTGAACGCGGCGTTCCACGCCTGGAGCGAGGCCAAGTTCGAGGCGCTGGACGCGGCCTATTCCCGCCTGCTGGACCGCGGCCTGCGCCACCGGTGGCTGGTGGTGCTGGTGGCCGTCGCCGTCTTTGCGGGCAGCGTATTTCTGTTCATGGGCCTGGGCTCGGAGTATTCGCCCGAGGAAGACAACGGGCGGCTGATGCTGCGCTACCAGACGGCCATCGGCACGCGCGTGGAGGAGACGGCGGCGCTCGGCCAGCGCATCCTCGACGTGGCCATGGAAGTGGCCGGGCGCGAAAAAGTCCTGGTCCACGCCTGGCGCTGCGGCGATTCCGGCGGCATGGGCCAGGGCGGCTCGCACATCGGCTGGGTGATGATGCGCCTGGTCTCGCAGACGCAGCGCGACCGCGGCCTCAAGGAGATCGGCCGGGCCGTGGGCGACATCGTCACGAAATGGCCGGAAGTCCAGAAGTACAACGTGGACACGTCCCAAATGGGCCCCGGCGGCGGTTCGAAGCCCATCGTGATCGAGGTGCTGGGATTCGACCTCGACATCTTGCAGGACGTGGCCGAACAGGTGCTGGAGGTGGTGAACACGACGGCCGGCGCCGTGGACGGCGAAATCGGCCGCGATCCCGGCCGGCCCGAGATCCGCGTGGAGATCGACCGTGTGAAGGCGGCCGCGCACGGCCTGAACGTGGCGCAGGTGGCCAACGGCGTGCGCACGCTCTTCTACGGCACGACAGCCACGCGCTACCGCGAGGACGACGAGGACTACGACGTGGTGCTGCGCCTGGACGAGTCCTACCGGCGGACCGTGGCGGACATCGCGCAATCGGACGTCGTGCTGCCCGACGGCCGGCGCATCCGGCTGGACAGCGTGGCGACGATCGAGGAGCGCCTCGGGCCGCTGCAGATCGACCGCCGCAACCAGGAGCGCATGATCGAGGTGACGGCCGACGTCTTCGGGCGCAGCAGCGGCGAGGTCGTCCGCGACCTGCGCCGCCGCCTCGCGGAAGAGGTCCCGCTGCCGTCGGGCATCGGCATCCACTTCGGCGGCACCGCGGAGGACCAGGAGGAGTCGTTCCGCCAGATGGGCCTGATGCTCGTGCTGGGCATCCTGCTGGTCTACATGGTGATGGCCTCGCAGTTCGAGAGCCTGCTGGATCCGTTCCTGATCCTGTTCTCGATCCCGTTCGCGTTCACGGGCGTCGCCATCAGCCTGACCGTCCTGCGGCTGACGGTGAGCATCATGTCGTTCATCGGCATGATCCTGCTGGTGGGCGTGGTGGTGAACAACGCGATCGTGCTGATCGACTACGTCAATCTGCTGCGCGCGCGCGGGCAGAGCCTGCACGACGCGATCGTCCACGCCGGCCGCTCGCGCCTGCGCCCGGTGCTGATCACCACGCTGACCACCTGCCTGGCCATGGTGCCGATGATCCTCAGCCGCGGCGAGGGCGCCGCAACCTGGAAGCCGATGGCTGCCACGATCGTCGGCGGGCTGACGGTCTCGATGCTGGTCACGCTGGTGCTGGTGCCGACGCTCTACAGCCTCGTGCATTCGCGCATGGCGCGGCGCCGCGAGCAGGCGGCGGCCGAGAAAGGAGTGCGGGCATGAAGGCGGTGTGGATCCTGCACGACATCGTGCTGACGGACGAAGTCCAGGACATCCTCGACGAGATGGGCATCGTCGGCCTGTCCCGCTGGAAGCGGATGACCGGCCGCGGGCCCAAGAGCGGGGCGCGGATGGACAATCCCGTGTGGCCCGGGGCGAATTCCGGCGCGTTCGTGGTGCTGGAGGACGAGGTGGCCGCGCGGCTGATGGGCCGCCTCCAGATCCTGCGCGACGAGGTCGGCGGCAAGACCGGCGTTTGGGCCTTCACCACCCCCGTCCTCGACGCGCTCAAGTGATGATCCGAGGCGCTCCGCGCGCCCCCGGAAAAATTCCGCAGATTATGGTTGTGTTCGCCCGGTTCATCCGGTATTGAAACCCGGCACTGGCCCCCATATTGGAGAAAAAAATGGCGCGATTCGACACTTGGATGAAACTGGCCGGCCTGACGCTGGTGGTGGCGGCCCTTTCCGCGGGTTGCGAAACCTCGAGCATGGAAAACGAGGGCACGATCACCCTGGCGGAGCTGCAGGGCGTCACGGAAACCGAGACTCCGGCGGCCGATGGCGCCACGGATGCCGGCACGACCGACGGGACAACCGACGAGGGGCAGAACGGGAATGTGGACGGCGACACCGCGGACGGCACCATGGACGACACCGGCGTCGGGGATACCTGGGAGATCGACGGGCCGATCACGTGGCTGCACACCGATGTTTCCGGCTGGCCGGTCACCGCCAGCCTGAACGCCAGCATCCGCGGCGGCACCATCAATCTGCCCTACACCAAGTCGCGGTCCTGGCCCGCCGTGGACGGTCTGAACGCCAATCCGTGGGTCATCGTGAAGTGGAACGACGGCAAGTGGTACGCGGCGACTTTCGAGTATTTCCGGTTCGGGCAGACCGCGAAGCCGGTCGGCGTGCTGGACGGCAGCAAAGGCGACCACATCAAGCGGGCGCCGCTGTCCGGCTGGCGGCCGCGCAGCGGGGAGCGCTTCGGCATGATGGTCAGCGGGCTGGCGCGCAGCAGCCTGCGCAATGTCCGGGAACGCAGCAACATCGACATGGTCACCTGGCCGTAGCCGGGGCCAGACGATGGGGCGGGGCGGAAAGAGCAAGCCGGTAACGCCGGCGGCGCGGGCCATCCTGCGGCAATTGGCGCGCCGGCGGAATCCCGCGCAGGCCGCGGTCCTGCGGCGATTCTTCAAGACCGGTCCGGGGGAATACGGGGAGGGGGATGAATTTTACGGATTGAAGGTCCCGCAGGTGCGCGCGCTGTTGGCGCGGTATCCGGAAATCCCGTTGACCGTCGCCGATGAACTGCTGGCCGCGCCGGTGCACGAGGCGCGGTTTTTTGCCGCGCTCGCGCTGGTGCGGGCGTATGCGCGCGGCCCGGCCGCCGCGCGCGCGGAGATTTTCGGATTCTATCTGGCGCACGCGGCCCGGATCAACAACTGGGATTTGGTGGACGCGAGCGCGCCGGGGATCGTGGGGCGGCACCTGCCGCCGGGGCAGGGCCGGCGCGTGCTGGGACCGCTGATCCAGTCGTCCAGTCTTTGGGCGCGGCGCATCGCCATGGTGGCCACGCTGGAGCACATCCGGCACGGGAACCTCGCCAATACCTTCTGGCTGGCGGAGCGCCTGCTGCGCGATCCGGAGGACTTGCTGCACAAGGCCGCCGGCTGGATGCTGCGCGAGGCCGGCAAGCGCGATGTGGCGGCCCTGCGCGGGTTCCTGGCCCGGCAGGCGAACCGCATGCCGCGCACCATGTTGCGCTATGCCATCGAACGTCTCCCCGCCGCGGAGCGCCGCCGCTGGCTGGCTCGGGGGTGAACGCCAATTTCCTTTACAACCCCGGTTCCCGCGTGTAAAACGGCTAACCGAACTTTCAAAGCCTATTGTCTCACGCAGGAAATCCATGCAACCGATCATCAATCATCTGGTCCAGCTCCAGGAACTCATCATCGCGCGGGCGCAGCAGGAGGCCGGCATGCCAGGCGCCCAACTCGACCAGCTGGACGCCTCGATTTCCGCGCTGACGCAGGAACTGCCGGCGGACGTCAACCTGCAGTTTTCGCGCCTGCTGCAGAAGAACCCGCTGGCGATCGTGCCGGTGGTCAACGGCGTCTGCACGGCGTGCGGGATGACGCTGCCGGTGTCGCTGGTCTACCAGGTGCACGCGGCCGAGAAAATCTACCACTGCCCGTCCTGCGCCCGGCTCCTGTTCCACCGCGAAGGCGGCGCCCGCAGCACGCGCAAGTCCCCCCGGCGCAGCGACCCCCCCAAGGTCGGCATCGAGCGCTTCTCCGCCGAATCCCTGATGATCCCCGTGCTGCAGGGCACCGACCGCGATGCCATCCTGGCGGAGATGTGCCGCAAGCTCGAGGACGAGGGCTTCGTAGACGATTCCGGCAAGCTGCTGGAGGCCGCGCTCCGGCGCGAAGCGATCATTGCCACCGCGGTCGAGAACGGCCTGGCCTTCCCGCACGTGCGCGCCGTCGAAGGCGGCGCGCTGACCCTCGCCCTCGGGCTCACCCCCAAGGGCGTCAAGTTCGATCCCGCGGGCAAGGCCAGCACCCGGATCATTTTCTTCATGGTCATTCCCACGGCCGCCAGCGCGTTCTACCTGAAGCTGCTGGCCGGCCTCTCGCAGGTCTTCCAGAAGGAGGAGAACCGCGAGAAACTGCTCGAAGCCGATACGCCCGAAAAGCTCTGGAAGGCGCTGGTGAAAACCACGCGCCTGGTCATCCAATAGCCCGGCCTCCGGGCCGGCCGCCGTGGACACGCGCCGCAATCTGGTGCTTCTGGGCTTCATGGGGACCGGCAAGAGCGCGCTGGGCCGGCGCGTCGCCGCCCTCGCCGGCTGTCTGTTCCTCGACATGGATGCCGAACTCGAGCGCCGCGCCGGCAAGCCGATCTCCCGGATCTTCGCCGAGGACGGCGAGCCGGCCTTCCGCGGCATGGAATCCGCGCTGGCGGCGGAATGGGGCCGGCGCGAAGGCGCGGTAATCGCCTGCGGCGGCGGCGTGGTCCTGCGCGCGGAGAACCTGCAGGCGCTCGGGGAAAACGGGCTGCTGGTCTGCCTGACCGCGTCGCCCGAAGCCATCTTGCAGCGCACCGCGCGTTCCAAGCAGCGCCCGCTGCTGGCGGGGGAGGATCCGGCGCAGCAGATCCGCGCCCTGCTGGCCGCGCGCGCGCCGCTCTATGCGCAGATTCCCGTCCAGTTCGACACCGCGGCCGGCGATCCCGACACCCTGGCCGCGCGCCTGCTCGACCTGTGGAAAAAGCCGGCCTGACCGCGCGCGGTTTCGGGTTGGGTTGCGGGGGGGAATGGGGCATACTGACGGGCCATGTGGCGCTATGTGGCCAGGCGGCTCCTGCAGGCGATCCCGACGGTGGCCGGGGTCGTGCTGATCACCTTCGTGCTCTTCAACATAGTGGGCGGCAGCCCCGCGGCCCTGATTCTCGGCCAGAATGCCAGCGCCCGCGCGCTGGAGGAGTTCGACGCGGCGCGGGGCTATGACAAGCCCCTGTTCTGCGGGAACTGGACGAAAACCCGGGCGCTGGCGGAGGTGGATTTTGATACGGCCCCGCCCGGCGTCCGCGCCGCCTGGGGCGCGGGGGCGTCCGGCCCGCTGCGGCTGGAAGAGGGCCAGGAATTGACGCTGCCGTTCGCGTTTCCGCTCCCTGCGGGAGAGCGCTGGCGCTTGAGGGTGACCGGCGGCGGGCCCGGTTTTCCACACCATGGAAAAACTTTTCGCGGTTTTTCCACACTATGGAAAAAAGTTTTCCACAGTGTGGAAAATCCCGGCTTCCGCGCGGAGGGCGGGTTCGCGGAGATCCGGCGCGTGCGCCTGGAGAAGGCCACGCGGCATTTCTTCGACAGCCAGCTGTTCGACTACACCCGCCGGCTGCTGCGGCTGGACTTCGGCACCAGCACCAGCCTGAACCAGCCGGTGGGGCGCCTGCTGACAGCCGGGATCGGCCCGAGCCTCGCGCTGACGGTGCCGATCCTGGTCATCGAGGTCGGAGTCAGCCTGACGCTGGCGCTGCTGTGCGCGTACCGGCGCAGCTCGTGGCTGGACCGCAGCCTGGTCGCGGTGTGCGTGGCGCTGATGAGCGTGAACTACCTGGTCTGGATCGTGTTCGGCCAGTTCGTGCTGGCGTTCAAGCTCGGCTGGTTCCCGGTGTGGGGCTTCGAATCCTGGCGCAACCTGCTGCTGCCGGTGCTGATCGGCGTGGCGACGGGGCTCGGCGTCAACGTGCGCTTCTACCGCACGATCCTGCTGGAGGAAATGCACAAGGACTACGTGCGCACGGCGTTCGCCAAGGGCCTGGGCCCGGCAAAGGTCCTGTTCAAGCACGTCCTGAAGAACGCGCTGGGGCCGGTGATCGTCAACGTCGCGCTGGCGCTGCCGTTCCTCTACACCGGCAGCCTGCTGCTGGAAAGCTTCTTCGGCATTCCGGGGCTGGGCTACCTGAGCCTGAACGCGATCCATTCGTCGGACGTGGATGTGGTGCGCGCTGTGGTGCTCGTCGGGGCGCTGCTGTTCACGGCCGCGAACATCCTGGCCGACGTTGCACTGGCGTGGGTCGACCCGCGGGTGAAGCTGGCATGAGCGCCGAAGCGGATATCGCCGAGGCGGAGGAAGCGCGGCAAGAAGCATCGTTCGGGCGCGAGGCCTGGCGGCGGGTGTGGGCCGGCCGCGCGGCGCGCGCGTGCCTCGCCGTGCTGGCGGTGTTCACCTGCGCCGCGCTGTGGGGCGAAGCCGCGCACGCGTGGTACGCGTGGCGGGACGTCACCCCGCCGTGGCAGGCGCAGGACCTCGCCGCGCGCTACCTGGCTCCCTCGGCGGCCCACTGGCTCGGGACCGACGGCCTCGGCCGCGACGTATTCCTGCGGCTGGTGCAGGGCGCGCGCATCGCCTTCCAGGTTGGCGTGGTGTCGTCGCTGATCGCGATTCCGCTGGGCGTGCTGCTCGGGTGCCTCGGCGGCTACTTCGGCGGGAAAACCGATGATTTCGTGGTGTGGCTGTCAACGACCTTCGCGTCGATCCCGGGACTGCTGTTCGTGCTGGCGATCGCGATGGTGGTGGGCAAGGGCCTGCTGGGGGTGTTTCTGGCCATCGGCCTGACGACCTGGGTGGGCATCTGCCGCCTCATCCGTGCCGAAGTGATCCGGCAGAAGGCGCGCGGCTACGTGCAGGCCGCGCGCGCGCTGGGCTTTTCGTCCGGGCGGATCCTGTTCCGGCATATCCTGCCGAACGTGATCCACGTGGCGCTGGTGTCCTTCACCCTGCGCTTCCCGGCCGCCATCGGCACGGAGGTGTTCCTGAGCTTCCTCGGCATCGGCGCGCAGGGGGAACCGAGCTGGGGGACGATGATCTCGTCCGCGCGGCTGCGGCTCTGGCAGGGGATGTGGTGGGAGCTGGCGGCGGTGACCGCGGCGATCTTCGCGGTGGTGCTGGCCTTCAACCTGCTCGGCGACGCCCTGCGCGACGCGCGCGACCCCCGCCTGCGCACCGCGCCGGACTGAACCGGCCTTATCATTGTTTGCAAACATTGATTAGAAGGTCTGGCTGGAAATCGCGCCGCAAGGGGTGATTCCCCGGCGGCGGTCTTGACACGCCGTCCCCGGCGTGGTTTATTCCCCGCGTGATGAAGATCCATTCCATCCGGTCCCTGCTTCTCGCGTTGCGCGGCGACACCCGTGCCATGGCGGGCGGCGGGTGTTGCGTTTGATGGATTCCCGGAGCCGTCCGTTCCCCAGGAAAAGCCCGCCAGAGATGAAACTTGGCGGGCGTTTTGCTGCCCGCGTTCCGAAACAGGAAACCAACCGAAAGATAGAATGATGAAGAAGCCGGATCAGGTGATTATTTTCGACACGACGCTGCGCGACGGGGAGCAATGCCCCGGCGCGAGCATGGGCCTGCAGGAGAAGCTGCAGGTGGCGCGGCAGCTCGAGAAGCTGAACGTGGACATCATCGAGGCGGGGTTCCCGGCGGCGTCGCCGGGCGACTTCGAGGCGGTCCAGAAGGTCGCCGCAGAAATCAAAAAATGCCGCATCGCGGGGCTGGCCCGCTGCGTGAAGGGCGACATTGAGAAGTGCGCGGCGGCGCTGAAGCCCGCGGGCCCGCGGGCGCGCATCCACGTGTTTCTCGCGACGAGCGCGATCCATCGCCAGTACAAGCTGCGCAAGGCGAAGGCCGAGATCGTCCGCCAGGCGGTCGAGGGCGTGACCTGCGCCCGCAAGTTCGTCCGGGACGTGCAGTTCAGCCCGGAGGACGCCTCGCGGACCGAGCCGGAGTTCCTGGCCGAGGTGGTGCGGGCGGTCATCGCCGCCGGCGCCACGACGATCAACATCCCCGACACGGTCGGGTTCACGGTCCCGCAGGAGTTCCGCAAGCTGCTGACCTACCTGCACGACCGCGTGCCCGAGCTGAAGAAGGTGACGGTGCACGTGCACTGCCACAACGACCTGGGTCTGGCGGTGGCGAACTCGCTGGCGGCGATCGAATGCGGCGCCCGCGGGGTGGAATGCACCATCAACGGCATTGGCGAGCGCGCGGGCAACTGCTCGCTCGAGGAGCTGGTAATGGCGCTGAAGGTTCGTGCCGACCACTACGGTGTCCGCGCGCGGGTGAAGACGCCGGAGCTGTTCCCGACCAGCCGGCTGGTGAGCCAGCTGACGGGCATGATGGTCCAGCGCAACAAGGCCATCGTGGGCGCGAACGCCTTCGCGCACGAGTCGGGCATCCACCAGGACGGCATGCTGAAGCACCGCGAGACCTACGAGATCATGCGCCCCGAGGACGTCGGGGTGGTGACGGGCACCGACCTCGTGCTGGGCAAGCACAGCGGCCGGGCCGGCTTCTCCGCGCACCTCCACCGCATGGGCCTCCAGGTCAGCCCCGAGCAGCTGCAGGGCATCTACGATGCCTTCATCGCGCTGGCGGACAAGAAGAAGGTCGTCTACGACGACGACATCATCGAGCTGCTGAAGGAATACATCTCGGACGTTCCGAAGGTGTACGCCATCAAGCGCCTGCAGGTGTCGGCCGGCAACCAGGCGATCCCGACGGCCACGGTGCAGATCGAGAAGGGCGGCAAAATGATGCAGGACTCGGCCACGGGCTCCGGTCCGGTCGAAGCGGCGCTGAAGGCCATCGAGCGCATCACCGGCGTCAAGGGCGAGCTCAAAGCGTTCGCGATGCAGGCGGTGACGCACGGCGAGGACGCCTTGGGCGAGGCCTCGGTGCAGGTTCGGTTCGGCACCGACCTTGTCGCGGCGAAGGGGTCGGACATCGACATCGTGATGGCATCGGCCAAGGCCTATGTCAACGCCCTGAACCGCCACCTGTTTATCGCGAAGCACGCCCGCAAATAAACGCGTCCGCCTCCGGACGCCGCGCTCCCGGCCGGATTTCCGGCCGGGAGCTTTAATTTCCGCGGCGCGGCCGTTTCTGGCCGGCATCCGGCATGGGTGCGGGGTTCTTCCGGCCGGTCAATGGCGCCGGGCGGCGGCTTTCCGGATTCTTGTCATGCGGGACCGGGCGGGGGGGGTACAATGTCGGGATGAAATGCGATTCCGCCATGCGGAACCGGATCTGGCGCTGGACCGTCCGGGCCGTGGGCGCAGCAATCCTCGGCGCAGGGATCGCAGGTTGCGCGGACCGCGGACCGGTCTATCCCGGCCGGGAATGGTCGTGGAAGAAGCCGGAGGCGGCCGGCTTTTCCGCATCGCGCCTGGAAGCGTGGGCCCGGCCGGCGGGCGGGACCGGCTGCATCGTCCACAGCGGTGAAATGATCTTTTCCTGGGGCGGCATCGCCTTTCGCGGTGACGTGGCTTCGTCCTGCAAGCCGATCTATGCATATCTGGTTTTCAAGGCCATCGAGCAGGGCTTGATCGGCTCGCTGGACGACCCCATCCTCCGCGGGGTGCCGGAAATCGGGGAGTTGAACGCGGACCTGGGCTACAAGGACCGCGAGATCACCTTCCGCCACCTGCTGACGCAGACTTCCGGCTATGGCCTCAAGGAAAACCCGGGCGCGGCGTTTGCCTACAACGACGACGCGACGGGCCTGCTCGTCTGGACCCTGTTCTACCGGGTCTACAACCTGCCGCCCGCCCGCTACGACGAACTGCTCAACGGTCCGCTGCTGGGTGGAGCCCTCGGCTTCGAGGACCGGCCCACGGCGAACCATCCGAATTCGGACCGGGGACGCATCCGCATTTCGGCGCGGGACATGGCGCGGTTTGCGCTGCTGTATCTGCGCGGCGGGGTCTGGAACGGAAAGCGCCTGTTGCGCGAGGACCTGTTTGCGGAGGTACTGGGCGGCACCCTGCCGGTCGATTTTCCCCGGACGTCGGGAGAAGAGGTCGAGGATGTGTCGGCCAAGGGCTGGAAGCCTCTGGGCGGCGGCAAGAACGAAAAGAACCACCTCGGGTGCTTCGGTTACTACTGGTGGCACAACAATTCCACTCCGGACAGCCGGCGGCTGTTGCCGGACGCTCCGCCGGGGACCTTCCTGGGCATGGGCTATGGCGGGCGCTTCGCCATGGTGGTGATCCCCGAGGCGGACCTGGTCGTGGTCTGGCTGGATGTCTACCGGCGTTGGGGCCTGAAGGCCTGGAGCCCCTTCAGCGAAGTCGGCCGGCACCTGGTGAACAACATGCTGCGGGACCTGCTGGCCGCGCGGACGGCACCCCAACGCTGAGTTTTCCATACAGTGAAAAATAGTTTTCCACTATCGTCCCATAAGGACAAAACGGAGGCGTGAAAACGCCTGATTTGCTGGCGTTTTCTCGTGGGCGTTGGGGGATGTGATTTGGGAGCGGTTTGTTTTCGGCAGGATTTCCGATGCGTTGGCGGAGATGCTGTCCCACGGGATTTCAGGGGAACCCCGGGAAGTAGGCCTGTTCGGGCCTGGCGCGCCAACGCGGCGGCGAAGATGCTGTCCCATAGAGTCGGAGCAGTTCGTGGAGATCCTTCTCATCCCACAGGCAGGCGCGCAGGAGGGCGAAGAGCCGGAAGAAGGAATGGGTCCACTGGCTCACGTAGTGCAGGAAGCGCAGCAGCAGGTGGACCAGCAGCCCGCACCAGATCTGCCACTTGATGGCGTGTTCGCTGTTGCCGAGGAAGTCGGAGAGCTGGAGGGTCTGCTTGATCTCCTTGAAGAAGACTTCGACGTCCCACCGGCAGCGGTAGAGTTCGGCCACGGTCCAGGCGCTCCAGTCCATCTGGTTGGTGAGGAACGTCATCACCCGATCCTTGCCGTCGATCTCGACAACGGCCCGGATGCGTCGCATCGGCCCGGGATGCTTCTCGGCCGTTTGAGGCCGGGCCAGGACCACGACCTCGTCGGCCAGGATGCGCGGGTTCCCAGTCGTGTGCAGCCGGCGAACCACCTGGAACGCCGTGTCCCGTCGCGTCCGCACCACCCAGACGATTCCCGCCGCCGTCAATTCGCGGAAGTGGCGGAAGTCCACGTAGGCCTTGTCGGCCACCACGATCGAGCCGTCCTGCAAGGGGTTGCAGAGGAACCGGGCGAAGCGGCTGTCGTGCGGCCGGGCTTTTTCCACGCAGACCGCTTGCGGCAGATGGTTCTGCCGGTTCAGCGACAGGTGGCACTTGACCGCCGCCTTCTTCCGGCGGTGCTTCGCCCACGGCATGCAGTTGGCGACCAGCGCGATGGTCGTGGAGTCCATCGCGAAAATCGGCTTCTTCAGCCGCCGCAGGAAACCCTCCCGCCGTCCGCCCACGACGAATTTCTCCGAGAGGCCAAAGCAGACCGCCCGCATCTTCCAATACAGCGCCTCGGCCATGGCGCTGTCCCGGTTGGCGTTGGCATGCGAGAAGGTGTTGCGCCGCGGAGGCGTCGCCTCCCGGATCCGCCACACCTTGCCGGCGTGCTCGCCCATGGCGTCGCACACGTCGTTGAGACCGAACGCATGGGCCAGATGCGCGTACATCAGGCTGACCACGTGGCTCCACGGACTGAAGGTCCGGCTTTTCTTGTCCACCCCGTGTTGCCGCGCCAGGTTCGGCACCAGCAGCGGCGGAATCAGGTTGCAAATCTGGTGCAGGAGGGTGTAGGCAGACTTCTGGGCTGGTTTGTTTTTCTTATTCATCCTTTGCCGAGTGGCAAAGAGCAGGACTTCAAACCAGCCTTTTCTTCATCCCCGCCCAGTTCCTGTGGGACGGTAGTGGAAAAATATCCACAGTGTGGAAAACTTTCCGGCCGGGACGGACGGGCGGGCTCAGCCGCCGGAGAAGGGGGGCAGGAGGGTGATCCGGTCGCCGTCCCGGATCGGGGCGTCCCACTCGACGAATTCGTCGTTGATGGCGGCCTTGACGATGTTGGTGGTCAACGGAATCTGGCCGCTCTGCTGGATTTCGTGCAGGAGCTGGCGGGCGGTGGCGGCTGCGGTCGCGTAGGGCTCGGTCTGCGTGCCGCGCCGGGCGCCGACGAGGGCGAAGTAGCGGATGGTGACGTTCTTTTTCACGGGTGCTGGGAACTTGGAGGCGAATCTACCGCAAAAAGAATCCGCAGTCCACTGAAGGACTGCGGATTCCGCAGCGGGCGCCGTTACGTGACGGCGGCCGTCACAGGCCGACGCGCTGCTTGAGCCCGGCGAGCTGGGCCTTCATGCGGGCCGGCAACCGGTCGCCGGCCTGGTTCAGGTACGCCTCGATCTCGGGCACTTCGCTCTTCCAGCCCGCCACGTCGATGCGCAGCAGTTCCGCGATTTCGGCCTCGCTGATCGGCAGGCCGCTGACGTCCAGGTCGCCCGGCTTCGGGAGATAGCCGACCGGCGTTTTCACGGCGTCGACCTTGCCTTCCACGCGGTCGCACATCCATTTCAGGACGCGGGCGTTCTCCCGGAAGCCGGGCCACAGCCACTTGCCGTCGGGGGACTTGCGGAACCAGTTCACGTAGAAGATCTGTGGGGCCTTGGCCCCGAGCTTGTCGCCCATGTTGAACCAATGCTGCCAGTAGTCGCCGATGTGGTAGCCGCAGAATGGCAGCATGGCCATCGGGTCGCGGCGGATGGAACTCTTGACGTCGAGGGCTGCCGCGGTGGTTTCCGACGCGGCGGTGGCGCCCATGTACACGCCGTGATCCCAGTCGAAGGACTGGGTGACGAGCGGCACTAGCCGGGAGCGCCGGCCGCCGAAGATGAAGATGTCGATCGGCACGCCGTCGGGATTCTCCCAGTCCGGACAGATGACCGGGCACTGCCGCGCCGGGGCGGTGAAACGCGCGTTGGGATGGGCGCCCTTGACCGGCTTGCCGTCGGCGCCCTTCTTGTCGGGCGTCCAGTCCTGGCCCTTCCAGTCGATGCCGTGCTTGCATTCGACGTTCATGTCTTCCCACCAGATGTCGCCGTCGTCGGTCAGGACGCAGTTGGTGAAGATGGTGTTGGCCTTGATCGTTTCCATGGCCATCGGATTGGCCTTGAAGCTGGTCCCCGGGGCGACGCCGAAGAAGCCGGCTTCCGGGTTGATGGCGTGGAGGCGGCCGTCCGCCCGGATCTTCATCCAGGCGATGTCGTCGCCGATGCATTCGCTCTTCCAGCCGGGGATGGTGGGCTGGAGCATGGCGAGATTGGTCTTGCCGCAGGCGCTCGGGAAAGCGGCGGCGATGTGGAAGCGCCGACCCTGCGGATTGGTCAGGCGCAAGATGAGCATGTGCTCGGCCATCCAGCCCTCGCGCTTGGCCATGGTGGAGGCGATGCGCAGGGCCAGGCACTTCTTGCCCAGTAGGGCGTTGCCGCCGTAGCCGGACCCGAAGGACCAGATCAGGTTCTCCTCCGGAAAGTGGGCGATGTACTTCTGCTCGATCGGGGCACACGGCCAGGGAACGTCCTTCTGGCCCGGCGCCAGCGGCGCGCCGACGGAGTGCAGGCAGGGAATGAATTCGCCGTCCGTCCCGAGGGTTTCGAGCACCTTGTCGCCGACGCGGGTCATGATGTGCATGTTCACCACGACGTAGGGCGAATCGGTGATCTCAATGCCGACCTTCGCGATGGGTGAGCCGACCGGACCCATGCTGAAGGGAATCACATAGAGGGTACGGCCCTGCATGCAGCCGGCGTACAGGCCGGACATGGTCTTCTTCAACTCGACCGGGTCGATCCAGTTGTTGGTCGGGCCGGCTTCGCTCTGGGTTTTCGAGGCGATGTAGGTGCGGTCCTCGACCCGGGCCACGTCGCTGGGGTGGCTGCGGAAGAGATAGCTGTTGGGGCGTTTGGGGAGCGGCGTGGCGGCGCCGGCCGCGACCATGTTCCTGAACAGGGCGTCGTATTCGGCCTGGGAGCCATCGCACCAGTGGATGGCGTCGGGCCGGCACAGCGCGGCGATTTCTTCAACCCACTGAAGCAGTTTCTGGTTGTTCGTCTTCATGGTCGGATCCGTTTCCTTTGTGACTCGGGAGTCCGGCACGGCTTCCCGGAAGACGGCGAAATGTATCCGCTCGCGGCCGCGCCTGCAAGCGGAAAAAGCACCCGGCTTGCATTTGGGCGGCCGATGTGGTTTCCTGCGGGCCCATGGCGAGGAAACCGGCAAGATGAGCGAGTCCCCCACCCCCAATGACTTGGAAGCCCGCGTGTTGGAACTGCTGGGGAACGAACGCGCCCCGGCGGCGGATTGGATCGCCGTGCTGGAGGCCGGCCGGGCCGCTGGAATACCCGAGGCCACCCGCGAATGGGCGGCCATGGCCCAGGAGGCCCTGGCTAAGGCCGAACGGGTGGAGGAAGGCATCGATCTGCTCAAGTGGCGCGCGGAAAACACCCCGATCGAACAGATGACCGGCAAGGACTGGGTCAAGGCCGCCGACACGGTGGCCGGCTCGAACCCCCATCTGCTGGCGCTGATCCAGGAGGCCGGC
This sequence comes from uncultured Verrucomicrobiota bacterium, assembly GCA_964393515.1. Classification (GTDB taxonomy): domain Bacteria; phylum Verrucomicrobiota; class Kiritimatiellia; order CAIQIC01; family Lenti-01; genus Lenti-01. The sequence goes on from CAYMTY010000001.1 coordinate 81,970, forward strand.
TTCGGCCAGTCGCTGGCCGCCCGCGAATGCGTGCGCCGGCTCCGGGTGCTGCAGCGGCTGCACTCCGGTACCCTGTGCCTGCACCGTACCTGGGGCTTCGGCGTGGTGCGCAAGGCCGACACGCTGTACAAGAAGATCGAGATTGATTTCCGGGGCCGCCCAGGCCACGGGCTGGCAATGAGGGTCGCCGCCGAAACCCTCGAAGTGCTGGACGACACCCACCTGCTGGCCTGTCTGCACCGCGACCGCGAGACCGTGGCGCGGCAGGTGCGGGAGGCGCCGGCAGAGATCGTGCGGCTGGCGCTGGCAAGCTTTGGGCCGCTGGCGGCCGGCGCGCTGCAGGATAAACTGGTGCAAAGCGGGACGGTGGCCGCAGGCGACTGGAAACGGTTCTGGGATGCCGCCCGCAAGGTGCTGAAGGCCGATCCCCTGGTGGAAGTACCGGCGAAGCGGACCGACCCGCTCCGGCTGCTCGACCGCGCCGCGGGCTATGACGAGGCGTGGTTCGACCGGCTGGCGAACGAACGCGACCTGAAGACCATCCTGGAACGTGCGCGCGAACTGGCCGACAATCCCGCCGCGCAGGCGGGGATCGGACCGGCGCCCCGGCAGATTCTGGCCAACCGCCTGGCTTTCGTCTTGCGGGGGGCAACCAACCGCCAGGCCGGCTTGAAACTGACGGGCGCCATGCTGGCCGCGCGCCTCGGCCTCGCCGCGGCCGAATGCAACTGGCCAGCCGCGGTCCGGGAGTTTCTGCAGGACGGTGCGCTGGCCGGCGTCCTGCATGATCTGCCGGCCCGCGACCTGGCGCCGGCGCTGGAGTTCTTCTGGGCGCAGGACCCCGCCGCCGCCCGCGCGGCGCTGCTCGCCCAGCTCAGACATTTACATTTCAGCCCGCTCCAGGAGGCCCTCGGCCTCCTGCTCAAACAGGGCGCGGGCGAGGCATGCCGGCAAATCTTCGCGGAGGCGTGCGCCACGCACCTGATCCGGCAGGAAATGCTGCTCTGGATCCTGAAGAATTCCCGCCAGGCGGAAGAGTGGGACCTGCCGCCGGCGACCGTCTTGGCCCCGCTGGTGCTGGAGGAGCTCGAACAGGACTATATGGGCGACCGCCTCAAGACGCAGAAGCTGCTGCGCGAAAAGTTCGAGGAGCCGGATTTTTTGAAATCCGTCTTCGACGGCCTGACGCCGGGGCGGCAGCGGGATTTCTTCAAGCGCCTGAACCTGTCGCCGGCCTGGCCGGGGCTGGACCGCCAGGTGCTGCAGGCCAAGATCCTCAAGCTGTATCCCCAGCTGCAGAGCGTCATCACCGGCGCTTCCGAAGACACGCCGGTGGCTTCCTACGGGGCGGTCACCTCCCACCGCACCTACCGCGAACGGCAGGAGCAGCTCGAAAAACTGATCAACGTGGAGATTCCCACCAACTCCAAGGAAATCGCGGTCGCGCGTAGCTACGGCGACCTGAGCGAGAATTTCGAGTACAAGGCCGCGCGGGACATGCAGCGCGTCCTGATGGCCCGGCGGGCCGACCTCGAAGCCATGATGACAAAGGTGCGGCCGACGGACTTCTCCGAGGCGCCCAAGGGCGTGGCGGGCATCGGGGCGACCGTCACGCTGGAGTATCCCGGCGGGCGTACCGAGCACTTCCACATCCTAGGCGAATGGGACCAGCAGCCGGAAAAGCACATCATTTCCTCAAACACCCGGATGGCCAAGGCGCTGGCCGGCAAGGCCCCCGGCGACAAGGTCGTGGTGCCGGCGGAGGATGGCACGGAAGCCGAGTGCTTCCTGCGCTCGGTCGAAGACCTGCCGCCCGAGATCAGGGAATGGGTGAAGTGACATGAACCTGAAGGAGCGCTGGAACCATTATCTTTCCCACGACGCCCCGCCGCTGGTGCAGTTTGTGAAGTACGGCCTGGCCGGCGGCGTGGCCACCGCCGCGCACATTTTGACATTCTTCCTGGCGGGGTTCCTGCTGTTCCCCTGCGTGACGGCGGACGATCCGTTGGTGAGACTGTTCGGGCTGGCCGCGCCGGCGGTCGAGGAGGCGCTGCGCGCGCGCTACGCGGTCTATTCGAACATCATCGCGTTCTTCGTTTCTAACACGGTGTGCTACATCATCAACCGTTTGTTCGTGTTCCGCCCGGGGCGGCACCACATCGTGCTCGAATTCCTGCTGTTCCTGGCCGTGTCCGCCGTCAGCACGCTGGTCGGCACGACGCTCATGGGGTTGTTGATCATGCGCTTCGGCGTGCAAACCACCTACGCCTTCGGGGCCAACATCTTCAGCTCGCTGGCGATCAACTACGTGATGCGGAAATTCTTCGTGTTCAAGGGGTAGTTCCCCGCCGGCCGATTCCCGCCTTTCCTGTTCTTCTGCGTCCGGCTGCACGCTCAAGCGATGGTTAATTAATCATCGTTTTTCCTTGAGGCGCGGGAAGTCCTTGAAATTCCGCCGATTCTTGGAATGAGGCTTGACCATGGAGGCCATGGTTAATTAACTATCACCCAATGAAGACTGCGAATTCCAAGGGTTTGAGTCCGACTTTGTGGCGCACTTGCCGGGTCCTGTCCGGTCCGACCCGCATATCTCTGTTTCGCCGGATCATCCAGGTCCCGGGCCAATGCGTTTCCGAACTGGCCAAGGCGGAAAAGATCAGCCGGCCTCGGGCCAGCCAGGAGTTGCGGCGGCTCCAATCGCGAGGCCTGGTTCGGGTGGAACGGACGGGACGTTATGCCTTGTATTATCCGGAATCGGACCCGTTGGTGTCGTCAGCCAAACCGCTATTGCGGGCGATGAAGGAAACCTGTGCCCGGCTGTCCGCAGCGGAAGACGCACGCGTCGTGGAGACGGCAATGGGGGTGTCGCATGGCAAGCGCATCGACATCGTAGGAGTTTTGCGCGCAGGGCCGCTGGACAACCGGGGATTGCAGGCGCGACTTCGGATGCCCGTTGAAACCCTGCGGCACCATCTTGGTTTTCTGGAAAACGGGGGCTGGATCCAGCGCGCCGGCAAAGCATGGGAACTCGCCGAAAACAATCATCCGCTGGCGAAATGCCTGCTGCAATTGATTTGATCAGGCCAAGGCCTGGCTGATCATTTCGCGCGCGGCGGCAAGCGCCTCGGGCAGCTTGGCGGGATCCTTGCCGCCGGCCTGGGCCTTGTCGGGCTTCCCGCCGCCGCCGCCGCCCGTAATCTTGGCGATGGCACCGACGAACTTGCCGGCGTTCACGCCTTTGGCCTGTGCGGTCGGACCCGCGTTTAGAATGAAGGTGATCTTGCCGTCGACCACGGCCGCCAGCAGGATCACGCTGTCGGGAATCTGCTTGCGGAGGCTTTCGACCAGGGCGCGCAGGGGTTCGGGCGTGAGTTCGCCGACGGATTCGATCAGGACGGGAACGCCGCCGACGGGGGCGAATTGTCCGGCCAACGCCGCGCCCTTGGCGAGCGCGCTCTTTTCGGCGGCGGCCTTGATTTCCTTCTCCAACTTCTGAGTCTGTTCGAGCAGGGCTGCGATGCGTGCGGGCAGGGCCTCCGCGCCGATGGACAGGCGCTGGGCCAGGGAAGCGAGGATGGCGTGCTCCTGCGCGGTGTGGTCGCAGGCGACGAGGCCGGTTTGGGCCTCGATGCGGCGGACGCCGGCGGCGATGGAGGTCTCGGCAATGATCCGGAACGGGCCGATGTCGCCGCTGCGGGAAACGTGGGTGCCGCCGCAGAGCTCGCGGGAGATGCCTTCGGTGTCCACCACGCGGACCGTGTCGCCGTACTTCTCGTCGAAGACGGCGATGATGCCGGAGCCGGGCACGTCCTTGAGGGGCATTTCGTAGGTCTTGACGGGGGCATTGGCGACGATGAACTCGGTGACGAGGCGCTCGATGGCGGCGAGTTGCTCGGCGGTGAGGGCCTCGAACCAGGTGAAGTCGAAGCGCAGGCGGTGCGGATCGACGTAGGAGCCAGCCTGCTTGATGGCATCGGTGGCGAGGACCTTGCGCAGCGCAGAATTAAGCAGGTGGGTGGCGGTATGGTGGCGCTTGATCGCCGCGCGGCGGGCTTCGTCCACGGACGCGATGACGGCAGCGCCGGTGGCCAGCGTGCCTTGCGCGAGTTTACCCTTGTGGAGGATGAGGCCCTGCGCGGGCTTCTGGGTGTCGGCGACTTCAAAGCGCGCACCTTGGCAGGTGGTGATGACGCCGGTGTCGCCGACCTGGCCGCCGGATTCGGCGTAAAAGGGCGTCAGTTTCAGCAGGATCTCGCCGCTCTGGCCTTCGGCGAGGCTATCGACCCGTTTCCCGCCGGACAGGATGGCGACGATTTCGGTGCCGTTGGACAGCGTCGTGTAGCCGGTGAACGTCGACTGGAGACCCTGTTCGACAAAGTGGGCGACGAGATCGTTCTCGGCGGCGGAGCCGTCCTTGCGCGCGGCGCGGGCGCGGGCGCGCTGTTCATCCATGCAGCGATCGAAAGCGGGCTGATCGACGTCGAGACCTTTTTCGGCGGCCATGAGGACGGTGAGGTCGAGGGGGAAGCCATAGGTGTCGTAGAGCTTGAAGGCCTGGTCGCCGGGGAAGACGGCGGAGTCGGTCTGCTTGAGTTCGGCGACGGTCTCCTCGAAATGGGCGATGCCGCGGTCGAGGGTGGCGGCGAAAGATTCCTCCTCGGCGCGCAGGGCCCGGACGATTTCCTCGCGGCGGGCGGTCAGCTCGGGGAAGAAGCCGCCCATTTGCTTTTCGAGGACGGGGAAGAGCTTGCAGAGGAAGGGCTTCACGAGGCCGATGTTGCGGCCGTAGCGCGCGGCGCGGCGCAGCAGGCGGCGCAGAACGTAGCCGCGGCCGTCATTGGACGGCATGACGCCGTCGGCGATGGCGAACGACAGCGCGCGCAAGTGGTCGGCGATGACGCGCATGGCGACGGCGGTTTCGTCCTGGAGGTAGGGCTTGCCCGAGAGCTTGGCCACGGCGTCGATGAGGGGCATGAAGACGTCGGTGTCGTAGTTGGAGGTTTTGCCTTGGATGACGGCGACGACGCGTTCGAAGCCCATGCCGGTGTCCACGCACTTGGCGGGCAGTTCGTCGAGGGTGCCGTCGGATTTGCGGTTGTACTGCATGAAGACGTTGTTCCAGATCTCGATGACCTGGGGCGTGCCGGCGTTGATCAGGTCGGCGGTGCAGCCGTGGGGCGTCAGGTCGAAATGGATTTCGGAGCAGGGACCGCAGGGGCCCGTTTCGCCCATTTCCCAGAAGTTGTCCTTCTCGCCAAAGCGCAGGATGTGGCTCGGATCAACGTCGGTGCAGGTGCGCCAGATGTCGGCGGCCTCGTCGTCGGTGGTGTAGACGGTGACCCACAGGCGGTTCTTGGGGAGCTTCCAGACGACGGTGAGCAGTTCCCAGGCCCAGGAGATGGCTTCGCGCTTGTAGTAGTCGCCGAAGGACCAGTTACCGAGCATTTCGAAGAACGTGTGGTGGTAGGTGTCGCGGCCGACTTCCTCGAGGTCGTTGTGCTTGCCGGAGACGCGGATGCACTTCTGGGTGTCGGCGACGCGCTTCCACGACGACTTGCGGGCGCCGAGGAAGATTTCCTTGAACTGGTTCATGCCGGCGTTGGCGAAGAGCAGCGTGGGATCTGTCGGGAGCACGACGGGCGACGAAGGCACGATTTCGTGCCCCTTCGAGGCGAAGAAATCGAGAAACGACTGGCGGATCTGGGCGGCGGTCATCATGGGGCGGGCTCCTGGTTCACCGGTTTTCCACGGCCAAGAAAACCCTTTCCGGAATTTTCCACACCATGGAAAAAGCGGAGGGGATTTTTCCACACTGTGGGAAAAAGGGAAGTTCAATCTGGGCGGGGCTCACAGGAGTTTGGCCAGGGTCCGGGCCACGGGGTGGCGGGGGGGGGTATAGAGCAGCCAGGCGCCCTCGGCGCGAACCCAGCCGCCCGCTCTGAGCCAGTGGAGGTGGTGGGCGAGGGTGGAGGGGGATAGCCGGAGGGCCGTGGCCAGAGGGGCCAGCCGGCGCGGTTTCCGGGCCAGTTCGCGGGCGATCCGGAGCCGGGTTTCATGGGCAAATCCCATGGCGATGCGGCAGATTTCCAGGTCCCGGGCCGGGGACTCGGCGGTCAAAACGGCTTTGAGCGCTTTGAGCAGCGGCGCCGCAGAAGGAACCTGGGGGTCAGGCTGCGGGAGAAAAAGGATCCGGCGGCCGCGGCGGAGGCGCCGAAGCAGGCCGCGGGACTGCAGCCGGCGCAGCTCCTGGCTGGCGCCGGATTGCCCGATCCCGGCTTCTTCCGCCAGGCGGGAAACACCCAGGTCCGGATGGGCGAGCATCAGCCGTAGCAGCCGGATGCGGGCGGTTCCGGCCAGGACCCGGCAGGTGCGCCACAAGGTGGGGTTCAAAGTTTTCATGTCTCAATCTCCCGCTGTCGCCGGGACGGTTCCGATGCACTATTTATTATAATACATCGTTATGATATGCCAGGCACCCTAGGAATGAATCCGGGTGAAATCAAGAAAATACAGAGGCAATAGATAGATTCGGATTTTCAGCTTTCATGCGATGTATTATAATACATCGTTTAGCTGCGCTGGAAATCAGCGAGCATCCGGCAGTTCGGAGAGGAGGGAGAAGGGGCGGTTGGCGGGGGCGCCGGCCAGCGGCAGGAGGGCGGGGTGCCAGTTGACGGCGGTGGCCACGGCGATGCCGATTTTCTCCGGGGGCAAGTCGTCCACCAGCGGCAGCGCCACCGTGCGCGGCTGGCCGCGGAGCCAAGGCTCATCCGCGAGGTCCAGCGCTGCCTCGGCATGTTTGTGCCAGCAGTTTTTCCGGAGCACCAGCATCTGCACCATGAGCGGCGGGATGTGGTCCTGCAGCGCCTCGAACGTAACCAGGGCCTGGCCGGCCTCCACGCGGCCGGCGCGGAGGGCCAGCCAGTCGCCATAACGGAACGCAGCCAAAGCGGACGGGGGCGCCAGCGCCTGTCGCAACTGGTCCGCCCGGACGGCCAGCATGTCGCGCCAGTTCCAGGTGAATTCCACGTTGGATACCGCGACCGGTGTATCGGCCAGGGATTGCAATGCCAGTACGGCCTGGCGCGGAAAGGCCGTGGAGCGGTACGTGCCCGGCAAGGCCGGGTCGTTCGTGCCGGTCGGTTCTTGGATTTCAACGGGGCCGAGCATTCGCCCATCCTGCGCCGCGAGCAGGATCTGGCCGGCGAAGTCGGCCGGGCGGGGGCGCGCCAAGGTGCGCGCGACGGATAGCGCCAGGGTCTGGGGCGCGGCGCAGACCGGAAGCACGGCAGCCAGAGATACCGCGTGCCGGGAGGCCGCGGGCGGAACTTCCACGGCGGTCTCCAGCGGTGTCAGGCGGATGCGGGCGAAGTCCTGCCAGAGGGCCAGGGGCAGCCGGCCGGCCCGGACCGGCGGCGGATTCGATCCGGCCTGCGTCAGCCATTCTTCCCAGCGGGCGAGGAGGGCCGTGGCGGCGGGCCGGACGGCGGAATCGCCGGCCAAGGCCTGCCAGAAGGGGCCGGCTTGCGCTAGGGCGCCGTGCGGGTACAGCAGTTCGACGGCTTTGGCCGGATGGCCGTCGTCCAGCAGGAGCACGGCGGCCGCGACGGGGTCGAACGCGACCCGGAGAAAACAGGGCAGATAGGTCAAGTCAGGGCCGCCGGTTTCCGCCCGGACCACGACGCGTTCATAGCGGCCCCAGCGGGGTTTCCACCCGGGGCGTTTCAGCGGAATGACGCCGGTGTCGTAAGGGCCCAGGGTGAGGCGGCGGGTGCGGCCGAAGCCGTCGACGCGCACGGTGGCGGCGCGTTCGTGGGTGCTGAAGACCAGGAAGACGGGGTGCTCCAGCTTGCCGGGACCACCGATGGCGATTTCGCGGGGAAATTTGTCCACGAGGAGGGCGGGGCGGGGGCCGGCGGGCAAGTCTTCCTTGAAGAAGGTGGTGCGGCCCTCGTCGCGGACGAGGGTGGGCCGCGGCAATTCGACGCCGAGGTCCTCCTCGACGACCACCGGGGGGGTGCTGCGTTGCCAGAAATCCAGGCGCTGCCCGCGGAAATATGGTTGCGGAGCGGGGGAATCCAGCGCGCCCCAGGAGGCCAGCCGCCAGCCCTCGGTCTCCAGGGCGCCCATCCGGGCTTCATAGATTGGAAAGCGCTCGCGGGTGATGGGGTCCCGGAAGCCGCGGCTGGAATAATCGGAGTTGAGCAGGAAGTAGGACGGCACATCCGGGCTGGCCAGGCGGCGCGCAGGAATGGCCTTGAACTTGAGGATGGGCACGGTCCGGGTGGTCACGCCGTCTTCGGCCGGGGCGGCGAAGAGTTCAACGGCGAACCCCCGTTTCGGAGGAAAACAGGCTTGTAGCTGGCGATTGGCCAGGCGGCGCGTGTCTTCCCAGGCAAACTGCGAGGCCACGGCCACGCCGGTTTGCAGGACGGGCAGGACCGCCAGCGCGGCCAGGGCGATCGCCGCCGGCCGCCGGCCGGGCAGGTTCCGGGCATTCCACAGTCCGGCGACCGGCCCGGCCGCCCACAGGCAGAAGGACGGGAGCAGCACCATGAATTCCTGGGAGCGGGACCACGGGGCCTGGAAGACGATGTACGCGATATAAAGGGCGGGGAACAGCACGGTGACGGGCCAGAACGGGCGCAACCGCCGCTGGCCACACAGCGCCAGGCCCGCGGCCGCGACCAGGAGCCAGCCGGCGCGCAGCGACCGGGCGAAATGCAGCATGTTGATGGCGTTCAGCCATTCCCGCGCCCGGGGCATTTGGGCCGCGAGGCCCAGGACTTCGGCGGTTTCGGCATAGACGGCGGCATGGGCCTGTTTCAGGCCGACGCGGAAAGCCGCCACGTTCCAGGCGTCCGGCGAGGCGGTGAGGAAACCGGCCGTGAACAGCAGAAGTCCCAGCAGGAACAGGCCGGTCAGCCACGCCGCCGGATGCGGACGGTTTTCCGCGCGGCCGGGCCGGCGGACCGACGCCAGCAGGGGAACCAGCAGAAGGATGAGCGGGAACTTGGTGCCGGCAGCGAAGCCGGCGGCGAACGCGGCCCAGGCCCAGTCGCGGATTCGGCGCGCGGCCAGGAATCGGGTGAGCAGCCAAAACGCCAGCGTCAGGGTGGCCAGCATGGCAATGTCGGTCTCGAGATAATGGGCATGTTCGACGGGGTAGGCGGCGAACGCCATGAGGGCGGCGGCGGTGAGGGCGCCCGCCCGCGAGCAGGTGATGCGCCGGGCGCCCAGGGCGATCAAGGCGATGGCCAGTGTGCCGAGGCCGGCGTTGAAGAGCCGGCCGAAACCGGCGGGCGGGGGCAAGGGCGGATGAAAGCGGTCGGTGGCCCGGACATGGTATTGCCAGCGGTGCCACAGCGCGCCCGCGGTGGCGTCCCAGGCGGTTCGCGCCGCCTTGGCCAGGACGAAGAATCCGCCGGGATAGATCTGGGGCAGCAAGGAGTGCGACCGGTCCATGCGCATCATCCACGCGGAGATCTTCATCTCGTCCGGATGGAGATGGATCTCTTCGTTCAGGCCTGCGCAGCGCAGCCACAAGCCGGCGGCCAGCACGGCGGCCAGCAGCAGGCGATAGGCGGTGGGGCGGAGCCTCTCCATGGGGGGGCATGATGGGAGGAAACCAGGGTTGGAGCAATCCAGAAATGCCGGCGGGGCGCGGCCGCGGCGACGGGCCCTAGTGACTATATTTATAAACATACATACTATTCACTTTTATAAAAATGGTTAGTAGCAAGACGGCGGCGGATCAGTCCGCGCCGGGAATCCGGAAGGTCTTCAGGACGGGATGGTGCTGCAGGTCGCGGGCGGAATCCTCCCATTCGGCCGGCTTGGGGGGCGGGGACCAGAGGCGGGAATCGAAGACGAGCCCGTCGATAAACTCCTGTCCCCCCAGCCGGGTGGGGACGTGGCAGCGGGCGAGGGCGGGATTGGGCAGGACGAAATCATAAGGCCGAGTGCGGGCGGCGTTGGTGTTCTTGTTGCCCTCCTGGTCGGCGGGCTGACGGTCATCCACAAACCATTTCGTCAGTTCGGCCAGTGCTTCGGACTCGCGGGTGTTCACGTTGAGGTCGCCGCAGAGGACGACATAGTCGTCTTCGGGGAAGCGCTTGCGGATGAGTTGGAGGAGGCGCCGGGCTTCGGGGATCCGGCGTTCGGCGCGGTTCTGGACGAGGTGGACGCTGACAACATGGAGCGGTTTGGGGCCGGGGATGGCGACGGTGGCCCAGAAAAACCGGCGGTTCCGGACATAGGGATCCTCCCATTGGCCGAATTCGGTGATGGGGAAGCGACTGATGACGCCGTTGGGCAGGCGGACGCCGCCGGTTTCGCGGGCGAAGTGGCAGTCGGCGCCGCAGAGGCGCCGGGCGAGGTCCTGGGAGGTGCCGAGGCGGTAGTTGAATTCCTGGATGGCGAGGATGTCGGGCTGGAGAGCCCGGAGGATGCGGATGCCCGGTTCGTCGTAGGCCTGCGTGACATTGTCGGAGAGGTTGGCGGTGGCGATGGTCAGTTCGACGGCGGGATTCCGCGCCGCGGCGGCCGCGGACCGCGCGCCGCCCGCCAGCAGGATCGCACAAAGAAAGACGGGACGAAACATGGGGGAAGAAAAATAGCAAAATCCGCAACGCCGTCCATTCCGGAAAAAGGGGGCGGTCCGGGGGGGGTGTCAGGGGAAATAGCGGAAGAGCCCGTTTTGCTCCCAGATTTCGACTTGCAGGGCGGGGGTGGCCAGGCCCGGGGGGAGGTTGGTCCAGCACCAGGATTGCGCGGCGGGGCCGAGGCGGACCTGCGGTTGCAGCGGCCAGATTTGGCCGGAGGATTTGTTGAACAGCCGGGCGCGGACGGGCAGGGGCCGGCCGCGGTTCTGCACCTGGGCGCAGAGCGCGCCGTCTTCGGCCGGGACAAGCGGTGCGACGGCGAAATCGTGACGACCGCCGTAGATCGACACGCGGGAAATACGGAGGAGATCGGTGCCGGGACCTAGGCGGAGCCTTTGATCATCGCTGATCATGGCGGTGCGGTAGCCCGCGGCGGCGACGGCCTGCACAAGGGATTCGGACGCCAGTCCGTGGGGATAGCAATAGGCGCGCGTATCCCGGCCGGTCCGGCGCCGGAAGAGGCGCCGGCATTCGGCCACCTCCCGGGCTTGCAGGACGGGATTCTGCGTGTGCGAGTGCGAATGGAGGCCGAAGACGAAGGTGCCGCGCTCCTGCATGGCCCGGACTTCCTCCCAGGTGAGGCAGTGATAGTCCCGGTATGGCCGGCGTTCCGCGGGGATGTCGGCGACGGAGCCGGTGATGAGGTAGCAGACGGCCTGGTAGCCGGCTTTGCGCAGGACGGGTTCGGCTTCGGTTCGGGCGCTGAGCAGGCCATCGTCGAAGGTGAGGAGAATGGGCTTGCGCTTGAACCACAGCTTCCAGCGGCGCCGGGGTTCGAGGTCTTGCGGCAGGATGGTTTCGTAGCCGGCGGCCTTGAGGCCGGCGATCTGGCGGCGGAATTCGGCGGTGGCGACGGTCCAGACATCGTCGCCCGGGTCGGGGGCGATGTCGTGGTACATCAGGACGGGGATTTCCCGGTCCGGGGCCGGGCTGCAGCCGGCGAACGCGCCCAGGGCCAGGGCGGCGAGCACGCCCAGCGTCAGCCGGCGGCGGCGGATCCGGATATCAGGAGAAGTCATGGGTGGAGTCTATCAGTTGCCGAGGGGGATGCGGAAGGTCTTCATGACGGGGAGATGCTGGAGATTGCGGGCGCTGTCCTCCCATTCCGCCGGGGGCGGGGGCAAGTTCCAGAGGCGGGAATCGAAGACGAGGCCATCGGGGAAGGCGAGGCCGCCGAGGACGGTGGGGATCTGGCAGCGGGCGAGGGCGGAGTTGGGCAGCACGTAGTCGTAGGGCCGGGTCCGGGCGACGCTGGTGTTGGGATTGCCCTCCTGATCCGCGGGTTGGCGGGAGTCGTCGAAGCCAGGGGCCAGGGCGGCAAGCACGTCCGACTGGCGCCGGGCGAGGTTGAAATCGCCGCAGAGGACGATGTAGTCGTCGGAGGGGAAGCTTTCGAGGATGTTGCGGAGGAGCTGCTGCGTCTGGCGGAGCTGCCGGTCGGAGCGTTTTTGGAGGAGGTGGACGCTGACGACGTGCAGGGGCTTGGGACCGGGGATGGCGAGGGTGGCCCAGGCGAAACTGCGGTCGGCAACCTGGGAATCGGCCCAGTGACCGGAGGCGCGGACGGGCCAGCGGCTGACGATGCCGTTGGGCAGGCGTGCGCCGTCCGTTTCGCGCGCGAAATGGCCGCCGCGGCCGAAGATGCGGCGGACGAGGGCGGCGGGTCCGCCGCGGGCGTAGTTGAACTCTTGGATGGCGAGGACATCTGGCCGGAGGGCGCGGAGGATGCGGATGCCGGGCTCCTCGTAGGCCTGCGTGGTGTTGTCGGAGAGGTTGGCCGTGGCGATGGTGAAATCGAGGGTCCGGGGCGCGGCGGCGGCGGCCGCCGCCAGCAGGAGGGGGCCGAGCACATGAACGGCACGAAGCATGGCAAGAGCAAGATACCGGAATCGTCCGGCGGCGTCCATTGCGGCGGGGCCGCCGGCGGGCGAAATTGCTGTCGGGCGAAATTGCGTGCCGCGCACGGAGGGGCGTGCTACCATGGCCTACGCATGAAACTCCGCCCGTATGTCCGCATCGCCCGTCCCGAATACTGGGCGAACCACATTTTCATCCTGCCGGGCATCCTGCTGGCGTTTTTCTACATTCCGGGCTGGCCCGATCTGCCAACGCTGGCGCGGGTGGCGCTCGGGATCGTCTGCGCGTGCCTGGTGGCGTCGAGCAACTACGTGCTCAACGAGATCCTGGACGCGCCGAAGGACCGGTTTCACCCCGAGAAGAAGACCCGGCCGGTGGCCAGCGGGGAAGTCTGGCTGCCGCTGGCCTACGCGGAGTGGCTGGCGCTGGCGGCGCTGGGTTTCGCGCTGGCCTTTGCGCTGTTGCGGCCGCTGGGCTGGAGCATGGTGGCCTTCTGGATATCGGGGATGATCTACAACGTGCCGCCGGTGCGTCTGAAGGATGTCCCCTACGTGGACGTGCTGTGCGAATCGCTGAACAATCCGATCCGGCTGTGCATCGGGTGGTTCGCGGCGGGGGAGCGGGTGCCGCCGCCGGCCTCGATCCTGTTCGCCTACTGGATGTTCGGGGCGTTCCTGATGGGGCTGAAACGCTTTGCGGAGTTCCGCCACATCCGGGAATCGGGCCACGCGGCGAAGTACCGGAAGTCGTTCGGCTACTACACGGAGGAGCGGCTGCTGGAGAGCATCTTCTTCTACGGGGCGCTGTTCGGGATGCTGTCGGGGTTCTTCATGGCGCGCTACCACGTGGAGATGGTGCTGGCGACGCCGCTGGTGGCGCTGGCGATGGCCTACTACATCCACCTCGGGTTCAAGCCCGACAGTCCGGTGCAGCATCCGGAGAAGCTCTACCGGCAGCGGAAGCTGATGGCGCTGGTGGCGCTGGCGTTTCTCGCGTGCGCGGTGCTGCTCTATGTGCGCATTCCGTCGTTTCGCCGGGCGATTTCGCCGTGGATCCTGCCGCCGGCCGGGTTGGAGCAGGTCAGCGAGCCGTAGCCGCGCGGATTCCGCGGCGGCGGGGGAATCAGCTGGGGGGGAAGCGTGCGGACCAGCGGCGGTGGAGTTTGAGGAGGGGGAGGAGGGCCAGGCCGAGGAGGTTGGCGGGGAAGCGGTGGAGCGCCGTCACGCACAGCAGGGCCTGGAGGGGGATGAGCAGGCGCAGGAGCCAGCCGATGGCTTCCGGCGGCCATTTCGTGCCGGGGCGGGTTTCGTTCCGGGCCAGGTGCGTGACCCCGGCGATGTAGAGGCCCAGCGCGACGGCGACCGCGGCCGGAACCGGCGAAGGGCAGTTGCCTTCGCAGGCGGCGGAAGCGCCGAGCAGCAGGTTGCCGGCGCGGCAGGCGCCCATGAGCGCCGGGCCAAGGTACGGGATCCGCTTGAGGCCGACGTCGTAGAGGATGATGCACAGGATCAGGGGGATGGCGACGGCCAGGGCGTCGAAGAAAGCGGCGAGGAACGCGGCAATCCAGAGGAGGATCAGCGCGGCGGCGGCGGCGTTTTCCCGGTAGATCTTGCCGGCGGGCAGCGGGCGGTGGGGCCGTTCGCGGAGATCCACGGCATAGTCGAAGAGGTCGTTGAGAATGAGGCCGGCGGCGTAGAGCATGACGCCGGCGGGGAGGGCGAGCAGGAGTTGGGCCCAGTCGTTGCCGGAGACCATGGCCCGGGGCGCGAGCAGGAAGCCGGCCAAAATGTCGCCCGGGACGGTCAGCAGGTTGGGCAGGCGCAGCAGGCGCAGCCAGGCCTCGCGGTGGCGGAACCGCGGCAGGAAGTTTTCCACAGTGTGGAAAACCGCGGCCGAGTTTTTCCACAGTGTGGAAAAAAGTTTTCCACGGTGTGGAAAACCGTCAGCGCTGGTAGGTGGCGGGGTCAATGTAGGGCAGGTCCAGGCGCGGCTTGAACTTGGGAGTCTGCGAATAGAAGGCGAGGGGGTTGGCGTGCATGATCTTGTGGATCTGGGGCATGGAAAAGCCCTGTTCGGCCATGAAGGCGGCGGTCTTGGGCAGCGAGCAGGGGTCGGAGACGCCCCAGTCGGCGGAGGAGTTGACGAGGACGCGGTCGAGGCCCCACTGGCGGAGGATGTCGACGACGCGGCGGGGGTTGAGCTTGGAATAGGGGTAGACGGTGAGCCCGGCCCAGTAGTCGGTCTGGCGGGTGAGGGGCATCGTCTCCTCGGTGTTGTGGTCGACGACGATCCGGCCGGGGTCGTAGGCGAATTCGCGCAGGATGTCGAGGATGCGGGCGGTGCCCTTCTTCTTGCTGATTTCGGGGGTGTCGTGCGGGGTGTGGACGATCACCGGCAGCGCGTGGGCCTTGGCCATTTCGAGCTGGCGGAGGAAGATCTCCTCTTCGTGGGGGGTGATGCGGTTGAAGCCGATTTCGCCGACGGCGACGCAGCGGGGGTGTTCGAGGTAGGGGCCAAGGCCGGCGAGGGTTTCGTGGGCGAGGGCGAGGTCGTCGGCCTCCTTGGGGTTGACGGAGATGGCGGACCAGTGATCCACGCCGTAGCGCAGGGCGCGGGTGTGCTCGAATTCGAGCGAGAGGCGGAAGTAGTCGAAGAAGGTGCCGGCGAAGCGCCGGTTGGCGCCCTGCCAGAAGGACGGCTCGACGACGCAGCGGACGCCGGCGTGGTACATCGCCGTGTAGTCGTCCGTGGTCCGGGACAGCATGTGGATGTGGGGTTCGATGATGATCATGGCTTCATTTCCATACAAGCGCCGGCGGGCGGGCAAGGGTTCAGGGGGAGGCGGCGACGGCGGAGATTTCGACGCGGGCGTCCTTGGGCAGGCGGGCGGCCTGGACGACTTCACGCGCGGGGTAGGGCGGGGCGAAGGTTTCGGCATAGAGTTGGTTCACCAGGGCGAAATCGTCCATGCTGGCCACGTAAACCGTGGCTTTGAGCACGTGCTGGGGGCCGAGGCTGGCGGCCTTGAGGATGGCGGCGAGGTTCTGCAGCGCGCGGCGCGTCTGGGCCTCGGTGCCTTCGGCCAGTGCGCCGGAGGCGGGGTCGAGGCCGAGCTGGCCGGAGATGAACAGCAGGCCGTTTTTCATGACGGCCTGCGAATAGGGGCCGATGGCGGCGGGAGCCTGGTCGGTCTGGATGGGTTTCATGGCATTCCTCCGGAAAACACGTTTCATCCTAGTCCCGCTCCCGGACGGGGACAAGTCCATATCCCGGGCGGGATCAGGTGGCGAAGTCGAGGAAGAGCCGCAGGCCGGCGTAGGTCGCGGCGGAGACCGCAGGCGCGCCGAGGACAAAGAGGCGCCCGGGCATGTCGAGCAGCCGGCGCGCGGCAAAGGCCAGCGGCACGCTGGCCACCCAGATCCAGCAGCGGGCGGTTTCCATCTTCAGGCAGTTGGGGCCGAACAGCAGCGGCAGGGCGAACACGCCCAGGACGATGGCGAGGTAGGTGCCGCGGGGCGCGGCGAAGTCCGGCCGGCGGAATGCCGCCAGCGAAACAAAAAACGCCGCGCAGGTGACGCTGCCCAGCAGCAGCCACAGATCGAACTGGCCGCCGACCAGCGCCATGAGCCACTGGTAGGGCCCGGTGAAGGGATACCACTGGTTCACGTACAAACTCGCCTGGCGGTACATGGTCCAGTAGTCCATGCGGAACCAGGCGAGAAGGGCGGCCGTGAGCCCGGTCATGACCGCCAGCGGGAGGATCAGGCGCACGAACCAATCTTGGACATGCCAGCGCTGGCGCCAGCCGGTGGCGAGGGCGAACAGCGCGAAGAGGGTGGTCGCGAGGCACCAGCTGTAGCTCAGCTGGGTCAGGGCGAAGAAATCCAGGCCGAGCAGGGCGGCCCAGGCGGCGGCGCGACGTTCGGCGGTGGCCGTCTGCCATCCGAGCCAGAGAGCGAGGTTGAAGAAAACGGCGTAGACGGAATCCTGCGCGAAGGTGGCATAGGCGGCGACGGCGGGGGCGGTGGCCCAGAGCGCCGCGGCGAGGAAGCCGGCGCGGGCGTCGAACAAGGCCCGGCCCAGCAGGAAGAGCACGAGCGCGTTCAGCGCGCCGAAGGCGGCGAGGCCCACGGCGTAGCGCAGCCGGGTTTCGGGCCGGCGAATGTTCTGGTCCCGAGCGCCGCACAGATGGCCGAGCCAGTAGAGGGAGAGCGAGGCCGCGGGCGGATGCGAGAGTCCATGGATGGTCTGGCGGAGGCGCGGCTGGATTTCCAGGAACCGGCGGTAGTAGTCGCCGCTGCTTTGCACCAGCGGCATGGCATGGAGCATGGTGGAATGGATGTGGTCCCAGCCGGAGACGAGGGTGCCGCGCCGGTCCGGATCGCCCCGGCTGCCGTTGGGCAGGCAGGCCAGCGCGAGATGCAGCCCGGCGGCCAGGAGAACCAGCGCGGCCAGTGCGGGCCCGGGCCGGGTGGGGTTGCGCCGCAGGAACCACGCGAGCAGGAGCAGCAGGGCCAGCAGGAGGACCGCCGCCGCCAGGAGCCACGGCAGGCCCGGCGCGTGCGCAATCCGGCGCAGAGCCTCGGCCCAGGTTTCTTCCGCGACCCAGGGATTCGCGTAGAACGGAAAGGTGCGGCGGTTGTTGAATCCGGCGGTCCAGCGCCAGCGGTAGAAAAGATTGAACAAGGCCCAGGCGGTCCACGGCCGGATGGCCCAGGCCAGGAATACCGGCCAGGTGTGACCATGGAGGCGTCCCGTCCGCGCCGCGAGGAACCGGACGATTTCAAAGCCGAGGCCGAGGAGGGCCAGCCAGGCCGGAACCGATGGAAACAGGCGGGACCAGGCGTTCATCGGGCCTTGATACCAGCCGGGCCGCAGGCGGCACAAGCTGTTATTTGGTTGGCTTTTGGCCCGGTTCCCGCTATGAGGAGCCTCCATAAATGAACCCGGAATCCAGCACATGAAGGCCGCCGGTTGGGGATCAGTGGCGCTGGGGCTGGCCCTGCTGGCCCTTTTCCTGGCGGAACAGGGACCGCCGCTGCATTCCACGGCGCTGGCGCATCCGCTTGTCGCCGCGGGCGCGGGGCTGCTGGCCGCGCTGGCAGTGTTCGGCCGGGGATACCGGCGGCTGGTTGGCGGCTACGAATGGCTGTGCGGCGTGCCGCGCCGCCGGTTCGACGTGGGGATTTTTCTTTTCGCCTTCGCGGTTTATGCCGCCGTTGCCTGGTTTGTATTCCAGGGCATTCCGCGCATCGATGACGGGGTGGCATCGCTGTTCCAGGCGCGGATTTTCGCGCGCGGGGCGCTGACGCTGCCGCTGCCGGCGGACGCCGGGTTTGTCCAGATCTTCGGCATTCTGGGAAAGCGTCAGGCGGTGGGCCACTGGTGCGGGATGTACCCGCCCGGCTGGCCGGCGCTGCTGACGCCGGGGGTCTGGCTGGGCGTGCCGTGGCTGGTCAATCCACTATTGGGTGCGCTGCTGGTGGTGGCGGTCGGCGCGCTGGGCCGCGATTTCTACGACGACCGGACGGGACGCGTGGCGGCCCTGCTGGCGCTGCCCTCGCCGTACCTGGTGGCGTTGTCCGGGCTGCATCTGTCGCACATTCCGACAGTGCTGTTCCTGTGCCTGGCGCTGCTGTGCCTGCGGCGGCTGTGGGCCGGCGGCCAGTGGCCGTGGGGCGGCCTGGCCGGGCTTAGCTGGGGCGTGGCCTTCCTGTGCCGGCCGCTGGACGCCGTGGTGGTCGGCGCGATTCTCACGCTGGGCTTCCTGTGTCCGCCGCGCCGGCTGTGGCGCGGCCGGGGGGGGATCGCGGCGGGCCTGGCCGCGGGCCTGCTGGCCGCCGGCGTGCTGCTGGCCTTCCAGGAGGTTACCACGCACGACTGGCGCACGCCGGGCCATGAAATCGGCATGGGGCGCTGGGGCAAGTTCGGTTTCGGACAGATAACCCAACTGCGCTTCCACTCGCCCGAACGGGGCTTGGAGCATACGTTCCTGCGCCTGCGGGCGCTGAACGACAACCTGCTGGGCTGGCCAGTGCCGGCGCTGGCGGTCGTACTGCTGCCGTTCCTGCTGGGCCGGGCGCGGACGAAGGAAATCCTGCTGCTGGCGCCGCTGCCGGCGCTGCTGGGCACATTCGCCGGCTTCTGGTACTACGAGACCTGCCTGCCGGCCCGCTACATCTCGGCGGCGTTTCCGGGTCTGTTTGTCCTGGCCGCGCGGGGCCTGTTCGCGCTGCGGGAGGCCGCCGGGGCGCGTCCGGTCCTGGCGCGCCTGCCGGCGTTCCTGGCGGTTTCCGGCGCGCTGTTTCTGGCGGCGAGCCTGCCGCTCCATTTCCAGCGCTACGATGCGGACTACTACGACGTGGAAAATGTCCTGCCGCGCGTGGTGCGCGACTACGGGATTGCCAACGCCATCGTGTTCATGGACGGCCTCGGAGCCGACCACGGCGAGCCCGACGTGGACAACGACTATTACGCCACCGGCTTCCTGCGCAACGACCTCGATTTCGCCGGGGACGTCCTGTATGTGCGCAACAAGCGCCAGCACAACCTCGAGATGGTCCGGCGCCATCCCGGCCGCGCGTATTATCTCTACCGCTACCACCGCGGCGCGGGCCGGGCCCAGCTCTACCGGATGGTGCCGGAAGGCGCCGGGTTGAAACTCCACCCCGTGCCGCCGGAAACCCCCGACTTGATGGAGGCGCCGCCCGCGGAATGACCGCCGGGCCGTGCGTCAGGGCGCCGGATCCTTTTCGCGCCGGGCGAGGTATTCCCGGATGGGCGTATCCTCGAGGTAAAGGTCTTCGATGACGCCGAAGCCGTTTTGAATGCGGACCCGGATGTAGGCGGCGGTGTTGGTCCGGCGGCTGTGTTCCCAGTAGGCCTTTTCCGCCTCGGGCGCTTCGCCCTCCTCCATGTAGAACCGGTCGAATGGCAAGCGCAGGAAGGCGTTGGTGTTGTAGACATACCGGATGCGCGTGGCGAGGTACGGGTCCGCCTCCGGCCGTTCCGGGCGCAGGTCCGTGATGCGCGCGAAGCCGGCGTCGTCCTCCTGCAGGACGGCGAAGACCTTCTGGCCACGGGCGTAATCCGACCCGAGGGGCACGGTCAATCTGTTCTGTTCGAGGCTGAGGGCGACGTAGCGGCCGCGGAAGGCGTCGGATGGGTCCACCGGCGCGGTGCGGAACTTGAAGGCCCGGCCGTCCCGCAGGACGCGCGCGCGGCGGACGATCATGGCAGCCGGCACGGCGAGTTGCAGGATGACAGCGAGGGCGAATATAAACAGGAGACTTTTGGTTTTCACGCCGCCGCTCCCTTCTTCCGCGCAAGGACCCAGTTGACGGCGAGGAAGGCCGCGCCCAGCAGGACGAACACCACGCCGCGGAACACGAAGCCGAGGTCCTCGTCGAAGAACCGCAGGAGGATCAGGCCGAACAAAACCAGCATGCCGGCGTTGACCGTGCCGATCTGCCGCGCCCGGAAGCCGCGGACCAGCAGGCCGAGGCCGAGGATGAACAGGTACAGGTTGAAGAGCGCCTGGGCGGCGCCGTTCCGGTCCGTCAGAGTCACGAAGGCGTAGCCGAGGGCCGCGAGAACGGGAAAAACGCCGGGCAGGAGCGCCCAGGCCTTGCCGCGGCGGACGCTGCCGGCCGCCAGGGCGATCGCCGCCACCGGCAAGGCCACGGCCAGCGCGTAGTCGAAAACCGCGGCCCCGCCGTGGTAGGCCGCGCCGTAGCGGGGGTAGTGCCAGCCGATGTCCCGCCACGGCCACTCGCACGAGAGCATGAACGCCAGCACCGTCGACCCGATCCGGCCGACAGCGAGCAGGGGCTTCTGCCAGAAGGCCGGCGCCGCGGCGAACCAGAATTCGCCGGCCAGATAAAGCACGGCGAACAGCCCGCCGTAGGCGACGATCCACAGCCCGGGCAGGATTTTTTCCAGCGTGACGCCGGTGGCGATGCACAGGGCGAGGGCAATGCCCCAGAAGAGCACGACGGGGCGAACGGCGTAGGCATTCTCGCGGGCGGCGGCAATCGTGTGCGGCAGGATGAGCGCGGCCAGCGGCCAGAAGAGCACCGCCTGGCCGCCGTGCTCCTGGGCGTCGATGGCCCAGAAGACCATGCCGGCGAGGTAGGTCAGCGCCGGGCCGGTGGCGTTCAACAGGTAGATCACCGGCAGCGCCAGCAGCATCCAGGTCAGGGCAAAGCGCCCGGCGTCGCCGGGAATATGGTAGATCTGGGCGACGAGCGCGATGGCCGCGCCGATGGAAAGCATCCAGAAGGCGCCGACGCCTTCGCGCCAGGCGGTCGAATCCCGGCCGGAGCGCAGGATCCAGCCCGCCAAAATTTGCGAAGCGACGAGCGGGGAGAAGGCCAGCGCGGTGCGGGCGGCGCGGGAGAAGTCGGCCCAGTTATGGGCCAGCAGGAGAATGACGCCCAGGCCGACCAGGGTTCCGCCCAGCAGTCCGAAGGCCACCAGCGTCCAGTTGCGGCTTTTTCCGGCGACCGACTCATAATGCCGGCGGAGGCGTTCGGCCGCCTCGCCGTCGAGGACGCCGTCATGGACCAGCGTCGGCAGTTCGCCCAGCAGCCAGCGGATGTTCTTTTGCGCCATGGGGCACCTCGGGGGAAGGTTCGTCTGCCGCCCTTATGAACTTTTTCAGGCGGCGTAACAAGGTTATCCCGGCTTCAAGCACGGAACGCCGTCCGGCACAGGGCGGCGGCGGCGGCCAGCCATTGCCGGCGCTGCTCCGGGGTGCTGGTGACGACCATGGTGAACGTCCGACGATGGAAGCTCCGGATACCGCAGAGCTCGAAGATGCATGTTTTCCAGAGCGCTTCGAGCGGATCGCCGAAAACATCCTGTTCTCGGGCCGCGGGCGTGTTGGCGGTGTTCAGGACAACAGCGGCCCGGGCCTTCAGTAGGCCGACGGGCACGCCTTCGCCGCTGTCGCCTTCGCGGAAGCGGTAGGCGACGCCGGGGCGGATGACGCGGTCGATCCAGCCCTTGAGGATGGCGGGCGGCTGCCCCCACCAGTTGGGATGGATGATCACGATCCCGTCCGCGGCGCGCAACTCATCGCAATGCCGCTGGATGTCCGGCGGCAGGCCGGCGGGGTCCGGGATTTCTTCTGCGGGGAGAAGCGGATCGAAGCCTTCCGCGTACAGGTCGTGGAACGTCACGGCCTGGCCGTCGGCGCGCAAGGTATCGCGGACCGCCGCCGCGAGGGCGTGGTTGAAGCTTCCGGGGCGGGGATGGGCCAGCACGACGAGAATATTCATGTGCGTCCGGCGGGTTGGAGGCGGCGGCCGAGGGCCTGCGCCTTGGGCTTGTAGATTTCCACCCCGCGGGTTTCGATGGCCCCGGCATAAAGGTGGCCGACAACCTGGGCGCCGAGGATGGAATGGCACCAGGATTTGAGGAGCTTGGTCGCGTCGTCGCAGAACCAGCGCAGCCAGGGCGGGACGGTGCCGGCGGAGACGAGGATGAGCGCCCGGCGCGGCTTGGGATGGCGCGGCTCGGGGCAGCCTTCGATGGGCCAATGCCCCGGCCTGGCGAGCGTCCAGCAGGCGCGTTCGAGGAAGGTTTTCATCACGGCCGTGGCGGTGCCGAGGTTGATTGGCGTGCCGAGGATCAGCGCGTCCGCCGCGACGATCTTCGGCAGCAGGTCGTCCATGTCGTCGCGGATGACGCAGGGGGCGAGGAGCAGGGCGGGATCGGCGTGCTTGCAGGCATGGCAGTTCCGGCAGTAGGCGATGCGGAGGTCGGCCAGATGAATCTTTTCGACGGTGTTACCGGTGCGGCCGGCGGTCGCGCCCGCCAGCGCCGCGTCCATGAGCTGGTCGATGGTCTGGTGCTTGCGGTAGCTGCCGACAAGGGCGAGGATGTTCATGGCGTTTCTCCGGATGGCCGGAGGGCGGGTTTGCGGCAGATGAAGAGGGGAAAGTCGACGTCGTCCTGGCGGTAGGTTTCCTCGGCGACGTCGAAACCGGCCGTGGCGAGGGCTTGCCGCCAGAAGGAACGGGGGAAGAGGCCGAGGTCGAAGCGGTCGGTTTCGATCCGCAGGCGGCCGCGTTCGCGGATCAGATAGATCAGTGCGGCCTCGTACCTTTCGTCGGCGGGATCGGGATCGTACTGGTTTTGGATGAAGGTCACGTCCAGTTCCGGGGGGCAGGCTCCGGGAAAGGCAGGGGTGGCTTCGGTGCGGTTCTGGCGGAAGGTTTCGGTGGTGGCGTCGGCGGCGACGGCCAGCACACCGCCAGGCGCCAGGTGGCGAAAGGCCGTTTGGAACGCGGCGGCGAGATCGGCGCGGGTCATCAGATGCGAGACGCCGTCGTCGATCAGAATGGCGTCGAAGGTGCGGCCGAGGTCGAAGGACCGCATGTCGCCCTGGACGAATTCGCACTCGGGGTTGAGGCGGCGGGCCAGTTCGAGCATGGCGGGGCTGAGATCGAGGCCGGTGCACCGAAAGCGCGTTTTCAGGGTAAAGAGGTTCTTGCCGCCGCCGCAGGCGATGTCCAGCAGGGTTTCCAGGGGCCGGCGGGCGTGCTGCTCCAGCCAGCGGACGACGGCGTGGCTGAAGGCGGCGTATTCGCCGGCGGGATCGCCCCAGTATGGCCACAGCCAGGCCAGGTCGGAGTAGAGGCGGGGGGTGTCAGGGTTCGGAAGCATCGGCCGCCGGGGGTGGGGAAAAGATCTGGAGGCTGTATTTGCCCA
Source organism: uncultured Verrucomicrobiota bacterium (assembly GCA_964393515.1). Lineage (GTDB taxonomy): Bacteria > Verrucomicrobiota > Kiritimatiellia > CAIQIC01 > Lenti-01 > Lenti-01. The sequence continues at coordinate 105,207 of CAYMTY010000001.1, forward strand.
TGTTGACGGCGGCGGTCGGCGGTTCGCCGGCGGCGGTGATCACGTCGGGGCCGACGCCGCCGAAATCGGCGCAGTAATTCGTGGAGTCGCTGGTGAAGCGGCGGTGCCACGTGCCGGCGGAGGGGAAGCGGATGACGTAGTCGCCGTTGGTGAAGTCGGTGCAGGAGAAATTGGCGACGACGACCGCATCGTCGGTCTGGCCGCCCTGGTCCCAGCGGACGAAGGCGACAACCTTGTTGTTGTCGTCGAGGTGGTGGACGGCCACGCCGGTGCCCCGGAGGCCAGGCGTAGTGCCGGCCAGGTTGCGGCGCAGGCCGATCAGGTCGCGGTAGGCGCGGACGATGCCGGCGTGGGTGTTGGTGCGGTCCCAGCGCAGGGGGATGTCGTCGTGAAAGCCCTGGGTCTCGTGCATTTCCTGGCCCTGGAAGATCATGGGGATGCCGGGGGTGGCAAAGACCATGGCCGCGCCGAGGAGGGAGCGCTTGCGGGCCCAGAGGCTTTCCGGATCCTCGGGATGGATCTGGGCGGGAACGCGGGAACGGCCGTAGTTCATGGCGGCAACGTAGTCGTGGGCCTCGGTGAAGATCACGCGCTGGAAGCCCGGCCAGTCGGCGAGGGTGCCGGCCACGGTGAACATGTTGCGCTCATGGTCCCAGGCGTTAGCGATCTGGTGGAAGAGCGCCCAACGGTGACCGACATCCCACTGCGCGTCGAAGGCCATGTCCGCCTCGAAGGCATGGTCTTCGGCGATGCGCACAAGGGCGGGGCGGGTTTCCGCGAGCTCCCGGTTGATGTCGTGGAGCATCTGGACCGCCTCGGGATTCCGGTCCTGCTGGGTGCGGATGAGGTGGAAGACGGAATCCCAGCGGAAGCCGTCCACGCGGTATTCGTCGGCGAACATGAAGATCTGGTCGCGGATGAAGGCGCGGACCTCGGGGCGGCCGTAGTCGGGGCGGGTGTGGCCCCAGGGGGTTTCCGCGCGGAAATCGCTGTAAAAATAGATGCCGCCATGGCCGTATTCGCTCCAGCCGTCGAACTGCCAGAGGTCGAGGTCGGTCGGCCCGTAGTGGTTGTGAACCACGTCCGCGAAGACGGCCAGCCCGCGGGCATGGGCGGCGCGGACGAAACGCTTGAAGGCGTCGGGCCCGCCGTAGTCGGTTTCGATGGCGAACGGGTCGCACAGATTGTAGCCCCAGCTCCGGCCGCCGGGGAATTCGTTGACGGGCATGAGCTGGATGGCGGTGACGCCGAGGTCGCGGACATGGTCGAGGAGCAGGATGGCATCGTCGAAGTTTCCCGGCGGGTCCTTGCCGGCGAAGGTGCCGACATGGAGCTGGTAGATGACGAGGTCGTTGCGGGCGATGGCCGGCGGTTGATCGCCTTGCCAATCGAAGGTGGCGGGATCGTAGACGACGGAATCGCCGCTGGAGTGGGTGACCTGCCGGGCGCGCGGGTCGCGCTTCCAGATGCTGCCGTTGAAGACGTACTTGTACTTCTGGCCGGGGCGGGCCCCGGGGACATCGGCCGACCAGGTTCCCGCCGGGTCTTCACGGACGAGCGGGGTGCGGCCCCAGCCGTTGAACTCGCCGGCGACTTCGGCGGACTGGGCGAACGGCGCCCAGACGCGGAAAGCGGCGCCGCTGCCGTAGGGGATGGAGCCCAAGCCCGGCCGGGCGGACTGGCCGAGGGCGGACGCGGAACCAACCAGCATCAGCAACAAACAGCCCCGGCTCACCCGGAGGGTTCGCCCTACCCAGGGACCGAAAATCTGAAAAAGGGGAGGGCGAGGCGTCCCCGCCGAGCCGGACGGGTCGGTCGAAATTGCACGAGATGGGGTGAGCATGATTACGGTGTATTCTCCTGGAATCCGGGCCGGGCGGCCAAGCCGAACGGCGCGGCTTCGGGCAGATCCCGGGAGAAGATCTGGAGGCTGTATTTGCCCAGGTCCACGGCGGCGGTCGGGGGCTCGCCGGCGGCCTCGACCTCCGCGGCGCCGATGTCGCCGAAGTCGTCGCCATAGAACTTGGAATCACCGTTGAACCGGCACTGCCACGGGCCGGCGGCCGGGAACGGGACGCGGATGTCGCCCCGGTTGAAATCGGTGCCGGAAAAATTGGCGACCACCACGACCGGATCGGTTTGTTCGCCCTGGTTCCAGCGCGTCCAGGCCACGAGCTTGCGGTCGGGGTCCATGTGGAGGATTTTGACGCCGGCGCCCTGGAGGCCGGAAGTGGTGCCGCGGAGGTTGCGGCGGAGGTGGATCAGGTCGGTGTAGGCGCGGACGATGTCCGCGCGGGTGTCGGCGCGCTCCCAGCGCAGGGGGGTGTCGTCGTGGAAGGCCTGCGTTTCCAGCATTTCCTGGCCCTGGAAGATCATGGGTACGCCGGGGGTGGTCAGGATCAGGCCGGCGCCGAGGAGGGAGCGCTTGCGCGCCCAGAGGCTCTCGGGATCGTCGGGCTGGATCATGGACGGCAGGCGGCTGCGGCCGTGGGCGGCCGCGATGTAGTCGTGGGCCTCGGTGAAGAGGACGCGGTTCAGGCCCGGGCCGCCGGCGACGGTGTCCGCGATGGTATCCATGTCGCGCTCGTTGTCGTCGGGGGTGACCAGCTGCCGGTACAGCGCCCAGCGGTGGCTGACGTCCCAGAGGTTGTCGAAATGCATCTCGTGGTCGAAGGCATGGTCCTCCGCGGTGCGCATGATTTCGGGATGTTTGGCTTCCAGTTCCGCGTTGATGCCGGCCAGCAGCTCGGCGCCCTCGGGGTTGCCGCCCCGTTCGCAGATGATGATGTTGAACACGGAATCCCAGCGGAAGCCGCCGATGCGGTATTCCTCGAGATACATCCAGATCTGGTCGCGGATGAAGGCGCGGACCTCGGGCCGGCCGAAATCGGGGCGGGTGGGACCCCACGGCGTGTTGGCGCGGACGTCGTTGTAGAAGTAGATGCCGCCGAACTCGTCGCGGGACCAGCCGTCGAAACGCCACAGATCGAGCTCGTCGGGCCCGTAGTGGTTGTGGATCACGTCCATGAAAACGGCCAGGCCCCGCGCGTGGGCGGCGCGGACGAAGCGCTTGAGGGCGTCGGGCCCGCCGTAGTCGGCCTCGACGGCGAAGAGGTCGGAGGGGTTGTAGCCCCAGCTCAGGCGGCCGGGGAACTCGTTGACGGGCATGAGCAGGAGGGCGTTGACGCCGAGGTCGCGCAGATGGTCGAGCCGGGGGATGGCGTCGTCGAGGGTGGCCGGCGGCGGGCCGCCGGCGAACGTGCCGGGATGGATCTCGTAGATGACGAGGTCGTTCTTCGCGGGTTTTGGAACGGGCGTGTTGCCCCAGTCGAAGGCGGCGGGATCATAGATGACGCCGTCGCGGCCGGCGACCTGGCGGGCGCGCGGATCGCGCCGCCAGAACCGGTCGTTGATGTAGTACTTGTAGTGCTGTCCGGCCCGGGCGCCGGGCGCATCCAGCGACCAGGTGCCGCCCTCCGCGTCGCGGGCCATGGGCGCGGCGTGCCAGTCGTTGAACTCGCCGCCGACCGCCATGGATTCGGCGTTCGGCGCCCAGACGCGGAACGTCGTACCGTCGGCATGGGGCGTGGCGCCGAGGCCGGGGCGGTCGGACTGGGCCGGGGCGAGGGCAGCCAGGAGGGAAACAGCCAGGAACAGGAAGCGGCGCGTTTTCATGGCCGGAGCATACGCGCCGGCACGCGACAAGACAAGCCGGGTTGTGGCGGCATTTGCAGGCGCCGGACGCAAAAGTCCGGCCTGCAACGAACCACCTGTCGCCGGGAGCTGGCCGGAGGTTGTCGGCCACCCCTCTGCGGGTGGCGGTTTCCTAGCAGGCGCGGGTGTGGGGGCGGTGCTTGGCGAGGTAGTGGGCGCGCAGTTCGGTGATGGCCAGCAGGAAGACCCGCGCCTGGACCGGGCCCATGGTGAACGGGTCGAACACGTGGTGGGTGCTGTACTTGTGCAGCAGGGCCTTGGCGATCTCGTCGGTGCGGATGTAGGCCATGGACCAGTTTTCGAACTCGCGGAAGGGCACCTTGGCGTATTCCAGCAGCGTGACCTGCGTGTGGCGCGGGTCGCGGACAATGCGGTTGTAGAGTTCGTTGACGGCGGCGGCGGGGCCTTCGAGGATCTGCAGGAAGCCGCGCGGCGAGGAGCACAGCGCGCCGGTGACCCCGAGCTTCCGGTTGTTGCGGCAGGAGACTTTCATGATGTTTTCGAGGGCTGCGTGGCCCAAAGGCTTTTTCAAACGGCTCGCGTAGGTCAGGCGCACGATGTTCATGGTCACCTCCGGATTTGTCCGGAGCATAGCACGCCGCCGGGGCCGCGCCAAGGGAAAGCGGGGGGATTCAACATTCAATTCGTTGCGGATCGAAAGGGCAGGGTCGTCTCGCCGAGACGACCGGGCTGTTGGACGGACGCCGGCGGCGCGGCATGCCTACCCGCAGCCCGATTCAGCCGGAGGATTCAAGGTGCTTTTACGCTCGTGCAATTCACGAGCCAGTTTTTCGATGGCATCCACAATTTCCTCGGTTGATTTGCCAGTCAGCTTGGCGAAACGGGGGGAAGAAAGGGCTTCGGCCATGCCGGCGATCTTGCCGTTGATGAGATCCATTCGCCGGCGGAGCTCCTCCAGATCGCCGGTGTCCCAATAGCCCCCGTCGTCATGGACTTCCAGATTGGAAACATAGTGTTTCTGGAGGTAACGAAGCAGTCCGGCGATCCAGACATGTTGCTCGGGGGAAGAAAACTGGGTTTTGGTGAAGGCCCAGGTTTCTTCGGGCATCAGGGTGCCCTCGAGGATGAGAACTTGGCCCAGGAGGGAACGGAGCCGGCCTTCGCGGTCGAAACAGAACCAAAGCGGTTCGCAATCGGTCTCCGGCATGAGGATGATACCTTTCAAGCCGACATTGCCTGTGATATTGGCGCGCCCGGATTCGTGGTTCAGGTGCGCGTCGGCCGGGGCATTGAAATCGTCATCGATGCGGGTCGTGCTCCAACCCATGGCTTGGGCGATGTCCGCGAGTTCGTCGCACAGGGCGGGAAGACGGCTGGGGTCGTCCAACGTACCGCGATATTGGAGGGAGACGCCCATGGAGCCTAAACATCGATATTCAATCTTCAATTTCCATGAGAACAGCCCGGCGGGTTGGGCCAACCCGCCCTACCTGAACGCGGGGAGCGCGGCCAGGTCGAGCGTCGCGAAGAGGTCGGCGAGCGTCTCGGCGCGGCGGATCTGGACGACGGCGCCGTCGGGGCGCAGGAGCAGCTCGGCGGAGCGGGTCTTGCCGTTGTAGTTGTAGCCCATGGCGTGGCCGTGGGCGCCGGTGTCGTGGATCACCAGCAGGTCGCCCATGGCGATCTCGGGCAGCTCGCGCGCGATGGCGAACTTGTCGCAGTTCTCGCAGAGCGAGCCGACGATGTCGTAGGTCTTCGCTGCGGGGGCGGTTTCCTTGCCGAGGACGGTGATATGGTGGTAGGCGCCGTACATGCCGGGGCGCATGAGGTTGGCCATGGAGGCATCCACGCCGATGTAGGAACGATAAGTTTCCTTGCGGCGGATGGCGCGGGTGACGAGCCAGCCGTAGGGCCCGGTGATCGCGCGCCCGCATTCCATGTGGTAGGCCAGCGGATCGAGGCCGGCCGGGACGACAATCTCGTCGTAGAGCTTCCGCGCGCCGCGGGCGATGACGGCGTAGTCCACGGCCTTCTGTTCCGGACGATATGGGATGCCGATGCCGCCGCCGGTGTTGATGAAGGAAATCCGGATGCCGAGCCGCTGGTGGATTTCCACCACGAGTTCGAACAGCATGCGGGCGGTCTCGACGTGGTACTGCTCGTCGAGCTCGTTGGAGACCACCATGGTGTGCAGGCCGAAGGTCTTCACGCCGAGATCGCGGGCTTTGGCGTAGGCGTCGAACAACTGCTCGCGGGTCAGGCCGTACTTGGCCTCCTCGGGATGGCCGATGATGGCGTTGCCGGCCTTGAGCGGGCCGGGGTTGTAACGGAAACAGAGCGTCTCCGGCAACGAGCCGGTCGCGGCGACGAGCGCATCGATGTGGGTGAGGTCGTCGAGGTTGAGGATCGCGCCCAGCTCGCGGGCGGCGCGGAATTCGGCGTCGGGGGTTTCGTTGGAGGTAAACATGACGCGGTCGCCGCGCAGCCCGACGGCTTCGCAGAGGCGCAGTTCGGCGAGGCTGGAGCAGTCGGCGCTGCAGCCCTCGGCGGCGAGGAGCTTCAGGATGAACGGATTGGGCGTGGCTTTGACCGCGAAAAATTCCCGGAAGCCGGGGAGGATCGAGAAGGCCTGGAGCAGGCGGCGGGCGTTCTGCCGGATGGCGGCCTCATCGTAGAGGTGGAAGGGGGTGGGAAAGCGCTGCGCGAGGGCTTCGGCCTGTTCGCGGGCGAGGGGGAAGGTTTTCATGGTTCAATTCACAAATAAGAATGAAGGATTGCGGGTAAAGTTTTCCACGCTGTGGAAAACTTTTTTCCATTGTGTGGAAAAACGGCGAAAAAGTTTTCCATTGCGTGGAAAAGTCGGCCTGAAATGGAGGGTGCGGTTCATATCGTTGTTCAAGCGATCAGGGGCGTCAGTTTGGCCGTAGCTTCTTTCAAGACGGCGGGCGGCAGTTTGCAGCAGAAGGTCGCCTTCCGGGATTTCCAATCGAGGCTTTTGATCTGGTCGGCCAGGATGACGCCAGCGACGGGCAGACCCGGGGGAATGGCGACTTCGAACGGGTAGCCCTTGACTTGGCTGGTGACGGGAGAGAACAACGCCAGGCCAACCTTCTGGTTGTACTCGCGCGGAGAGATGACCACGGCGGGCCGGCGTCCGGCCTGTTCATGGCCTGCCTGCAGGGTGAACGACAGCCAGGCCACGTCGCCCCGTTGGGGACAATAGGCCTTTGCCATCACCAAACCTCGTGGCCAACGGGATAGCCGGGGTCCACCTCGCGGTGAAGATTGTTCTGGGTGACGCCCTTCAGCAATTCACCGAGCCGATAGGCGGGTTGCGCCTGGGGCCGTAGGAGCAACAGGCCGCCCCGGATCGTCAGGGCCACCCGGGAACCCTCCTTGAGCGGCAGATCTTCCGCGATGGTTTTGGGGATGCGCACCGCCAAGCTGTTTCCCCATTTCTGCGTTGTGGCGATCATGAGCGCTACCTTTCCAAATGTTTCTACAATGAATATACATCAGCCGGCGAGGAAGGCAAGCGGGAAACCGGAAGATGTTTCAACGCAAACGGCGCAAGAGACGCGCGAGGGAAGCCGCCCGTCCCGTTCATTGGGGGGGGTGCGGCGGCCGGGCCGGGTGGATGTCCAGCCGCGTTTTTTCGGCGGCGTGCATCCGGCGCAGCAATTCCCGGTCTGCTTCCTTTTTCAGATACGCGAGGCCCTGCCGGCAGATGGCATCGGCCCGGGTGGGATCCCGCAGGTCGTGGACAGCGATGGCGATCATTTCAAGCCAGGGGCGGACCTCGTCGGGATGGGCCGCGGCGATTTTTTCGTATTCGGCCAGGGCTTCTTCAAGACGGCCCTGGGCGCGGCGGGACTGGGGGATGCCGTAGATGGGCTGGGGCTTGGCGTAATAGCGCCGGGGCCAGAACAGGCTCCCCATGGGTTCCGCCAACCATTGGGCGAGGGGACCCGCGACGAAAATGGCCGCCACGAGGAAGAAGAGAAACCCGAGCAGCATCTGAACGGCGTTTCCGGCGCCGCGCAAGACGCCGATGCCCAGAGCCAAGGCGACCGCCGCGGGCAGGAAGCGCTTGAAGCCGACGGCGAGAAGGGTGTGCAGATCCATGTTCTCGTCAGTTGGCCGTGCGCCAGACGATGTCGAAGGCCTTGGGATCGCGGCTGCTGATTTGATGGAGGGACGGACCGGATTCACCCGCGGAGCAAGCCCGTGGGGGTGTGGACCGCTTTCGGGTATTGGGTAAGGCGGAGATCCCTCGACCGGCTCGGGATGACCGGCGGAGCCGGTCAGCCATAGTGGGCGGCGATCCACTTCTGGTAGTCGCCGGAGCGGACCTGGGCGCACCAGGCGGTGTTCTGCAGGTACCACGCGACAGTGCGCGCGAAGCCCGTTTCCCAGGTTTCGGCGGGCTGCCAGGCGAGGTCGCGCTCGATTTTGGAGCAGTCGATGGCGTAGCGTCGGTCGTGGCCGGGGCGGTCCTTGACGAAGGTGATGAGCGAGCGGCGTTTCTTGCCGCCGGGGAGGGCGGGGGCCCGGGCGTCGACGAGGTCGCAGATCTTCTCGACGACGCGGAGGTTGGCGAGTTCGTTGCGGCCGCCGACGTTGTAGGTGGTGCCGAATTCGGCCCGGGTCATGACGCGCCAGATGGCGGCGCAGTGGTCGGTGACGAACAGCCAGTCGCGCACGTTCAGGCCGTCGCCGTAGACGGGCAGCGGCTTGCCTTCGAGGGCGTTGAGGATCATGAGGGGGACGAGCTTTTCGGGAAACTGGTAGGGGCCGTAGTTGTTGGAGCAGTTGGAGAGGGTCGTGGGCAGCTGGTACGTCTCGTGGTAGGCGCGGACCAGATGGTCGCTGGAGGCCTTCGACGCAGAATAGGGGCTGTTGGGGGCGTAGGGGGTGTCTTCGGTGAAGAACCCGGTTGCGCCGAGCGTACCGAACACCTCGTCGGTGGAGACGTGGTGGAAGACCTGGATTTGCGAAGCGTGTTCGCGGGCGGCCTGGAGGAGGGTGTAGGTGCCGAAGATGTTGGTGCGGACGAATTCGTCGGGCCGGACGATGGAACGGTCGACATGGCTTTCGGCGGCGAAGTGGGCGACGGCGTCGATCTCGTACTTCTCGATCGTCTCCTTCATCTTCGCGGCGTCGCAGATGTCGGCCTTGACGAAGACATAGCGGTCGCCGGCGGTTTCGGCTACATCCAGCAGAGAGAGGGGGTTGCCGGCATAGGTGAGCTTGTCGACGTTGACGATGCGCGCGGGGGCATCGGGCTGCGCGAAGAGCCAGCGGATGAAGTTGACGCCGATGAAGCCGGCGCCGCCGGTGACCATCAGGTTGCGGAAGGCGCGGGGCACGGGCTCAACTCCGGACTTCGGCGAGGAGGGCTTCGCGGTAGCGTTCGACGTATTCCTTGAGGTCCGCGCGCCAGTCCTGCATGCGGTTGAGGCCGGCCTTTTTCAAGGCGGCGTTTTCGAGGATGGAGTTGGCGGGGCGGACAGTGGGGGTGGGGTAGTCGGCGGTGGTGCAGGGGCGCACCTCGCAATCGAGCTGCATGAGGGCGATGAACTCCTTGGCGAAGTCGTACCAGGAGCAGTGGCCTTCGCCGGAGGCGTGGAAGAGGCCGGCGGCGTCGGCCTCGGCGACGGCGAGGATCTGCTGGGCGAGGCGACGGGACCAGGTGGGCGTGCCGTACTGGTCGGACACGACGCGCAGGCCGCGGCGCGGGTCGGTGACGGCGCGGCGGAGGATGGTCTTGAGGAAGTTGTAGCCGTGGGAGCCGTAGAGCCAGGCGGTGCGCAGGATGGCATGGCGGGGATCCTTCTCCCTGATCTCGCGTTCGCCCGCGAGCTTGCTTTTGCCGTAGACGCTGGTCGGATTGGGCGCGTCGGTTTCGACATAGGCCTGCGGGACGGGGCGGGTGCCGTCGAAGACATAATCGGTGGAGACGTGGACGAGGAAGATGCCGTAGGCCTTGGCGCGGGAGGCGAGCAGGGCCGGGCCGTCGCGGTTGACGTGCCAGGCCTTGGCGACGTCGCTTTCGGCGCGGTCGACGGCGGTGTAGGCGGCGCAATTGACGAGGACGTCGGGCTTCCAGAGGCTGAGGATGCCGTCGACGCTGTCGGGATCGGTGATGTCGAGGTTGGGCAGGTCGAGGGCGAGGACTTCGTGCTGGGAAAAGGCTTCGCGGCAATCCCAGCCGAGCTGGCCGAGGGCTCCGGTGACGAGGATTTTCATGGTTGGCTCATTCCTTTTCGGGGGGGGCGGTGTTCCGGGAGCGGATGCGCGGTGCGCCACTTGGCGAGACAGGCCGCGAGACGGGGATCCAGGATGGTCCGGGCCTGGTTGAGGATGTAGAGGTGGATGCCGGGGGCGCCGCCGGCAACGAGTCCGTCAATCTGGTCGATGAGCCAGGCGGTGCCGGCGCGGCGGGCGGCCGCCGGGTCGGGGGTTTGCAGAACGGCGCGCAGCGGCGGCGGCGCGGTGGCGCGGCTGAAAGCGAGGGAGCGGTCGAGCTGGGCGGCGGAGGCCACGGGCATGAGGCCGGGGAGAATGGGGACCCGGATGCCGGCGGCGCGGGCGGCTTCGACAAAACGAAAAAAAACGGCGTTGTCGTAGAAGAGCTGGGTGTTGACGAAGTCGGCGCCGGCGTCGATTTTTTCCTTGAGGTGGCGGAGGTCGGCGGCGAGATTGGGCGCTTCAGGGTGGACTTCGGGATAGCCGGCGACGCCGCAGCAGATGTCGGGGCGGCGGGACTTGACGAGGGCGACAAGGTCGGCGGCGTGGGCGAGGCCGTCGGGCGCGGGCCGGAATTCGGTTTCGCCGCGCGGCGGGTCTCCGCGCAACGCCATGATGTTGCGGATGCCGGCGGCATGGATGCGGTCGATCTGCGCTTCGAGATCGGCGCGGGAGGCGCCGACACAGGTGAGATGGGCGACGACGGGGTTGAAACCCATGCGGGCGAGGAGTTCCCACGCGGCGAAGGAGAACTCGCGCGAGGAGCCGCCGGCGCCGTAGGTGCAGGTGACGAAATCGGGGCGGGCGGGCCGCATGCGTTCGATGGAGCCGCCGAGGATGCCGAAGCCGAGGGGGTCCTTGGGCGGATAGAACTCGAGGGAGAGCGTGGGCTGGCGCCGCGCCGCAAGCAGTTCCCGGATGGTCGGCTGGCTCATGGAGAGGAAGCATAGCGGAAGCCGGGCGGGGACAAAACGCTTTTTTCAGGGGCAGACGACCTGGAAGAAGACCGGATCGGCCCCGGCATCGAGGGCCTGCAGCTGGGCGAGGGTGAGCTGGGCGACGTTGGTCACGCTGCCCCAGCCGGCGGTGGTGCGGTTGACGGCGGGGTCGTGGATGACGACGAGCTGGCCGTCGGCGGAGGTGCGCACGTCGAACTCGATGCGGTCGGCGAGGCCGGCGCAGCCGCGAAAGGCGGCGAGCGTGTTTTCGGGATGCAGGAGGTAGGCGCCACGGTGGGCGACGATTTCGACCGCGCCGGCGGGGCCGCCCGCGGCGCAGGAGACCAGAACCGCCGCGGCAAAGGCGAGGCGGCGGCACCGGGGATCTCTGAATCGGGATCCAGGCTGGGTTTCCATGCGGTTTCCTTCCCGGCCGGCAGGAAACAATGGCTGCACTTTATCCGTTCCCGGGCGGGATGCAACCGTGAACGGAACGGCGGAGCTAGAGGCCCAGGGTGAGGTGGTCGAGCGAGACGCCGGAGCGGCCGGCGGCATGGATCCGGCGCACCTCGGCGGGAAAGAGGGGGCGGCGCCAGATGGCAATGTCGTCCACGGCGCCGGCGAAGTAGTAATCGTCTTCGGCGCCGTTGCGGCCGATGACGGCGGCCTGGCCGGGCATGACGGCGCGGTTCAGGCCGCAGCCGGGGGCGGCATCAGCGCCGGTGCGGACGTTCACAAGGCGGCCGTCGAGGTAGATCAGGACCTGGCCGACGGCCGGGCCGGCGGCGCCGTCGTACACGCCGACGACATGGTGCCAGGCGCCGGTCTGGAGCAGGGTTTCGGGGATGCCGGCCCGGGCGGCGGCGCCGGCGGCGTCGGTGACCCGGAAGCGGAGCTCCCGCTGTTCCCGGTCCAGATAGACGACGTAGGCGTTCTGAACCAGGTCGTCGTAGATGCCGCCGAAGCTCTTGGGCAGGCCCGAAGGCCGGACGGCGAGGTTGACCCACAGGGAGATGGAGACCGCGTTGGTGCCGATGTCCAAGACGGCATTGGTAGGGAGGCGGACATGGTCGTCGAGGCCGTCCAGCCGGAGGGCCCCGCCGAGGCGGGCCTCTTCGCCGGAAAGCCAGGCGGGGCGGCGGTCAAAGCCCGCGAGACGGCCGGGGCTCTGGGAGAAGACATCCGCGGCTTCGGTGGTGCCGGGGTCCAGCAGGCCGTCGTCCAGTTTCCAGTAGGCGATGAGGCCGCGGGCCAGGGGCGGGGGCAGCTGGGCCCAGGCCCAGGTTTTGCGCGGATTGTCGATCAGGATGCCGTCCAGGCCCAGGTTCCGGAAGGACTCGGCTTCGGGAGTGGACAGCGACACATAGACGCGCAGGCCGGCGGCCTGGATCTGGCGCACGGCTTCCGGGGTGAGATCGTTCTTGGCCCAGAGCAGGGCGGAGACCCCGTGGTTCCGGAAGGAACCCAGCATGATGGAGTCGAGAGGGCCGGAGCCGGTCAGGCAGACCGCATGGTCGGGATCGAGCCGGGCGAATTCGGCGGCTGCCGCGAGGCCGTCGCAGGCGACCAAGGTGTTGGCCGGCGCGTTCCCGACGTGGAGGGTGGCGGCGACGGCGGCCAAGTCCCCCGCCTTGACATGGACCAGCGGCGGGATGCCCGGGGGCAGGGCGCCCAGGGCCTCGGCGAGGGTGGGGATGCGTTCGCCCGTGAATTCCGGGGCGAACCGGGCGCCGGCATCGAGCGCCTGGAGTTCGGCGAGAGTGAGCTGGGCCACGTTGGTTACGCTGCCCCAGCCGGTGGTGGTGCGGTTGACGGCGGGGTCGTGGATGACAACGAGCTGGCCGTCGGCGGAGGTGCGCACGTCGAACTCGATGCGGTCGGCAAGGCCGGCGCAGCCTCGGAAGGCGGCCAGCGTATTTTCGGGATGCAAAAGGTAGGCGCCGCGGTGGGCGACGATTTCGACGGCACGGGCGGGCGGCGGAACCAGGGCGGCAACCAGGCCTGCCAGGCAGACGAGGCGCAGGCCGCGCCGCGGAATGGACCGGGCCGGGCTCATTCGGGCGCACGCGGGGCGGGGGCGGGCACGGGCTGGCGCGGATCCTCGTTGCGGACGAGCGCGGCGCGCTCCGGGGGCGGCTCGAAATGGGTGATGTAGTCGATGTGGACGGTCACGTTGGAGGACAACCGGGCGCGGGCGTAGGCGGCGGCCATGTCGGCCGCGAGATCGGGGATGGCCTTGCCGGCGGCGGCGATGTAGTGGAGAAAGGGCAGTTCGATGTTGCCGTCGCGGTCCACGATTTCGCGGTAGGCGGGGAGTCCCCCGCCGAGGTGGTCGATGCGGACAAGCAGGGCGTCGCCGGGGCGCAGGGCGGCGGGGGCGTTTGTGTCGGCTTCGGCGGCGGCGGCGGGCCCGCGACTGGCGAGCAGGAGCAGGAGGCCCAGCCGGGCCAGCCGGCGCCGGGTCATGGCTCTTCCTCCTCCTCGTTGTCGCCGCCGAACAGGTTGGCGACCAGGTCGTGTTCCATGGAATCGAGGTCGGCATGTTCCTGGGCCATGTGGAGCATGCTGCGCAGGTTGAGCATCTCCTCGGACACGACAAGACGGGCCAGGGTTTCGTACTGGGCGGTGACGCGCAGGACGACGGCATTGCCTTCGCACTCCAGGGTGAAGAACAGGTCGTCCTTGCGGATGTGGTAGGTGTAGGAGTCGGGGCTGAGGCGGTAGACGTAGAACTCCTCCTGCCGGAAAGCGCGGACGATGCGGGCGGTCATGAAGTCGGCCATGTCCGGGGAGGGGAACTGGAGGGTGATTTCACGGCTTTCGGTCTTGGTGGAATCCTCCGGCCGGCGCAGGCCGGAGGCGGGGTTCTCGAAGCTGCCAGCGAGCAGGAGGGGCCCCAGCAGGGTGGTGACGAGGGTCATGAGGATGGCGATGCCGAAGATGTCCTGGCCGATGGCGCCGGAGGTCAGGCCGATGCCGGCGACAATGAGGGCGACCTCGCCGCGGGGCAGCATGCCGACGCCGATGCGGGCGGCGCCGTGGCGGTTGAAACCGCAGAAGAGGGCGGGCAGGCCGCAACCGGCCACCTTGCTGATCACGGCCAGCAAGGAGTAGACGGCGCCCACCTTGAGGACGGCGGGGATCGCGGCGAGGTTGACCATCATGCCCATGGTGCCGAAGAAGACCGGCACCAGGATGTTCTGGAGCCCTTCGACTTCGCTCTGGATGACCTGGACGAGGTCGGTGCGGGAGAGGGACAGCCCCATGATGTAGGCGCCGATGATCATGGCCAGGCCGACCATTTCCGAGACGCCGGCGAGCAGGAGCGCCCAGCCGAGGGCCAGCGCGGCGATGGCCCGCGGGCTCTTGAAATATTTCAGGATGCGCGAAAAGCGCCGGGCGAGGAGCAGCCCGGCGGCGGTGGCGCCGATCCAGAAGCCGAACGCCTTGGCGGCGATTTTCGCGATCCCCGCCCAGGCCAGGCCCTGGCCGGCGCCGGCGGCGCGGACCATGCCGACAACCACGGCCAGCACGATGATGCCGAGGACGTCGTCGAAAACGGCGGCGGCGAGGATGGTGACGCCTTCGGGGGAGGCCATTTTGTGGCGCTCGCTGAGGATGCGGGCGCTGATGCCGACGGAGGTGGCGGTGCCGATGGCGCCGAGGAAGAGCGCGGCGGGGTCCAGCCAGTTCTGGGCCAGGCCGAACCAGACCGCGCAGCCGGCGCCCAGGAAGAAGGAGAAGACGACGCCGCCGATGCCGACCACGGTGCCGGCGATGGAGTAGCGCAGGAAGGTGGACAGGTCTGTCTCCAGACCCGAGAGGAACAACAGGATGATTGAGGCGAAGATGGCGATGCCGTGCAGTTCGGGGCCGACGGCCGCGCCGCCCGGCGCCAGGGGGAAGAGGACGCCGATCAGCGGCCAATGGAACTTGCCCAGCGCGTAGGGACCGATGGCCATGCCCATGATCAATTCGCCCAGCACGCCGGGCAGGCGCAACCAGCGCCGGAGCCAGTAGCCGCCGGCGCGGGTGCAGATGATCAGGATGCCCAGTTGCAGGACGAACTGGACCAGCGGATGGACGACGGCGGAGTCGGGCATGCGGCCTCCAGCAGGGAGGGCGTCAACCCAGCAGCAGGTGGAGGACTTCCTCGCGGGTCGTGGCGGCGAGGAGCCGGGCGCGGACGGCCGCATCGTTGAGCGGGCGGCTGATCTCGGCCAGGAACTGGATGTGAGGCCCGGTGCGGCTGTCGGGCGAGACGGTCATGACGAAGATGTTGGAGGGCTGGCCGTCGAGCGCGCCGAAATCCACGCCGGCCTTCTTGATGCCGAGCGCGGCCACGAGGCAGTCGACGCTGTCGGTTTTGCCGTGGGGGATGGCGATGCCGTTCTGCATGCCCGTGCTCATGCGCTTTTCGCGGTCGGTGATGGCCTTCAGCACCGCCTCGCGGTCGCGGATGTGGCCCGACGCCATCAGCAGGTCGACCAGCTCCGCCAGGATCTCCTCCTTGGTGGCGCCTTTCAGGTCGAGGCAGATGGTTTCCACGGTCAACGGCTTCTTCAAGCTCATGGCGTTTACTCCAACCCTTCCGGGAAAATATCGCGCCATTCTCCCCCCTTCGCCGGGCAATTCAAGCCCCAAATTTCACCGGGGCGCGAGGCTCAGGGCTTGCGCGCAACGGCGAGGAAGACCGGATAGGCGCGGCCATGCCTGAGGGTCTCCGCTGCGGTGGCCCAGCGGAGGCCATGGAAGCCGGCGGCGGCCAGCTGATGGGCGAGAACCGCGCGATCGAAACCGTGGTGGTGGACGCCGGCGGAACCGGCATGGAACGAGCCGTCCTCCGCGTCGAGGTCGGCCAGGGCGAGGTACCCGCCCGGCGCGAGGAGCCCGGCGAATTTTGCCAGCAGCCCGGCCACGTCCGCGACGTGGTGGAGGGTCAGGGCGGAGGCGACAAGGTCGAAGGAGCCGGGCGGGAGCGGGTCCTGCGTGAAATCGGCGCGGAGGATTTCGACGTTGTCGCGGCCGGCGGATTTTACTTTCTGGCCGAGGACGGCGAGCATGCCGGGGGAGGAATCGACGGCGAGGACGCGGCGGACGCGGGGGGCGAGGGCGAGGGCCAGCAGGCCGGTGCCGGCGCCGTAGTCGAGCGCGGCCCAGCCGGGGTGCAGGGGGACGTGACGTTCGAGGGCGGCGAAGATGCCGGCGGCCAGTTGCCGGCGGCGGGGTTCCGCATCCCAGGTCTGGGCCCGGGCGTCGAAGGGATTGGTCATCGCACCGGGCGGGCGTAGGTGCCCCAGAGGGCGCCCTGGGCAACGATGTGGCCCTGCATGGCCCGGAGCAGGTCCGGCTTACGGGCCGTGGCGTCGAGGTCGAGGCGGGTGTCGAGGGCGAAGACCTTGAAAAAGTAGCGGTGCTTCTGGCCGGAGGGCGGGCAGGGGCCGTCGTAGCCGTTGCGGCGGTAGTTGTTGACGCCTTGGATGGCGCCGCCGGGCAGCGGCGCGTCGCGGGCGATGTTTTCGGGCAGGGACCGGACGTCGGGCGCAAGATTGAAGACAACCCAGTGGACCCAGTCGCCGACCGGCGCATCGGGATCGTCGCAGAGGATGGCGATGCTTTGGGTGTTGGAGGGAACCTCGCCCCAGGAGAGGGGCGGGGAACCGTTGGCGCAGGCATGGCGGTCGGGGATGGCCGCGCCCATCGCGAAGGCGGTGCTCAGGACGGCGAGTTCCAGCATGGCGGCTTCCTATTTCCGTCCGGACAGGACCTTGCGGAGGATCTCCTCCAGCGGGGTGTCCGGGGTGATCTCGCCGGCGACGGCCTTGACCAGGCGTTCGGCGTCGGCCGGCTTGTGGCCGAGGGAGATCAGGGCGAGGAGGGCGTCGCGCAGCCGGGCGTTGGCGGGGCTGGCCGGCAAATCGCCGGCGAGGGCTTCCAACAGCCCGTCCTTGCCGAGCTTGTCGCGCATTTCAAGGACGAGGCGCTCGGCCGTCTTCTTGCCGACGCCGGAGATGCCGCTCAGGCGCTTGACGTCGCCGACAGCGACGGCGGCCTTCAGATCGCGGACCGAGAGGCCGGACAGGACCGCCAGGCCGAGCTTCGGGCCGATGCCGTTGACGGAGGTCAGCTGCAGGAAGGCATCGCGTTCGGCGGCGGTCATGAAGCCGAACAACAGATGGGCGTCCTCGCGGATGACGGGGACGGTCAGCAGCCGGACGCGCTGGCCGGGTTCGGGGAGGCGGTCGTAGCTGCTGAGGGGGATGGCGGCTTCGTAGCCCATGCCGCCGACGTTGACCACCACGCGGGTGGGTTCCTTTTCCTCCAGCACGCCATCCAGGAAGACGATCATGATGCGCCTCGTTGCCTAGGGGCTATTCAACCACGCAAAGACCCGCCGTGTCCAGAGGACGTTGGCGGGTCCCTGCGGTTGTCCGCCGCGGCGGACGCGGCCCCGGCCGGGAATCAGGCCGTGGCCTTTTGGGCGAGCTTGGCCTTGACCTTCAACCGTTTCTTGCGGCGGTCGCGGGCCTTGCGCTTCACTCGTTTTCTCAATTGCTGTCCCATAAGGCCGCCTGTGGTAGCAAATTCCGCGCGGACAAGTCAAGGGCGGCGGGGCGCATCCGGATACTGGGTATGTTTATAAACATGACGAGTACGCATCCCCGGTCCGGACGCGCCGGGGCTTTGCACGGCGGGGCGGGTGTGGGAGAATGGGCGCATGGGCACGAAGCGGTTGTTCGCGGGGGTGGCGGTGGCGGCGACGGAGGAGCTGCGCCGCGCGCTGGCGGACCTGCAGCGGGCGCTGCAGGCGGAGCGGATCCGCTGGACGCGGCCGGAAAAAATGCATCTGACGGTGGAATTCTTCGGGTCCGTGGAGTTGGCGCGGATTCCGGAGCTGGCCGGCGCGCTGGCGCACGCGGCGGCGCTGCCGCCGTTCCCGCTGCGGCTGGGCGGGCCGGGGACGTTCGGAAGCCCGCGGCATCCGCGGGTGCTGTGGCTGGGGGTGGAATCAGCCGGGCTGGCGCAGGTGCACGAACGCGTCGCCGCCGCGCTGCGGGGGGCGAGCTGGACGCCGGAAACGCGGCCGTTTTCCCCGCACCTGACCCTGGGCCGGCTGGAGCGGCTGCGGGATCCGCAGGGATTCAGCGAGGCGGTGGCGCGCTGGCGCGCGAACGGAGTGCAGGAACAAACCGTGCGCGAATTGATTCTGTATGAAAGCGTGGCGGGGCGCTACGAACCGCTCGCCCGGTGGCCGCTGGTTGCCGGATGAGGTCTTGCCGGGATCATCCGCGTTTGCGCCCCGGAGGCGTTTCCGGGAATGTCCCGGCTTATTCCCGAAGCAACCGGGCCAGCGCCCGCGCCACCGGGTGAGTCGGAGTGTGGAAGACCAGAGTGCCGCCGTTTCTGTGCACAAAACCGCTCGCGGTCAAAACCCGCAGATGACGGTTCAGGGCGTTGCGCGAGATGCGAACCGCCGCTTCCAGTCGGGATGTTGTGTGGGGCCCTCGCCGCAATGCCTTGGCGATCGTAATCCGGCGCGGGTAGGCCAGCGCCGTTGCGATGCGGATGATTTCCCCGTCCTGTTCGGGCGGCCCGCCGGTCAGGGAAATCCGCAGGGCGCGCAACAAGGGGGCGGCGGAGGGTACCTGCGGATCCGGGGCGGGCCGGTAGAAAACATAACTTCCCCGCCGCTCGGCCTGCAATAGTCCGCGGGATTGAATCCGGCGCAGTTCCTGGCTGGCATCGGAAATCCCGATCTGGGCGGCGGCCGCCAACTGGGCGACCGACAAGCCGGGCTGTGCCAAAATTCGCCGCAACAGCCGCACCCGGGTTGTCCCCGCCAGCATGCGGCATGTTCTCCAGAGGGTGGGATTCAATTCGTGCAAGCGCGGCCGCCTTTGTTGCTAGGCACACTTTATAAAGTCCGCACAGGAAAAGGCAAGCCTGTCCGGGCGGAGTTGGTAAAGTCTGGCTTGGGCAGGGGGCCGGGCCGGGGCCGCGATCCGTCGCCGGCGGCGGCTATGGCTGGCGGTGCTGCTCGTACCAGGCGATGGTTTCGCGCAGGCCTTCCTCGAAGCCGGTCGTGGCCTTGAAGCCGAAGAGCTTTTCGGCGCGGGAGGTGTCGAGCATGCGGCGGGGCTGGCCGTCGGGCTTGGTGGCGTCCCAGACGATTTTACCTTTGAACCCGGTGAGCTTCGCAACCAGCGGAACAAGTTCCTTGATCTGGATTTCGAAGCCGGCGCCGAGGTTGACGGGCTCGGGGCCGTCGTAGCGCTCGGCGGCGAGGACGATGCCCTCGGCGGCGTCGGCGACGTAGAGGAATTCGCGGGAAGCGTTGCCGGTGCCCCAGACGACAATCTCAGGGGCGCCGGCGTCGCGGGCCTCGAGGCATTTCTTGATGAGGGCGGGGATGACGTGGGAGGAGGCGGGATTGAAGTTGTCGCGGGGTCCGTAGAGGTTGACGGGCAGGAGGAAGATGGAATTGAAGCCGTACTCCTGGCGGTAGGCTTGGGACTGGACGAGCATCATTTTCTTGGCGAGGCCGTAGGGGGCGTTGGTCTCCTCGGGGTAGCCGTTCCAGAGGTCCTCCTCGCGGAAGGGGACGGGCGTGAATTTGGGATAGGCGCAGATGGTGCCCAGCGCCACGAACTTGCGGATCCGGCGCAGCCGGGCCTCTTCCAGCAGGAACAGGCCCATGGCCATGTTCTTGTAGTAGAACTCGCCGGGGTGCTCCCGGTTGGCGCCGATCCCGCCGACGACGGCGGCAAGGTGGATGACGAGGTCGGGGCGGAAATCGGCGTACATGCGCTGGACGTTCGCGTGCTCGACAAGGTCGTAGTCCTCGACCCGGGGGATGAAGACGTCGCGGCAGCCGCGGGCCCGGAGGGCGGCGGTCACGAAGCCGCCGAGGAAGCCGGCGCCGCCGGTGACCACGATGCGTTGGGTTTTCAGGTCGGGCATGGAGGGCTCCTGCTAATAGCGCGGACACTAGCCCAAACTCGGCACAGCGGCAATCTCTATCCGGTCTCTAGCGGATGTTTCGGCCGGGCGCTTGGGCTCCCAGCGCCGCAACGTCACGCCCGGCGCGCTCGGCGAGCGCGCCGGGCCCAAGAGGGATTCAGGGTTCGGCGTTGCGCGGAAGGGGCCGGCTGGGGCATACTGGACGGGCGATGAAAACAGCATTCAGCGGATTCCGGTGTTTCCGGTGCGGGACGGAGCAGGGCGCGGCGTTCGGGGGCTATGTGTGCCCGGAATGCGAAGGCAACCTGGAAGTGCGCTATGCCTGGCCCAAGGGGCTGCGGCGGCGGTGGGTGGACGACGCGCGCCGGGACATTTTCCGCTACCGGGCGCTGCTGCCGGTGCGGGACCTGGGGCTGGCGGCGCCGTTGCGGGTGGGGCAGACGCCGCTTTACGCGGCGCCGCGGCTGGGGGCGGCGGCGGGGCTGCAGAACCTGTTTCTCAAGGACGACGGGCAGAATCCGAGCGCGTCCTTCAAGGACCGCGCGGGGGCGGTGGCGCTGGTGCGGGCGCGGGAGACGGGCGCGCAGGTGCTGTGCGGGGCCAGCACGGGCAACGCCGGCAGCTCGATGGCGTGCCTGGCGGCCAGCGTGGCCATGCCCTGCGTGATCTTCGTGCCGGAGAAGGCCCCGGCCGCGAAAATCGCGCAACTGTTGATCTTCGGGGCCCGGGTGCTGGCGGTGCAGGGTTCCTACGACGACGCGTTCGACCTGTGCCTGGCGGTCTGCGAAAAGCGGGGCTGGTTCAACCGCAACACGGGCCACAACCCCTTCACCCGCGAGGGCAAGAAGACCGCCGCCTTCGAGATCTACGAGCAGCTCGGGCGCATTCCGGACTGGGTGGCCGTGCCCACGGGCGACGGCAACATCCTCGCCGGCGTCTGGAAGGGCTTTCGCGACCTGCAGGAGGCCGGGATTGCGGACCGCACGCCGAAGATGCTCTGCGCGCAGTCGGCGGCCAGCCAGGCCATCAGCGCGGCCGTCTGGAAGCTGCAGCCGGCGGGCGGCAAGGCGCCGGACTGGAGCCAGGTGGAGATCGCGCCGGTGAAGGCGACGACGGTGGCCGATTCAATCTCGGTGGACATTCCCCGCGACGGACTGGCGGCGGTGCGGGCGGTGATCGAATCGGGCGGGTCAGCGGTGGCGGTGCCGGACGCGGCGATCCTGGCGGCGATCCCGAAGATTGCGCGGGGGGCGGGCGTGTTCGCGGAGCCGGCGGCGGCCTGCGCGTGGGCGGGGCTGAAGCAGGCGGCCCGGAAAGGCCTCGTGAAGCCGGACGAGACGGTGGTCTGCCTGATCACGGGCAACGGATTGAAGGATGTCGCCAGTGCGCGCAAGGCCGCGGGAGAGCCGGTTCCGGTGGAAAACAGCGTCGCCGCGGCCCTGGCCGCGACCGACGGGATCGGGTAGGGGGCGGGGATCTCAATATTCAATAATCAATATCCAATGTCCAAGGGAACAGCCGCTTGGCGGGTATTGTAGGCCGGGCCTCTGCGCCCGGCGGGATTGAAGGGAAGCGCCACCCGCAGAGGGGTGGCAAAAGCGTCACTCTGTAGCTGCGCCCGCTGGGCGCGGCGGATTTCGACCCCCGATCCAGGCATCTCCGCGCTCAGCGAGCGCGGCTACAGCAGACCGGAATATTCAAGGAGAGGGCTGAGGGAGGGCCGATCTCAATATCCAAATATCCAACAGATCAATATTCAATGTCCAAGGGGGGGACAGCCGGCGGGCTCGACGGGCCCGCATGCCCTGGATCGGCACCGTTGAACCACTGAACCGTGGACTTTGAACCCCTTGGGGTTCAGATTTCGTTCGACTTTGCGGTGGGGGCGGCGTAGGTTCTTCTTGTAGAGGCGTGTGCCTCGGCAAGGCGGCGCGACGAGGATGGCTGGCATGAAGCGAACGACCAGGTTGGCACGGGGTTTCACCTTGATCGAACTGCTGGTGGTCATTGCCATCATCGGGCTGCTGGCGGGGGTGCTGGTGCCGTCGATCACGGGGGCCCTGAAAGGCGCCAAGAAGGCGCGGGCGATGGCGCAGCTGCGGGACCTGGACGGCGCCGTGAAGCGGTTTTTCGCCGAATACGGGAAGATGCCGGTGCCGAGCGGCAACGGCGGGCCGGATCGGCACTACACCGGGGCCACCCAGGCCCAGCTGATTCAAATCCTGATTAATGCCACCCCCAACCTGAATCCGCGGCAGATCGTGTTCCTGGACCTGGAGCCGGCGGCGTTCGGGGTGAAGACGATGACGGAGGTGCTGGCGGCGCTGGCGGCCGGCACATCCTATAAGGACCCGTGGGGCCGGGACTACGGCATCCTGCTGGACTTGAATTTTGACGACAAGATCGACCCGCTCGACGGCGCCCCCGAAATCCGGATGAAAGCGGCGGTCTACAGCCTGGGCGAGCCGGACAAGAATTACACCGTGGCCACCACCCCCTACAAGACGTGGTGACGGGATCGAATCCGGAATTCAGAAGTCAGGATTCAGAATGAAAGCAAAATCCAGGAAAAACCGGGCCGGCTTCACGCTGATCGAAATGCTGGCGGTGGTGGTGATCGTGGCGATCCTGGCCGCGATCCTCGTGCCGCTGGGGGGCAAGGCGGTGGAAACCACCAAAAAGCGGCGGGCCGCGGCGGAGATGAACAGCATCAAGCTCGCGGTGAAGCAGTTCTATGCCGACCACAAGTACATGCCCTGGACGGACCCGGTGAAGGTGGGCAACGACAAATGGGTGCTGACGGATGCCGACCAGCGGGCGGTGATGAATCTGCTGACCGGCTCCAATGTCATGCAAAAAATCTACCTGCAGATCCCGGAAAAGTCGCGGCCGGCCGACAAAACCCTGCTGTTCCTGGATCCCTGGAGCAGCCGGCAGCCGCCCTACACGTTTTATGCGATCGGCATGGACCGGAACATGGACGGCGCGGTGACGGTGCAGGGCACCGGCGTGGTGCTGTGGGACGGCCAGACCGTCATGGAAACGGTGCTGGTGTATCCGCTCGGCGAGCCGGCGGCGGACCCGGCCAAGCGCATGAAGACGTTCGATTTGGCGCCGGCGGCGCCGTAGGCCGCCGGGCGGCCCGCGGACAACCGGCAGAGGAGCAGGACCGGGCGGAGACGGAGCGCAACTCCGGAGAACAGGGATTGAGCGGCATGAAAACACAGGCAACCCGGCGGGGCTTCACGCTGATCGAGATGCTGGTGGTGATCGCCATTCTGGGGATCCTGATGGCGATGATGGTGCCGGCGGCGGGGTTGATCCTGAAGCGGGCGCGGCTGGCGCAGGCGAAATCGGATGCCGCCGTGGCGGTGACGGTGCTGATGAAATACCAGGCGGAATACAACCGCTGGCCGAGCTTCGCGACCGCTCCGGGCCTGCGCCTGACCGATGCGGTCTGGGTGCAGACCATGATCCCGGCGCCGGGCGCCGCGGCCAATCCGGACAATTTCAAGCGGATCCAGTTCTTCGAGGCCGGCGGCGGGGCGCTGGCGGCGGAAGGGGTCCATGCCGGGGCCTTTGTGGATCCCTGGGGCCAGCCGTTCCAATACCAGGTGGATCTGGACCGCAACGGCCTGATCCCGCACCCCGGCGGGGGCCCCGAGATCAAGGCCGAGGTCATCGCCTGGTCCGCCGGCCCCGACGCCAACTACGACTCCTGGGAGGACAACGCTCCGAGCTGGGAATGAAAAGCGAGGGCTGAGGGCGGAAAGCGGAAACCTGAAATGCGGAGAAGGCGGCCGGGAACCGCGGAAGCAAACGACGAAACCCGCGAAAGACGCGAAATGCACGAAATGAGAAAGGTAGGGCGGGTTGGCTCAACCCGCCGGGATCAGAACCGCGGCGCGTTGGGCCAACGCGCCCTACCCAGCACGTGGAAAGAACCAAAATGAAAACGAAAGCCGGGAAGGCGGGATTCACGCTGATCGAGCTGCTGGTGGTGATCGTGATCATCGGGATGCTGTTTGCGGTGGCGCTGCCGGTGTTCGAGAACATGGGCCGGAAGGACACGGCCCGGGCGGCCCAGCAGGTGCTCAACACCCTGCGCCTGGCGCGCCAGCACGCCGTGGCCAAGCGCCAGTGGACGTTCGTGGTCTTTCCCAACCGCGACGGGACCTACAGCGCCGCGGCCGGCGCCAGGAACTCCCTCGACAAATGCCTCCGCAGCTATGCGGTCATCGCCGTGACCAACAACATGGATGAATTCCGCATGTTCGATGAAGACGCCGACGGGCCGACCGTGGACGAGATGAATCTGGAATACGTTTCCGACTGGAAATATTTGCCCGAGGGAATCTATTTCGACGATAACATCGATTTAATCGGCAATTTCCTGTTCGGGCGGGGCGGCTACTACAATCCCGGCGCGGGCGGCGCGTTCAGGTTCCCGTCGGATCCGGCCAGACCGGCCACGCGGGACATGATCATGAGCGCCGTGCTGTTCAAGCCCAACGGCCGGCTCTTCACCATGCAGCAGAGTGGTTCGCGGCACTGGATCGACGTGAAGGGCGGGCGGCTGTACGTGACCTCGGCCAAGTACTATGAAGCCGTCGGCAACACGCTGAACAATCCGGTGCCCGTGCCCGGGACGAACACGATGATGCAGTTCCAGGCGAAGACCGGGATGGTCAAGATAATGAATTGAGAAGGGACCGGCCATGGCATGCGTGCAAAGAACGGGACAGAGGCGGGCCGCGGGCGGGGGCGCCGCGCGCCGCGCCGGGTATTCGCTGGTGGAGGTGACCCTGGCGCTGCTGGTGGTGGCCATCGGCTTGACGGCCACCTTCGCGCTGTTCCCGGAGGGCCTGAAGGCCACGCGGGCGGCGGTGGACGACACCGAGATCTCCCTGTTTGCCGACTACGTGTTCGCGACGCTGTCGGCGACCGCGGCGGCCCAGGGCAACCGGGTGGAGCAGGGCGGCAACCTCAACGCCGCCCGGGCCGACATCTACGCCTCGCGCGTGCTGGCCGACAACTCCGGCTACGACGACGGAGCGGAGCGGCTGGTGCACAACACCCCCGGCCTGCACGTCTTCAAATGGGTGGCGCGGAACCTGGACATGGGCACCGGCGACTGGGACCTGGCCAGCCAGGCCAAGTTCTGGTCCACGGCCTTCACCTACGAGCTGGACTGGCAGAAAAAGCGGTCGAACAGCGGGAACGACCGCGACACCTATTATGCCGTCCTGCGGGTGTGGCCGGGGGAATGGGCCGCCATTGCGGATCGGGACAAGTTTCCGCCCCGGATCTTCTACCGGGAAATCGTTCCCTATCCGGACATGTAGGGGATTCGGGCCAGGAGACTTGAGACGCGAGGCCATCGGCAGGGTGCTGCGAAATGCGCGAAAAAGACGAAAAGGTAGGGCGGGCTCGCCGAGCCCGCCGGGATCGAGACGACGCGTTGGGCCAACGCGCCCTACCCAAGGAACAGGAATGAATACAAGACGCAAAACAAGCCGGTCCGACCAGATGCGGGCTGCCTTCACGCTGATTGAAGTGCTGGCGGCGATGGCCGTGCTGGTGGTGCTGGTGCTGGCGCTGACGCGGATGTTCGGGGAGGCGGCCAACATCACCAAGCGCGGCACGACCGCCCTGATGCGCAACAGCGTCGGCGAAACCGCCATGGACTCCATCCTGCAGGACCTCGACTGCATGATCGTCAACGAGCGCATCGGCTGCGCCAAGATCGCCGACGACGTGCCGTACCTGAGCGGAGGCCCCGGCGTGTTCGACACCTTCTACTTCATCAGCACCGCCGGCGACCAGGACGACGACATGCCCTACGAGTACTTCAAGCTGTACGTCGAGCCGGTCCGGGCGACCAACGCCCAGGGCGGGGCCGTCTACTGGCGCTACGACCTGATAAAATCGCGCGTGATCATGGCGGTGGGCGCCAGCGCGACCAGCGGCGACCCCTTCTACGCCCTGCGCAACCAGGACCGGGAATGGTGGGAACGGTTCGAGACCATCCCGGTCGCCAACCAGGACAAAGAAGTGCTGGCCGAGGACGTCGTGATGTTCGACATCTACTGCCAGCGCTGGGACAACGGGGGGGACTTCACCACCGACGGCGACGATTTCTACAGCACGGACAGCCTGGGGGGCACGAGCAACATCCCCCCCGTGGCGGTGGATGTGATGCTGGTGCTGACGAGTCCGGAAGCGGCGGTGGAGGGCGGCATGCTGCTGGCTTCGAGCGACGCGGCCCTGCAGCAGCGCGGGCGGGAGCGGCTGAACCAGGATGCGAACGTCCTGATCGGGCGGGCGATGCCCATGATGGGGCCGCCCCAGTACCGGATCCAGCGGCGCGGGGTCGATCTGCCCCCGCGCCTCGCCAATCCCGTCAGCCATTACTATCCGGAGTAGCAGAGAGTGCGGTGGAAGAGCCGATGTTTGGAATGAATACAATGAAACTGCCAAAAATACTTCTCGGGCTGTGCTGGGGCCGGGTCCACCGGGGGCGGAGGGAGGCGGGAACCGCCGCGCCCAGCGGGCGCAGCTACAGCCGCGGGCACGGTTGCCCGGGAGATGGCCGCGAATCCCGCCGGGGCGTGGCCCTCATCGTGGTGCTGGGCTTCCTGGCGCTGATGGTGATGATGGCGGTGGCGTTCCTGACCCAGGCGCGGATCGAGCGCATGGTGGCGGGCGCCTCCCTCGAGGGCATGCGGACGCGCCAGATGGCCCAGTCCGCCCTGGCCGCCGGCATGCAGGACTACCTGAACGCCGTCAAGGAAGTGCCCCAGTCGGATCCGCAGCACGACATCTTCCTGTCCGGAGACCTGCCGGTCACCCTGGGATTCTATTATTCCGGCCAGTTGCTGGGCGACGACCGGCTGCTGATCGGCAAGGTGGAGGATTGGCTGCTGGACTGGCACCTGAACGAGGCCACCGGCGGAGGGGATGACGACATCCGGAGCGCGGAATGGATCTGGGTGCGGGAACAGCCGGGGCAGCGCAGCCGGATCCTGGGGCGCTATGCCTATGCCTGCTTCAACATGAGCGGACTGATCGATGCCAACCTGCTGGGCACCGCCTATGGCGATGATGTGCCGGACTACGGGGCGTTCACCAACCGCAACAACGTGCGCAAGATGCTGTTCGATGCCGTGGCGCCGACCCCGGCCACGGGCGGCGACCGGCAGTTCAGGCTGAACAAGCATCAGCGCAGCTGGATCGGGTTCGATTCGCCCGCCGCGCTGCTGAACCTGACCGACGGGAAGGAAAACGACGGCGGCGGCACCGGCAACCGCTGGTCCGGCGTGGACATCGAAGAGGCGGCCGTGGGCGGCATCGACGTGGATGACCTGTCCGCCTACAGCAGTTCAGTGGTCCACAAGGAGGACGCCGGCGGAAGGAGAAAGCTGCAGGCCCTGGCGGCGGAAATCGCCTCCGATCCCAATTTCGCCCGCATCCTGGGCTCGGTGAGTGCGGCCGATGCCCAAAAGGCCCTGTTGGATTACGAGAGCACGGATATCGTTCCCCAGGGTGTGGATTATCCTTCGGTGAAGAATGTGCCCATGTTCAACGAAATCGGCGTCCAAGTGGAACTCGAAGAAGGGCCGCTCTCGTCTTCGAACACCGTTAAGTACACCCTGGTACTGCACCTGAAGCCGGAGTTCTGGTACCCGTTCCCGTCCGAAGACAACAAACCGGAAGACGTCCCGGATTTAACCATGCTACCCCCGCAGAGCCCCGGCTGCGGCGGGGCGCTGAACAACGCCGCCTTCGACGTCTGGGTGCGCGCGGCCATGGGGCCGGCCGGGACCCCCAATACCGGAATCCGGTCCGCAGCCATTGCCCCCACCTACACGCCTGACACCTTGACCGTCGACGCCGAGTTCGGAAGGCCCTTTTACGCCGACAACAGCGACGAGATGCTCATCCGCATACCACTGGAGCCCATTGCCGGCGGCGAGCTGCCGCCGGGGCTGCACCTGTTCATCCGCAGCGTGCGGTTGAACAAACCCTTGAAACTTCAGTACGGGACGACTGCCGTGGATGCGACGCCGAACAGCGGCTTCGGCTACGAACTGTTGGCGGAGATTGCCGCCGGGCCGGGGAATGCCACGGACTGGGTTTCGATGGGCGTGACCGATCCGCGCCTGAACCACGACGAGAACGAATGGCTGAGCGAAGACGAAGGCTCTTTTTTGCAAACGAACAAAGTGGCAGAAGCGGCGATGGCGGCGGTCCCGGGCGGCATTCCGCCGGGCCAGTATTTCTACTGCCGGAACGCGCCCATGCTCAGCCCGGGGGAAATCGGCTATCTGTCCAACGGGCGGCCGTGGGAGGCGCCGGATATTTTCAGCGATGACGGCATTGCGCTGATGAACCGGCTGATTTGCGATCCGGGAGTGTATGAGATCGTGGACCAGAATGGGGCGTTCTTCACCAACGGGACGATCAATCCGTACACCCGGTCCACGAACGTGCTCAATGCCGCCTTCTACGGCCTGGACATGCGCGAGGTCCCGGGCATGGATGGGGAACCCGAGGACGACGAACGGCTGTCGGCCGATGACATCATCAACATGGTGGAGGCGATGATTCAAGAGGATGTCAAGAACGGGCCGGCGGGCTGGGCCCGGGTACTGAACACCTCCGGCTTGCTGCCGGATGTGAACAAGAACAACCTGATCTCCATCTTCAACAACACCTGGGGGCTGTTCAACGAGTCGGACCGCCTGTTCGTAGTGGTGGTGGTGGCGCAAGCCATCCGGGAAGGCGAGACGGCCTCCGGGGTGGGCAACTGGGATCCGGCCGAGGACATGATCACCGGCGAACGGCGGGCCGTCGCGCTCTGCTGGCTGGACGGCAGCGCCGATGTCGGGGGGCAGACCTTGGCGCAGGAAATGAATGTCGTCATCTTCCAGTATTTGAATGAGTAGAATCCCCGGGGGGATGATGGGCTTACTGTAGCCGCGCTCGTTGAGCGCGGGGCTGCCGGGATCGAGGGGGACGAAATCCGCCGCGCCCAGCGGGCGCAGCTACAAATGCTGTTGGATATTGAACCCGGAAAATGCGATTGGGCATGGGGGTAGCGCGATCACTCGGTGAACATTGA
>CAYMTY010000002.1:0-119966 GCA_964393515.1 uncultured Verrucomicrobiota bacterium
ACCTTGGAGGAGAGGCCCTGCCTTTCCCCTCAACGGGGCTTTAGAGGAGATTCAATCGGGTCCAGGGTACCCGCCACAAGGTGTCGGGTCCCCTGACCCGTGACGTTCATTTCACCGAGCATTTATGGCGCATTGACAGCATAGCGTTATGATGTTATTGTGCGGCCAGAAATGAGGTAACCATGACTACACTGTCCAAACGCGCGACCATTTATCTGGAGCCGACCCTCCATCGGGCCCTGCGCCTGAAGTCTATTGAGACCTCTCGCTCCCTGTCGGATTTGCTTAACGACGCTGTACGCACCGAGCTGGCCGAGGATGCGGATGACCTTGGAATTTTCGATGCGCGGAAAAATGAGCCCACCATCAAGTTCGAGGACTTCGTGAAGGAGCTCAAGCGCAATGGCAAAATATGAAATTGTCTTGCGCAAGTCCGTGCGCAAGGACTTGGAACCGATCCCCAAACGCGATGTCCAACGCATTCTGGCTGACATCGCCAAACTCGCTAACGCCCCCCGCCCCCCGCAAAGCCGCAAGCTCTCTGGGTCTGAGAAATACCGATTGCGATGCGGCGTGTATCGCGTGCTATATGAAATCCAAGATGAAATCCTGATTGTATGCGTCGTGAAGGTCGGGCACCGCAGGGAAGTCTATCGATCTTGAATTGAACATGGGGTTCCTGGCTATCGGTGCCAAGGCGCCTCAGCCAGAACCCTGACATTCAATTCCTTGACACCAACACGATATGTGATACTATAGTGGCACCATGAAAACAGAGCTCGTTACCACGCTGAAGCGACAGGCAACACGCCTGATCGCAGAACTCCGGGAAGACCCTTCCCCTGTGTTGATCACGGAGCATGGACGCCCGGCTGCCTATCTCGTTAATGTCTCCAGCTACGAGGATCAGCAGGCGCGCATGCAAATCCTGGAAGGGATTGCCCGTGGCGAGCGCGCGTTCCAGCAAGGACGCATCTTAAGCCACGAACAGGCCCAAAAGCGGATGCGGCGATGGCTCGCTTGATTTGGACCGAGCCGGCTATTGCCGACCTAGAGGCTATCGCCGACTATATTGCTCTCGACAAGCCGGATGCTGCCACTCGGTATGTCCAACAGGTATTCGCTGCAGTCGAACGACTAATGCGATTCCCGAAATCTGGAGCAAGAGTTCCGGAGATCCCTCACCTGCCCTATCGGCAGGTTGTCGTGCCGCCGTGCAGGATATTTTACCGGCGGGAGGGGAAAGATATCCTGATTGTATTCGTGATGCGTGGCGAACAGCGGCTGCGAGAGATCGATTTGACCGAAAGAGAATAGGAATTGAACAAACGGCCGCACCGTACGGCGCACAAGTTGCGGCGGCTACGGGGCTTTGCTACGATTACGGCAGTTGAGGCTTCCCACTACTGTGCATGTGCGCCGTCCCGTGAGCCTTTTCGTTCGTCATAATCATGAGATCCATAATGAATATCGCCGTGTGCGTTGCGATTGCCATCTGCGCCCAGAGCTGCGCCTCGGCGGGGCAACACGCCCACAATATCGGATCAAGAAAATCGAATATCTATGCTGCCACAAAGCTTGACTATACAGTTATTCGCACAGCAACGGGAATGGAACGGACGGGAGGGGAAGAACAAGACTGGGCTAAATCACTAGCCCCAATAGCCATGCTTGATCTCCCCTTCTCCCTGACCATGGACACCCTATTACTTCCGTTTGATCTTGTCCGACAGGGTGTCATTTCAACCCGGAACACAGATGACAATAAGGAATTCGACGAACAAGGCGTTCCCGGCTGTCGGCGCCAAAGCGCGTTTCCGTCTGAACGCTGACGTTCGGCCATAGAATGAAAAGATGAAAAAGACGTTCACTGTCGTAGCCGCCGCCTGTTTTCTGATTACCGCATTCTTGCCGGTCTTCACCCTCACCAATGGCCCCGCGCGCGCCATGGGCCGAATGCCGCTCCTGGTCATCTATCCGGGACTAGTCGACATGATTCGCGTTGGCGACTTCCGACATATCCCCCTTGTGTTGGTTTGGATCGGGATGCATCTGTTTCTCGCCCTTGCGCCGGCATGGCTAGTGGTACGAGCATTAAAGCGACGGAAACATAATCGAGCCGAACAAGGGGGCCCAGGGTGCCCTCCCCAAGGTGTCGGGTCTCCAGACCCGTGACGTTAGGTTGAGAGACAGATCAATGGATACATCATCCCTTCGCATCATCAGGCCAGCACGGCCGACGGTGGATCCACTCGACTTATGGATGGGATCAACCGCCACATCCTACTGGAGACGTCTTCAGGAATTCGTTTAAAACACATATCCTGCCGTATTTTCCCCGGATTGGCAGTATGGAGGGCGGAAACACGGATGGTCTCTCCGGTATAAGAAAGGGAAGTCGTTCTGCCCGCTCATTCCCGAGAAGGGCCGATGTTGTATTGTGATGGTATTTGGCGCAGAAGACCGCAAACGATTCGAGCGCATTCGAGGGACGATCTCCAAGCGAGTCCAGGCGGAATACGATGCGGCGAATACATCCCATGATGGCAAGTGGGTGCTTGTCAATGTCGCCAAGGAGCGTACTTTAAGAGCTGTAGAAGCCATGTTGATGCTCAAGAGGAAACCGAAAAGGACCGCCTAGCCGCCGCCTTCCGCCTACTCGGCTGCCGCGGAGGGCAGCCTCGAGGCTGAGGCGCAGCTTTCGCGAAGACCGGCAGTTGAGACTGATGCGCTCCCGCTGAATTATGCACAAGAACAAGGGAGGTGGACCATGACAATCAAGATCCGCGACGACGTATTAGGAGGGACGCGAGGAAACTTCGATACAATCGACAAAGCGGTTGAGTACCTCATTCAGCCGACGAATGCGCTTGAACGATTTGTCATCTACGGAATTTCATCGCCCCAGCTCCGCGAGATGAGATCACGCGTCACGTCTCGCTTCCGTTCACCGAATGAGGCGCCGATCCTGAGACTGGCAGATCCCGTCTTGGATGGATCTGGAGAAGAATAACCATGAGGTTTCTGCGGGACTGGGCCGGCAGCGTCTCGGCGGGAACTGCTGATTGACAAATGCGGCGAACCGCCGCGGGGGAGCGGACGCTCCAGGGAATATCATGAAATGCAAATCGATATTGGTCCTAACCGCCCTTATTGGCATCGCGGCGGGATAGTCTCTCGGTGATTATCGTGCCCGCCGCATCGCTTACAATAATATGGCGTTTTTCTTAACCAAGCAGCTAGAAATGGAACTGCGCTGGCAAGAAAATGCGGCATTCTACGCCTACTTGGATGAACCGCCTGCTGTTGCCGCATGGGCTCTGGAAGATCTGATTAATGCCTATCAGCGCTACGCCGCTAAAGTGTTTGATCTCACCCGGAAACGGGACCAGGAATACCCATCCCATGAAATGTTCGCGCATGCGCGCCTATCCAAGGTCTACTCCCGCCAGAATATGACCGATGCAGCACAGCCACATCTTGACCGGGCCATTAGCCTCAGCAACGGCAAAGATGCCGACGATCTCATGCGAATGGTGGAGTGGGCGGACACGCACGAAAAGAATTCGAGCCGTCCATGGGCGGCAGAGCGCCGCCACAAGGTGCCGGGTCCCCTGAACCGTGATGGCGCTATGAAATGAAGATATCCAGCCCCGCGGTGGACTTGAAATCCGGCGCCGGCCGGCGTTTACTCGGAGGCTGTCAAACGGCAGACAAAACGCAACCCAAGGACGACCATGAAGAGCAACCCCATGCGTCTGACCGTGGCCGCGACCGCGCTGGCGGCCGGCCTGCTGGTTCATGCCGGCTTCGCGCAGGAGGCGGCCGAGGCCAATCCGGCCGGCGCCGCCAGGACCGCGCTGCCGCTCCCGGAGACGGCGGAGTTCATGGCCGCGGCGCGGAAAGCTTTCGCCCAGGCACCGGCCGCGTTCCTCTTCACACCCGAGGAACTCGCCCGGCCCGGCGCCATGGGGAGCGACTGGGAACTGCATTCCTCCGCTCCCCCCGGCGATCCCCTGCCCGGTGTTCAGGAACTCCTGTACGTGGCCGCGCAGCCTTTGCTCGACTTTGCGCAGAAGGACGAGATCGTCTTGAACCTGAAGGTGTTCCCCGACGCGGCCGCGGCCCGGGAGTGGGTCCTGGCCCGGGCCTTCTCCGGCGCGGCTCCGTCGGCATGGCTGGTCAAGCGCGCCACCGGATACTTCGGCCAGGCGGGCAGCCCGGGCGAGTTCTGTTTCGGCCCCGAGCTCTTTGTCCGGGCCAACGTGGCCGTGACGTATGGAAGCAACATCACTCCGGCCGTATCGGAACGGGTCGATGCCCGCCTCCGGGAACTGATGGCCCAGAAGGCGCCCGCCGGAAACGCGCCGGGGGAGCCGGCCGGCCAGCCCGCCGCCGCTCCCAACTGAGGCGGACCGGACGGAGAAACCGATGAAGAAATCCCAGACATGCGGGCTGGCATTCGCGCTCGCCGGCACGTTGTACGCCGGCTACTGGTTTGGCACCTGCCGGCAGGTGCTGCCGCTGCTCAACACCCCCGCCGGCGGCCTGACCCGGGAACAGTTCGTGCAGACCCATCCCGACCTGGACCGGGCCTTTCGCTTCCTGGATTTCCACCCGTTTGAAGTAGACCATTCCGGCATGTCCATGCATCGCGGGCAGTTCATCCCCTGGCGCATGCTCCGCCACGCGTGGACGGGCATGGCGCTGCTGTGCCTGGGCTTTGTCCTCGCCACCCGCCCCGCGGTGACGGCGGCCCGGCGTCTCGTCCACGGTGCCGCTCTGCTGGGCCTGGGCGCCGCGCTGGCGTTGATCGTGCGCTTTCATCCCGGCGTTTGGTTTTGGGACGGAAAATGATCATATCCCCCCTGCCGGGCGGCAGTCCCGGCCCGCATGCGAACATCCCCGCCCCGTGGCGGCTGATCATCATCGGGGCCGGTCTCCTTGCCATCGTCTTGATCGGCCTGTGCATCCAGGCCGCCCTGCGCCATGCCGATGAGGAGCGCAACAAAAGCATCGAGCAATGGTCCCTAGAATGGGACCGGGGACGGGTTTCGCGGAGCGAATCCGGCGCAGCCGGAACCCCGGGCCCAGGTGCGCTCCGGGATCCGTGAGGTTTGGAGATGACCGGGCGGGCCATGCGTCTCGTTTTGCCGGCATGGGAGATTCTCCGCCGGCACGGCTGGCCGTCGATGGCCGTATTCCTAGTCCACGAGGTCTGTGCCCATGGCATCGACGCCTATGGCCGCTGGCCAGCGGTCGACATTCCGCTCCATTTCGCCGGGGGGCTGGCCATTGCCTATTTCATTGCCGGCGCGTTGGATGTCCTGGGCCGGCGCCGGTGGATCCGGGAACCGGACGGGGTGCTCCGGGCCGCGGTTGTTTTCGGGCTGACCTGCGCGGCGGCGATGTTCTGGGAATTCGCGGAATGGCTGGCGGACCACACCCTCGGCACGCGGTGCCAGCTCGGCCTGGCGGACACCCTGGGCGACCTGCTCACCGGCATGCTGGGCGGCTTGATGTTCCTGGCCGTGGCGGGAACCGTCCGGCACATCCGGCGGGGCTCCCCCTGAGTTCCCCCCGGCCGCGCGGCGGCCCGGCGGCCGGGAGACAGCTAGCGGAGCATGGTTTCGATCAATTCGCGGTGGGCCCGGGCGGCGCGGCGGGGATCGAAGCAATCGGCGGCGCGCGCCAGGCCGGCTTGGCCGACGGCGGCCGCGGCGCCGGGGTTGGCCACCACCCGTTCGAGGGCGGCGATGAACGCCACCGGGTCGTCGGGCGCAAACAGGTAGCCGTCCACGCCGTCGCGCACGATTTCGGCGATGCCCGGCAGGCCGGTGGCCACGACGGGCCGGCCGGTGGACAGGCCGTTGTAGAGCGCGCTGGGGATGATGCCCTGGTTGTCGGACGAGTTGCGGCGGAGGACCAGGAGCGCGTCCATCGCGTTGAGCCAGCGGTTGACCTCCTGCTTGGTCGGCAGCCAGCCGGTCATGAGGGTGGTGGCCTCGAGGCCGCGCTTGCGGATCTGGCGCCGGCACCAGGTTTCGCCCCCCGCGCCGCCGATGATCACCAGCCGCCAGGCCGGATGTGTCGCGACCGCCATCCGCCACCAGTCCAGCAGCTGGTCGTAGCCCTTGCCGCCGCGGATGATCCCGAAGATCGCGAAATAGGTCAGTCCGTCGTCCAGCCCCAGCTCCGTCTTCGTCGGCCGCGGATCGAGCGGCCGGAACAGGCCGGGATCCTGCGGGGCGTTGATGACCGCGATGCGCGTTTCGTCCAGGCCTTTGGCGGCCAGCAGGCGGCCTTCGGCGCGGGTGCCCACCGTGGCCTGCACGTTGGGCCGGTTCCAGCTGCGGACCTCGCGCCGCTCGAGCCAGTCCGCCAGCTTCCGGCCCCAGCGCCAGTGCCCGAACAGGATAGACCACCACCAGTCGCTGGAGCCGATGATGGTCGGCAGGCCGGTCCGCGCCACGCGTCCCGGGATGAACGGGAGGGTCTCTTTGCAGATGACCGCCACCGGCTGCAATCCGCCGATGGTCGCCAGCAGCCGGCCCAGGCGCGCATACCACCGCAGGGTCTTGAGCCACTTGTCGCGACCGTTGGCCTGGTCCACCGTGAAGGGCAGCTCGATCACCCGCAGGTTCCGGCGCAGGGCTTCGTTGCGCCCCCGGGCGGGCCCCATGCACAGGTAGACCAGCTCGTAGCGGGGCGCCAGTTCCTCCGCCAGGGCCCGCAGCGCCGGCCACTGGAACGCCTCGATCTCGGGCGGGTAGCGGTGCAGGTACACCAAGATGGGTTTCGCATTGCTCATTTCCGTTCCCATGCTACCGTAGCGGCATGGATTTGACCAGCGCGCGCATCTGGATCGCCGGCACCGAAACCCTCGCCGGCGCGGCTCTCGCGGCCGAGGCCAAACGCCGGAAACTGTCCGCCGCCACCCTCTCCGCCGGCGAAACCTCCGGCTGGGCCGACGCGGCCGCCATCGAAGAATCCCTGGCCGCCGCCCGGCCCGATTTCGTCTTCGTGGCGGCCGGGGAATCGGGCGGCATCGCGCTGAACCAGGCCCATCCCGCGCGGCTGCTGGAGTCCAACCTACGGGTTGTCCTGAACGTCCTCGGCGCGGCGGCGCGCCGGCGCGTGCCGCGCCTGCTCTACCTGGCCAGTTCCTGCTGCCATCCCCGCGACGCCGCCCAGCCGTTGCGCGCGAAAAGTCTGATGACCGGCCCGCTGGAGCCCTCCAACGCGGCCTATGCCACCGCCAAGCTGGCCGGAATCGCCTTCTGCGAGGCCGTCCGCCGGGAGCACGGCTTGGCGTGGTTCGCCGCAATCCCCGCCACGCTCTACGGCCCCGAGGACCACTTCGATCCCGAAAATTCGCATGTCGTCTCCGGCCTGCTGCAGCGCATGCACGCGGCCAAGGTTGCGAACGCCCCGGCCCTCTCCGTGTGGGGCACCGGCAAACCCCGCCGCGACTTCTTGTTCTCGCGCGACCTGGCCGATGCCTGCTTCTTCCTGGCCTCACGGTACGATGCCGCCCGCGGCCCGATTCACATCGGCCCGGACGCGGACCTGTCCATCGCCGAGGTGGCCGCGGCGGTGCAGGAGGTCGTCGGCTACCGCGGCCGGCTGGAATTCGACGCTTCGAAACCCGACGGCGCGCCGGTCAAGCGCCTGGACGCCGCCCCGCTGCGCGCTCTGGGCTGGCGGCCGCAGACGGACTTCCGCGCCGGCCTGCGCGAAACCTATGCCGCTTATTGCGCCCGATCCCCCTAATTCTGCTTTTCTTCCCGGAATGAAACCGCTTCAATGCCAGTCCGCCAGTCGCCGCCGGAAGCGCTGCAAGCCATGACCGCCAAGCAAAAGATCGTCCTGTACAACCCCCGGGGGTCCACCTACCTGCCCTACGACGGTCCGCCGATGGCCATCCTGGTGGTCGCGTCGCTCCTGGAACCCGAGCGCTACGACATCCGGATCCTCGACTGGCACTATCCGGACATCGACCAGCGGATCGCAGAGGAATGCAAGGATGCGGCGATCTTCGGGGTGTCCTGCCTGACGGGCTACCAGATCAAGGGCATGCTGGAGTCGACCGCGCTGGCCAAGCAGGCGAATCCGGCGATCCGGGTCGTGTGCGGCGGCTGGCACCCGACGTTCATGCCGGAGCAGACGTTCCAGGCGCCGCATGTGGACTACGTGGTGATCGGGCAGGGCCCGCGCACGTTCAAGGAGCTGGTCGAGCATTTGGCGGCGGGCCAGACCCTGGAGGACGTCCAGGGCCTCGCGTACCGCGCGCCGGAGGGCATCCGCATCAACCCGCCGCGGGAGATCGAGCCGATCAGCAACTTCCCGCCCATCCCCTACCACCTGTTGGAGCACCCCGAGGATTTCCTGGTCAGCACCAAGTTCGGCAACCGGATCGTGTACCTGCTGAGTTCGCAGGGCTGCCCCCATGCCTGCGGCTTCTGCTCGGAATCCTCGTTCTACAAGCGGCGCTGGTCGGCGGTGCCCGCCGACGTCGTGCGCGCGCAGATCGTCGAATTCAAGGAAAAATACAACGTCGACGGGATCATCCTGTCGGACTCCAACTTCTTCGTGAACGAGCGCCGGGTGGCGGAATTCTGCAAGATGATCATCGAGCTGGGGGTCAAGTGGGGCGGGGCGGCGGCCCGGCCGGACAGCCTTTCGCGCTACAGCGAGGAGACCTGGCGGCTGATGAAGGAATCCGGCCTGGGCGGGGTGTTCATCGGCACGGAGTCGGCCAGCAACGCGACGCTCAAGCTGATGAACAAGGAGTGCACGATCGAGCACACCGTGAAGGCCATCCAGGCGGCCAAGAAGCACGACTTGTGGATCGAGGTGCCCTTCATCATCGGTATCCCCGGTTCCGACATCGAAGAGGACTTCCGGATCAACATGAAGTTCGTCAACGACCACCGGGATGAGGTGTCGCAGTTCCACATGTTCATGTACACGCCCTACCCCGGCACGGCCTTGATCAAGGAAGCCCAGAAGCTGGGCTACGTCGTGCCCGAGAAGCTGGAGGGGTGGATCGACTACGGCCTGCACGCCGAGGGGATCATCCCGTGGGTGCCCAAGAAATGGGCGGGCATCACTTACCAACTGGCGTTCTATTTCCAGTTCCTGGCGGGCAATCCCCGCAAGGTCATCAAGCAGATCGTGCCCAAGGCGCTGCAGCCGCTGGCGCTGCTGGTCGAACGGCTGTTCTACCACCTGAGCGATTTCCGCGTCCGGCACTCCTTCATGCGCTTCCCCGTGGAATACTGGCTGATGCGGTTTGTGGTGCGCTACCGCAACCTCCTCTTCGGGAAGAAAAACCTCCTCTATTGAGGCCCGGGGCGCCTGCCCGCGCCTCCATCTCCCCCCCCTCCGTCCAGGCCGGGGTTTGAACTTGTCCGGCGCGGGTTCCTGGCGTATCTTTCGCTTCCTCATGGTTCAAGGAAAACCAGCCCCGGACATTGCCGCCCTCGAGCGAAAGGCACGGGCCATCCGCGCCACGCTCCTACAGATGGCGTTCGACGGCAAGGAAGGCCACCTGAGCTCCTCCCTCAGTCCCGTGGACGCGCTGGTGGCCCTCTATCACCACTGGCTGCGCGTCGATCCCGCCAAGCCCGACGACCCGGACCGCGACCGGTTCATCTTGTCCAAGGGCCACGGTTGCACTGCGCTCTACGCCGTGCTGGCCGACCGGGGCTTCCTCCCCCGCGCCGGCCTGCGCGACTACAACGTGCCCCACCGTCCGCTTCCGAACCATCCCTGCGAGCATGCCCTGGACCTGCTGGAAGCCTCCTCCGGCAGCCTGGGCCACGGGCTGGGCGTCGCCACCGGCATGCTCTACGGCCTGCGCCTGAAGAATTCCCCCACCCGGGCCGTGGTCCTGATGGGCGACGGCGAATGCAACGAAGGCAGCGTGTGGGAGGCCGCGATGTTCGCCGCCGCGCAGAAGCTGGACCGCCTGGTCGCCCTCGTGGACTACAACGGCATCCAGGCCGTCGGCCGCAGCGACGAGATCATGGGCCACACCTCGCTGGCCGCCAAGTTCGAGGCCTTCGGCTGGGCCGCCGCGACGGTGGACGGCCACAGCCTGGCCGAACTGGTCGCCGCGCTCGACCGCGTGCCGTTCACGCCCGGCCGTCCCACGGCCATCGTCGCCCGCACCCGCATGGGCGTGTCGTTCATGGAAAACGATGTTCTCTGGCACTACCGCCAGCCGTCGCACGAGGAACTCGGCCGCGCACTGGCCGAACTGGGCGAGCGCCCCATCCAGTTGGAGGGCTGACCCGATGCGCCGCGCCTTTGTCGAAGCCCTGTCCGCTGCCGCCGCGCGCGATCCCCGCGTGGTGTTCCTGACCGGAGACCTCGGTTTCGGGGTTTTCGACGATTTCATCGCCCGCTTCGGACCGCGCTATATCAACACGGGCGTCGCCGAGGCCCAGCTGGTCAACGCCGCGGCCGGCCTGGCCCGCGAGGGCTTCCGGCCGGTCGCCTATTCCATTGCCAGCTTCATGACCGGCCGGCCGTTCGAACAGATCCGCTTTTCGGTGGGCTATCCGGGCCTGCCGGTGGTGATCGTCGGCGCCGGCGGCGGCTACTGCTACAGCCACAGCGGCGTCTCCCACCACGCGCCCGACGATTTCGCGCTCATGGGGCTGATCCCCGGCATGACGGTCGTGGCTCCGGGGGATCCCGGCGAGGTCCGCGCCCTGCTGCCGCAAATGCTCGCCCGGCCGGGACCGTCCTACATCCGCATCGGCAAGTTCGGCGAACCGGCCTACGAAGCCGCCGCGCCGGTGGAACTCGGCCACGCCCGCCTGCTGCGCGAGGGCGAACGGGTCGCCATCCTCACCACCGGCGAAATGGCCCCCGTGGCGCTGGACGCCCTGCCCGAACTGGCCAAAGAAGGCATCGTCCCGGTCGTCTGCCAGTTCCATACGATCAAGCCCCTGGACACGGCCGCCCTGGACGCGCTGGCCCGGCGCGTCCAGGCATTCATCATCGTCGAGGAGGCCGCCCCCGAGGGCGCGCTGTTCTCCGGCATCCGGGACTGGCGGCTGGCCGCCGGCAGCGATGTGCGCCTGATGCGCCTCGGGCCGGGCGGGGAGTTCGCCCTCGGCAATCCCCATCGCAACGCGCTGCGCGCGGAGATGCATTTCGACACCCGGGCCATCGCGGACGCCTGCCGCGCCGCCTGGAACCCGCGCGACCGGACCCGGTAACGCAGAAAGAGCCAGAACATGAACGTCCGCAAACTGCTCCAACGGCTGCCGGATTCCATCCTGAACGCCCGGCTCGTCTGCTGGCTGTTTCCCCAGTTCAACCAGACCTGGAACGACCAGCCGCAGACACTCGGCAAGCTGGCCCGGGCGACCGCCCAGCCCGGCTGGACGGCCCTGGAGGTCGGGAGCTGGGCGGGCCATTCCAGCGTGATCCTCGGGGCGGTGGCCAAGGAGACCGGCGGAAAATTAGTCTGCGTGGACTGGTGGCGCGGCGCCGGCGAAGGCGACCGCAACGCCATCGTTTCCAGCCAACGCGACGTCTATCGCGTCTTCTGGAAGCGCGTCACCGACCACGGCCTGGCGGACACCGTCGTGCCGATGCGCGGCCGCAGCGACGCGGTCATGCCCTTTCTGGCGGGCCAGCGCTTCGATTTCATCTTCATCGACGGCGACCACCGCTACGAAGGCGTGAAGCACGACATCGCCCAGGCCAAGCGGCTCATCAAGCCCGGCGGCACCATCTGCGGGCACGACTGCGAGATCAAGCCGACGCCGGATCAAATCCCCTTCCTGCGGGCGAACAAGGACGTGGACGCGGTGGACAAAGTCCATTGCGGCACCGTGCTGGCCGTGTGGGAGGCCTTCACGGACTACGAAATCGACAACGGCATCTGGGTGGCGCGCGCCACCGACGCCATCCGGGCGGACCGCCGGGAAGGAGCGCCATGAGCGAGCAACTGGACCTCCTGCTGATCAACGTCGGCGGCACCAAAAAGCGGGTCTACCAGGACCTGAGCCGCGACTTTTCGGCCGTCGAGCCCCCCTTCTGGGCCGCGCTCACCGCCGGCTTCATCCGCAAGCACGGCTTCCAGGTCGACATCCTCGACGCCAATTTCCTCAACCTCGACACCGAAGAGACCGCCACGGAGGTCCTGAAGCGCAAGGCCCGGCTCTACAACATCGTCGTCTACGGCCAGCAGGCCAACACCTGCACGCCGATCATGGGCGGCGTCGGCCGGCTCTGCCAGGCCCTCAAGGCCCGCGATCCCAATCTGCCGCTGAT
The DNA here is from genome assembly GCA_964393515.1 of uncultured Verrucomicrobiota bacterium. GTDB lineage: Bacteria > Verrucomicrobiota > Kiritimatiellia > CAIQIC01 > Lenti-01 > Lenti-01. The sequence goes on from CAYMTY010000002.1 coordinate 12,298, forward strand.
GCTCACCGGCTGGCATCCCTCCTGCCTGCCCGAACGCACCCTGCGCGAGGAGGCCTGCGACATGCTCGCCGAGGGCGAGGGCTTTTACACCCTCCTCGGTCTCCTGCGCGGCGACGCGCACGAAAAAATCCCCGGCCTGTGGTGGCGCGGGAAAGACGGCCTGCGCCACAATCCGCGCGCGCCGAACATCGAAAACCTCAGCGAAGAACTCGACGAGGTCGCCTGGGACCTGCTGCCGATCGCCAGCGGCGGCTACCGCGCCTTCAACTGGATGACCCTGCACGACCTCGCCTCCCGCAACCACTACGCGGGCATGTTCACCAGCCTTGGCTGCCCCTACCAGTGCTCGTTCTGCGCCATCCACGCCACCTTCGGCGAGCGCCGCATCCGCTACTGGTCCCCCGAGTGGTCCCTGAAGCAGTTCGACATCCTCGCCCGCCAGTACGGCGTGAAGAACATCAACCTCATCGACGAACTCTACGTCTTCAATCCCAAGCACTATTTGCCCATCGCCGAAGGCCTCCTGCAGCGCGAGTACAAGCTCAACTTCTGCGCCTTCGCCCGCGTGGACCGCGTGGACAAGATGAGCCTCGAGGAGCTGCGCCTGCTGAAGCAGGCCGGCTTCAACTGGTTCAAGCTCGGCATCGAGCACGCGGACGAGCGCGTGCTGAACCTGGCCCACAAGGGCCGCTACACCAAGGAGGTCATCCGCAACGTGGTCGGCAAGGTCCACGAAGCCGGCATCGACCTCTGCGCGAATTTCATGTTCGGGCTCCCTGGCGACACCTGGGATACCATGCAGGACAACCTCAACTTCGCCATGGAGCTGAACGCGGCCTTCCCCAGCTTCTTCTGCACGATGGCCCCGCCCGGCTCCGACCTCTACCGGGAGGCGCTCGCCAACGGCACCCCCCTGCCGAAGGACTGGGAGGGCTACGCCCAGCAGGGCTACGATTTCCTGCCGCTGCCCACGGAGCACCTGACTCCCGCCGAGGTCCTCGCCTTCCGCGACTGGGCCTTCACCACCTACTTCACCAACCCGCGCTACCTGCACATGATCGAGCGCAAGTTCGGCCGGCCCGCCCGCGAGCACATCCAGGCCATGACCGCCATCCGCCTCAAGCGCCGCATCCTGGGGGATTGATGAAAAAGGCCCGGCGGCCCAACCGCATGACCCCCTGGAAGGTACTCGGCGAGCGCACCGTCTACGATGCGTCCCCCTTCCTGCGCCTGACCCGCCAGCATGTCCTGCTGCCGGACGGCCGCCATATCCGCGACTACCACCAGATCGTCTATCCCGACTATGTCACCATCGTCGCGCGCAACCCCGCCGGCGAATACGCGCTGCTTTACAAGTACAACCACGGCTACCGCCGCGTCTGCATGCTTTTCCCCGGCGGCATGCGCCATCCCGGCGAAAGCCCCCGCAGTGCCGCCGCCCGCGAGTTCCTTGAGGAGACCGGCTGCCGCGCCCGCCGCTGGCGTTGCCTGGGCCATTTCAAGCCCCACAGCAACTACGGCTGCGGGCAGGTCCATTTCTACCTCGCCGAAGGCTGCCGCAGGATCGCGCCGCCCCGCTCCGGCGACCTGGAACCGATGACCGTCCGCTGGCTTTCCCATGATAAACTCCGCCGCTACATGCGCAGCGGCCGCAACCCCTCGCTCTCCTGCGCCGCCGCTTTCGCCCTCGCCTGCCAGGTTCTCGGCCTGCCCGGCGTCCATCCCCCCGCCCCCAGGAAAGCCCGATGAATACGCTCCGCGAGCCCACTTTCACCCTGCTCATCTTCACCCTCAACGAAATCGAGGGCTGCAAGGCCATCCTGCCGCAGATCGACCGCGCGCTGTTCCAGCAGATTCTTGTCGTGGATGCCAACTCCACCGACGGCACCCCCGACTGGTGCCGCCAGCAGGGCTTCGAGGTCTTCTCCCAGAGCCGCACCGGCCTGCGCCAGGCCTACCTCGAAGTGTTGCCGCGCATCACCGGCGATTACTTCATCGCCTTCTCCCCCGACGGCAATTCGCTGGCCGACAAACTCCCCGAGTTGGTCGCCAAGCTCAAGGAGGGCTACGACCTCGTCATCGTCTCGCGCTACTTCGGCGGGGCGAAGAGCGCCGATGACAACGCCGTCACCGGTTTCGGCAACTGGATGTTCACCAAGCTTGTCAACGTGCTTCATCGCGGGCATTACACGGACGTCATGGTCATGTACCGCGGCCTGCGCACCGCCCTCATGCACGCCCTGCGCCTCGACGACCCCGACGATTTCATCCCCAAATGGACCGGCAAGCTCTTCTTTGCCACCATGGGCAACGAGCCGCTGATGAGCGCCCGCGCCGCCCGGGCCGGCTACCGGGTCGCCGAGATCGCCGGCGACGAACCGCCGCGCATCGGCGGCAAGGCCAAGCTCAAGGTGTTCCGCTGGGGCCTCGCCACCGGCTTCCAGTTCCTGCTCGAAGCCTTCATCCCCCCCTCCCGCTACCGGCCCCAGCCGTAACGCTTCAAAATCCATTGCCGCCGGCGCCGCGAAACGTAGACCGGGTGTCCTCATCCGGCGAAGGCCCACCCGGTCAGGGGACCGGGCCTGCCTCTGCATCCCTTCCGGCACCGGCCGCCGTCACTGCGCCAGACTGCGGATCTCCTCCGGGGAAAGCGCCCGGTTGAAGATCATCACCTCGTCCAGCGCGCCTTCCACGTACAGGCCCTCGGCCTGGCCGATCGTCAGGGGGACTTTCGCGCTGGGCACCGCCGGCGCATGCTGGACTTCGGAAACGCACTCGCCGTCGACGTAGAGCCGGAACTCGGCTCCGGAACGCGTCACGACCAGGTGTTGCCACTGGCCCACTTGTCCGCGCCACGGCACCGCGCCGATCCGGGAACTCTCGCTGCGCAGCGTGTTCACATGGAAGCACAGGTTTCCCTGCCAGAATTCGAACGCCCATTTGTTCTGCTCTCCGCCGCCATCGTCGTGACCCACGATCATTTGCTCGCCGTAGGGCGGGGCCTCGAGCCGCAGCCACAGGGCGAGGCTGAACGGCTTATCCTCGAAGTCCCAGGCCGGATCATGGGGGACCTGGATGAAGCCCCTCCGGCGGCCGACAAGGACCGCGGCGCCGACCTTTCCGTCCACCCCGGCCACCGCGCCCCGCACTGCGCCATCGCGCCGGTTCCCGCTGGCGTCGGCCACCGTGCCATCCTCGATCCGGTCCAGGGGATAGTAGGCCAGCAAGCCATCCCGACGCGCCAGCGGCCTGACCAGGATTTCGCGGATGAAGTCCGGCGCGATCCGCTGCGGGCCAAAGGCGGTATTCAGTCCGAGCTGCTTCCCGAGCCAGGTGCCGCTCAACCGGTCCTGGTTCTTGAACTCGACCGTGGCCCGGTTCTTCTCCGCACCGAATTGGAGGCGCGTGGCCAAGGCATAGGGAATCTCCACCTCGCCGAACGCGGTCTGCAGCCGGAACCGGTCCGTCTGCAACGTACCCACCAGGCTTGAGCCGTCCCGGGTCTTGAGCGTAATCGCCAAAGCCTCCGGCTGGCCGTCCGAAGGAGCCGCCCGGCCCGTGCCCGCCGCGCCGGCCAGGACGGCCAGCCCAGCCGCCACGGCCCATCCAATCCGCTGCTTCATGTTCCGCCTCCTGTATGGGGAACAGGATGGCCTTTTTCCCGGAACCGGGCAAGCCCGGCAGACTGCCTATATTTATAAACATGAATAGTATATGTATTTATAAACATAGACAGGACGTCTGAACCTGGAAGCCTCGGACCGGGAGGGGCGCACGCTGATTCGCCCCGTTTGACAACCGCAGCGCCGCTTGGCATCCTGTGCCCCCGTGATGCCCCGCGTGGCCATCCTGGGATTGTGCCTGCTGGCGGCCGGCTGCACCGGTTTCCCGCCCGGCCGCCGCCCCGCCCCGCCCTCGCCCGAAACCCTCGTCCTCCATTACGACTTCAGCCGCGGCGCCCAGAACCGCGCGGTGGACCTCAGCGGGCACGGCAACCACGGCCTCCTTCTCGGCGGTCCGCAGGTGGTCGCCGGCTTCGCCGGCAAGGCCTTGCGGTTCGACGGCATGCGGGACTACATCCGCGTGCCGCGCAACCCATCGCTGGAGCCCAAGGAACTCACCGCCGCGGCCTGGGTCAAGATCAACGCTTTCCCCGCCGACTTTGCGCTCCTGATCCACAAGCGCAATCCTTCGTTCCACAACAACGAGGCCTATGATCTGCAGATCTGGCCCAATGGCATTGTCCGGATGGTCGTCGCCAACGGCGCGCAGTCGCGCCTGGACTCCATGGCCCGCATTTCCACCGGCGCCTGGCACCACGTCGCCATGGTCTTCCGCGAGCCGGAAATGCGGCTGTACCTCGACGGCGAACTGACCGGCCTCAAGCAGCATTCTTTGCCGCTCGTGCACAATGCGGACAGCGATCTGCTCCTCGCCGCCACCGACCACGCCGAGTACCCCATGGCCCTTTACCTGGCCTGCGACCTCAACGAGGTCTGGCTCTATTCCTCTGCCCTCGTGGACGCCGAGATCCAACGCCTCTATGCCCCCAAGGCGGCCCGGCTTTCCAAACCAGTCGCGACCGGCCCGGTGCCGGATCACTCCGTCTGGACTCCGCCGGACGAAAACGCGCCGATCCGCCCCGGCCAGAACCCATGATTCCGCAGGCCGTCATCCTGCTCGGGGGCCAGGGCACGCGCCTTGCCGCGCAGTTCCCCGACCGGCCCAAGTGCCTCGTGCCCGTCGCCGGCCGGCCGTTCCTCGAATGGCAGCTCGCCTGGCTGAAGCGGAACGGCATCCGGCGCATCCTGCTCGCCGCCGGCCACAAGGCCGAGGTGCTGGAAACGCATCTGGCCGCGCGCCAGCCAGACGAACTCGCGCTCATCCTCTCCCGCGAGCCCGCGCCGCTGGGAACCGGCGGCGCGCTGAAGTTCGTCGAACCGCAGCTCGCCACCGATCCCGTGCTCGTCCTCAACGGCGATTCGCTCGTCCCCAACCTCGATTTTTCCACCGTGTGGAAAAATATTTTCCATAGTGTGGAAAAATCCGGAAAAGGTTTTCCATTCTGTGGAAAACTTTTTGTCGCGCCGATCGCCGCGGCGGGCCGTTTTGGTACCGTCGAGTTCGGCGCGGACGGTTTCGTGACCGCCTTCCGGGAGAAGGCCGAGCGGGCGGCCGGGTTCGTCAACGCGGGCGTCTACCTGCTGCCGCGCGCGTTGATTACGGCCATTCCGAGCGGCCGGGCCGTCTCCCTCGAAACGGAAACCTTTCCCGCCCTGGCCGCCCGGCGGCAACTCGCGGCGCTCCCCGCCCCGCCGCCGCTGCTCGACATGGGCACACCCGCCGGCCTCGCCGCGATGGCGGCCTTTCTCGGCGCCCGCCAACCGGTTTGAAAACAGGCGCGGTACGGCGCCAGGAGGTCGAACATGAAAATTCAGTGGGGTTGGGTTGTCCTGGGGCTGACCATGGCCGGCACGGCGGCCGGCGCCGGGGAGTTCTCGAAGCAGACGATCGGGGCGCCGGGCCAGTGGGCCGGGACGATCGCGGGGGCCGCCTGGAACGGCAAACTCTACACCGTGGAAGCGAACGGCAACCTCTGCGCGACCGATCCGGCCGACGGCGCGCGGGTCCCGCTCGGCGGCGCTGATTTCGCCGATACCGCGTTTCTCTTTGCCACCGGCGAGTCGCTCGTTACCATTGAAAAAGACGGCAGCCTTTTTCTCGTCGATCCGGCGGACGGCTCGTGGAAACGGTCGGGACCGGCGGCGGGATGGGCCAACACGATCGCGGGCGCGGTACTGGACGGCACGCTTTACACCGTCGAAAGCTCCGGCACGCTCTACGCCACCGACCCGGCCGCGGGCACCTGGCGGAAGGTCGGCAATCCCGACTTCGCCAGCACGAAGTTCCTGTTCGCCGCGGACAACCAGCTCGTCTCCATCGAGAACACCGGGACCCTCTACCTCATCAACCCGGCCGACGGATCGTGGAAACAGGTCGGCGAAGCCGGAGCCTGGGCCGACGTCCTTGCGGGCGTGGCGATCACCCGCACGCTCCACACGGCGGAAAAAGACGGTTCCCTCTGCGCCACGGACGTGGCCATGGGGGCTCGCGTGGCGGCGGCTTCCGGTTTTGCCGGCACCCGCTTCCTGTTCGGCATCCGGGGGCAGCTTTGCGGCATCGACGCGGAGGGCAATTTCTTCCGGTACGGCACGGGCGCGCCTCCCGCGGACATGGCGCGGATCCACGCGGCCCCCGCCACCTCCACGGCCGAAGACGAAGCCCTGAACGACCCGGCCCGCGCCGGCGCGCTGACCTTCCAGTTCATGGGCCAGTGGGCGGGCGACGTGGCGCCGTTGGAGCAGGACCCCGAATTCCAGAAGCAAAAGGCCGCCGCGCCCGAGATGGTGCAGCCGGTCGTCGATCTGATGAAGGGCATGAAGATGTCCGTCACGCTGGACGGCATCATGATGGAAGTGATGGGCGAGGCCGCAGGCCCGTTTGCGTACAGCGTGGTGGCCGGCCACGACGACGTCCTCGTGATCGAAATGGACGAAGGCCCCAAACAGGGCATCCGCTCGCGGCTCACGTTCCGCGATCCCCGGCATCTGCAGGTGGAGGAACTCACGCCCGAAAGCCGGGCGATGTTCTTCCGGAAACCGTAGTCCGGGCGGCGCGAACCGGAAGGCCCCGGCATATTTTCGCGCGTCTTGCCCTTGCGCCACGGCCCGGCTGTGGTATGGATAGAGGTTTGGACGCGCCGGCGGCCGGGGACGGGATGTCCCGGCCCGGGCGCGGCCGGCGACAAGGAGCATGCGCATGAACATCCGACCTCTGAGCGACGGCGTTGATTCCCTCGGGGCGGCCGACTGGAACCGGCGGCTGTTCGACTCCCTCATTCCGCTGCCGGACGGCACCAGCTACAATGCGTACCTGGTGCGGGGCACGGAGAAGACCGCGCTGCTGGACACCGTGGATCCCGCCCAGTGGCCGGTGCTGGAAGCCCAGCTGGCGGCAGTCCCGCGGGTGGACTACGTCATTGCCCACCATGCCGAGCAGGACCACTCCGGCTCCATCCCCTTTGTACTGGCAAAGTATCCCGGCGCCAAGGTCGTCACCAATCCCAAGTGCAAGGAGATGCTGATCGATCTGCTGCAGCTGCCGGAAGGCGTGTTCCAGACCGTCGCCGACGGCGAGACGCTCGACCTCGGCGGCAAGACGCTGGAGTTCCTCTACACGCCCTGGGTCCACTGGCCCGAAACGATGTGCACGTGGCTGACGGAAAACCGCCTCCTGTTTTCATGCGATTTCTTCGGTTCGCACCTGGCCACCACCGATGTGTTCGTGACCGACCCGGCCGCCACCCTCGAGGCCGCCAAGCGTTATTTCGCCGAGATCATGATGCCGTTCCGCGGCCCCATCCGCCGCAATTTGGAACGGGTGCTTGCGAAGGACATCCGCACCATCGCCCCCAGCCACGGCCCCGTCTACGGCCAGCCGGCTTTCATCCTCCAGGCCTATCAGGACTGGGTGGCCGACGCGGTCAAGAACGAGGTGGTGCTGCCCTACGTTTCGATGCACGGCAGCACGCAGAAGATGGCCGCCGCCCTTGTCTCCGCCCTGGTCGCGCGCGGCGTGAAGGTCCACCTGTTCGACCTGACCGTGACCGACATCGGCAAGCTGGCGATCGCGCTGGTGGACGCGGCTACGCTCGTGCTGGGCACCCCCACCGTCCACGTCGGGCCGCATCCCGCCGCACACTACGCCGCCCACCTCGCCAACGCCCTGCGCCCCAAACTGCGTTTTGCGTCCGTCATCGGCTCGTACGGCTGGAGCACCAAGGTGGTCGAGCAGGTCGCCGGGCTCCTGCCCAACCTGAAGGTCGAACTCCTGCCGCCGGTCATCTGCCGGGGCGATCCGCGGCCGGCTACCTTCGCGGAACTGGACGCGTTGGCGGCGGCCATCGCGGAGCGCCACGCCCGGCTCGCCTGACCGCCGGCGGCGCTTTTCCGCCGGGGCGGGCGTTTTCCGCTTGCCTCCCCCGGCCCGGCGCGACAGCATGGTCTCCGGGTTGAAGCGCTGTCTGGCGGCGCATACGGAAGGAGACCATGAAAAAGGCCCTGCCAATCCTGCTTCTGGTGTTGGACCCGTTTGCGGGGCATGCCGGCCAGCCCGTCTCCTGTCCCGGCGACGAAATCGCCAGCTGGTCCTATGTCGCCACGGGGGAGATCGACATCGCCGACCCGCTGGATCCGGAGGTCACGGGCCGGGTCCGCCTGCAGGAGACCGCGCTGCTGGCGCCGTTCGCCGAAGTGCCCTGGGGGCCGGTGGTTTTGGCCACCGCCGGCTGGGCCGGCTGGACCCGCCTCGATTTCGGCGACATCGCCGGGCTCAATACCGAAGACCTGTACGGCGCGGCGCTCGCGCTCTCCGTCGAACATCCCGTCCGGGAGCGTTGGGGCTGGAGCGTTGTTCTCATGCCCGGTTTCTATGGCGAACCCCGGATTATGGCCCAGGCCCTGGCCCGCTGCCGCCTGGCGCCCGCCTGGCGGCTGGAACTCGGCGCGGCCTGGGACGACGCCTTCGGCGACCCGCAGCTGTTCCCCATCGGCGGCGTGGTCTGGCAGCCCGCCGACGCGTTCGCGGCGCGGCTGCTGTTCCCGGCCGCCGCGTTGAACTGGGCGCCGGCGACGCGCCTCAACCTGTTCGCCTTCCTCCAGCCCTCGGGCGACCGCTGGGCCGACGACTCCGGCCGCGACGATGACTGGACCTTCGTGATCCAAGGCTGGCGCGCCGGCCTGGGGATTGAACCCCGCCTTTGGAAGAGCCTGCGGGTGCGCCTGGCGGCCGGTGCCGAATTCGAACGCCACTACGAGGCGAAGAACGCAGGCGTGATCGAACTGGACGAACCCGTGGACGACACCTGGTTTGCCAGCGCCGCGCTGGTGGTGTACTGAGCCCATGCTTGCCTTTCCTCACGGCTGCCGGCCGGCCGCGGCCCTCCTGCTGGGACTGCTGGCTCTTCCGGCCGCCGCCCGGCCGGCCGCGGTCGACCTCTCCCGGTGGCAGACCCCGGTGAAAAACCAGTGGGGCCGCGGCAACTGCTACATCCACGCCACGATCGCGGCGATGGAAGCGGCCTACAAGCGTTCGGGCCATGGCGACCTTGACCTCTCCGAGCTGTTTTCCGACTACATGGGCCAGCTGTTCTTCCTCGAAACGGTCGAAATGAACGGCCGGTGGTACACCACCGCCATGCGGGTGCCGGGCGCCGTCGAGCGGGAAACCAGCATCCAGTCCGACCACGCCATGTCGGTGGAATCCGGCATGCCCGGCATGGTCCTCGCGATCCCCGAGGAACAGTACTTCCCCTACGTTCCCCGCCCCCACGATCTGGGCGGCATCACCAACAAATATGATCCCTTCTGGGGCCGGCAGTTCACCGTCAGCAGCTTCAATCTCGATCCGACCAACCTGCCGTTCTCCGCGCTGTCCGCCCCGCGCTACTACCGGATCCGCTCCGTCGAGTGGCTGCCCAAGGAGGACGCGAAGAATCCCGCGGCCATCGAGACGGTCCTCGCCGGCGGCCACGAGGTGATGTGGGATTTCCGCTGGGCGGGCGACCTCTCCCAGCCCGTCTGGCGGTACGCCGGGCCGCCCGGCGACGCCATCCCCCACCGCATGCTGATCGTCGGCTACAACCGCACCAATCCCCGCCAGCCGTATTTCCTCGTCAAGAACAGCTGGGGCGACGTGGGCGTCTTCAATTCCAACGACTGCCTCACGCGCATCGAATACGACTATCTCCAATATGGCGAATGGGCGTCGTACATCACGGAGATCGAGCCGCCCCGGCCCTGGCCGGAACTGCAGTTCCTCGGCCGCTGGCGCATCGACACCCCGCCCTTGGCCGGCATCTTGGACCTCTACCATCTGCCAGGCATGATGAAGAAGGATTTCGAACACAACCAGTTCCGCGACGAACTCGGTCGGCAGATCGAAGACCGTCGGCTCGGCACGTTCTACACCAAGGGCGAACCCGACGAGGCCTGCCGCGTCAACGGCATGGTGCGCGGACATACGATCGAGTTGCGTCTCGATTTCGAGAATCCCGCCGCGCGCTGGGATCTTCTGCAGGGCTGGAAGGTTGAATTCACCATGGACCCCCGCGACCCCCACCGGCTGGTCGGCCGCTACACCGCCCCGGACGGACGGCGGGGCGAGGCCCAGGCGCGCCGAAACCTCGACCCGATCTCGCCGGTCGTCGCCGCCCCGCCGCCGGAAGAGCCCGCGCCGGCCGCGTCCGTTGCGCCGGTCGACGAGGCGCGGGCCGAAGAACTCCGCCGCAAGCTCGATGAAGAGAAACAACTGCGGGACTGGGGCGCGGAAAAAGTGCGGCAAGTGGAACTGGAGCTGGAGCGCGAAGCGGAAGAGGCGTTGAAACGGGCAGCCGCCGAAAGCGCTGAAAAAAAGGCCGCCGCGGCGGTTGATTCGCCCATCCTGGTCAAGTGGCGTGAACTGGGCGGCGCCGGGTTCCTCGGCGAGCCGCAAACCGCCGAAACCACCTGCCCCGACGGCCGTGGACGCTACATCCATTTTGCCGGCGGCTCGATCTACTGGACGCCGGAGACCGGCGCGCACGCCATTTACGGCGCCATCCGCGACAAATGGGCTGCCCTGGGCTGGGAAACCTGCGAATTCCTCGGCTATCCGGTCACCGACGAGATGGGCACGCCCGACGGCATCGGCCGCTTCAACCACTTCGAAAAGGGCTCGATCTACTGGACGCCTGAAACCGGCGCATGCGAAATCCACGGCCCCATCCGCGCCGCCTGGGAACGGCAGGGCCGGGAAACCGGCCCCCTCGGCTATCCCGTCACCGACGTGGAGGTCGCGGAGGACAAGGCTGGGAACCGCTCTCGCTTCCAGCACAGCCTGATTGGTTGGGATCCCGTCCGCGGCGCGCAGGTGGAGCCGGTGAAATAGCCGGCTCAGCGCTTCACGCCGAACGCGATCTTGTCGGGCTGGTCGGGGTCGAAGTCGGCCTCGACGGTGCTGCCGTCGGGGATTTCGCCGGCGAGGACCTTCGTGGCCAGTTCGTCGAGCACCAGCCGTTGGATCACGCGCTTGAGGGGCCGCGCGCCGAAGGCGGGGTCGTAACCTTCGCCGGCCAGCTTCTCGGCCGCGGCTTCCGTGACCGCGAGGGCGATGTTTTTCTCGGCGAGGAATCCGCGCACGCGCCGGATCTGGATCTCCACGATCTGCCGCAACTGGTCGAGCCCGAGGCTGCGGAACAGGATGACCTCATCCACGCGGTTGAGAAACTCGGGCCGGAAGCTCAGCCGCAAAGCGGCCAGCACCTGCCGCTCCATCTCGTCCCAGACGGGCTGCCCGCGCTTCATCTTGGGATGCTTTTCGATGGCTTCCTGGATGACGGAACTGCCGATGTTCGAAGTCATGATCAGCACCGTGTTCTTGAAGTCCACGGTGCGCCCCTGGCCGTCGGTCAGGCGGCCGTCGTCGAGGACCTGGAGCATGACGTTGAAAACGTCGGGGTGGGCCTTCTCGATCTCATCGAAGAGGACGACGGAATACGGCTTGCGGCGGATCTGCTCGGTGAGGGCCCCGCCCTCCTCGTAGCCGACGTAGCCGGGCGGCGCGCCGATCAGGCGGCTGACGGAGTGCTTCTCCATGTATTCGCTCATGTCGATGCGCGCCATGGCCTGCTCGTCATCGAACAGGAACTCCGCCAAGGCGCGGGCGAGCTCGGTCTTGCCGACGCCGGTCGGGCCGAGGAAGATGAACGAGCCGATGGGCCGGTTGGGGTCCTGCAGGCCGGCGCGCGAGCGGCGCACGGCGCGGGAGACGGCCTCGACGGCCTCGTCCTGCCCCACCACGCGTTCGCGCAGGCGGGCCTCCATGTGGAGGAGTTTTTCCTTCTCGCCTTCGAGCAGCTTGCTGACGGGAATATGCGTCCAGGCGGCGACGACTTCGGCGATGTTTTCCGCCGTGACCTCCTCCTGCAGCATGCGCCGGTCCTTCTGGAGCTTGGCGAGGGCGTCCTGCGCCTTCTGGATCGTCTTCTCGGCGGCCGGCAGGCGGGAATATTTGATCTCGGCGGCCTTCTCGTACTCGCCCTTGCGGGTGGCCTGTTCCTCCTCGGTACGGAGGGCGTCCAGTTCGCCCGTGGCCTTGCGGATCGCGCCAATGAGGTCTTTTTCGCGTGCCCAATGGGCCTTGAGGACGCCGCTTGCTTCGCGCTGTTCGGCGAGTTCCTTTTCCAAGGCCTTGAGGCGGTCCTGGGAGGCGGCGTCCTTCTCCTTCTTGAGGGCCTCGCGCTCGATCTCGAGCTGCAGGATGCGGCGCTCGAGCTCGTCGATCTCGACCGGCATGCTGTCGATTTCCATGCGCAGGCGGCTGGCGGCCTCGTCCACGAGGTCAATGGCCTTGTCGGGCAGGAAGCGGTCGGAGATGTAGCGGTGGGCGAGCTTGGCGGCCTCGACCAGCGCGCCGTCCTGGATGCGCACGCCGTGGTGGGCCTCGTAGCGCTCCTTGAGGCCGCGCAGGATGGCGACGGTATCCTCGACGCTGGGTTCGTCGACCAGGACCGGCTGGAAGCGCCGCGCGAGGGCCGGATCCTTTTCGACGTGCTGGCGGTACTCGTCGAGCGTGGTGGCGCCGACGCAGCGCAGCTCGCCGCGGGCCAGCGCCGGCTTGATCATGTTGGCGGCGTCCACGGCGCCCTCGGCCTTGCCGGCGCCGACCAGCGTGTGCAGTTCGTCGATAAACAGCACGATGGCCCCGGCGCTGTCGATCACTTCCTGAATGAACGCCTTGAAGCGGTCCTCGAACTCGCCGCGGTACTTGGCGCCGGCGAGCATCGCCCCGAGATCCAGGGCGACCACGCGCTTGTTCTTGAGCCCCTCGGGCACGTCGCCCGCCACGATGCGCCGGGCCAGGCCCTCGGCGATCGCCGTCTTGCCCACGCCGGGCTCGCCGATGAGGACGGGGTTGTTTTTGGTCCGGCGGGAGAGCACCTGGATCACGCGCCGGATTTCCGCGTCGCGGCCGATGACCGGATCGAGCTTGCCCTGGCGGGCGTCGTCGGTCAGGTCGCGGCCGTACTTCTTGAGCGTTTCGTACTTGTCCTCCGGCGCCTCGTCGGTGACGCGCCGGCTGCCGCGGACGGCCTGCAGGGCCTGGAGCACGGAATCAACGGTGATCCCGAGCCCGCCGGCGACCTTGGCGGCCTCGCCGCCCTTGCGGCCCAGGACCGCCAGGAACAGGTGCTCCGCGCTGATGTATTCGTCCTTCATCTGGGCGGCGAGCCTGGCGGCGGCCTCGAGGGTGGTCTGCAGGTCGCGGGAAACGCCGCGCTGCAGGCCTTCGCCCTCGACCTGCGGCCGGGAGCGAAGCTGGCGCTCCAACACATCGGCGAAAAGGCCGGGCTTGACGCCGATCTTCTCCAGGATGGCCGGGACGACTCCGCCCGCCTGGCGGACCAGGGCCAGGACGAGGTGCAGCGTGTCCACCTCACCGTGACGCTGTTCTTCGGCGAGCCGCTGGGCATCCCGCAGGGCTTCCTGGGCTTTCGTGGTCAGATTGTCATGGGCCATGGCGACATCCATTCCTTTCCGGCAGTCTAGGATAGCGCAAAGGCCGCGGGGTTTCAAATCCCCCGATCTGCCTGTCTGCTCTGGAAATAGGCAGTTGCGGGCGGGGCCGGGACATGGCAGATTGATTCTGGTACGCCGCCGGACCCGGCGGCGGCCGGGAGCATATTGTGAGCAGCCAGCCAGTGCCGTTCTCGCCGGATATCCGCAAGCGGGTGTTGCTGGCAGCCGCCATGCTGGGCCTGGCGGCGCTCGGTGCCGGGTTTGCCGGTTGGGCCATACGCCGCGCGGACCTGGATCTGCGCGCGGAATTGCTGCTGCAAACCCAACGCATCGCCCAGGCCCTTCCGATCGACAGCCTCCAGGCCCTGCGGGGTGACCGGACCGACCTGGACCGTCCGGAATACCACCGCCTCAAGGAGCAATTAATGGCGGCCCAGCAGATCGGTCCCGACTGGGAATGGATCTACCTGATGAACCGCCAGAAGAACGGCACCGTGTTCTTCCAGCTGGATTCCGCAGACTATGACGTGGAAGACCCCACGCTGCCGGGCCAGACCTACGAGGAGGCCTCGCCCCTCCTGCAGCAGGTGTTCGCGGCGCGGATCACGGCGACCGAAGGGCCCCTGCCCGACCGCTGGGGCGTCTGGGTCAGCGCTTTCGTGCCGTTGACGGATCCGACCACCGGCCAGTTGCTCACGGTGGTGGGCATTGATATCGACGCGGCCACCTGGCGCGGACGGACATATCGCGCCGGTCTGCTGCCGGCGGCCGTCACCGTCCTCCTGCTGGTCATTGTCCTGGTCGGCGCCCGCCCGCGGCGGAACACCGGCCGGCAGCAGTCCCGGCCCTGGCGCCACCGGGAAGCCGCTTTGACCTGCGCCGTCGGGCTGATCCTCACCCTGGCCGGCGTTTGGATCGCCCGGCTGATTGAAGCCCGGCACCAGCAGGAGATTTTCAGGTCGCTCGTGCAGATCAAGGCCGAGCGAATCCGCGAGGAGTTCCTGCGGCTGCGCTATTCCGAGCTGGAAGGACTCGCCCGTTTCTTTGAAAGCAGCCAAGAAATGCGGGTGCAGGAGTTCCGGCGCTATGCCAAGCACCTCGCCCAGGGGCCGGAGGTTCTGGCCTGGTGCTGGATTCCCGCCGTCCCGGAAGAAGGCCGGGAGGCCTTCGAGCAGGAAATACTTGCCACCGGCTGGCGGGATTTCCGGCTCTGGGAAACCGGGGCGGGCGGGCAGGCGCAGGCCGCCGCCAGCCGGCCCATGCATTATCCGGTCCTCTTCATCGAGCCCGCGGATTCGCGCGCCCGCACCGGCCTTGCTCCCGGCTACGATCTCGCGGGACACGAGTCCATCCGGACGGTGTTGGAAAGCGCCACGACCTCCGCCATGACCGCGGCCACCGGGCTGCTGCCCGGCCTGCCGGGAGCCGCCACCCCGGCTCCGCTCATCCTGGCCGTGCGCCCCGTTTTCGACACCCTGGGCCGCCGGACGATCCACGGCTTCGTGCTGGCGGCCCTCGCGCCCCAGGCCTTCCTGTCCGCCCGCAGCGAAACTTCCGCGGAACACGGGAATGTCCTCCTGGACCTGCTGCTCCTGCGCCCGCACCAGCCGCCGGCCGTCCTGGCGTCCCACGTGCCGGCCGGCCAAGCGCAGCCCCCCCCCGCCGTGCTGACCGGTCCGTGGACCTTGACGGTTCCTCTTCTGGCCTTCGACCACACGTATGCCGTGATGGTGCGGCCCACGGCGGAGTTTCTCGTCCAGCACTCCTTCCACCTGGACTGGATCCTGCTCCTGGCCGGCCTGCTCATCACCCTGGCGGCGGCCACCATGGTAGGCCTCATCGCCCACCGGCGCGAGGACATGGAGCGGCTGGTGGCGCAGCGCTCCGCCGACCTGGTCGAGAGCCTGAACCACTTCAACCTCCTGGCCCGGCAAAACCGCATCATCACCTGGGAGCTCGATCTGGACGGCTGCTACCGCCACATCAGCGACATGACCGAAATCATCCTCGGGTACCGGCCGGACGAAATCATCGACAAGCTGCATTTCTACGACTTGTGCCCGGCCGCGAACCGCGAGGCCTTCCGGCGGGAAGGCCTGGAGCAGCTCCGCCGGGGCCAGCCGGTTTCCAACGTGGTCAACGCCATACAAACCAAATCCGGCCAAACCGTCTGGGTCTCCAGCAGTGGCATTCCCATCCGGGACGCCGCGGGCAACCAGACCGGCTTCTGGGGCACCGACACCGACATCACCGAGCACAAGCGCGCCGAGGACGAGCTCGCGCGGCTGGCCCGGGAGAACCAGCAAGCCGTGGCGCGCTATGCCACGCTCATCAGCGCGTCGAACACGGGCACCTGGGAATACCACGACGACACCGCCCGCATGTGGGCCAGCCCGGAGTACTTCGCCATGCTCGGGCTCGACCCGGCCCGGATCCTCGATGCCCACGGCTATGGCAACATCGAGTCGGCCTGGCTGGACCTGCTGCATCCGGACGACCGGGCGCAGGCCCGGCAGGATTTCATCGACTACATGCAGGATCCCCGAGACATCTACCAGCACTCCTTCCGCATGCGCCATGCCGACGGCCACTGGGTCTGGGTCCTGTCCCGGGGCCGCATGGTTCGCGACGCCGCCGGACAGCCCACCCCCATGGTCGTCGGCACCCACATTGACATCACCGGCACCAAGCGCATCGAAGAGGCCCTGCGCGAGAGCGAGCGGAAATACCGCACCCTTTTCGAGGAGATGCTCGAGGGCTTCGCCCTGCACGAAATCATCTGCGACGCCGGCGGCCAGCCCAGCGACTACCGCTTCCTCGCGGTCAACCCCGCCTTCGAACGCATGATCGGCCAGTCGGCGCGCGAACTCATCGGCAAAACCGTGCTGGAGGCGCTGCCCGGCACGGAACGAAAATGGATCGACATCTACGGCCAGGTGGCCCTGACCGGCCAGCCGGCGTTTTTCGACAGCTATTCGGAGGTGTTGGGCAAGCATTTCGAAGTCACCGCCTTCCGCCCGGCGGCGGGCCAGTTTGCCTGCATTTTCACCGACATCACCGAACGCAAACGCGCCGAGAACGAGCTGCGGGAAAGCCGCCGGCAGCATGCGGCGCTGCTGGCCAACCTGCCCGGCATGGCCTACCGCTGCCGCAACGACCGCCCCTGGACCATGGAATTTGTCAGCGACGGCTGCTTCGCCCTGACCGGCTACTCCCCCGAGGACCTGGTCGTGAACCGGCAGGTGACCTACAACGACATCATCGCCCCGGCCTATCGCCAGCTGGTGTGGGACAAGTGGCAGGAGGCCCTGCGGGAACGTCGCCCGTGCGCGCTGGAGTACCAGATCGTCACCCGCCTGGGCGAAGTCAAATGGGTGTGGGAGCAGGGCGAAGGGGTCTACGACGAACAGGGCCGGCTGCTGGGGCTGGAGGGCTTCATCTCCGACGTCACCGAACGCAAACGGGCCGATGCCGAACGCGACCGGCTGACCCGCGCCATCGAGCAGTCCACGGAAACCATTGTCATCACCGATGCCAAAGGCGTCATCCTCTACGTGAATCCCGAATTCACCAAGGCGACCGGCTACACCCGCGAGGAGGCCCTCGGCCAGAACCCGCGCCTCCTGCAAAGCGGGTGGCACGACGCCGCCTTCTACCGCGAAATGTGGCAGACCCTGCAGGCGGGCCGGACCTGGGAAGGCCAGATCATCAACAAGCGCAAGGACGGGTCGCTCTTCACTGAGCAGGCCACCATCTCCCCCGTGCGCGACGCGGCAGGCGCGCTCATCCATTTCGTGGCGGTCAAACGGGACATCACCGAGCAAATCCGCATTCAGAAGGAGAAGGAGGACCTCCAGGCCCAGCTGCTCCATTCCCAGAAGATGGAATCGATCGGCCGGCTCGCCGGCGGCGTGGCCCACGACTTCAACAACATGCTCCAAGCCATCCTCGGCTACACGGAAATGGCCCTTGAACTGGTGTCCCCGGACCAGCCTGTCCATGGCGATCTGGTGGAGATCCAGAAGACCGCCCAGCGCTCCGCCGCGCTCACCCGCCAGCTGCAGATTTTCGCGCGCAAGCAGTCGGTCATGCCCCGGGAGCTGAACCTCAATCAGTCCATCGAGGGCATGGCCACTATGCTCCGCCGCCTGATCGGCGAAGAAATCCAGTTCATCTGGCGGCCCACGGCGAATCTCGGCCTGGTGAAGATGGATCCGGGCCAGGTCGACCAGATCCTGGCCAACCTGTGCCTCAATTCGCGCGACGCCATCCGGAAAGCCGGCCAGATCGTCATCGAAACCGCCAATGAAGCCCTCGATGCCGAAGCCGCCCGCGAGCTGGGCCTGGACCTGCCGCCCGGCGATTATGTCTCCCTGGCGGTCCATGACGACGGCTGCGGCATGGCTCCGGAGGTGCTCGAACACATCTTCGAGCCGTTTTTCACCACCAAGGCGGCGGGCAAGGGCACCGGCCTCGGGCTGGCCATCGTCTACGGCATCGTCAAGCAGAACCGCGGCGCCATCCGCGTCAAGAGCGCCCCCGGCAACGGCACCACCTTCATCATCTACCTGCCCCGGTACGAGGGCGATCTCGACACCATACAGGCGCTGGAGACCGAGGCGCAGACCGCCGCCAGCCACGAAAGGATCCTGCTGGTCGAGGACGAGGAGACCATTCTCCAGACCACCCGGCGGATGCTGGAGTCCCTCGGCTACCAGGTGCTGTCCACGCCCTCGCCGCAGGAGGCCCTGCGCCTCGCCGCGGAAAACAAGGGTGCGATCGACCTCCTGATCACCGACGTCATCATGCAGGACATGAACGGCCCCGAGCTGGTTCAGGCGCTGCTCCAGCGGATGCCGGACCTCAAGCACTTATACATGTCCGGCTACGCGGCCAACCTGCTGGCCGAACAGGGCGTCAGCTCCAGCCGGCTGGACTTCATCCAGAAACCTTTTTCCCGGACGATGCTGGCCAAGTCCGTGCGGGAGGCCTTGCGCCGGAAGTAGGCGCGCTCCTAGACTCCGGGCACGGGGGGATTGCGCACGGCCACCCCCTGGGTGGCCAGGTAGGCTTTGACCTGCCGCACCGTAAAAATGCCGAAATGGAACACGCTGGCCGCCAGCAGGGTGCTGGCATGCCCCTCCTTGACCGCCTCGAGGAAATGGATCAGCTTACCCGCCCCGCCGCTGGCCACCGTTGGCAGCCGGGTCGCGTCCGCAATGCCGCGGATCAGCTCCAAATCGTACCCGCGCTTCGAGCCGTCCCCTACCTTGCTGGTCGGCAGCATCTCCCCCGCGCCCAGATCAGCCATTTTCTTTGCGAACTCGATCGCATCCACGCCGGTCGGGGTCCGGCCGCCGTCAATATACACCTCCCGGTGCGAGGGCAACTTCTGGCTGCGGTCCGCATCGATCGCCACCACGATGGTCCGGCCGCCGAACTGCTTCACGGCTTCCGCCACGAAATCCGGATTGCGGAAAGCTGCCGAGGAGATGCTGACTTTCTGGGCCCCGGCCGCCAGGGCCGCCTCCACGTCCGCCAGGCTTCGGATCCCGCCGCCCATGGTCACGGGAATTTTCACCGCGGCCGCCACCTTCCGGAGCAGTTCGAATTTCGACGTCTGTTGCTCCGCCGTGGCCGTGATGTCGAGAAACCCCAGTTCGTCCGCGCCGGCCGCTTCATAGGCCGTGGCGCACGCCACCGGATCGCCCGCATCGACCAGGTCCACGAAATGGATGCCCTTCACCACCCGGTCGCCGCGGATGTCCAGGCAAGGCATGATACGGACTGTTTTTTTCATGAAATGTTGTTCCTGCGGGTCGCCAGAGGCCAACCCAACGGGAAGGAACTATACCGTTGCGCGGCGCGGCCGACAAAGCAAAACGCCGCCGGTCGGGCGACCAGCGGCGGGGGCATCTTGCGGCGGAAATGCGGCTCAGCTGTAACGCGCGTTGATCTCGGCCTCGGCCTGCGACCAGAAATAGGCGCTGTCGCCGTTGAAGCCATGCCGCTCGGCGATGTAGTACGCGGCCTCCTGGATCATGCGGTACCGCTCTTCCGGGTTGATTTCCGGCTTCTTCGCGGCCGCAGTGGTCTTGGCGGCGGCCGGCTTGCGGGCGGCCGCGGATTTCGTGGAAGCCCGCTTGGCGGGCGTTTTCTTGGTTTCTTTCATCCTGTTGTCTCCTTGCCCCGGGGCGGGTCCGGAGCGATTGCGGGTTATGTTGCTGCCCCCCGACATGGGGTGCAAATTCGCGGAGACTTTAATCTAGGCGGGTGGGATTGCAAGTGATTTCTACGTTTTTTAATGAAGAAACCCGTTGATGGGCAATATAATTACGCGCATCCCGCGATCGGACAGGCAGATAGGATATTTAATAAATAAATCGTTTTACCCTGAATATTAATGGATTCATACCAAACATTAGTCATTGAATACTGATAAATCGTAAACAATAATCATTATGACATTTTTACCCACTACACCTTATTTTTGTCATTTGTTTGATTCAGAACCAGAAGCGCCTTGCGGGCGGCATCCTGTTCTGCGGCGCGTTTGCTGGCGCCGATCCCCTCGCCGAGCAGGTCCGAGCCATGAAAGACCGCGACCTGAAAATGGCGGGCATGGGCCGGCCCAGCCGCGGCCAGCAATTCGTACCGGGGGGCTTCCTTCCATTTCCGCTGCAACAATTCCTGCAACTCCCCTTTCGGATTGTCGTCCGCGCCCGCGGCCAGCGCCGCGGCGATCTCGTCGGCGAAAGCGGTGGCAAACACGGCCCGGACGGCCGATTCGCCACCGTCCAGCCACAAGGCGCCCAGGACGGCTTCGAGCGCGTCGGCCAGCACCGCGTTCTTGTCGCGCCCGCCGGTTTGCTCCTCGCCGCGGCCCAGCCGCAGAACCGCGCCCAGCCCGAGGCGGCGCGCCACCCGCCCCAGGGCGGCGGCGTTGGTCAGCCGGCTGCGCACCTTGGTCAGCGTGCCTTCGCGCCAGTCCGGGCATTGCATCACCAGCCACTCCGCCGCAATCGCCCCCAGCACGGCATCGCCCAGAAATTCCAGGCGCTGGTTCTCCGCCTCCTCCGGCCAGCCGGCCTCGGCGGCGTGCGACCGGTGGGTCAGCGCCGCCGTCAGCAATTCCGGCCGCCGGAAGACGTGTCCCAGCCGTTCCGCCAGGCCTGGCCCGTCCGCATTCCGCTCTTGGGATTCCATGGCCGCCTCCGTTGTTCCTCACGCCCGGGGATGGTACTGGCGGTGGACCGCCTGCAGGCGCCCCTGGTCCACGTGGGTGTAGATCTGCGTGGTGGCAATGTCCGCATGGCCCAGCATTTCCTGAATGACGCGCAGGGAGGCGCCGTTGGCCAGCAGGTGCGAGGCGAACGAATGGCGCAGCATGTGCGGCGAAAGCTCCCGGCGGAGGCCGGCCTTGCGCGCACAGGCCCGGAGGTTCCGCCACAGGGCGATGCGCGTCAGCGGCCGGCCCAGCCGCGAAAGGAAAACGGCGCGTTCCGCCGGACGGCTGCGGCGCGCATAGACGGGCCGGCCCCGCTCCAGCCAGGCCTGCACCGCCGCCAGCGCCCGCCGGCCGATCGGCACGACCCGTTCCTTGTCGCCCTTGCCCACGCACCGAACGTATTCCGCCTCGAAATGCAGCGAGTCCAGCGTGAGCGCCGCCAGCTCGCTCACGCGCAGGCCGGTGGCATAAAAAGTTTCCAGGATTGCGCGGTCGCGCAGGCCGCGGGGCGTGGCCGAGTCCGGCGCGGCCAGCAGCCGGTCCACTTCCTCCCGCGTCAGCGTCGGCGGCAGGATCTTCCACAGGCGGGGCGATTCCAGCGCATCGGCCACGTTGACCGCCAGCAGCCCTTCGCGCGCCAGGTGCCGGAAGAAAACTTTAATCGCCACCAGGCGGCGCGCCAGGCTGGCGGCGGCCAGGCCCTTGCGCTTGCCTTCCATCAGAAAGTCGAGGATGTCCCGCCGCTCGACCTGCTGGATGCCCGGTCGCCCGCGGCGGGAGAGGAACGCCAGGAATTCCGCCAGGTCGTGGCCGTAGGCCATGCGGGTGTTCGCGCTCAGGCCGCGCTCCAGCGTCAGGTGGTCCATGAACTGGTCGACCAGGAAGCGCATGCCCGGGGCCGGCCGTCAGGTTCCCCGGTGCGCGCGGGCGCACCACTCCGCCAGCAGGCGGGCGCCGGCCAGCGTCGCCCCGGGGGCGCCGTGGGGCTTGGCCGTCTCGAGCCAGGCCGTCCCGGCGATGTCCAGGTGCGCCCAGGGAATCCCTTCCGGCACGAAATGCTTGAGGAACGCGCCGCCGGCGATGGTTCCGGCGGAGCCGTCGCCGATGTTCTTCAGGTCCGCAAACTGGCCCTTGAGCATCTCATCGTACTCCGGCCAGAGGGGCAGCGGCCAGAGCCGCTCGCCGGTGGCCTCGCCGGCCAGCATCAGGTCGAGCACCAGCCGGTCGTCGCGGCCCAGCACGGCGGCGGCCTCGTGGCCCAGCGCGATAACCACCGCCCCGGTCAGCGTGGCGATGTCCACGATCGCCGCGGGCCGCTCCTCCACCGCGAACGACAGCGCGTCCGCCAGCAGCAGCCGGCCCTCCGCATCGGTGTTCAGGATTTCGATGGTCTTGCCGTTGCGGGCCGTGACGATGTCGCCGGGACGCGTCGCGCTGCCGCCGGGCATGTTATCGGCCGCGGGAATGTAGGCGATCACCGGGCGCGGCAGTTTCCGCCGCGCCGCCAGCAGCACCGCCGCCAGGGCGACCATGCCGCCGCTCTTGTCGTATTTCATCCATTCCATGTTTTTCGGGGGCTTGAGGCTGATGCCGCCCGTGTCGAACGTCACCGCCTTGCCCACCAGCACCAGCGGGCGGGCGGGCGCGCCGCGCCGCCCGGCATAAGCCACCCGGATCAGGCAGCCCGGGCGGCGGCTGCCTTGCGCCACCGCCAAGAACGCGCCGCATTTCTCCCGGGCCAGCGCCGCCATGTCCCGCACCCGGCAGGCCAGGCCATTCCGGCGCGCCAGCCGGCGCACCTGCGCGGCCAGGGCCAGGGGCCCGAGTTCGTTCGCCGGCAGGTTTGCGAGGTCCCGCACTTCGCGCAGGGTCGCGCCGGTGATTTCCGCCTGACGCACCGCCGCGCGCACGGCCCGGACGCTCAGTGCCCGGCCGATCCAGGTGAAGGCAAAGGCCCCGGCGGTTTTCCGGGACTTGTAGGTGTCGAATGCATAGGCCCCGGCCAGCAGGCCTTCCGCCGCCAGGCCGGCCAGGGTGGCCGGGTCCTCGGGCCAGTCCGGCGCCGCCGGCCATTCGCAGGCGATCCGCGGCACCGCCGGATTCTTGGCCAGGGTGCGGCCCACGGCGGCCCAGGCGCGCAGCCAGCGGGCCGGTTGGAACTCCCGGCGCGGGCCGATCCCCGCCAGTAAAAACGGACGGTTCAGTCCCGCGGTCCACGCAGTCGTCCCCGCCGTGCCCTCGAATTTCGCGGCCTTCGTCCAGGCCGCCAGTGCCCGCCGGTCCGGGGCGGAAAGCGCGGGCGGGGCCAGCGGCCGGCCGTCCTGCACCAGGATGACCTGGGGCTCCCGCGAATCCGGCCGCGTCCCGGACCAGGTGAACGTCACTGGCCTAGTCATGGCCGCGGCACTCCGGGGGCAGTTTCGCCCGCGCCTCTTCGTCGGCCGGCAGGTCGTTCACAGCGAAGCCGGCGTGGCGCACCGCCACCTCGACGTTCCGCCGGCCCAGCCGCACGTTGTCGTACTTCACCCACACGGTGCGCGCCGGCACGTCTGCCCGAACTTCCAGCACGGCGCCATCACCGAGCCGGCCGACCGCGTCCTTCACGGCCTGCACGCAGGACTCGCTCTGCAACGCCGGAATGGTGAGTTCGATTTCGGAGATTGTGTTGCGGAAACAGCCGCCGCCCAGCACCGCCAGGACAACCAGCATTCCCGCCTTTGCGTTGTTCATCATCGTGCGCCTCCAGTTGCCAAACTATTCCACCCCGAAGGGGGCCTGTCAATCCGTCCCCCGGCGCCGGCTATTCCCGGTCCAGGGCGATCTGGCGCCCGACGAGTTCCGCCGCCCGCCGCGCCCGGTCCGCCAGTTCCGGCCAGGTTGCCGCGGCCGGATCCTCCGCGAGGGCGCGATAGAGCGCCAGCGCCTCCGCGCGCCGCGCCGGCCCCTGTCGCAACACCGCCAGGGCGAGGTTCAGCCGTGCGTTGGGCGCATCCGGTTCGCGCGCCAGCGCGGCGCGGTAGGCCGTCTCGGCGTCGGCAAACCGCGCCAGATGCATCCATTCGTTCCCCTGCCGGTAGAGATAGTAGGCGGCCGGGCCGGTCCGCGCGGCCCGGGCGTACAGCAGGACGGCCCGGGCGTGGCGCCCGTCGGCACAGGCCAGGCGGGCCTCGCGCTCCAGGGCCGCGGCGGCGGGCGGCTCCCGATCCTCCCGGTGGAACACCTGCCACGCCAACAGGCCCGCGACCAGCAGGCCGCCGCCCGCCAGCAGGCCCCGGGCGATCCGCCGCCCGTGCGCATCGCACCAGCGCGCCACCGGGGGAATATCCGCCGTAAATTCCTGGCGCAGCCGGTCGGCCGCCGCGAGCAGCACTGCCCAGGCGGCGGTCTCCAGCGGCTCCGCCCCGGCCGGCAGGCCTTTCCGCCGCATCCAGGCGATCACGCTGTTATGCGGGGTGGCCAGCGCCAGCGCGAAAAACAGCACCCAGGTCCGCGCCGGGCAGCCGGCCGGAGCCCATTCTTCGAGACGGCCGCGCAGGCCCGTGGCCATCGGTTCGGTCCGGCCCTCCCAGACCAGCGGAAAGAAACCCGCCGGGGTCAGGTCGGGCGTGCTGGGACGGCCCGGGTCCGCGCGGTGGAAGGCGGCGGCCTCCTCGTCCCAGAACGTTTCCCGGAGCCAGTCGTCGAGTTCGCGTTGTTCGCCCTCCGCCGCGCCGATGGCGCCATCCAGTTCCGGATGGTCGGCGGCCAGGCGGCAGAAGGCGGCCGCTTCGTTCGACAGCAGTACCGCCAGGTCCACTGTGAACCGCCCCGGCGCGTACTCGGCGGGGAACAGCGCCTCGTGCGGCGCGGGCCAGCGCGGCAGGCCTGTGCCGGCCGGATCGTAGCGGTCGAACACCCGTTCCACATACCGGGCCAGGCCCGGCAGGATCCGCGCCAGGAAGGGTTCCCGGTCGGGGAGCGCTTCCGCCACGCGTTCCGTCAATTGGCAAACCACCGGGCAGGACGGCGCCAATTCGCCGGTGCCGGCGGCGGACGCCAGCCATTCCTCCACCAGCCGGGCGGCCACCGGCGGCTCCGTGACGCCCCAGGCGGCGATGGCCAGCGGCAGCCCCGCGCCTGCTGCGGCGGCCGCGACCGGCAGCTTGCCCGCGTCCTGGTCCACTGAATCCATTTTGTCAGGATAGCCGTTTCCCCGGGGTCCTCACAATAAAATCCGTCCGCATGCCCGCCGAACGGACTTCGCGGTTGATTCCGCCGGGGACCGCCGCTAGACTGCCGCCCATGATTCGTTGCCATCGCTTTCTGACCGTCCTGCTGGCGTTATCGCTGCCGGCGCTTGCGGCTTTTGCCGCCGAAACCCGGCTGCAGACCGCCACGGCAACCGCCATCCGCACGCAGCCGGCCGGCGAGGCCCCTCAGGTCGGCCGCCTCCCTGCCGGCACCGCTCTGACCATCCTGCGCACGGACGGCGCCTGGGCGGCCATCGCGCCGACCGGCAGTGTGGATTTGTGGATCAACAAGGATTTCATCGAAGGCGGCCGGGTCGTCGCCAAGAGCATCCAGGTCCGCTCCGGCCCCGGCATTCAGCATCCGGTGGTCAGCAATCTGGCCCGCGGCACCGCCGTTGAGGTCCGCGGCGAGGAGGGCGACTGGTGCCGGATCGCCCCGCCCGCGGAAATGACGTTCTGGGTGCAAAGCCAGGATCTGGCGAAAATCCAAGCTCCGGTGCCTAAACCCGTCCCCGCTCCCGCCGGGACGGCCACGCCGGCGCCAACGCCAGCCTCGGCAAGCGCTCCGCCGCCGCCCCCACCCGTGACTTTTGCCACCGCTCCCGCCCCGGTGGCGGCACCGCCGCCACCGAAGCCCGCTTCGCCGCCCCCACCGGCAGCCAAGCCGGCTCCGGCGCCCAGGCCGGCTCCAGCCGTTGTCAAGGCCCCCGCCCCGGCGCCCGCGGCCGCGGCGGCCTCCAGGCCGACGGCCGTCTCCTCCGCCTCTGCGCCGCCGCCGGCGGCCGCCGCCAAACCGGCTTTGCATCCCGCCACGGCTCTGCCGGCTCCGGCGCCCCGGCCCGCAGCCTCCCGCACTCCCGTCCAGTCCGGGCGCAAGCCCCGATCGCCGGCCGCCTCCGAACCCGTGCCGGCGCCCGCCGGCACCTTGATCGCGCAGAAGTCCAAGGATGTCGAAGTCGCCGTCGATCCCGGCCTGGTCGACGAGCTTGAACTGGCCGAGCTGCCCCACCAGGGCAAATCCGTGCAGGTCGAAGGCGAACTGCGCAACGCGCCGTTCATGGCCGCCTCCCCTTCCCGCTTCCGCCTGCAAGCTCGCAACGCCGACAACGTCCTGGAAATGATCTGCCACATCCACGGCGACTCCCGGGAACTCCGCCCGTACATCGGCAAGAAGGTTTCCATCCGGGGCCGCGAATTCTGGGTGGAGAGCAGCGACATGCCGGTCGTGGTCGTTGGCCAAATCGTGCCCCTGGCCCCCGCCAGCGAACCGGTGTTGTTCTGATGGCCGGTCCGGCCACCACCCGCAATCCGCTCCGCCGGGTCGGACTGCTCGGGGGCACGTTCAATCCCGTGCACGAAGGCCATCTGGCCATCGCCCGCGAAGCGCTGGTCCTGTTCGAGCTCGACGCGGTCTGGTTCATCCCCTGCTCGGTCCCCCCGCACAAGCCCCGCACCAACCTGGCCGCCAACGCGGACCGCCTCGCCATGCTGCGCCTCGCTCTCGCCGGCGAGTCCCGCTTCGCCGCCCTGCCGATCGAATTCGACCGGCCCGGCAAGTCCTACACCCTGGACACCGTGCGCGCCCTCCAGGCGCTGCATCCCGGCACCGGCTTCGTCTTCATCATCGGCGCCGACACCCTGCCCGAACTGCATACCTGGCACCGGCCCCTCGACCTGCTGGCCCTTGTCCGGGTCGTCACGCTGGCCCGGCCCGGCTTCGTGCCCAATCCCGCCACCATCCACCTGCCACCGCCCTGGCCTGAGCGGCTGCTGGCCGATTTGCGCACCGGCAACCCCGTTGCGGTCTCCTCCCGCGGCATCCGCGCCCAAATCGCCGCCGGCGAACCCGTCGAGCTTGTCCCCCCGGCCGTCATCCGCTACATTCAGGAGCACAACCTATACCGATGAAGACCTCCCGCCGTCCCCCCCGGAAAGCCGCCGCGAAATCCCCCCCCCGCAAGGCCCCCGCCCGTAAACCGGCCGCGCCCCGCAAACCCGCGAGCGGCCTGCCCCGCCACGTGAAGCTGGCCCGCGCCGCGCTCGGCGACAAGAAGGGCGTGGAAATCGTCGTGCTGAACATGGCCGGCGTTTCGGACGTGACCGACTACATGATTCTTGCGTCTGGCCTCAACAACCCCCATCTGCGCGCACTGGCCAACGAAGTCGTCAAACAGCTGCGGCAGGCGGATCCGCCGGTCGCGCCCCACCGCCGCGCCGGCTCCGCCGAAAGCGAATGGCTCGTGCTCGACTACCTCGATTTCATCGTCCACCTGTTCACCCCGCGCATGCGGGCCTATTACGCCCTCGAACGCCTCTGGAAGGATGCGCCCGTCTTCCGCTAGCCGCCCTGGCATGAAGCCCGTTGTCCTGGACGACTGCCGCCTCGCCGCCTTTGCCGCCCATCTCCGCGCCGCGGACGACGCCGCCCCCTTCGATTTCTGCTCCCGAAGCGAGGGCTTCATCTACCCGGAACGGAATCGTCCCGGCGTCCTCGAATATTTCTGCTGCGCCTGCGCCCACCAGTTCGGCTTCTGGACCCTCGCTGGCGATCGCTGGGAACAACCCATGGTCGCCCCCCTCGACGGCCGCAACCTCAAGGGTTCGGATTTCCTCTTCCGCGCCTGCACCCGCGCCTGGCAGCAGGATCCCGCGGCCCTGGCCCCCGCCCGGCTGGCGGCGCGAACCGATGCGGAACTCGCGGCTCTTTTTCACGACGACGCCGGAAGAAATCCCCTGCCCATGTGGCCGGAGCATCTCGCCCTGATCCGCGGCTATGCGGACTGGTTCGGCGCCCGGGACCTGGAACCCGCCGCCCTCCTGGCGCGCGCCCAGGCCGCGCCCCGCCCCCTGCGCGCGCTGCTGGATCTGCTGGCGGACATCCCCGGCTACGCCGGCGACCCGCTCCGGAAAAAAGCCATGCTGCTGGCCATCGTCCTCGAAAACCGCCCCGAGCATTTCCTGACGGTCAGCGACCCGGAATCGGCAGAGCCGATCATCGACTATCACCTTCAGCGCAGCGCGCTCCGCACCGGCCTTATCCGCGTCGAGGATCCCGCCCTGCGGCAGAAACTCGAAGCCCGCCGGCTTTTAACCGCGGCCGAGGAGGAGGCCGTGCGCACCGCCACCTGCGCCGCCATCGGCCGACTGATGAAGCTCTCCGGCCGGTCCGCCGCCGCCGTGGACTGGTTCTTCTTCCAGAACCGCACCCGCTGCCCCGAAACGACGGAACCCGACTGCCCGGCCTGCCCCGTGCAGGCCCTCTGCGCACGCGAAACCCGCCTCTTCCAGCCCGTCTACCGCACCAGCGCCTACTGACCGCCGCAGTTTTCCACACCGTGGAAAATATTATTCCATCGGTGGAAAAAACCATCCGGGTGTTTATCACCACCCGGATTTTACGACCCCGCTCAAGCCCCGGACAGGCCGTCGCGCAGGACGATGTGGCGCCGGCAGCGGGGGGCGACGGATTCGTTGTGGGTCACGATGACGAGGGTCAGGCGCCGCTCCGCGGCCAGCGTGAACAGGTAGTCCAGCACATCCGCGCCGGTCTGGGAATCCAGGTTGCCGGTGGGTTCATCGGCCAGCAGCAGCTCGGGGCTGTTCATCAGGGCGCGGGCGATGGCCGCGCGTTGCTGTTCGCCGCCGGACAGCTCGTTGGGCCGGTGCCGGGCGCGGTCCGCGAGGCCGACGCGGGCGAGGAGTTCCGCCGCGCGCGCGCGCAGCTTGCCGCCCTGCAGGAAGGCGCCGTGCGCCTCGAGGCCGGGCAGCAGCACGTTCTCCAGCACGGTCAGTTCCGGCAGCAGGTGGTACGCTTGGAACACGAAGCCGATTTTCCGGGCGCGGATGGCCGAGCGCTCGCGGTCGCCCGCGGCGTAGAGGTCGCGGCCGCGGTAGCGCACCTGGCCGGAGGTCGGCCGGTCGAGGCCGCCGAGGATGTGCAGCAGGGTGCTCTTGCCCGCCCCGCTCATGCCGGTGATCGCCAGGGTCTCGCCCTCGGCCACGGCCAGCGACACCCCGCGCAGCACCTCCAGCGTGCGGGACTCGAGGGCGAACGCGCGGCGGACTTCAATGGCTTCGACCAGGCTACTCATAGCGCAAGGCCTTCACCGGTTCGAGCCGGGCCGCCTGCCAGGCGGGGATCACCGCCGCCAGGGTGCAGATCACCAGCACCGACACGCCCACCAGGGCGACGTCGCCCGGCAGGGTGTGCGCCGGCAGCTCCGCCAGGTGGTAGAGCTCCTCGGGCAGCAGCTGCATGCCGCAGCGGTCGTTCAGGAAATGCAGCAGGTGGTTGCGGTACTTCAGCACCACCAGGCCGGTCCCGATGCCCAGCGTCGTGCCCAGCAGGCCGGCGACCCAGCCCTGCCAGAAGAACACCCGCATGATCCCGCCGGCCGAGAATCCCAGCGCGCGCAACAGGCCGATCTCCCGCGTCTTCTGGACCGTCACCGTGATCAGGGTGTTGGTGATGCCGAAGGCTGCCACGATCGTGATGAAGATCAGCAGGAAGAACATCATGTTCTTCTCGACCCGCAGGGCGGCGAAGAGCTGCTGGTTCTGCTCCATCCAGGTGGTCACGGACACGCCGGGCCCCAGCCGTTTGCGCAGTTCGGCGGCGATCCGGTCCGCCGCGTAGGGCTCGGCGGTCATGACCTGGATGCCCTCGAGGCCGGCGCCGGCGCAGAAGTCGCGCGCCTCCCAGAGGGACGCCACGAGGTAGCCCATGTCGAATTCCCACATGCCCATCTCGAAGATGCCGGCCACCGTCATCTCCGCCGGCAGGCGGATTTCGTCCTCGCCCATGAAGGTCGCGGGCGAATACACCGTCAACGCGTCGCCGACGGCGGCTCCGAGCCGCGCCGCCAGGTCGCTCCCGATGACAACGCGGCCTTCGGCAACCGAAAATTCGCCGGCCACCAGGCTTTGCGGGATGCGGCTGACGCGGCCCTCGCGCGCGGGATCGACACCGCGGAGGATGGGCGTCTCGATCTGTCCGTTGGGCTTCTGGATGAACACGAGGCTCTGCAGGAAGGGAGCGGCGCCGGTCACGCCGGGCACGGCCTCAATCTGCGCGCAGAGCCCCTCTTCGTCCGCGACCGCGCCGCCGGGGACGGCCACGGTGAGGTGCGCGTTGAAGTCGAGGATCTTCCGGCGCCACATCTCGTCAAAGCCGGTCATCACCGAGAGCACGATGATGAGCACGGCCACGCCGAGCAGCACGCCCAGTACCGCCAGCACCGTCACGACCGACAGGAAGGTGCGCTTGGGCTTGAGGTACTTGAGCGCCAGGAACAATGAAAACGGCAGCGTCATTCGGCGGGCGGCGCTTCCGGCTTCGGTTCGCGGAGCTTCATCTGCGGGAACAGCATCACGTCGCGCACGCTTTCCTCGCCGGAAAGGACCATCACGAGGCGGTCGATGCCGATGCCCATGCCGCCGGCGGGCGGCATGCCGTGCTCGAGGGCGCGCAGGAAATCCTCGTCGAGCTTGCCGGCGTCGCCGCCGGCCTGTTCTTCGAGGCGCGCGCGCTGGTCGAGCGGGTCGTTCAGCTCGGAGTAGCCCGGAGCGAGCTCGCGCCCGCGCACCACCAGCTCGAACACGTCCACCACGGACGGGTCGTCCTCGCAGCGCTTGGCCAGGGGCACCAGCTCCGCCGGCAGGCGCGTCACGAAGGTCGGCGCCAGCAGCGTCCGTTCGATCAGCTTGCTGTACACTTCGTGGGTGATCTGCGCGTGGTTCAGTTCCGCCGGAATGTCGAGGCCCTGGGCCCGGGCCCATTCGCGGGCGGCTTCGACAGGCTTTTCGAACCAGTCGGCGCCCGCCTTTTCGCGGACGAGGTCATGATAGGCCGCCACCCGCCAGGGCGGCGTGAGGTCGACCGGCGCCTGTCCCGGCTTGCCCACCTGCAGCGTGCCGCACAACTCCCGGGCCGCCGTGCTGACCAGGTCTTCGACAAGCCGCATCATGGTGCGCATGTCGCCGTAAGCCTCGTAGAGCTCGAGCATGGTGAACTCCGGGTTGTGCGAGCGGTCGAGCCCCTCGTTGCGGAAGTTCTTGCCCAGCTCGAACACCTTGTCATAGCCGCCCACCAGGAGCCGCTTGAGGTAGAGCTCCGGGGCGATCCGCAGGTACATCGGCTGTCCCAGGGCGTTGTAGAAGGTTTCGAACGGGGTGGCGATGGCGCCGCCGGCCTGGGCCTGCAGCACGGGCGTCTCCACCTCGAAATAGCCCCGCCCCTCGAGAAACCGGCGGATGAACGACAGCAGGCGGCTGCGGAGGTCGAACACCCGCCGCACCTCCGGATTGGCGATCAGGTCGAGATAGCGCTGGCGGTAGCGCAACTCGACGTCGTGCAGGCCGTGCCACTTCTCCGGCAGCGGATGCAGCGCCTTTGCCAGGGGCTCCCAGCGGAGCACCTTGAGGGACTGCTCGCCGGTGCGGGTGGTGAACAGCTCGCCCTCCGCGCCGAGGAAATCGCCCAAATCCACCGCCCGGAAGGCCGCAAAAGCTTCCTCGCCGACCGCGTTTTTCTGCACGTAGAGCTGGAACTTGTCCGTGCCGTCCTGCACATGCGCAAAGAGACTCTTGCCCATCTCGCGGATGGCAATCACGCGGCCGGCCAGGGCGGCGGGCCGGCCCTCGGCAAAGCCGGCGCGCACCTCGGCCAGCGAGCCGGTGCGGACGAAGGCGCGGCCGAAGGGCCGGTGGCCGGCGGCCTTCAGGGCCTCCAGGTGGGCCAGCCGCTGGCGGCGGAACTCGATTTCATGCGCGCTCAATTCCATGGGCAGTCCTTACGTCTTGAAAACGCCTCACCTTACGCCCGCCTCCCCGGCGAAATCCAGCGCATTTTCCCCTCGACCCGGCCGCGCTCAGGGCAGCCGCTGCCCTTCGTAGGGCAGCGCCACCGGCGGCGGCGGCGGCTGGGGCGGCACGGTCTTCCCGCCGCCAGGCGAGCCGGCGATCGTCTGCATCGCCAGCAGATAGGAATTGGCGAAAGTGTCACCATAGTCCACGCCGCAGAATTCAATGACCGCCCGCTGGATGGCGGAGACAATGTCCGGGGTTGCGCTGGCTGCCGGACTGGCCGCCACGAACCGACCGAGCGAGATGGCCAGCGCCGCCCAGTCATCCTGGGGAAAGGCGGTGAACAGATAGCGGACCAGCATCGAGAAGCGCTGGTCGCGCTGGTCGGGCTCCAGATCCAGGCGGATGATCTGGATGATGACATCCTTGCCCACCTCCGCGGCCTGGTCGGGATTGGCGTCCTTGACCAGGGCCACCACGAGGGCCGGATTCTCGGCTGCGGCCTTCAACTGCTCCCCCGTCGGCTTTTCGAACGCCGCCTGCGCATTGCCCGTCAGTGTGCCGGCGAGCAGGGCCAGCCCCAGGATCCGTGTTTTCATGGCATCGCTCCTTTAATACATCACCTTGGCGCCCAGGATGAGCCGGACATCCACATACTCCACGAAATCGAAATTGGAATTCACCTCGTCGTAGGTGCCCTCGAGGTAGAAACGCACGAATCCGCCGGGGGCGATGTAGTCGACGCGCGCGTGGCCCTCCAGGCGCCAGTCATGGCGGTCCTGGGTGACGCCCTGGTGGGTCACGGGATCCAGGTAGTCGTCATAGCGGCCGATGCCCCGCACGGAAAAGATCGTGCTGGGTTTCCAGCGGTAGCCCGCGCCGAGCCAGAGACTCATGTACTCCACGCCGTTCTGCTCATAGAACGAGGAGAACTGGGTCCCGTTGTAGCCGCCGCCGCGGAACGTGAGCTTCTCCGTGGCATACCAGTCCACCGCCGCCGCGAAGTTGAACGAAATCTGGTCGTTGTGGATCTCGACGCCCTCGGCGGTGACTTCCACGTCATCCTCGCCGAGGTCCGCCTCTGCGAACCGGGTCTGGCCGGGCCGCGCATAGTATTCCAGGCCGGCGCTGAAGCCATAGACCAGCTTTTCGGTGCCCTGGTTCTTCAAGCCGAGCCGCGCCGTGGTCAGTTCGGCGGGGTCGGATATGCCCTCCTGATACTGGAGCCCCTGCCGCAACGTCAGGACGAGGTCGGTTTTTTCCGTCAGGCCCAGGCCGCCGGTGAATTCGAGGATATGGCCATCCAGGTCCAGGCCGCGGGGGACATAGAGTTGTTTCGGCTCCAGCCGGTTGTGATTGGTGTTGGCATAGATCACGCCGGCATAGCGGTAGGCCAGGGCCAGTTCCAGCTTGTCCGTGAACCGGCGGGAAAGGGAAACGCCCACCTGGTGAATCTCGCGCTCGAGGTCCAGGGCGTTACTATCCTCGATCATCTCCGAGGCCAGCGTCGAGGATTCGATGTCGGCGGCGTGGCGATCATTGTCATCCAGGAAGCGATAACTCTGGATCAATTCCAGCAGGGCCCGCCGGCCATTGCCCCAGCGGAAGTTGAGGCTGTCGCCATATGTGACGAAATCGCGGTTCTTCTCCTGATCGTACTGCCGGTCGGAATAATAGACGTTGCCCCGCAAGGACAGGCAGTTGGTGTCTCCGGATGAACTGAATCTCAGTCCCACTTCGGGTTCAAAATAGATATCGTCGATCTCGTTGGTATAATCCTTGTAGACGTTCGAATCGTGGGTAAAAACGATGTCCAGATAGGGACTCAGCACCCAGGAGCCCAGGTTGATGCCGTCGCCCGGTCCGGCCAAAACAGTCCACGGCCAGCATAATAGCGTAA
Organism: uncultured Verrucomicrobiota bacterium; assembly: GCA_964393515.1. Taxonomy (GTDB): domain Bacteria; phylum Verrucomicrobiota; class Kiritimatiellia; order CAIQIC01; family Lenti-01; genus Lenti-01. The sequence goes on from CAYMTY010000002.1 coordinate 46,075, forward strand.
AAACACCCATTATGCGCGCGAGCTGTAAACACGAGTGCATTTCGTCAATATGTACTCGCGTTCACCGAGTAGCAAGTAATTCTTCGTCAGCCACTAACGAAAACTTAATTTTCTAACCGCGGCCCTTCAGGGCGAACAGGCCGGCATAAATCCCATTGGATTGAAGCAGTTGCAGATGGGAGCCGGATTCCACGAGCCGGCCCTCCGCCAGGACCAAAATCCGGTCGGCCGCATGCACGGTTGAAAACCGGTGGCTCACCATGAGGACCGTCCGATCCCGGGCGGTTTGCATGACCATTTCCAGCAAGGCGCGTTCCGCCTTCGGATCGAGGGCGCTGCTGGGCTCGTCCAGCAGGAGCACGGAACTGTCGCGCAACAGGGCCCGGGCCAAGGCGATCCGCTGCCATTGGCCTTCACTCAATTCGACTCCGCCCGCAAACAGGCGGCCCAGGCGCGTTTCATATCCCGCCGGCAGCCGGGCGATCAGCTCATGCGCCCCCGCCAGGCGGGCGGCGCCGGCGATCCGGGGATCACCAACGGGCACGGATACGTCTCCTAGGCGGATGTTTTCCGCAACGGTCATCTGGTAGCGCACGAAATCCTGGAACAGCACGGCGAACCGGGCGCGGTATTCCGCGACGGAGAACTCCCGGATATCGGTGCCGTCGACCAGGATTCGGCCCGCGGTCGGATCGTACAGGCGGCAGAGGAGTTTGACCAGGGTGGTCTTGCCGGATCCGTTCTCCCCCACCAAGGCCACCTTTTCCCCGGGCCGGATGGCCAGGTCCACGGCCTGCAGCACGTCCCGGTCTGTTCCGGGATAGCGAAACGTCACGTTGTCAAAGCGGATCTCCTGGGTGAAGCGGCGCGGCGGCGGCCGGGGCCGGGGCGGCGAGCAGACCTTCGATGGCAGACCCAGAAAATCATAGTAGTGCGCCAGAAACAGCGAGTCTTCATACAAAGCGGCCAGACTGCCCAGAACTCCCGAAAACGCGGCTTTGCCCTTCTGGAAACCGCCATAGAGCAGGGCCAGGTCGCCGAGGGTCATGGTGCTGCCGTGGAGCCGCAGGTAGATGATCCCCAGGCCGGCGGCGATGGCGATGGCGGATACGGCATCCGCCAGGAAATCCGTCGCGGCTCGCCGCCGCATCAGGGCCAGCCGCCGCCGGCGCAGACCGCCGCGCAGGGCGCCGTATTGCCGGCGCAGTTCGCCGCCGTGCCCTCCCAGCCGGAGCTCCTTGGCGAACGGCAGCGAGGTCAGCAGGAGGTGCAGATAGCCGGCAAATCGTTCACTGGCCCCCTGGGTCATCCGCCACCGGTTCCAACGCCGCGAATTCCAGATCCGCGCCGCCGCGCCGGGCAGCGCCGCCGCGAACAAGATCGGCAGCAGGAGGCCTTGCGAAACCACGAGAACGCCTGCCACCGAGGCCAGGACCAGCCCCGCGCTTCCCAACTGCACCAGGTTGCGAACAATGCTCGTGGGCCGGGACATCGCCTCGGCCTGGGCCAGTCGCATCTGGTCATAGTAGGACGAGGTTTCGAAATAGGCCAGGTCCACCTCGACGGACTTGGCTTGCAGGGCGTCCTGCACGCGGTCGGCCACCGCCTCCGTCTGGGCTTCGGCCACCAGGGCGGACAAGGCCCGGCACAGCCACCCGGCTACGGTCACGGCCACCACCCACGGCAACAGGACCAGCAGTGGCCGAATGTCCCGGACGGCGGGAGGCTGGGATAAAAAGGCGCTGGCGGCATTGACCACCTGACGGGTCAGGGCAAGCGTGGCCACAGGCAGCAGACCTTGGCCGACAATGGTCACGCCTTGCAGCAGCGTCCATTGCCGGGCGCTGGTCCACACCAGCCGGACGGCTTGGCCGGCATGTCCCAATCTGTTCCAACGCCTGCTCATGATTCCAATCCAGCCTCTTCCGGATCCGGACGCGGCGCCGGGCCCCGCCAGGCGCGCCACCCCAGCCGGAAAGGCCGCAGGCAGGAATAAAGCGGATACAGGGCCGGCGGCAAGGCAATTTGGCGAAGTTCTGCCGCGCCCGGCACGAAAAGCAGCCGCCCAAGGTAGCGGCCGCGGGCGCGGAGCGTATCCCGGCTCCGCCAGGCAAATCCGCACTGCCGCACGATGCCGGTCTGCAGCGAAATGCCCGCCTGCAGCCGCCAGGCCGCCGCCGCCGCCAGAGCGCTTGCCGTGGAATCCCGCTCCCGGGCGAATGCCGCGGGCCGGGGACCGGCCAGCAGGCGGCCGGCCAAGGTGGTCCCGATCAACAGGCTTCGTTTCTGCCCGAGCCCCGCCGCCGCCTGCAGCAGGCCGGCCCAATCGGCTGCGGGATAATTCGCCAGCAGGGCGGCGGCATCCGCCACGGCGGAGAGTTTGCCCCACATCTCGTTAGCACCATCCACACAGACCGCCAACAACATGGCTTCCGGCCCCGGCGCCCGCAGCATCCGGCCTTCCCCGATGGGCACCGGCCGGCAGGCCCGGGCCATGAAATCGACTGAACGAACGTCACAAAGCGTGTGGGAAATCAGCACGGGTTTCAGGTCCAGATGCACGGGATCGCCCGGTTTGCGCAGCGACCAATCCTGCCGCCAGGCCAGGTAGCGGCCGCGGCTGGCTGAGGGAGGCAATTCCCAGGCGGCATAGCCTTCCTCCGCGAGCAAGGTGACCGCCCGTAGCAGTTCTCCAGGCTTCACTAGCAGGTCCAGGTCTTCAAACTGCCGCAAGGCGGTACTGCCGTAGGCCAGCGCCGCCAGCGCCGGCCCCTTGACCGGCACCAGTTGGATCCCCGCGGAATCCAACCGGTGCTGCAGGCGCTGCAGGATGGCCGTGGATCGCAGATTGGCGGCGGAAATCGCGAGACACCGGCGCTGCAGGTAGGACCGATGCTCAGCCGGAATTCCAGCCAAGACACCATTCTTGACGGCCTGCTGCACCAGCGGCAGCACATGGTGGTTCGTGGCCAGCGTCAGGAACCGGGCCCAGTCCACCGGCCGGACCGAAATTGTTTCCGGTGGAGCCGGGGCCACGCAGGCACACAGCAGTTCCATCTCGGGAACAGGCGCGTTGGCAGGATTGGCAGCGGTCATGGTTTGGGCGGAGAGAGGATCAGGTCGTAGGGTTTGCGGCAGATCCAGCGCGGTTCGCCGGCCGCCCAGCAGGCGACGGTCTGGCCCTGGTGAATATACTTGATCAGCGTACCGCCGGCCGCGGTGAAACGAACGGCCAGGACCCGGGGCCGCCAAGCCAGGCGGCCCAGGCGGCTGATCCGCACCATACCATAGACCGGCGCCAGGCCGGTCAGGAGCAGCCAGCGGAAAAAAGCGCAGCCATGCAGCCATCCGGCCCGCCAGCGGCCCCGGCGCCCTCCCACCACGGGAGTCCGGACGCCGCGCCTTTCCCGGGCCGTCACGATGCCCAGCAGCTGTTCCGGGGCCAACCGGGCGGCATCCCGGCGCCAGTTGCCATCCCCTTGGGTGCGGAATCCGTCCGTATCGCGGTCCACGATCCGATGCGCCATAACAAGGCGGCCGGAGCGATAGGCCACCACATCTCCCACCTGAAGCGTGGCCGGCGGGCCCGGCGCAAGCCACAGGCCATCCCCATCCGCCAAGGTGCCCCGCATGCTGTTGCCGCGGCAGGGCGCAGACATCCGCTCCTGCCAGGCAGTCCGCAACAGCGGTGAAGAGGCCGTGTCCATATCCAGACTTCAGCATACCCGCGGAGCCATGACGATCGCAAGCCGGGGCGCGCCGAATTCCGGGACGCAAGGTTGGCAAGGTTGGCGGATCGAATTTCAGCTTGCCCGCGCCCCCCTGAGCGCCGCCCCTTGCAAGCCGTATTTCCTATTGGAAATCCTCCGGCGAAGGGCCAGTATCGATCGTGGTCGTGCCGAAGTCGCTGGGGGTCGACCCCAGGTCTTCGGCCCCGATGTTGTCGGGACTGGTCAAGCCGTCACCGGCTCCGAGGGTATTGTCGAGAACCGGTTCCGTGGTGCCGCCAAGGGTTGAAGTCGGGGTGGCGCTGTCGCGGCCGGGCTCGGTTCCGCCTATGGATTGCTCGGTTGCGCCCATACTGCCGAATCCCGATCCCGCTAGGCAGTAGACCGCGGCCCCGCTGCCCGTGGGCCAGCAGAAGGTCCCGGCGTTGGAGCCGGTGCGGCAATCGTTATCCGCGCCGGCACCCGAGGGCTCGCATATCGCCACCACGGCGTTGTTCATGCCCGCGGGGCAATCCGCGGCGCCGTTGCCGATGCTGCATGTGTCCCCGAGGATGGGCGCGACGCGGCCCAGATCGATGCTGACCGGCTTTTCGTATTTCAACCGCGGTGATTTCGGCATGGGAAGGGCTCCGATATTCAGAGATTAGCTTGATCTGGCCATTTTGCAAACGGCAATTTGCTACGGCTTGACCTGGGGCGTTATTTCCAGGACGCGGGGCGCGGCCGGCGCGGCGCCGCCGGGGAAGACCAGCCACAGGAACCGGAGTTCGACCGGGCCGGCCTCGAGCGCATCCGTCAAATGGCCCCATTCCAGGGCATCCTGGCTGTACAGGCATTCGTATTGGGCCGCGGAATCCTCCGCCACCTCGACCAGCAGGTTGGTCAGAACCATGGGGGTGTCGTATTCCAAGGCGATGTACCAGCCGTTCGCGCCCGGGCGGCCAACCCAGGCCGTCTCGAGATCACCATCCACCGCCGGCCAGCCGTTGGTATGGTCCGGCCCGTCGTCGCCGGTGACCACCGTGACCGGGAAGGACGCGGCCGCCGCGGCAGTCCTGGAGGAAGTCCTGGTATCCGCCGCGCCGACGGTCAGGCCTCCCCGGGCGACGACCGGTTCGCCGTAAACTTCCAGTTCTGCAATGACGACGCTCTGGTTCACCGAATTCGACAAACCCGTGAACCGCAAGTAGCGAATGGTCTGGCCCCCGGCCGGCCAGTCGTCCCAGCCGTGGCGGTCTTCGCCGCTGGCGTCCGCCAGCAGCGTCCAGGCCTCGCCGTCCCGTGAAGCTTCGATCCGGTAGCGGTGGGCGCGATGGAGCCAATTCCAGTTCAGGAGGCGCACCCGGGCGATGGCCGCCGGCTGCCGCAGGTCCAGGGTCATGGACCCGGGCGGATTGTTGGTCCAGCCGGTATGCCCGTAGTTGGTGCTCGAGTTGTGCACGCCGTCGATCAATAGTCCCGGCCGGCTGGCCTTGACGCCGGTGATAGTCGCCCCACCCGCGGCCAGGGCCAGGTTCGCCCCGAGGTCGTCGTCCAGCGCCGTGGCCGTCACCAACTGATCCGCCCAGCCCGGCGCGGAGATGCAGAATACCGCCGTCTCGTCCGTGTCGTTGTCATCCGCCGCCGCCGCCAGCGTCACCGTCTGCCACGTGCTCCAATTGGCCGGGGTGAAGGTCCGCTTCGCCCCGCTTTGGACTGTCAGACCGGCATCGCCCGACATCCGGCGCACGGCAAACGACACCGCCCCGGTCGGGGCGCTGTGCAGCCGGATGTAGAACCGGCCCTCGCCGGCTTCGCGGACGTTGACCGGCGACGCCGCAATTTCCGGCTGCCGCCGCCGGGTGGGCTCGCCATACACCTCCCATTCGGTCACCATGACGCTTGGCAGCGCGGAACAGAAAAGCCCCGTGAACCGCAGGTACCGGATGGCGGAAGCCGTCACGTCCCACTCTTCCCAGCCGCTGTGCTCGCCTTCGCTGGCATCCACCAGCAGCGTCCAGGCCTCGCCGTCCGCCGAACCCTCGATCCGGTAGCGATGGAAGCGGTAGAGCCAGTCCCAGGTGTGCAGCCGCAGCCGGGCGACATCGGTAGGCCGCTGCAAATCCATGGTCATGGTTCCCGGCGGCTCGTAGGTCAAGCCGGTGTGCCCGTAGTTGGTGCTCGTGTTGTGCACGCCGTCGATCAGCAGTTCCGGCCGGCTGGCCTTGGTTCCGGTGATGGTCGTCCCGCCCGCGGCCAGCGCCAGGTTCTCGCCGAGATCGTCGTCCAGTGCGGTCGCCGTCACGAACCGGTCCGGGAGGCCCGGCGAAGAGATCTGCAAGGTGGCGGTTTCCCCGACGGCATTGCCATCGTCGGCCGCGCCTATGACCACGGCCTGCCAGTTGCTCCAATTCGCCGCCGTGAACGTCCGGGCCGCCCCGCCCTGGACCGTGAGATTGGAGTCGCCGGACATCCAGTTTACGGTGTATGTGACGCTGGCCGCCGGCGCCGCGGCCAGGCGCAGGAAGAAGCGCCCCTGGCTGTTTTCCCGAACCTGGACATTCTTCGTGCTCACAAGGAGGGTGCCCACATGGAAGGTGTGAGCCACCGCGGGGGCGGCCTCCCAGTTTGCATCGCCCGCCTGGCTGGCGACAACCGTGACCGCGCCGGCTCCGGTAAAAGCCAGGCGGCCATTCGCGTCTATCGCCGCCGGGCCGGAAGCCACCGCGAAGGCGACGGGCAGGCCGCTGGCGGCCCGGGCGGACAGGTCTACCACATCCATGGCCAACTGGTCGCCGATGGGCGGGAAATCAATCGTCTGGTGGCCCTTGCTGATGGTCAGGGTGTCTGTTGCCACGCCTTGCCAGTTGGCATCCTGGACGGTTCCGACCACGGCGTAGGTTCCGGCGTTGCGCGGAACCGCCGGCGCGCCGTCATAGGTGACCGCCACCGCCAGATCATCGGGATAGGTCTGCGCCGTGACGGGCCGGGGCTGGCCGTCGTAGGTCTGGTTCAGATTGCCCAGTTCGATCTCCGCCTGGGCCCTGGCCACCACCAGCGTGCCCGTGGCCGACCCCGCATAGAGTTCGTCGGCCACCGTGGCGACCACGGCATATTGCCCGGCGGCGGCCGGCGGCGCAGACTCGCCGTCATAAGTGATGACCAGCTCCAGGCCCGCGGGCCGGGTGGTCGCCTGCACCACCGCGGGATTGCCGTCAAAGGCGTGCACCAGGCCGGCCAGCTGCACTTGCGCCGCCATCTTGGCCACCGCGAGCGTGCCGGCCGCTTCGCCCGCGTAGTTGGGATCCGTCACCCGGGCGGCCACGGTGTAGGCTCCGGGGACAACCGGGGGCGCTGCTGCCCCGTCGTAAGTCAGTTCCACCGCCAGCCCGGCAGGCGCGGTTTCCACCTCAACGGGCTGCGGCTCTCCATCATAGACGGCATCCAACCCCGACAGCACCACCTGGGCCGGCGCCCGGGCCACGACCAGCAGACCGGTGGCGAAGCCTTCATATTCGGCAGCAGTCGTCGTGACGGACACGGCATAGTGGCCGGCGGCGGTCGGCGGCTCGATATTGCCGTCGTAAGTGATCCGGACCGGCAGGCCGGCCGGTACGGTTGCCACCGTCACCGAGCGCGGCTGTCCGTCGTAGATCTGTTCCAGGCCGGTAAGCTCAACCTGTGCGGAGGTGTCGGGCAGGTCGGCAGCCGGATTCCCCGCAACCCGCAGCGCCGGGTCGCCCAGCAGGTTGTAGACGGCAAAGGTGTCATCCGCAAAATGGCTGCCGGCCAACGCTCGCCGGGCCCGCAGGAAAGCCAGGCCCAGCCGCCCTTCGCCGTCCTGGAGAATGGTGCGATAAAAGGCCTCGCCCAGCTCCGTGGCCGGACCGCTCTGCGCCAAACCCGACGGCCCCAGCATGGCAACGGCCCCGCCATCCGCACGCCGGAGCATCAGTTCGCCGAGGCTGTCCGCGCCCGGCGCTTCGTAGCGGGCCGCCAGGCAGGTCAGGGTCACCAAGACCGGCAGCCGGGCGGCGTTGGTCATGGCCGCCACGTTCGTCCACGACAGCAGATTCTGGGCGCCCAGGTTTTTCATGCCGCCATGGCCGGTGTAATGGATGAACCCGGAGCCCTGCTGGAACCAACTCAGGAATTCCGCCTGTGCAGCGGCCAGCGGCATCTGGTCCAAATCAATGCGGGACGGCACGGCATAGGGCGCCGCCGCCAGGGCGGCCCAGCGGTCGTTCGCGGCCGAGAAGCTGGCGACCGCGGCGTCCGTCTTGTCGGCGGCCAACCGGAGTTCGTTCTGCCAGTCCGTGCCGAAGCCGGCCTCGTAGGCCTGGATCTTGGCGATCATGACGGCGAGTTCTGCGCCGGTCCGCGCCGGCAGGCGGCCGATGGCGAGATCCGGTCGGGCGTCACCGCCCGTGTCCGCCAGCCGGCCGTCGGCGGCGCACACGCCGGCCGCCGTCTGGACCAGCAGCGGCGGCAGATGGTTGGCTTCGGTGGTGTTGGCCCCCAGGTAATCGTAATGTCCGTTGCCGGCCAGGACCACCAGCGCCGGCGCCTTCTCCCAGGTAGCCGCCGCCTGCCGCAGCAGGAGCGGAATGGCCTCGGGAGTGCGCTCGCCACCGGCCACCAGGTCGCAAATGTCTTCGAAGACCGCCAGCCGCGCACGCAGGCCCTGGCCGGCGCGGTAATCCACCAAGGCCTGCGCCGCGGGCGCCAGCTCTCGCGACGCGATCACCAGATAATCGACCGCGTTGTGTGGGGCCATGAACCACGCATCGGCCGCCGCCGGCTCCGGCATCAGCAGGGGCACCGTCTCCGTCTCGGCCACGGCAAAGCGTTCATCCGGCCGGTCCGTCGCCCAGGCCTTGGCAGGCAACGCGCCGGTCGCGTCCGCCACCCAGGTCGGCGCTCCCGCTTCGTCCAGGGCCAGGGCCAGGGGTTCGGCAAACGCCGCGGCGGAGACGGCCGCAGCGCCGCCGGCGCGGAAGTGCGCCGTTTCTTCGCCGGGCACCAGCCGCCGGTTGAACGCGGCTTCGATCCAGTCCACCACAAAGAAGCTGGCGCTGCGACCCGGCGGAAGAATCCCCTCGACCGTCAGCGTGTTGAGGCCGTCGACCACGGCCGCGGCGGGTATCGTCAATTCCGCCTCAGCCGGCTCCTGGTCGTCAAACGCGAGCGAACCAACCTCGGTGCCGTTGAAGCCGAATTTCGCCAGGTGGTCGGGATTGTTGGTCGAACTGGACCACCCCATCAAGTGCACCTTCAGGCGCACATCTCCGCCGGCATGGCCCGCCAGGTCCAGCGGGAAGCTCTGGACCGACAGCTCGCCAAAGCCGCTGATCACGCCGGCCCAGAAATAGAAGTCGGCCGGCATCTGCGTCATGCTGAAGAGGAACAGGTTTTTCTCGAAATGCAGCTGGACGGGGAAAATCTCCGCCCCGCTGCCGGCGACCGGCTCGCGCCGCGGCATGGCCCGCCCCGCGCCTTCTGCCAGCAGGTAAACGGATTCATGCACATACCAGCCGGGGGCCGGGGCCGTGCCGTGGAACACTAGCCGGTCCCGCTCCGCGTCGTGGATCAGCGGAACCGGAGCGCCTCGCCGGGTCAATTGCAACTGGCCGCCGGCGGCCAGCGCCCGGACTTCCGCCAGCGGACGGCCCATCCCGGCGGCAACGGCGGAGAGCGCAACGCCGTAAATTCCCTCTTGCCGGACCTGGACTTTCAGCACCGGCGAGGGGCTGGCCGACCGGGCCGCCGCCCGCGGCGCAGCGGCCTTGGCTGCCGCCCGCGGCGCGGCCGGGGCCGGCGGCGGCGCGGAAAACACAATGGCGTGCGTGCCGAGATCCCGCCGGACGCCCGAAAGCTCCTGCTCTTCCAGCCGGTAGACACCCCGCGCGCCCGCGCGCGCCTCGGGATCCGCCAGGGCGTAGGCCGCCCCGTCCTCCCGGAAGGCCGACGGCAACAATTTGTCGTTCAACCGGGTTTCGATGCCGGTTTCCGGATCCACGCGATATACAAAGAAGCCCGCCGTGCCGAACTCCGAAGCCGTGCGCCAGGCTACGCGCCCTGCCCCGCCGGCCCATTCCCCGCAGACCTCGATCAGCTCGGCCCGCGTGGGATTCCGCATCCCGATGCCCAGGTCGATCGTCAGATTCGTTTGGCCCGCCTTGGTGGTGAATGGCCCGGTCAGAGCATAGGCCCCGACGCTGCCGCTGATGACATCGCTGTCCACCTCGTCATTGTCGCCGACGTTGGCGGGGCTGAGAATGCCGTTGGTGTCAACGGCGGCAAGGTCGAAGCGGATCAGGTAGGTTTGCGGCAAAACGGTTTCAAACCGGTACAGTCCCTGGCTGTCGGTGACGGTTTCGGCCACGATGGCGCCATTGGTGTCCAGCAGGGCGACCGGAATGCCGGGGAAAACGTTGGTCTCGGCGGCGTCCTGGATGCCGTTCCGGTTCTGGTCGAACCAGATCCGGTCCCCCAGGACCGCCCAGCTCTTTGGCACAATGACCACGGAGTCGGTGTCGTTCTCCGGCACCGGGTCATACAGGTCGCGGCCGGTCACCGTCACGGTGTTGGGAATGGACTGCCCCGCGGTGCCGATCCCGACCGTCGCCCGGATGTACAGCGTGGTCGTGGCGTTGATGTCCAGCGTGCCGACGGTCCAGGCTCCGGTCCCGGCGTCGTAGGCGCCGTTGGAGTGGCTTTGGTATGTCACCTGCGCGGGCAGCACGTCCGTCAACACCACTCCCGTGGCCGTGTCCGGCCCGTTGTTCGAAGCCGTCAGCGTGTAGAGAATGGTCGCCCCCATGTCGGGCGTGGCGTCCGACACCCGCTTGCGCACGCCCACGTCGGCATAGCGTACGCAGTTGGTCGTCGCCGCCTCGAGCGTCGGCTGGCCTGGGGCGTTGGCCGTGGCGACGTTCACCAGCTGGGTCCCCACGCCCGGCCGATCCACGGTGGCGGCAAAAGTAATCACCAGCCGGCCGGCCGGGGCCAGAATCTGGTTGTCTGCCAGCCGCGGCGGCGCCCCCGCGGGATTGGTCGCCACGACGGTCTTCGTGCAGGAAATCTGGACATTGTCCAGCCGGCCATATTCTCCGCTTTCCCAGTTCTGGGAGCCAGGCGCGGCCTCGACGCGGATCGTGGTGCTCGTGGAGATGTAGGCGGAGATGTCGTAATTGGTGCTGCCCGTCGCGGTTCTGCCGAAGGTGCCCAGGGTGGTGAAGGGGCCGTCGGGCGCGGAGGCGACCTCCACGGCCAGGTATTCGCTGGCGTCCAGACTGATGGTCTGCCAGTCGAACGCCAGGACGGCGTTGGTCTCCCCGGACAGATCGGCCCAGCGCCAGACGGCTTCGGCGCCCACATAGGCGTAATGGAGCGACAACTGCCCATTAGTCACGCCGGCATAGTTCCCGGCGGGTCCGGCCGTACCATAGGGGTCGCTCTCCTGCCAATCCGCCGCCCAGAGGTCGGTCCCGTCCTGCCGGGCATAGGACACCGTGCTGAATTCATCGCGGAAGGTGCGGTAAAAGGTGTTGGACAAAACCATCTCCGCGGAGCCGGCCACGTAGGTCAGGCCCGGCGGCAGCACATCCTCCACCGCGACGCCGGTCATGGTCACCGTGCCGGTGTTCCGGACTTCGAGGGTGTAGACGATTGCATCGCCGGGGGCCAGGCAGTCCCCTGCGTCGGCGGTCTTGGTCAACATCAGCCCGGGAAGGACCGGCACCAAGCCCGCGTCCCAGCCGAGATCGTTCGTGCCCGGGGGCAGGTGGAACCGCTCGGTCCGACCGGTGGCCAGGGCGGGATTGCTGTCGAGCGCGTCATCGGCACCCTGGTCGCGCAGGGTAAAGGTATAGCCGGCGGGAAGAACGAACTCGAGGAGGTAGTCCGCAGGCGGCAGGTTCGTGAACAGATAGGCCCCGCCGGCGCCGGTCGTCGTCTCGGCCACCAGGTTCGTGGCGGCGCCGTACAGCCGCACCACGACCCCCGGCATCCCGGTTTCGCTGCCGCCGTCCTGCAGGCCATTGACATTCGCGTCCAGCCACACGAAATCGCCGAGGGCCGCCGGCGGCTGATAGAATCCCGCGTCCCGGGTCGCATCGTGCGTTCCGCCGGCAAGCGTGAACGCCGCCGTGCGCCCCGCGCCATCGATGTCGCTGTCCTGCGCGTCGTCGCCGCCCTGGTCCTGCGCCGTGACCAGGTAATCCGGCGGCGAGACAAATTCGAGGTAGTACGTGCCGCTGGGCAGGTCCGTGAAGACGTAGGCGCCGTCGGCGCCGGTCGTGGTTTCGGCCACCAGGGTCGAGTCCGCGGCGTAGATCCGCACCGTCACACCCGTCAGGCCGGTCTCGCCGCCGTCCTGCAGGCCGTCGCCGTCGACGTCGAACCAGACCCGGTCGCCGACCGAATTCAGCACGGAGACGTTGGTGACCGTGGCGCTCAGCGGCGGCGTCGCCGGGTTCGTCGCCACGGCCGTATTGATGAATTGCGTCGCCGCCAGCGGGACGTCCAGGGTGGCCTGGATGCGCACCGTGACGCTTGATCCGGCCGGCAGGGTGTAGTTTGCCAACAGGCTCGCCGGGGTCGCGTTCGGCAGGTCCGCCACCACGTGCGCCGCCACCCCCGGACCGTAGACAGGCACCGGGCGGGTGGCCACGTCATGCCCGGAATTCGTGAACGTGACATGGTCGAAGTAGATCCGGTCGTTATAGCCGAAGTTCGGGCCCGCGCGCAGACGCAGGGCCAGCTGCGCCCCCTGCCAGGCGGTGACGTCGAAAGTGAAGTTGGAGAAGGCCGAATCCGTGATGGCCTGGCCGGGCACGGTGTAGACCAGGTTCGACTGCGTGGCGAATCCGTTGGTCGAGAGGTAGACCGTCAGCGAGTCGGTGGCGTCCCAGTTCTGGCGGAGATACGAGAAGCTCAGGGTTATGTTCGTGTAGACGCGCGCCGGGCCGGCGGCCAGCGGATTGGTCCGGGTGACGTGGTCGTTGCGGACACCGTAATTCTGGAACAGCAGGGCCGTGTAGGGCGAGGTCTGGACCAGCACGGTGCCGCTGGCCGGGCTGTTGTTGTCGCCCACCTCGCTCCAGTTGCCCAGCCAGGCGGCCGTGCCGTCGTTGTTCGCGTAGGCCACGGTCCCGAAACCATCCGCCACCGTCTCCGCGAACGGCGTCAGCGTCGCTTCGGTCAGTTGCACGATCTGCGCGCTGCCGGGCACGAACGCAACTCCGGCCGGCAACGTGTCCGTCAGGGCAATGCCCGCCAGCGCCACCGTGCCGGTATTCTCGAGCGTGAGATAGTAGTCGTTGGTCAGCCCGTAGTCCCAGTTGTTGGTCAGGCTGCGCGACTTGTACAACCGCAGGCTGATGTCTCCGAGATTGTAGAACCCGGCGTCCACCGTCCGGTTGGTTTCACCGGCGACCAGGACGTAAACCGGGGTCCTGCCGGTGGCTGGATTGGGGTCGCTGTCCGTCGCATCGGCGCCGGCGTCGGCGACCGTGAACTGGTAGCCGGACGGCAGCGTAAATGCCACGAAGTAGCCGCCGGGGTTCAGATCGGTGAAGAGGTAGGCGCCGGACACAGACGAGGTCGTGACCCCGACCACGTTCGAGACCGCGTCGTAGAGCGTCACCACCACGTCGGCCAGCGCCGGCTCGTCACCGTCCTGCTGCCCGTTGCAATTGCTGTCTTGCCAGGTGTAATCTCCCAGGGCCGCCGCGCGGAGGAAGCCGGCGTCCACCGTCAGGTCCGTCTGGCCGTAGGCCAGGGTGTAGATTCCGGTCAGCCCCGTCGCCGGGCTGGCATCGCTGTCCGTGGCGTCGGCGCCCGTATCGGCCACGGTGGACCGGTAGCCGGCCGGCGGCGCAAAGCCGACGAAATACGCCCCCGGCGCCAGATTCGGGAATTCGTAGGCGCCGGAGACCGCGGACGTCGTCACGCCGACCACGTTCGACGCCGCGTCGTACAGGGTCACGACCACGCCGGCCAGCGCCGGCTCGCCGCCGTCCTGCTGCCCGTTGCCGTTCGAATCCTCCCACGTGTAATCGCCCAGGCGGGCCGGCCGGTAGAAGCCGGCGTCCGCCGTCAGGTCGTTCTGCCCGCTGGCCAGGGCATAGAACCCGGTCCGCCCCGTCGCCGGGCGGGCATCGCTGTCCGTCGCGTCGCTGCCTGTGTCCGCCGGCGCGAACTGGTAGCCCGCCGGCAGCGCGAAGCCCACGAAGTACGAACCCGGCATGAGATCCGTGAATGCATAGGCCCCGGCCGCGGATGAGGTTGTTACGCCCACCACGTTCGACGCCGCGTCGTACAGGGTCACCACGACATTGGAAAGCGCCGGCTCCCCGCCGTCCTGCTGCCCGTTGCGGTTCAGGTCCTCCCACGTGTAATCGCCCAGGCTCGCCAACCGGTAGAAGCCCGCGTCGCGGCTCGGGTCGTACGTGCCGCCGCTCAGGCTGAAGGCCGCGGTGCGGCCGGCGCCGTCGATGTCGCTGTCCAAGGCGTCATCGCCACCCTGGTCCGGGGCGGTGATCACGTAGCCGGCGGCGGAGAATTCCAGGTAGTAGGAACCCGAAGGCAGATTCGTGAAGCTGTACGCCCCGCTGGCATCCGTGGTCGTCGCCGCCAGGAGGTTCGCGGCGGCGCTGTAGATCCGCACCGTCACGCCGGTCAAACCGGGCTCGCCGCCGTCCTGGATGCCGTTGGCATTGGCGTCGAGCCACGCCCGGTCGCCGACGGTATTGGCCACGGAATAGTTCGTGACCGATGCGACGAGCGGCGGCGTGACCGGATTCGTCGCCGTGGCCGTGTTGATGAACTGCGTCGCCACCAGGGGCATATCCAGCGTGGCCTGGATGCGCACGGTGACGCTCGAGCCCGCCGGCACGGTGTAGTTTGCCAGCAGGTTCGCCGGCGTCGCGGCCGGCAGATTCGAGAGCACGGCCACCGCGACTCCCGGGGCATAGACCGGCACGATGTTGGTGGCGATCTCAAAGCCAGAATTCGCGAATGTGACGTGGTCGAAGTTGATCTGGTCGCCATAGCTGAATGAACCGCCCGCGCGCAAACGCAGGGCCATTTGCGCCCCCATGTGGTCCGTGAGGTTGGTGCTGATCTGGACATAGCTGCCATCGCTGCCGGAAGAGGTCGGCACCGCGAACACCAGGTTCGACTGGCCGGCAAAGCCGTTGGTCGAGAGGTAGAAGGAGAAGGAATCCCCCGAATCCCAGTTCCGGCGGCGGTAGGCGAAGCTCAGCGTCACGTTCGTGTAGGTCCGACCCGCCGCCGCGGCCAAGGCGTTGGTGCGCGTGACATGATCGTTGTCGGCGCTGCTGCCTTCGAACACCAGCGCATTGGTGCCGCCGGTCACCCGGACCAGCACGCTGCCGCTGGCCGCGCTGCCGTTATCGCCCACTTCCGTCCAGTTGCCCGCCCAATGAACCGTGCCATCGTTGTTCGCATAGGACACGGCCGTGAACCCGTCCGCCACCGTCTCGACAAAGGAATTCGTCGTCACCGCCGTCATCCGGACGATCTGCGCACTGCCCGCGACGAACGAGACGCCCGGCGGCAGGGCGTCCGTCAGCGCGACGCCGGCCAGCGCCACTGTGCCCGTGTTCTGGAGCGTGAGGTAGTAGTCGTTCGTGACCCCGAAATCCCAGTTGTTGGTCAGCGCGGTCGACTTGAAGAGTTTCAGGGTGAAATGGGCCGGATTGTAGAAGCCCGCGTCCACCGTGTTGTCCGCCTGGCCGCCGGCCAGCGTGTAGCTGCCGGTCAATCCGGTGAATGGGTTGGCGTCGCTGTCCGTGGCGTCGGCCCCCGTCTCCGCGACCGTGAACTGATAGCCGCCCGGGGGCGTGAAGCCCACGGAATAGGCGCCCGGCGGCAGGTTGGTGAAGGCGTAGAGCCCCGCCGCGGAGGAGGTCGTGACCCCGACCACGTTGCTCGCGACGTCGTACAGGGTTATGACCACGCCCGCCAGCGCCGGCTCCCCGCTGTCCTGCTGGCCGTTGAAATTGTTGTCCTCCCACGTGTAGTCGCCGAGCGCGGCCGCCTGAACGAAGCCGGCGTCCACGGTGAGGTCCGCCTGCCCGTTCGTCAGGGTGACGAACGCCGTGCAGTTCGTGCCCGGAAGCGGATCGCTGTCGGTCGCATCGCTGCCGACGTTGGAAGTCGTGAAGAAATAGCCCGCCGGCGGCGTGAAATCCACGTAATAGGCGGCCGGCCACAGGTTCGCGAAGCCATAGGCGCCCGCCGCGGACGACGTCGTCGTGCCGATCACGTTCGAGGCCGCGTTGTACAGCCGCACCACCACGCCCGCCAGCGCCGGCTCTCCGCCGTCCTGTTGGCCGTTGCCGTTGCTGTCCACCCAGGTGAAGTCCCCGAGGGTGGCGGACGGAATATAGCCGAAGTCCACGTCGGTCCGATCTTCACCGGGCGCTAACGCCGCGGTGGTCTGGTGGCTGGTGCCGGTGCCGTCCAGGTCGTAGGACGGGAGCAGGCCGGCCGGCAGGGTTCCGGGGTCCACCCGCACCGAGTAGGTGCCCGCGATCATGTACCCGCCCTCCAGCAGGTAATACCCGTTGGACGAGGTGGTGGAGATCGGCTCGTCGGCATCCCGCACGCCGTTGGTGTTGATGTCCGCGTACACAACCACGCCGACGAGGCCCGGCTCCTCCGCGTCCTGCACCCCGTCGCCGTCGGCGTCGAGCCACACGTAGTCGCCAAGGCTACCATGGAGGAACGTCTCGTTTTCAAAGAAGATCTCGCGGTCGAACTTGGTGGACCACACCGCACCGGTGTTGACGATCGCGGGGGTGGCCGACAGCTCGGCGGGCGGCTTCACGTCCACCAGGAACTTCACGTAGCAGTAGTTCCGGATCGAGATCTCGGCGTTGACGACCAGCCCTGTGCCGTCCAGGGGGAACGGCGTGCCGCTTCCGTCGTCGGCCACCGCCACCCAGACCCCGTTGCTGCCCACCCGGTAGAAGGTGGTGCCGGGCACGTAGGACGTGTCGGGCGGCAGTTCGTCGACCACGAAAATCGCGGCCGGAATGATCGCCCGGGTGGTGTTCCCAACGGTGATCAGGTACTCCGCGCGCTCGCTGGGCCCGAGATAGCCGTCGCCGTCGGTATCGTCAACCAGGGCCAGGTCCTTGGAGGCATCGAGCACGTCCATCGGCGGGATGGAGGTGCCGACGTCCAGGCCGGGCGCGCCCGCCGTGGAGGTCAGCGGATCCTGGCCCCAGGCGCCCGCCAGGTTGACATTGGTGGCCAGCACGTAGATCAGCATGCTCGACTGGTCGCCGTCGGGGTCGTAGATCTTCAGCTGCTGCAGTTCGCGCACCGAATAGCTGGTGTCGTAATTGAATCCGTTGGGGTCGGTCAGGGGCCCGATCCCGTCCCCGTCGTAGTCCACGTAGACGGTGACGTTGCTTTCGCCGTTGCCCACCGTGGTGACCCAGATGGGGTTGCCGTTTTCGCTCGGGTTGACCGGCGAGGTGGGATCGCGCCCGATGCCGAGGCCCACCAGCAGCTGCGGCACCAGCTGTGTGTCCGGGATCAGCGTGAAGCTCCAGTCCCAGGCCTGGTTGTCGCTCGTGGTGGTGACATCGGAATCGGTGGTGGAATAGGCGTAGAACACGGGCCCCGTCTCCCCCCCGCCAGAGTAGAACCGGGCCGCCGTGTTGGTCGGCAGCAGCACGGAGCCGTAGGATCCGGCCGCGATGTTGGTCGCCGCCGTGACGATGGCGTTGGTGCCCGCGCGGGTGTCGTAATTGATCGTGATCGCCGACCCGGAGGGGTTGTAGAGCCACACCCGGGTGCCGTTGCCGGCGGGGGTCGAAACCGGCGTGTAGTAGTTGCGGCTCCACAGGGACAGTGGCAGGAGGGTCGAATCCCGGCTCTCGTAGTTCGAGGCGATGTCCCCGTTGATCAGGATCACGGACACCGGCTTGTCGGCCAGCACGCGCCCGCCGACGTTGACCCCGCCGTTGACCAAGAGGGTTTCGCCCTGCCCGAGGATGTTGGTGGTCTCGAACACCCCGTTGTTGTCCGCATCCACGCGCACCGTAGTGCCTTCCTTGGCCGCAATGATCGACAGCCCGGTGTATTCGAACATCTGGTGGTCGCCCACGTTGGCGCCGGAGCCGTCGGGAATGTTCTGGCCCACCGGAGAGCGGAAATCGAGTCCCCAGCGGGTGGTGTCGAACACCTCGAACGAGCCCGCCAGCAGGGTGTCCGGACCGGTGGTCCAGAAGGTGCGGGTGATGGACACCGCGCGGGAGGCCTCGATCTTGTCGCGGCCATCGTAATCAATCGCCAGCGGCACCGACGAGGTGAGCTGATTGTAGAGCAGGATGGCGTTCCCGGCATGGATGTAATCGTTGGTGAATCCCGGAGGCATGCCGTTGGACGGATCGTTGTCGCCCCAGATTTCCGTCGTGGCCTGCAGGGGATCGCCCAGCCGCAGGCTGTTCTCGTAGCCGTCCTCCCAGTGGTCGTAGTAGATGACCGTGCCGTCGGCGATCGTGGCGATCGAGATGTAGGTGGTCACGGGATCGGCCGGCGCCGTGCTCGGCCCCCCGTTTTCGATCGCCTGCAACGCCGTCAGATAGTCCGCCTCCGGAAAGGGCACGTAAAACGTCACGGCCGGGGCGCTGCCGGCCCGTGCGGACAGGCTGCCGCCGGCCAGGCCGGCCGCCAGCCACCCCATGCATAGAATTGCCCTTTTCAAGCCCATTGCCTAGAAAACCGCCAGCGTCACCGCGGTCTGGAGCGCCCCAGGGCACCGGGCAGAGATCAAGCTTGGTTGGATCCGGCTGTTCATTGTTTAGACCGGCCTGTGCCACCTGCAAGCATGCAGCAGGCAAGGCGCTGGTTTGTCTGTGAATGGGCTTAAGAATAACTTCGGCGCACATTTGGGAGCAAAACCTATACAGTTAATTAATGGTTAGGCGGGCATTTGCATGCGGTTAAGCCCGGTAACTGCCCCTGCCCCCTCCGGGTCGGGCGGCCGTGATCGGCCACCGGCCGCGCAGGCCTGTTTATGTTGCCGCCGGCCCGTCGGAAGCCGTCCTTCAGGTCGCCCGTTGCTGGAAATGGCTGAGTCCGGATGCCAGCACCGCCCCGCGACCGAAGCGAACCGGATGCCGAATTAATCCCGCCCGTCAGTTTCCAGTTGAAAACACTGTCGCAAACAGGGACCGAGTTCGTTTCCAGTCGTTGCGGCTGCAAACCATAGATGCCATCCCGGACAGGTGCGGGCAAGGTGCGCCGTGTGCCGGAACCATTCCCGGCGTTTTTCCATGACCGATTGCCAGGCAACTGGTTCCAAATCTGGTTTTCCCGGTTTCAAGCCGTATTTCCGCTGCACGTCGATTTCCATCGCCGCATCCATCAGATGCCGGCCCAGTGCAATCGGCGGCATCCGTTCCGTCCGGACAGATTGGGCCTGGTGGATGCGGAAAAAACCCCGGATCGGGACCGCGCCAGACGCCTGCACATTCTGACGCACCGCGGCCATCCACTCGGCCGGGCTCGATCCGTGGCCGAAGCGCATCCCCCCATCCACGCCGCGCCAGATGCCGTTGGCCCCGGGCGCGACATAGACCGCATCGTCGGCCAGCACGGGAAAAACCGATCCCAGTTTCCGGGCGATGGTGCTCTTGCCGGCCGTGGAATGCCCCAGGAACAAAACCGCCCCGCCGGCCACGACCACGGCCGAGGCATGCAGGAACAAGCCATCCACGGCCGCGGGGGTCATGCGCCCGTCCGCCCCTGATCCCAGGATAGTCGCCGCGTAGCGGGAAACACCCCCCGCCGCTCCGCTTCCGCACACAGCGGAGAGACGTTCACGAGCTTGCCGGTGGCTTCGTAGTTCTGGGCCAGGCAGTGGGTCAGGCACCGGCCGGCATGCAGGCAGTCGCCGCAGACGCCCGGATACGGCCCCGCCAGATCTGTGCGCATCTGAACCAGCGTCGGATGGTTCATCCAAACCTCCCGCAGATCGTCCCGTCCCAACTGGCCAAAGACCAGTTCGGGGATGTTGCGGCCGATGCCGCACAGGGCCATTTCGCCCGTGCCGAGAATGCCCAGGATGTGACGCACGTGGCAGCCCGCGCCTTCCCCGCCGTACCTCAGCAGTTCCCGGATGCGCGACATCGCCGGCGGCACCATAGCCCCCAAGTGGATCTGGGGATAGCGCGCCTGTAGCGGCCCCTTGATGTCATGGATCAGCGCCAGCCATTCCGTGAAATCCAGCCCCTGACCTTGCCGATGCAGGTCCGCCCCGCGGCCGCTCGGCGTCACCGGATTGAATTTCACGGCGCCCGCGCCAAGTTGAACGGCCAGTTCGATCACCCTGGCGACTCCGGCCCGGTTGCCGCGGTAAACCGACATGATGATCTGCGGCCGCAGGCCGGCCGTCACGAAGTGCCGAATGCCCGCCACCGCCGCGGCAAATGCGCCCCGCAGGCCCCGGAACCGGTCATGCTCCTCCGGCACGGCACTGTCCAGACTCACCGCGACCCGCCGCAGGTTCGTCCGGGACACCAGATGCGCCGCCAATTCGCGATCGATCCGCGTGGCGTTGGTTTCCATGGACAGTTCCAAGCCTTGCGCCGTCAGGTAATTGACGATTTCCCGGAATTCTGGATGCAAGGTCGGCTCGCCGCCCGTCAATTTGGCCCCGGCCAGCCCCAGCGGCCGGGCTTCCGCCACCGCGGCTTTCAGCAAGTCGAAATCCAGGCATTCAGCCGCGACCGGTCGCCCCGACACGAACGTCGGCGTGATCCAGCAATGCCGGCAATGCAGGTTGCACCCAGCGGACAGGTAGAGATAGAAGACCCGCAAGGCGGGGACTTCTGGCGGCATGTCCGGCGCCGGAACCGCGCCGGGGTCCAGCCCTTCACAGGTATCGGCGGCGTTCGTCACGCGGGCTCCGCCACCACGCCGATGAAGCCTTTTTTCAGCATGGCCTCCAGGAATTCGCCGGTGTCCTTCTCGACCTGCTTCCGGACGGCGCCTTCGCACACGGCGCACAGGTGGTCCACCACCTCGGCCTGCGTCCGCGGCGCGGACAGGAATGTCCAGATCGCCACCGCCACCGGGTTGAGCACCTCGAGCGAATCCGTCGCGAGGTGGTAAAGAATCCCCCCGCCCTCCTCCGGCCGGAAGGAGACGTCGGGGTCCGCCAGGTATTGCGCTTCATTCATGTTCTGCGGCCTTTCCCGAGACAGTTCCACCATCCGCCGGACCACGCCCTGCGCCTCCAGCTGCCGGAGCGCGGTGCGTACGGCCGCCAGCATTTCCGGCGCCGGTGCGCCGCTTTCGCGCGCCAGTGCCCCGGCAATATCCTTCACCGGCCGCCGCCCGTCAAGGCGGGCCACGATTTTCCGCGCCGCGGCGTTGAGCTCCCGCAGCTGGAGGGAATCGCACAGCAGCGCCAGGGAACGGTCGCCGAAATCCTCGATCGCCGCCTCCGGCCGCAGCTGGAAGCAGAGGTCCTCTTCCGTCCGCCGGCCGGCGGTCATGGCAGCCCCCCCGTTTCCTGCAGGAACTGCCGGTAGCAGCAATCCGGATTGGCCCGGTACAAATCGCCGGTCCGGGTGAATTCGGCGGCCGGGCAGCCGCCGCTGCAGTAGGGAATCCATTCGCAGCCGGCGCAGCCGGGCACCTGGTCCATGGGAATCTCCCCACGCCGGCGCAGCTCCTGCAGTAGCGGATGGTCCTGCCAAAGGGCGCGAATGGGCGTTTCGCCGATCCGGCCCAGACTGGCGGACGCCAGCATGTTGCACGGCACGATCATGCCGTCGTGGTGCACCGCCAGCTTGGCAAACATGCAGCCGCAGGAGGACAGGCAGCCCATCCGCCAGCGGCGGGTTTTCCGGCCCGTGGCTTTGGCCGCCTCCATTTCGCGGAACATGTGCCACAACGCCAACGAACCCGCGCTGGCGGTGATGCGCCCCGGATAGGCCGCTTCCAGCCGCGCCAGCGTGCGCATCGCCGGCACCCGCTGCTCCGGCGCCAGGACGATGTCGCCGCGGTGCGCGCAGCCGGTCCCCATGGGTATCGCATCGTTGGTGCCGATCCGGGGCAGGCCGATTTCCTCGAGCAGCAGCCGCACCGTGGGCTCGAGGTCGTCCACATTGTGCCGGTTGACGGTCACGCGCGCCGTCACCGGAAAGCCGCCGGCTTTCAGAAGACGCAGGGCCCGGACCGCCTTCTCGAAGCTCCCACGGCCCCGCGAGGCGTCGTGGATCTCCGCGCGGGAGCCGTCGAGCGAAACCTGGATCGAATCCAGCCGGCGGCGGCGCGACTCCCGGCCAAGCTGCTCAAGGGTTTCCTCCGTAATCAGCGTGCCGTTGGTGAGGATGCTGTAGCGCAGCCGGGCGGCGATGAGGCCGTCGAGCAACTCCCATAGATCGGGGCGGATGAAGATTTCGCCGCCGCTGAGGGTTGCGCGGCGCACGGCCAGGCCTCTTAGCTCCCGGAAGAACGCCCGCCAGCGTTCGGCGGGCAGATCCCGGCGGCCCGCCATTTCGTCGGCGTAAAAGCAGTAGGCGCACCGGAGGTTGCACTTGCCGGTCAGGGAGAGGTCGAAGGCGCGCGGGGCCTCGTGGATCCAGGAATAGTCCTCCGCCGCGGCCACCCGCGGCGCAGGGACCGCGGCGCGGGCGGCGAAGCCGTCGCGTTCCAGTTCCGCCAGAAATGCCGCCGTGTCCGCGCGGATTTCATCCGTCAGGGGCACGCCGTAGTGGCGCGCCAAGGCCCCGGGCAGATCCGCCTCCGCGCGGGTGCCGTCCAGGGCGTTCCAGAGCGCCTGGCCGGAGTGGTTGAGCACTTTTTCCCGGGCGGTGTCCGGATCGAACAGGATGAGGTTGTCCCCCTCCCGGCAGGCGGAAACCTGCGGCCGCCGGAACCAGAAAATCGTGGCGCCCGAAGGGCTCATGCCGGAGCGGCGTTGCCGGCGGGCGTGTATTCCGGCACGATATCCCTCAGCACCGCCTTGATCTGCTCCGGCGCGAAGGTCTCGCTGGCAGCCGTCAGGCGGGCCGCCTGGTCGCGGATATGCCGATCGAGTTCCGCGGCCGGCACGTTCTTGTCGTCGCGCCTGAGCACCATGATCTTCTCGTGGGCCGTGGCCACGATGCCTTCGCCGTGGGTGATCAGCTCCTCGTAGAGCTTTTCGCCCGGCCGCAGCCCGGTGTAGACGATCTGGATGTCCTGGTCCGGCACCTTGCCGGACAGCCGAATCATGTCGCGCGCCATGTCCGCGATCCTGACCGGGGTGCCCATTTCGAGGATGAAGATCTCGCCGCCCGCCCCCATGGCGCCCGCCTGCAGGATCAGTTGGCAGGCCTCCGGGATCATCATGAAGTAGCGCGTGATCTCCGGATGGGTCACCGTGACGGGGCCGCCCATCCGGATCTGCTTGCGGAACAGGGGGATCACAGACCCCGAGGAGCCCAGCACGTTGCCGAACCGCACCGCCATGAAGCGGGTCTTGCCGGGCACCCGCGACTGCAGCGCGATCTCCGCCACCCGCTTGGTCGCGCCCATGACGTTCGTCGGCCGGACGGCCTTGTCCGTCGACACCTGGACAAAGCGCTCGACGCCGTATTCCTCCGCCACGTCCATCAGCACCAGGCTGCCGGCCACGTTGTTGGCCACGCCCGCCCAGGGATTCAACTCGACCATCGGCACATGCTTGCAGGCGGCCGCATGGAAAACCGCGTGGGGCCGGTAGCGGTCGAACGTGTTCGCCATCAGGAGCCGGTCCTGCACCCGCCCCAGCACGGTGCGCAGGTTGCCAAACCGACTTTCGAGCTGCAGTTCCTGCTCGATCCGGTACAGGTTGAACTCGTTGGCCTCGATCAGCACGAGGGCCGCCGGCTTGAACCGCAAAATCTGCCGGCACAGTTCGGAACCGATCGACCCCCCGGCCCCGCTCACCGCCACGGTCTTGCCCGTGAGACACTGGCCGATCCCGGCGTAGTCCAGCTGCACCGGCGGCCGGCCCAGGATGTCCTCGTACTTCACCTCGCGGACGTCGCTGACCGTGACCTTGCCGTCCACCAGGGAGCCCAGCGACGGCAGCGTCTTGAAGGGCAGGCCCGAAGCTTTGCAGCCGTCGATGATCCGCCGCATTTCCTCCCCCACCACCGACGGCATCGCGATCAGGATCTCCTCGGCCTGGAACCGGTTCAGGAAGAACAGCAGGCGGCTGATCGGCCCGCGCACCGGCACGTCAAGCAGCATCTGCCCGTGCTTGTGGACATCATCGTCGATGCACGCCACCACGTCGTAGTGCGCGTGCGGATTGCCCTGGATTTCCCGGATGATGCTGGCGGCGGCGTCGCCGGCGCCGATGATCAGCAGCCGGACGTGCCGCACCGGCAGGGTGTCGTCGGCCTCCCGGTCCCAGAACCTGCGCATCGCCTGCTTGTGCGTGGCCAGCATCCGGATGGCCATCCGGAACCCGCCGCAGAAAAACAGGGTGAAGATGCAGTCGGCCAGGAAAATCGAGCGGGAATAGCCCTTGAACTGCTGCACCAAGGTAAGCGCGGTCATCACGGTCAGGGTGGACAGCACCGAAGCCTTGCCCAGCCGGATGGCGTCGGGAATGCTGGTGTAGCGCCACATCCCGCGGTAGACGCCCATCAGAAAGAACATAACGGCCTTCAGCGGCAGCAGGAACGGCAGCAGGAAGGCGATCTTCACCCATTCCTTGTCCGGAATGTCCAGGGAGAAGCGCAGCCCGTAGGCGAGGATCAGCGAAGCGGTGAACAGCGCGAGGTCCCCGCCCAGGATGATGTAGAAATTCCTGTTTTTCAGCTGTTGGATCATGTCTCCGGCCCGATCGGTTCAATGAAGGGCTATTGCATGAGTATAGGTCCCTTCCGGAGAAAAGAAACCCAGAATTTCGCCGGGATCGGTCAACCCGTTCGGGCCAAGGCCCGGTCGGTCAGCAGCCAAAACACAACCACGCCCGCCAGGTTGGCCCCGACATCCCCCCAGCTGAATGCGCGCGTCCCGCCGCACATCGCCAGCTGCAACCATTCCAGCAGGAGGCCGTAGCCCGCCCCGGCCACCGGCCACCGCCAGGCCCCCGCCCCGGGCCGGTTGCCGGCCGCCCAGCGCAGCAGCGCACCCAAAAGACCATACATCGCCACATGCACCCATTTGTCCAGGCCAGGCACCTCCGCCAGCGAAGGGGGAAACAGCCACGCCGGCACCAGCGACAGCCCCGCGATCAGAACCATGTGCGTCGCGCAGATCCACCGCCGGAAAACCAGGGGACAATCCGACAGCCAGGCTTGCCGGCGGCGGAAGAACATGGCGCGGGCAGCTCTCATGCCGATCATCCCCTCTTCCGGTCAGCGACTGGATGCCCGGCGCACGATCCGGCAGACCCGGTCCAGGTCGCGGTCGGTCATTGCCGTCCCGGACGGCAGGCACAATCCCTGCGCAAACAGCCGGTCGCTGACGCTCCCCGCCTCCGCCTTCCAAAATGTGCACCCCTTGAACACCGGCTGCAGATGCATCGGCTTCCACACCGGCCGCGCCTCGATGTTTTCGGCCTCAAGGGCCTCCCGCACCGCATGCGTGTCCGCCCCGAATTCCCGCGGTTCGATCAGGATCACCGTCAGCCACCGGTTGCTCCGCCCGCCCGGGGCCTCCGGCATGAAGGAAATTCCCGGCAGATCCCCCAGCCGCTGGCGGTAGCCCGCAAAGATTTCCCGCCGCCGGCGCACGCGGTCCTCCAGCACGGCCAGCTGCCCGCGGCCGATGGCCGCCAGGATGTTGCTCATCCGGTAGTTGAAGCCGATTTCCGTGTGCTCGTACCACGGCGCGGAATCGCGCGCCTGCTGCGACAGCTTCCGGGCGTGGTCGATCAGCTCCTTGTCGGCCGAGGCTAGCATCCCCCCCCCGGAGGTCGTGATGATCTTGTTCCCGTTGAACGAATAGACCGCCGCCCAGGCGCCGGCGCCGGCATGGCTTTTTCCCTGCTTTGCGCCGACCGCCTCTGCCGAATCGCAGATCACCGGCACGCCGCGGCGGTCGCAGAGGGCCTGGATCCGCGACAGGTCGCAGGGCTGGCCGTAGAGGTCGGTCGGAATGACCGCCTTCGGCAGCTTGCCGCGCCGCGCAGCGTCTTCCAAGGCCTGCTCCAGCAGCGCCGGATCCAGGTTCCACGTCGCCGCGTCGCAATCGATGAAGACCGGCTTCGCGCCTTCGAACGTCACCGGCGTGACGCTGCCGATGAACGTCAGCGTTGCCGCGAACACCTCGTCACCGGGCTTGACCTGCAGATGGCGCAGGGCCAGATGGGTCGCCGCGGTGCCGCTGGCGAGCGCCAGGCAGTGCGGGATCCCTGCGTAAGCGGCGAATTCCCTTTCGAAGGCGTCCACCATCGGCCCCAGCGGGGCGATGTAGTTGGAGGCGAAGGCCTGCTGCACGAACTCCTGCTCGCGGCCGCCCAGGTGCGGCGGGGAGAGGAACAGTCTCGGGTTCTGGCTCATGGAAAATCCTTTGCCGGCTAGTAGCGCATGGACTCCCGCTCGAGGCGAGCGGAAAAACCGGCGTAATCCAGCCCCAGCCGTTTATCCCAGCCCAGGCGCCGCGTCAAGGCCGGGCATACCGTCGCCAGGATGTAGCCGATGTCGCGCCAGAAACCGCCGGTTTCCAGGTACTGACGGTTGAGGCGGACTTTTTCGGGATAGACGACGGCATCGTTGAAGGCCCGGGGATTGCGCGCCCGCGCCAGCAGCCGTTCCTCCTCCCGGAACAACAGCGTGGCCGGACCCGTGATGCCCGGATGCAGTTTCAGGATCCGGCGGTCGTCCCCCTGCAGGCGGTCGGCATAGCCGGGCACGTCCGGCCGCGGCCCGACGAACGACATCCGGCCCAGCAGCACGTTCCCAAGCTGCGGCAGTTCGTCCAGCTTCCAGCGGCGCAGC
The DNA here is from genome assembly GCA_964393515.1 of uncultured Verrucomicrobiota bacterium. Lineage (GTDB taxonomy): Bacteria > Verrucomicrobiota > Kiritimatiellia > CAIQIC01 > Lenti-01 > Lenti-01. The sequence continues at coordinate 72,758 of CAYMTY010000002.1, forward strand.
CAGAGGCCCAGCGGCGTTACCCGCGCATCCCCCGCCGTTGTGACGGGCCCGCCGGCATCCGCGCCCGCGCCCATGGTCCGGAACTTCGCGCACCGGAACCGCTGCCCCCCCCGCCCTACCCGTTCCTGGATGAACAGCGCCGGCCCGGGCGATGTCGCCCGGACGAGCACCGCCACGACCAGCATGACGGGTGACAAAACGACCAGCCCCGCCAGCGCCGCCGTGAAGTCGAACAGCCGCTTCGGAATCCGCCAACTGGCCCGGGGGGGGGTGCGCATGTCAGCCCAACGCATGTTCCGGCCAAGCCGGACGCTCCGCAATCGCGACCGCCCGCGCCGTTTCGAACTCCCGCAGCATCCGGCGGAATTTGCCCTCGAAGCCGCGGCGGCCCAGGCCCTGGTGCAACCGCGTTTTCAGAGGCAGACGGTAGCCCAGATGCGCGAATTCATCCGGATCGAATTCATACGGATGGCAATAAGCCATGAAGACCTCGCCGACCAGGACCGTCTTCTCGACCACCCAGCGGATGGCTGGAAACGGCAGGAGCCGGTGATAGCCCCCGCCCGCAACGGGCAGTCGCCGCCCCAGCAGCCGCAGCGTCGCCACCGGCAGTTCCACCAGGGTCCCGCCGTTCGACAGCTGCAGCCGGACGGGTTGCGCCGGGAAATCCGGGATCCCGAACCGCGCCAGGACCGCCGGATTGATGCTGGCGTCGTAGACGAAACCCTCCTCCGCGAGAATGTCCAGCGCCCAGAGGGAATCCTTCACGATCGAGAAGTCCGGCGCCCGGTAGCCCTTCACTGCCACACCCGTCAGGGCCTCCAACTGCCCCTTGGAACGGCGGAGGTCCTCGCGAAACTGCGCCGGGGGCAGCCGGAACACGTCCTGATGCCCGTAGCCGTGCGAGGCCACCTCGTGGCCTTCCGCCGCGATCCGCCGGACGCACGCGGGAAATTTCTCGGCGAACTTTCCCAGGATGAAGCAGGTGGCCTTGCCGCCTTCCTCGGCGAGAACGTCGAGCACATGCTCCATGTTCGGACCGGCGCGGTCCGAGATGGGAATCTCCGTGTCCAGGGTGGACTGCGCCCAGTCCTCGACATCCACTGTGCAAACCAAGGGCATCTACTTCTCCGCTCCGCCCGCCAGCTCGATCATCGCGCGGCTTTCCCGCCGGACGGACACCAGCAGCGTGGCGCGGGCGCCGCTGTCCAGTTCCAGATCCACCGGCACGCGCTCGAAATCCATGTCGCTGCGGTTGTCCACCACCAGGCGCGGGCCCTCCAGCGCCACGCTCAGCCGCCGCGTCCGCGGGCTCAGCACCTCGCGCCAGTATTTCCCGATTCCGAACAGCGTGTCGACCTGGAATTCCCCCTGGAAATCCGCCAGCACGGTGCGCAGCAGGGCTTCCGTGAACCGGGTGCAGGCCCGGCCCTCCCACTGGCGCATATGCTGGTGGCACATGAATACCATCGGAATCCCCAGCCGCCGCGCCCGGTGCAGCCAGAACAGCAGCATCGCGAAATGATGCACGTGCTGCGGGTCGGGCGGATAGCGCGAGGTCAGCTCCACGGCGTCCGTCGCGCCGGGATGGTGCGGCGGGGGTTGGAACAGCACGTTGTCGCGCGCGCGGATGTCGGAACCGCTCAGCACCTCGCAGCCGGCGGCGACCGCGGCCCGGGCCGTGTCGGCGTCGTTGCACCGCCCCGGCTTCGCCCAGGAACGCGGAACAAAACCCAGCAGCCGGTCGCACCAGCGCGCCGCCTCCCGAATGTTGTCGCGCTGCTCGCCGAAGGAGGACGTGTCAGGCCCCACCCACGGATAGCGGCCCGCGCCCATGCGGGCGTGCGATTTCCATCCGTTCTCCGGGGCCGCCGAAGTCGCGGTGTCGTAATGCAGATGCCCGTGGTTCCCGAGCTCCAGGACGTAGGGCTTGGCGCCCTGTGCCGGCCAGGGGGCGGCGTGGCGCAGCTCCACGTTCGCCCGCAGCCACTGGATGAACCGGGGAATTTCCGCGGCGCCGTGGTCGCGGCCGTCGTGCGCCGCCCAGGCCTGCGCCGCCGCCTCGTCGAAAGACAGGCGCGTGGACAGGCACATGGTCTGCGGGAACGCATAGCGCGCCGCCAGGCCCAGCGCCGATTCCAGTCCTTCGATCGACTGGAACGTCAGCCGGTCGTACAGGTCCATGTCGCCGCGCCATAAAAACGCGCTGCGCCGCCCGCCAGGATAGCGGGTGATTTCGGCGCGCCGGATGCGCGTCTCCGCGGCGAACCGGCAGCCGTCGTGCCCGATGCGGAATAAGCGGGTCTCTCCGCCGGCCTCAACGGCGATTTTCAAAAAGCCTCCGCCTTGGCGTGTCCGGGGACAGAGGGTCCATTTCGCGCGGCCCACGCCCCCGGCCGCGCCCGGATTCAGGATTTTCTCCGGTGTTTCGCCGGCCAGCCATTTCGCAGGCGCTTCCAGACGCACGGTCACGCTCACGGTCTCCGGCCCGGGATTCACGACGATGAGTTCGAGGTCGAACGGCGTTCCGGCCCAGCACACACCCAGTTGATAGCGCGGCAGGCGCTCGCTGAACGGCCCTTCCAGCATGAAAATCAGACCGGACGGCCCCGGCCCGGAAACCAGCTTTCGCTTCAAAACGCGGTTGGAGATTTCCAACGCAGCCAGGATGGCACCCAGCGCAACGACGCCATCCCAGGACCAGCCGCCGAACTTCAGAAGCGCCAGGCCGAGCACCGCAGCGACGGCTTCCAGGCCGAACCGCCCGATGCCGATTTTCTTGGGAAAAACCTCCCAGGCCACGTTGGCCAGGTACATCGCCCAGCCAACCCGCCACGGGGCCAGGAAGAACAGCCGCGCCAACGCCACCGGCGCCAGCAGCAGGATTCCCGCAATGAGGAGACCGCCGTTCATGGAAACGGATCCCACGGGGCCAGACCGCCGGTCTCGCCCCGACCCACGGCCTCCAGGGTTTCGGCGTAGCGCTCCAGGATCTTCCGCTGGCCCAGCTGGGTGCTGATGAAGCGGTAGCCGGCCTCCCCCATTTCTCGGCACTTGTCCGGATGATCCGCGGCATGGGCAACCGCCTTGGCCAGGGCCGCATGATCGAAGGTCGGCACGACCTGGCCCGCGCCGCTGCGCCGGATCAGGTCTGCCTGCACCCCCTCCAGGGAGGCCAGGATCGGCTTGCGCGCGCCCATGTAGTCGATGAATTTGTTCTCGAAATAGATGTGGATCAGCGGGCTCCGGAACAGCGTCATCAGCGCCGCGTCGGCCCCGGCCAGGATCGCCGGCACCTGCGTCTTGGACACCGGGTCGTGAAAGTGAAGGTTGGCCAGCGCGAGTTCGCGCGCCAGGGCCATGGCCTTCGGCTTGCACTGGCCGAAGCCGAACAGGTCGAAGCGGATGTTGCGCCGCGCCTTGAGCTCGCCCGCCGCGCGCACGATGGTTTCCCCGGCGGTCACTTCGGTGAGCGAACCTGTGTAGACGGCCACGAACTGGCCGTCCCAGCCGAACTGGGCCCGCATTTTTTCGCGGGTGCCGGGTTCCAGGCGGAAGAATTCCGCGTTGAAGCCGTTCGGAAACACGTCCAGCCGCGCAGACGGGATTCCTTTTTTCAGCAATTCGATCTTGAGGCCGGGGGTCAGGGCAACGACGCGGTCCGCGCCGCGGTAGAGCGCCCGGGCCATGGCCTGCAAGGGCACGGCCTGCCACGGGGCGATCGCCTGCTTGACCACCAGCGCGTCCGGCCACAGGTCGCGGACTTCCAGCAGGAAGGGCGTGCGCCACCTCCGGGCCAGCCGCAGGGCGGCATACCCGCCGAACAACGGCTGGATGGTGGCCATCACCACGTCCGGCGCCGGCAGCCGGGGCGCCCGCCGGTAGGCGCTCCAGGCGAAGCGGCCGTAGATCTTGAGCCGGTTGGCCAGGCTGGCGCGCAGGTTTCGTGCCGTTTTCAACCGGTGGACCCGCACCGCGCCGCCGGCGGATGTTTCGTACGCCTCTTCCGGCTCGGTCTGCTCGTTGTAGGCGTTCAGGTCGCCCGCCACCACATCCACGGCGTGCCCGCGTTCGGCCAGCAGCCGCACGAGGTCGCGGGGCTGGCGGGGACCCGGCGCCTCCGGACCGGCGAAAAACTGATGAAAGTACAGGATGCGCATGGATGACGGCGGCGGAATGATCCTACGGCAGGCAGCGCCCGAGGGGCGGGCCGATGACTTTGCTCACGCCCAGCGGCAGCCGCTTCCACAGGGCGATGGCCAGCGCAAACTTCCGGTTTTCCTTGTTCAATTCCGGCAGGGTCTCCCGGTTCAGCAGCTGATAGGCCCACGGGAGTGTCCGGGTCTCCCCGCCCCAGTATTTCTTGAACTCGTGGCCGCTGGTGCCGGCCGTGCTGGTGCCGAAATCAATCCGCGTGCAGCCGGCCGCACCGGCATCTTCGATCGCCCGCCAGTTCATGGCCTGCACCGGGGCGTGACCCAGTTCCTCCCGGAGGGAGGCCGACCACGTAAAATAGCAAACGCCGTTGTCCACCAGCGCGGCCTTGGCCGCGATGGTTTTGCCCAGGCGCTGCGCCCGATAGACCCGGACCTGGCGCGGCAGTTCCGCCAGCATGGCCGCGAAGAACCGGCCGGAAATGACCGGCGTGCCCAGGTCGCGAAGATTCCGGCAGTAGATGCGGTAGAAATCCTCGAGGTATTCCGGCCCCTGCTGGACAGTCACGGCGTTCTTCTCCGCCTTGCGGATCTTGTTGCGCACGTTCTGGTGCAGTCGCTGGAACACCGCGTCCGAACCGCCCGCCAGCGGGATTTCGGACACCACCTTGCGGTCGGTGGTTGGCAAAGCCGTCTTGAGAGGATGCAGCTGGCGCAGTTCGAGGTACTCGCAGCCGGCCGCGCGGGCGATCTGTTCCGCCGCGGTCAGCAGCGCCTGCTCGGCCTCAGCCGTGTCGGCCACGACTCCGCCGTAGCTCAGGTATGGCAGGCTGACGCCCAGCGTGCCGAACAGGCGGGTGGCCAGGATGAAAAACGGATAGATGCCCACCACCTGGCCCTGATCCAGGGCCATCAGGTAGTGGCCGGGAAACTTCATGGACCGTTCGATCGCCGGCTTCCAGCCGGCCCGGTGGAACACGGTGGCCTCCGCGTGCCGGTCCACGAAGGCGTCCCAGGCGACGGCGTGCGCGGGCGTGTATTCCTGGATGTTCACCCGGCGGGCTCCAGCGCGACGGTGACGGCCGCCCGGGCCGACACGTCCACCAACCGCAGGCAACGGCGGCCGTCCGCAAACTCGATCTCCAGCGGCAGACCGGCCAGCGCGCGGACGCCGGTGTTCCGGACTTCCACGCTGCCATCCACGATTTTCACCGCGACGGTGCGGGTACGCGCGCTCAACACATCGCGCCAGTAGCGGCCCATGGCGGTCAGGGTTGCCGCATAGACATCGCCTTCGGTGTCGGCCAGCACATGCCGCAGCAACTCGGCGGTCAGGCCGTAGCAGGCGTTGCCCTGGTACAGCAGCAGGTGATGGTGGGCCAGGAACACCAGCGCCCGGCCGCGCCGGCGGGCGAACCCGAGCCAGTATTTCAGCATCGCGATCTGCGGGGCGTTGACCGGGTCCCGCGGCAGCATGCGTGTCAGCTCCACCAGCCGCTCGCAGCCTTCCGGATGGTGCTCGGGCGGAAACCCGAACAGCTTCTGCCATTTGGTGGCGTCGGTTTCGTTGCCCACCTCGATGCCGGCCGCCTCGACGGCGCGCGCCGTGGCGCGGTCGAACATGTCGCCGGGCGGGGTGTAGCTGGCCGGCCGGAATCCCAGAATGTCCTCGAACGCCCGGCTGCAGGCCGCGATGTTGTCGCGCTGCTCGGCAAAGGAGTCGCAGGGATGCTCGCGCAGCCACGGGTAGCGCCCGGCACCGATCCGGGCGTGCGATTTCCAGCCGTTGCCCGGATCGGCCGCCGCATGGGTGCTCCAATGCAGATGGCCATGGTTGCCGATTTCCGCGGCGAATTTCCGCGCCGTGCGGACCGGGAACTCCTGTTCCGGCGCCGCATCCACCTCTTCGCGCAGGAAGCGGATGAAGCCGGGAATCTCCTCGCTGTGCCGGTTCCAGCCGAACTGCCGGCAGAACGCCGCGTGCTCCTCCGGGTACAGGCTGAGACGCGACGAGAGCATGATGCTGGTGGGCATCCGGAACCGCGCGGCCAACCCCAGCGCGAGGCGCAGCCCTTCGGCCGACTGGAAGGAGGCCGGATCGTACAGGTCCTGGTCGCCGCGCCAGACGAATCCGGCCCGGGCCCCGTATTTCCAGCGGCGGATGGCCGCGGACCGGATGCGGGACGTTCCCCGGGCCGGAATCGAAGCCACGCACAATCTGCGCTCCCAGATCCAATCACCGTGGGTAACGCGCACCCGGACATCGCCGCCCGGTCCCGGCCGCAGGGCTTTCAGCGTGAAGGCCGCCGTCACGACCTGCCCGGGTTCCGGACCGGGGGTCTCGGCCGGCCCATTGGGCTGCACGGCGAGGTCGGGGCACTGGGTGTCCACTTCAATCCGCAGCGGCAGCTGGGGCCGAACCGGGCCCGGATTCAACACCAGGCATTCAAACGTCTGCGCCAAGCCCTCCGGCCAATCGCCCAGCTTGTAGATTTTCCGGCCGCGCGTCAGCACCGGGCCACGCAGGGTGACGATCAGCCGCGGCACCGGCAGCGGCACCCGGCCCCGGAAGGCGGCATGCTGCCGGGACGGCGCATCCATGCGCCAGCGCTGTTCGACCAGCAACGCGCCGGCCCAGGCCAGGCCCAGCAGCAACGCCGCCCCGGCCGCCGCCGCTCTCCCCCATATCCAACCGGCGCCCGCCGTCACCGCCACCAGCAGGAGGAAATCCACCCAGGCCCGGCGGAGATGCAGCTTGATCTCCAGCGTCTCATAACCCGCATTGGCCAGCAGCATCAGCCACCCGGCCCGCACCGGCGCCAGAAAAAAACACTTGCTGAGCAGGAAGACCGCGGCCGCACCGCCCACCGCCATCGCCAGGATGAAATTGACCATGTCCGGCATATTAATCAGCGGGATTCATTCGCCAAAGCCCTATTTTCCCGTGTGGGAGCGCCAGAACGCCGCGATCTCGGCGCCGGTGGCGCACCAGGGTTTCAGTTCCGCCAGCCGGGCGAGCAGCTGTTCGTAGGTCCACTGCCGGTCGCGGAATTCCGCTTCGTTGAAGTAGTCGTTGTGCCAAAGCAGCGTGACCAGCCCGCCGGCCTGGATCACCGGCGCGATGGCGCGCCACGCGGTTTCCACCGCCTCCGCGCCGCGGAGCGGTTCTTGGAACAAGGCGACATCCATCACCGTCAAGGGCAGTTCGAGCAGGCCCGGTTCGCGGCCGGGGCCGGAATCAGCGGCCCAGAACGGGAACATCCGCCCCTCGCGCGGACCGATCCGGTCCGAATAGCCGAACGTGGAATCGTACTGGAACCCGGCGGCGGCCTGGGCCGCCCAGGTTTCCGGTCCGGAGAAACGCAGGAAATGGTTGCGGATGCCGACCGGCCCGACGCCCAGCGCTTCACGCAAAGCCGCCCGGCTTTCGCGGTAGGCTTCGGCCTGGTTGAAGCGGTAATAACCGCCGTGGAGGCCGATCTCGCCGCCGGCCGCCTGGATCATCCGGGCAATCCGTTTCATCGCGGGCGAATGGACGTCGAAGCGGGCGCCGCGGCGGCGCCAGCGCCGATCGTGCAGGACAAAGAAAGTCGAGCGGAAGCCATGGCGCGCCTCGATGTCCAAGATTGTTTGGAAATCCAGTTCCGGCGGCTTGGGTGCGAGCAGGGCGCGCGCCAGCCGCCGCAGTGCCAGGCGCACGTTCCCGTGCTCCCGCCCCGTGGCGAGGCGGCGGATGCGGTTCACCGCCGCCAGGAAGTAGAACAGCTCCCGGTCGAAGATCTTATCGATGTCATGCGACAGGAAGAGGGCGAACTTCGCGCCGTCCGGCCAGGCCGGGGCCGCGGCCTTGGAATTATCGGCCGGCATAGTCGTGGAAATTCCGATGCGCGCGGCGGAGGGCGCTCCAGGGAATGGGCGGATAGTGCGTGCCGCCCTTTTCCTGGGGTTGTGAATCCAGGGTATGTCCCGCCAGGATGCGGCCGACCACCTCCCGAAAGCCGTCGAGGCCCTGGCGGGCGATGTCGGCGACCGCCGCGCTGAAATCCAGGTCCTTCCGGACCGGCACCGGCCGTTGCAGGATGATGCGGCCGCCGTCCACGACTTCCGAGACGAAGTGGATGGTAAAGCCGACCTGGTCGAATTCGTTGTTTGCCATGGCCCACAGGGGGCAGTCCGACCCGCGGTAGCGGGGCGACAAGCCATGGTGCCAATTGAGAGTGCCCCGCCGGGCCAGCGTGAAGAACTCCGGTTTGATCACCGGGGCCCCCAGCAGCAGGATGTAATCCGGCTGGAGGGCGGCCACCTGCCGGAGGGTTTCCGGTGCGTGGGGATCATCCACGTCGGCATGGCGGCAGCGGCGACGGATGCCGGCTTCGGCGGCCGCGGTGATTTCCGGGAACGACCGGACCGCGGGGTGCAGATAACGCCGGCGCAGCCGGCGACCCAGCAACAGGTCCGCCAGATAGCCCAGCCCGCGCTTCTGCGCCAACCGCCGCAGGATGCGCAGGTTCTGGCGCCGCGTCCGGCCGCGGATGTTAAACAAAGCCACAGCTTGCGCCTGCCGCAGCAGGGAGTCCGCCATGACATACGCTTCCGGAAGGTTCCCGGTCGTCAGGAGCAGCCAATTCATTCGGAGGTGGGCGGCGCGGGTTGATCCAAACAGGTCCGGCGCAACTCGTCGGCCCGTTCGTCGTCCGATTCCCAAGGCGGCCGGCCGGTGCGGACCACCCGGGCCGGCACACCGACCACGGTGGCCAGCGGCGGCACGCTGCGGGTTACCAGCGTCCCGGCCCCGACGGTGGCATAGGCCCCGATTTCGACGTCGCCCGGCGGCCGGCCGCCGAGCAGGATTGCGCCCGTGCCGATGTAACAGCCCTTGCGCAAAATCAGGCGCTGGTCGCGGCTTCGCGGACCGTGGCAGGCGAACGTGACGCGGTAGCTGACCACGACATCGTCCTCGATGACCGTGCGGTGCGGATGCATGTCATCGAGGTAGCACTGCATGCCGATGAACACATTGCGGCCGATCCGGAAGCCGACCAGGCGGTAACCCCAGATCCGCACGGCGTTGAACGGCACGAACGGGATCACCGCCACGTTGAGCCATTTGCGGAACATGCGCCAGGCCAGCGTCAGCGGACCGCTCCGGCCCAGCCCCGGCGGAGCCGGTTTCCGGAAGGTCTTTTCATACATCTTGCTGGCCAGATTCATGGGGATCCCGTTTCTGCTTTCCCGCATTCCGGCGGCCGCCGGCCGCTAGAACAGGTTCCGCCTCCGGATTTTCAACATCAGTTCCACAGGCAGCCAGGCCTTGTTCACGGTGAGATAGGCCGTCAGGCGCCCGCCGAATCCGCGGAAGAACCGCTCGATGGGCGGGATCACGGAGCCCTCGAAATCGAAGGTCTGCAGGCCCAGTTCCTGGGCCCGGCGGATGGCCTCCGCCACGGCCAGGGCCCCGGCTCCGTGGTGGCGGTCCGCCGCGCGGTAGCCGCCCAGCACATAATAGGCGGTGCGGGCATCATGCACCACGCCGCAGGCGGCGATGGGCTGGTTGTCGCGGCAGGTGACATAGGCATAGAAATTCCCGGGCTTGGCATACCGGAACAGGACCGCCCCCAGGCTGGCTTCGTTCAGGGCCTTGTCCTGCCGGCTGAACGTGGCCATCACCAGGTCCCGGACTTCTCGCAAATCTTCCGCCGGCCTGACGGTCAAGCCGTCCCGCTGGGCCTTGGAGATGTCGTTGCGGCGGTCCGGCGCCATGTTTTTCCGGAGCTGATCCCACGGCGCGGCCAGATCCAGCAAGTAGGTGTACTGGGGCACGACCTTGAAGCCGCGCCAGAAGAACGGCAGCGCATCCGTAATACCCTGGTCCAAGGGCAGCATGCAGACCGCGGGAGATTGGCGATCGAGATAGGCCGCCATGCACTCCAGCGCCTTCCGGCGTCTTTCCAGCACCGCCACCGGATTCTGGGCCTTGACCTCCAGGAACGGCCCGCAGGTGGGGGTGAACGGCGCGCGGCGATAGAACCGGCAGCCCCAGCGGCGCTCCTGGTAAATGGCCAGGCCTCCCGCCAGATCGCCGCCGTCCTCGTAGAGACCCAGCAGCTGCAGGCCGGCGCCGAAAAGCTCCAGCCAGTCCAACGTGTTGAACAGGGTGCCGTGGCGGCGGGCCAGCTGGTCGTAGGCCGGCCGCTCTCCATCCTGCAGGGGACGTATCTCCATGTCTTCCTCAACCGACCTATCGTGCCGGAGCCGCCAGAACCTGGCGATACAAATCCAGCAGTTCAGGCTCCATGAACTGCCAGCGGTATTTTTCCGCCGAAGCCCGGCGGGCGTTTTCCGCCAGGCGCCGGTACTGCGCGCGGTCCAACACCAACGCTTCGATGGCGCACGCGAGGCCCGCGGGCGAGGCGCAGTCCGCCGGCACGCAGCACCCGTCTTCCCGGGCCATGCGTTGGACTTCCACCATGAAATCGGGCCCGATGAACGGCAGGCCGTACAGCAGGTAGTTGAAGATCTTGTTGGGGGCGGCGATGACGTGGTTGGGCTTGCGGGTGAACGCCACCAGGCCCAGATGGCAGCGGGCCAGCGCGTCCCCCACCTGCTCGTAGGGCAGCCACCCGGTGCGCTGGATCACCGCCTCCAGGCAATGTTCGCGGACAAAAGCCTCCAGCCAATCCCGTTCGGGGCCGAACACGTCGCCCACGATCCGGAAAACCACCCGGTGCTTTTCCGCCAGCAGGCGGGCGGCTGCCGCCATGACCCGCAAGCCGCGGTCGAAGGTCAGCGCGCCGTCGTGGCAGACCACGAAAACGTCCTCCGGTGGCGCGCCGGCGGGCGGCGCGAACACTTCGACGGCGGGCACGTTCAGAAGGGTCCGGGTCCGGTCCTCCCCGACGGATCCGGCCAGCCGGGCGGTGATCGCCGGGGTCGCGCCGATCGCGGCGTCGCAGCGCCGCAGCAGCGCCCGTTCGAACTGCGCATACAGCCAGGCCGCCGGCCGAGCAAGCAGCCGCGGCAACCGCCGCGCCACGACCCCCGGCCACAGTTCGTGGCTGTCGAAAACCAGCCGGCAGCCCAGCTGCCGTTTCAGCCAGACCCCGACGAGCAGCGAATCCGGCTCGTGGCAATGGCAAAGCTGCGGCTGCCACCGGCGGGCGGCCCGGTAGATCCGGAACAGGTTGCGCAACCGGCCGAGATGGCCGCGGTTTTCGGAGACCAGGTCGAACCGGACCCCGTCCTTTTCCGCCGGGATGCCCTCCCGCCGCGGGGCGATGACGATCACTTCGTGCCCCCCCCGCGCCAGGGAACGGGCCTCCTTGTAGAAAATACGGTCGTCGTCGGGATAGTGACCGCTCGCGAGATGGCAGATCCTGGCCATGGTCTTGTATTGGGGAACTTACCCGGTTGCTGCGGTTTCGAGCAGGCGGTCCAGCACGGCCTCCGCCGCCGCGCCGGTGCCGTATTCTTCGATCTTCGCGCCCGGCCGGCTGCGCGCCACGGCCTGCACGATGGCCTCTTCGTCCGTGCCGGCCACCGTGTTCCAGCCGGCGGCCACCGTTTCCACCCATTCGGTTTCGTCGCGCAAGGTGACGCAGGGGACCCCGTGAAAATAGGCTTCTTTCTGCACGCCGCCCGAATCCGTCAGGATGCTCCGCGCATGCTTCTCCAGCATCACCATATCCAGGAAGGAAACCGGCGGAATCACCCGCACCTGGGGATTCCGCGCCAGGATCGGGTCCAGCCCGAGTCGGCCGATGCTGCCCCGCGTCCGCGGATGCAAGGGCAGCACGACCGGCATATCCGGAGTGGCGATCCGGGCGAAGGCGTTCAAGATTCCCCGCAGGCGGTGCGGATCGTCCGTGTTCTCCGCGCGGTGGACCGTGGCCAGAAAGTAGGCGGCGGGCGCCACCCCGAGGGCGGCGAGGATGGTGGACTGCTGCTCTGCCAGCGCGCCGAACGTCACGGCCGCGTCATACATGACATCGCCCACCGGGTACACGCCCCGCGTGATGCCTTCGCGGCGGAGGTTTTCGACGGCGGTGCGGGTGGGGCAGAGCAGCAGCCGCGCCGCGTGGTCGGTCAGCACCCGGTTCACCTCTTCCGGCATCTGCCGATTGAAGGACCGCAGGCCCGCCTCTACATGGGCGACGGGAATGTGCAGCTTGGCAGCGGCCAGGGCGCCGGCCAGCGTCGAATTGGTGTCGCCGTAGACCAGCACCCAGTCCGGCTCTTCCTGGAGCAGCAGGGTTTCGATCCCGGCCAGCATTTTTCCGGTCATCTCCCCGTGCCGGCCGGACCCGAGGCCCAAGTTGAACTGTGGTTCGGGAATGCGCAGCTGGTCGAAGAACACCTGGCTCATGTTCCCGTCGTAGTGCTGCCCCGTGTGCACGAGGATTTCGGCCGGCGCGAGCGGCGGCGCGCCCGCCGCCCGGCGCCGGGCGATGGCACGGCTGACCATGGCCGCCTTGATGAACTGCGGCCGCGCCCCGACCACCGTCAGGATTTTCATGGCGCCTCTTTCTTCATGATCCGGGTTCAGTTCCGCCAGTTTCCGGCCAGATTCTGCATCCAGGCCCCCACCCGCCGGGCGCGTTCGTTGATATCCAGACCCTTCGCTTTTTCAAGGCCGGCGGCGGACATCCGCCGGCGGCGGGCGGGGTCGTCCCGGAGCGCCACAATGGCCGCGCGCAGGGCCTGGACATCCGCCGGATCCACGCGCAGGGCCGTGGCGTCGTCCACGATGTCGTCCATGTAGCGGCCGTTGCTGGTGACCACGGGCAGGCCGCAGGCCATGGCCTCGATCACGGAATTGCATGAGCCTTCGATGCGGGTGGGCAGCACGTAGAGGTCGCACGCCCCGAAGTAGTCGGGCATGTCCGCATGCGCCACGGCTCCGCAGAAGGCCGTCTGCGGGTCGCCGGGGGGATGCGGCCCGCGGCCGAGCAAGACCAGCCGGACATGAGCGAGCCCCGCCACGGCCGCGACCAGTTCCGGATAGCCCTTCTGCGCGATGAACGGCCCCGCGAAGCCCACGTTGAAGGTCGACTCTGGTATGCCGAGCTTCCGGCACATCTCCGCCCGGTTCCGGGGCCGGAAGACCGCCAGGTCGACACCGTTGGGAAAGACCGAGATTTTTTCCCGCGGCACGCCAAGGGTCCGTTCCAGTTCCTCTGCGATGCAAGTCGACACGGCCAGGAAAGCGGCTGCGCCCTGCATTTCGCGCGCGGCGCGGGCCGGGCCGGCCGGCCGGATGGTCCAGAACTCCCCCTCCCCCACGCCGACCACGGCGGGCACGCCGAGCCGGCGGCCCAGCCGGACGGCGGCGTGCCCCCCGAAATACAGGAAATGGCCGTACACCAGATCGGGCTGGACTCCGGCGGACGCTAGCGCGCGCCGGGCCGCGGCGTAAAATGTCGCATTCGCCCAGCGGGCCGTATGCATGAATCCCAGGTCCCGCGCGGAGAACGTCAGGTGCCGCGGCCGGCAGACCGTCACCGCCGTCCCGCCGCCGGCATCCTCCCGGGCGATCCGCGGCGGGAAGGGTCCGAGCCGCCGGTCCAGCCAGCGCACCGGACTGATCACCGTACACTCGTGGCCTTGCCGCGCCATGGCCCAGATGAATTGCCGCATGAAGGTTCCGGCAGCCGGGCGCGCGGCGCAGGGATAATTGGCGGTGATAAAAGCTATCTTCAAGAAATTCTGCCGTCTCTGCGGTTTGGTGCGGATTTCTCCGGATGCCTATGGTCCGGGAGGCCGGGATTGGCCCGCCAGATTGGCCAGGGCCAGGGAAACCAGTTGCGCACGGTATCGTGCCGAGGGCGGATTCTCCATCTGTCGCAGAAGCAAATCGGGATCGGCGACCTCCCAAATGCCGCCGCCCAGACGCCGGGCCTCCTGCAGGCAGGGCGGAAGCCAGCCGGGCATGGCCGGCACGGGCCGCCGGACCTTCAGGCGACGGTACAGCCGGGACAAGAAGATGCTCCGGCCCATTTGCAGGTGTCCTTCCCGCATCAACCAGTTCCAAAGGCCATGGGAGCCGTTCCCCGGGCGCGGGATCCGGGCGGCCTTGGGGCTGTACCATTCCAGCAGGCGCATATATAATTTGTCACGCCGTTTCGCCTCATCGGCAATGGCATTGGCCTGGTGGAAGAAATCCGGCGCGTAGAAGGGCGAAGTACACCAGAACACCGAGCGGTTGCGGTCCTCCCCCAGGTTCAGCCAGCGCCGCGCGCGCTGCCGGAACAGGAGCGCGCGGCACTTCTCCGGAACCGACTGGCCCGGCTGGCGCCGCAGGGATTGATCCACGTAATCGTGGATGTCGGCCGACGACAAGCCGGTCAGGGCCAGGCCGGCGCTTTCCTCCGCGGCGGAGAAGGCCAGGAGCAGCCGCGCCACTTCGCCCGAGTGAGTCAACCGGCCCGGCGGCAATAAAGGGGCAATGGTCTTGTCCCCGCCATCGCCGGTCATCAGGAAGCGACCGGCGCCGAGTTGCTCCCGCACCCGCTGCAAAAAGCCCAGCATGTGGGCCACCCCGCCTCCCAAACCTCCATCGCTCACGCCGATCAGGTCCAGCACCAGCTCCGGGGTGACCGCGCCGCAGGGCAGCGCATATTGGGAAATCCCCAGCGCCACCGCCACCTGGGAGGCAACCGCGGCATCCATCGGGATAGAGAGGTGGTCCGTGCGGGTAACCGCCTCCACGGCGCCGCCCGTCTTCCGGACGGCGCAAGCCACCAGCCGGGAATCAAATCCACCGCTCAAAGCCAGGGTCGGAATCCAGTCGCGCAGGCTGCGGATCCGGCGCTCGCAAGCCGCCGCCAGCCGTTCTCCCAGTTCCGCCACCGCGGCGGGCGGAACATGGGCGGCCCCGCGATCCTCGCCGCCCGCTCCCGCTCCGTAAGACACATCCGTGGTGAAAACCAGCGGCGGGGCCGCAGGTCCGGCCAGCCAGACAATCCCGGACTCCGGAAAACTTGCGATTCCTTCGTGTTCGGTCCGGGCATCGAGCGGATACAGGAAAAGCAGGCGGGCCGCCAAACCCAAGCGGTCCGGTCGGGACAAGTGGCAAAGATCCCGCACGGCGGAAACCGCCCGGCCCAGCACCAGTCCCGCGCCCAGGCGCGCGGAAAACAGCGGCAGGCGGCCCAGGCTGTCGTTGAAGACCAGGCCGCGGCCGCGGGCTTCATGTTCGGCCGCCACCAGGAATTCGCCGTCGGCGGCGGCGACAAAGGCGCGCACCGCCGCCAAGGCTTTCTCTTGGGTTTCCGCACCCAGGGCCTGCCGCAGCACGGATTCGAGCTCCGCCCGGGTACACGAATAGATCTGGCCTTCCAGCACGTAGGCCAGGCCATCCGGTTTCGCGATCCGGCCCGGCCCGGCCGCGCGGGAATACGCGCCCAGCGACGGCCCCTGGTGCAGGCAGTGCCATCCGCAGCCTGGCTCCGGACGCGCCTCCGGTGCGGTCCCGGTCCGGCCGACGGTCAGGCAAAGGCTGCGGTCCATCACGCCCCTTCCTTCTGCCGGCCCGCGCGCCAATTGATCCGGCCCCCGCAAATCCGGCGCAGGAAGGGAACCTTCTCCCCCCGGAAACCGAAGCTTTCCTTGAAGTGGTTTAGCGAAGGCTTGTCCGTGCTCCAGCCGCCGTAGAAAATCTCCTCGATCGTGCCGCGATCCCGGCAGGATTCCAGGAACGTGAACACCAGCGCGTCGTTGGGATTGGCGTGCAGGAACTCCGTCATGCTCTTGGCGCCGTCGATGATCGCCCGGTGCCCGGCCATCTGCACGGCGAGGTAGGCGATCAGCCGCCCCTCGTGGAGCGCGCCCCAGAATTCGGTGTAGGCCGAACCCCGCAAAATGCCCGCCCACCATTCGTCGCCTTTTTCCCGGTAGTACGCGGGTGGATGCCCGCGCTGGTTGCGGATGGCGGTGGAAATGGCCACCTCGGTCAGGTCCTTGCGGTAGGGTTCCAGGTCCGTGATTTTCACCACCCGGGTCAGGCGCAGGCCCTTCCGGATCAGGTTCCGGCGTTTCTGCTCCATGGTTTCCAGCGCCACCCGGGCGATCTGCTCCCGGCGCATGATCAGGGAATGCCAGTGGCCGCTGGCGGGCCGCCCCGGCGGAACCCGGTGGACGCAGCCCAGCATGGCGTGCCAGAACGCCGGCGCCTGCCGCTGCGGATCCACTTCTTCGTAGAGGATCGCCGGCTTGCAATAGCCCCGGCGCACGTTTTCCCACCAGACCCCGTCATGCAAATGCAATCGGTGTCCGGCGGCCCGCCGGGCGGCCAGGTATTCTTCAGCCGTCATGGGGCGGCTTCCTGGGGCGGCATTCCCGCGGCGGCGGCATTCAAGCCAATAATGAGCCGGCGCTTGCCGCGTTGCGTATAGGTGACCTGGGCCACCCGCCGGGGGATGACCGCCAGGCCGGTTCCCAAACGGCGCTGGATTTCCGCAATGATTTCCCGGATCTCCGCTTCGCCTTCGCCCGGCGGGCCTTCGTAGAGCAGTTCCACCTCCCGGGGTGAACGCTGCACCAGCTGGATGCAGTTCAGCGCCTTCATCCCCTTGAAACGGCCCGAGATGAAGACGGTGGACAGCCGGTCCCCGGCCTCGTTGACCAGGGCGTCCTGGGTCCGGCCTTCGATCGCCTGGAGCACGGTCAGCTGGCGGCCGCAGGGACAAGGCTCCCGGGTCAACACGCCCACGTCGCCGACCTCGTAGCGGATGAACGGCGATAGCTCGTTGTCCAGGTCGGTCAACAGGATCCGCCCGGGCCGGTCCCAGACGGGCCGGCCCGCTTCGTCCACCACCTCCAGGATCACATGCTCGTCGGTGACGTGCTTCCGGCCCGCGGCGCATTCGTAGGCCAGCGAGCAGACTTCGTTGCAGCCGTAATAGTCCGACACCCGGGCGCCATACAGCCGTTCCAGCTCCTGGCGCTGGTGTTCATAGAGCATTTCGCCCGTGGTGAGGATGCGTTCGACCCGGACTCCCGCCGCGGCGCACGCCTCTCCGAGCTCGAGGATCGAGGAGACGAAGTTTTCGAGGTAGCGGGGCGCAAATCGCTTGATCTGCGCCGCAACGGCCTGTTTCTGCTGCCGGTTTTTTCCGAAGACGTCGAAGGACTTCTTGTTCGTGAGGCGGTAGCGGATCCGTCCGTACCACGAGCCGCGGTCAAAGGAGCCGACGATCACCCCCCGGGTCCACGGCCGGATGCCGGCCCAGGATTTGCCCCGCCAGTAGGCGGCGGTGATCATCGCCCGGACTTCCCGGCCGGCCCAAACCTCGACCGGGGTCCCGGTGGTCCCGCCGGTGGTCGAGCGCCGGCAGCGGGTCGGCATGGGACCCGTCCGGAGCATCGCGGCCGGATTCCGGCGGATCTGCGCCTTGGTCAGGATCGGCAGCCGCGCCAGCCGGGTGCGCAGATCCCCGGTCCCAGTGTCGTCCCAGGGCGCATAGCCGGCGAAGTGCGGCACCGTCGCCCGCACCCGCCGCAGCAGCCGCCCGAGCTTGTCCGCCTGCAGCCGCTCGAGTTGCGACCGCTCCTGCCACTGCGAGCGCATGAGTTCGATGTACCGCGCCCCCACGGACCACGCCGCGTGCGGATCGTTGAACTGCAGGACCAGGCGCATGAACGCCCGCTCCAGCAGGCCCATTTCCCCGCGGGCATTCATCGCCCCGGCCCTCCCGCGCGGAAGAGATTTGGCGGCGGCGACAGGATAAGCGGGCGGGCGGGCGGCGTTCCCGGCGCCGGCCGGACCGGCCGCGGGACGGCCTGGCGGGCAGGCCCATCGGCCCAGCGCGCCACCACGGCCGCAACCCCCAGCGCAAACCACAGCCACCGGGAGGCAAAAAACACATAGCCACCCATGCCCGCGATGACCGTGGCCACCATGGAGGCGATGAAGCCCACGCTGAAGTAATACAACTCGACCTGTCCCGTCCGGTAGAAGAACCAGCCCGAGCGGCTCAGCCAGTAGAAGCACGCCCCCACCACCCACAGGATGGAGGCTATCCCCAGCAACCCGGTCTCGCCGAGCAGCGCCGAATAGCTGTCATGGGCCATCAGCCCGCCGTGGGCTTCAAAGCCCCGCAGCCCCACGCCAAACAGCGGATTTTCCCGGAAGTAGGTCCAGGCCAGCTCGCGTTGCTCATCGATCAGATCCGCCCGCCGCTCCGTGTATTTATTGACATTGGCCCCCACGACGATCAGGCGTTCCTGGATCCGCTCCGGAGCCTTGCGATAAGCCCACGGGATCAGCACGAGGAGGGCCAGCGACGCGATGATCGAATAAGCCAATCCGCGGGCCGGGCCCATCATCCGCAAGCCGAAGAAGGCCGTCAGGAATACGATCAGCCCCACGAAATGCGTCCGGTTTCCCGAAAGTACCAGGCCGCTGATAATCACAAACGCGATGCCGGCCAACATCAGCCCCACGATCAGCCGCCGCCGGGAATTGAGATAGACAACCAAGGCATACACGCCCGCACTGGCGGTCACCCCCAGGGAATTGGCATCGCCCTGGAGGCCGCCCGCGCGCTCGCCGGCCGTCACTTCCTTCAAATCGATTCCCAAGGGGCTGTACAGATCGTAACCCAGATTGTAGGCAAAGGGGAAAAACACGGCCACAAACGACGAGAGGATCAGCGCCAGCAGCAGGAAATTCAAGCGTTTTTGCGAATCCACCATGTTTTCGATCATCAGGGCCATGGTGATCAGGATCACCAGCTTGATCAGTGCATCGAAGCCCTTGCCGCCGCCCTCGCCGAGACCCTCGGCCCCGCCCAGGTTCAGGAGCGTGCCGATGGCGCAAAACAGCGGGAAAGCCCAGACGCACCGGATCAGGCGCGAACGGCGCATGCGCCGCCAGGAGGCCGGATCCCGAAGTAGATGGATGAACCAGACAAACGCCACGACAAACCCGATCAACCGCCCCATCGAGAGCCCGGGAAGGCGGGGCAGCAAGGGCTCCAGGGGATTGACGGCCAGGATCAACAGCAGGCCGAAGAACGGGTTTTTCCAAAGCTGCCACACCACTACCGGCGCGGCCAATGCGAACAGGAACAGCAAAAGGCTCATGGGGAACCCTCCCGCCGTTGGCCGCCGCCGCCGGAGTTTCCGGCCGCCACGGCCGGCGCGGCCCGGTTCCGCGTGCGGATCATCATCCAGAGCCAATGCCGGACCGGATCGACGAACTGCCAGGCCTCTGGCGCCCGGGATTCCTCATAGACCGCCAGATACCGGGCGAGGGCCCCCGACATGGCAAAATGCTTCGCGAACACCGCCCGCCCGAACGCCGCCAGTTCCTGCCGGTAGACGGGATCGGTCAACGCCCGGCGGATGGCGGCGTAGTTCTGTTCCTCGTCCCAGGCCTGGATTTCACTCCGTTCAGAGAAATTGAACCGGAACAGGCTCTCCCAATTGTCCGGGGTCAACAGGGCGGGCAAATCCCCGGCGCGGGTCGGCACCAAGGCAATCCGCCCCCGGGCCGTCGCCTCCATCAGCCCCCGCCCGGTCCCTACCACCAGATCGCCCAGGTCGAGGATCGCGGACGCCTGCCCCGTGATTTCCGGATCGCTGACGATCTCGCCGTGGCCGGCCAGTGCGGCGCGGATGGCCTGGTCGGTCCTGGCATCCTGGACCACGCCCACGAACACGAGCTGCACCGGAATGCCTTCGGCGGCCAGGCGCTTCACCAGGCGAATGCTCTGTCCGGCCGTCTTTTCATAGCCCGGAGAGATCCGGCCGATGCGCAGGATGACCGGTACTCCCGGCCGGAGCCGCCGGCGCAAGGCGTCGATCCGGTCTTGCGCAACCGCCACCGTCCCGATCCGGTTGGGAATGTGCCAGATCCGCGCCCGGCGGAAACGCCGGTCCGTCTGGAAGAAAATCCGGTTTTCCTCGCTGAACACGACCAGCCGCCGGACCCGGGGAAAATACATACGGGGAAAACGGCCCGCGGGATTGGGACCGCCGCAGCGGGTCATCACCAGCCCACAGCCCGCCCGGCGCGCGGCCCGGCGGGCGAAGGCGCAGGAATTGACGTCAAACGCATGGATCACGTCCGGCCGGTGCCGGCGGACAATGTCCATGACCTGCGCCAGTTCCCGCAACCGCAACCGGTCCTTTCCAAAGGGAATCTGGTGCCGGGGACAGTCCAAGGTTTCGAAGGCCGGACAGCGCGCGCTTCCCAAGGCCACCACGCGGCACTCCGCGCGGGGAATCATCGCGGCCACCAGCGCCTGGAGGCTGTAGAGATGCCCGCCAATGCCCGCCGTGTCGCCCACATCGGCCATGTAAAGGATTTTCAAGCGGTCCCCCCGTTGTCCCGCGGGTTGCCGCCGCGGCAGCTGCCCGCCCCGCTCCCGGCCTCCGGCCGGCAGGCCCCGGCCGCGCGCATTTGCCGTTTGAGAATGCACAGGACAATGACGATGCCCAGCACCGCATGGGCGGTCAGGCCCGCGGCATAGGCCGCAATGGTATGCAGGGCGGACAGATCCATGATATGGGCCGTTTGCAGGATAAGCCAGAACGCCACCACCCCCCACAGGGTAAACAGGAATTGGGTGCTCTGCTTCTCCAGCACGTCGAGGCAGCTGGCAATGGGACTGGCCACGAACCGGAAGAACACCGGAATGCAGATCAACCGGGCGTATGCCCCCGCTTCGCGCCAGGGCTCCCCGAACACAAAGCTGAACAGCCACGGCCCCGTGGCCACGATCACGGCCGTCGGCAGCATGCCGACCAGGAACATCTTTTTCATGATGGCAATGGCGATCCGCCGGATCTCCGCCGGCTGGCTCCGGCCAATCTGGGCGATCTCGGCAAAGAAGACCTGGGACACCGCCTGCCCGATCAGCGTCATGGGCAGACTGGCCATGCCCACGGCCATTCCGAACTGGCCGACCACTTCCAGTCCGAACCGGGCGGCTATGAAAAAAACGGGGATCTTGGGATAGATGGCCAGCAACAGCCGCGCCCACAGGCGCACCAGCGGGAACCGGGCGAACCGCCCCGCCGCGGAAACCGCGCCCGCCAGCGAGATGCCCCGGAGAAAACCCGGCTCCGCCCGGAGCAGCTTCCACAGCATGCTGCCGCAGCCAGCCGCGTTGTTGGCGATGTTGCCCAGCAAGAGCCCCAACGGCCGGATCCCCAGCAGTCCCAGCGCGATTTTGATGCCGGCGCCCGAAATCCCCTGCGAGATCTTGGTCCGGGCAATGACCTGAAAAAGTTTGTTCCGCAACGCCCATGCCGACAGGGCCTCGTACGCGGCGGCCCCCACGAAAAAGACCGGGAGCAGCCAGAAGTAGATGAATTGACCGGGGACGGCCCAATGCCGGCAGATGGTTTCCCCGAACGCCGCCAGGACGGCCACCAGCACCAATCCCATGCCCAGGGTGATCCCGAAACACAGACGCACGAGATGGAGGGCGAGGTTGTCGGAGTCCGCAATCGGAATGGCGATGGAGTACGTCAGCGTTCCCAGGGGCTGGATCACGGCCAGAATGGCCAGGAAGAAAGACAGCAGCCCGAAATCGGCCGGGACATACAGGCGGCTGATGATCGGCTGGGATGCCATGCTCACGGCCTGGGCCAGGGCGGTGCCGCCGGCAATCCAGGCCACGCTCTTGAACAAGCGGCTGCGGTCGAAGTGGTGGATGAGATTCGTGAACATGAAGCATGCTGTCCGGCTAGGCGGCAGGCCGCCCGGCACCGCCGCCGGGCGCCCCTCCCGAAGCCATCAGCCCCTCGCGCGGGCCCGCAGCCAGCGCCAGAAGCGCCGGAGGGTCACCCGGGGCCGGGGCGGAACCAGGTTCCCGCGCAGCGCCGGCTGGTTGGCCGGCACACACTGATAGGTCCGCAAATCCAGCGGCCGGGGCGCCCTCGCATAGGGCTTTTTCGCGACCAGCATCGCATCGGCCTTGGTGGAACTGTACCAGGCTGCCCCGCCCTTCCGCGGCGCGCAATTCGTATGCGCATGCAGGGGTTCCAGGCCGGTGTAGCGGGCCAGGGCGACCATGCCGTCCGTGAAGAACCGATAGCAGTCCACGGGATAGCGGTGCTCGTGGAAGCCGTTGGGGGCGATCAGGCAGATCAGGCCCTCCGGCTTCAGGACCCGGGCCATTTCCCCCATGACGTGCCAGAAGAACTCGATGTGCTCGAAGGTCTGGCCCGAGATCACCACATCAAAGGAATCGGTGGCGAGCCCGCTCCAGTCATAGGGGTTCGGCAGAACGATGTCCACGTTCGGCCCGGCGGCCATGTCCAGACCGGTGTACTCGTACCGCCGCGCATCAAACAGCGTCTTGTACGAACCGTTGACATCGCAGCTGCCGACATCGAGAACCTTGATTTTCGGCCCGGCGAGGCGCGCCGCGTACTGGTCCGCAAACCATTTCATCCGCAACCTGGAGCTGGCATGCATGCTATTCCTTCTCCTCCCCCGGCGGCTTTCCCTGCCGGTCCAGGAACCGCGCCACGTCCGCCTGCAGCAGAAGCGGGACCTGGGCCCGGATCTTCTCCAGATCCCAGTCCCACCATTTCAGCCGGAGCAGTTCCGCAATGGTCTCGTTGTCAAACCGCTTTTTCACGACGCGGGCGGGATTCCCGACGGCGATGCCATAGGCCTCGACATCCTTCGCGACCACCGCGCCGGCGCCAACCACCGCCCCGTCGCCGATGGTCACGCCGGAAAGAATGATGGCCCCGTAGCCGATCCAGACGTCGTTGCCGATGACGATGTCGCCCTTGGTGGCGGGACAGCCCCGGATATGGCGGTATTCCGGAAACAGGAAATGCAGCGGATACGTCGTGACCCAGTCGGTGGGATGGTTGCCGCCGAGAAACAACTTGACCTCGGCGGCGAGCGAACAGAACTTTCCGATCTTCAGCGTCGCGCCCTCCCCGCGGTCGAATACCGTCGGCCGCCCGTAGCTGCCGATCCCGATCTCGTACTTCCCGTAGCGCGGATTCTCCGCCATCAGGGAAAGGCCGCGGGCCGGCCGGAACAGCCGGCGGCCGATGCGTTTTGTCCAGGTGCTGAAGTTCATCGGATGGCCCTCACGCGAACGTCCCGTTTGCGGCTGTGGAACCGGGCGCGTTCCACGTAGATCCGCGGGAAGCCGGCCTGCCGGAGCAAGTCCGCCATGGTCGTCCCGGTCCAGCCCCAGCGGTGCTCGTGCCCGCGCGGCGAGGCATGCCCCCCGTAGAAGCCCCGCAGGCCGTAGGGCGACTCCTTCAACGCCCGGGGATCGTTTCGCAACCGCAGGACGAACCGCGCGACCTTGAGAACATCCGGGAACTCGAGAACCAGCTGGCCGCCCGGTTTCAGCCATTGATGAAAGCGGCCGACGAGAAGTTCCGCGTCCCGGAGGTTCACGTGCTCGATGACGTGGATCAGCATGATTTCGGCCAACGAGCCGGCCGGGAACTGCAGTTCCAGGAGGTTGGCATTGGCGTCGGCGTAGTTCGCATTGAAGTACCGGGCTTCCGTCTCCGCCGCCGCGTGGCCGGCAGCGGCCGCGGGCGGCGCGCCGTCCGGCTCCGAGAAATCCACGTTATAGTAGCCCGGCAGCGGATCGCTCCCGCACCCTAGGTTGACTTTCAGGCCGGAGCCCGCGGGCACGCCGCGCGGCCGGCCGCCGGCGCGGAGGGCTGCCAGGAAGGACCGGAGGGCCCGCGGCAAGGCGGCGCGCAAGGTCCGCGGACCGCGTGCCCCGCCCCGGAACTCCTCGAAGACAAAGGCGCTGGCCCGGGGCGTGGCGCCAAGATACCGGATGGCCTCCGCGCCATAGCGGTCGGTGACCAGCGCCCCGAAGATGCGGAGGCTGGCATTGGCCAGCTCGATCCGCCGGCCCCTTTTGACCGGCATCTTCCCCAGGATCTCCCGGGCCACCTCCCGGGTAGTGAACAGGAAGGACCCCCGGACCACCTGCCACTGGTCGGCATGCAAACGCCCCCACTGCTGCTCAATGAGCAAGGCGTCTTCCGGGAAATAGGTCCGGTTCTGAATGGCCGGGGTGGCCGGCGGGCTGTTGCCGACCACGTGCGCACCGGCTGCCGTCATTTCCAGGCATTTGCGCACAAAGCCGGGCTGCAGGATGCGAATGTCATCGTGAACGAACAGATAAAAGTCGGAGAAATCCCCGGCCGCCTCCTGGCGCCGCATGAACTGCTGGTAGGCCATCCATTCCCAGCCTTCATTCTCGAACCACAGCACCGTCCAGCCGGCACGGGCCAGTTGCTCGAGCAGCCGGGGGCTGACCTCGGCCGCCGGCCGGTGCGAAGCGATGTACAATTTGCCGGTCACCGGTTCCGGGCCGGCCACTTCCCGGCGCAGCGCATCGAAAAGCGGCTCGTTCTGGAAGTGCCAGCCGCAAACCACGATGGAGATTGACGGCGGTTTCATCACGGATTCGGGAAGCGCCTTCACCCGTCTATACGCGTTCGAGCCGCCCCCCCAGCGCTTGCAGTTTCTCGAGAAAATGGTCATAGCCCCGCTCGATCTGCCAGGCCTCCGCGACCTGCGTCGGGCCTTCGGCCACCAGGCCGGCCAGCACCAGCGCGATCCCCGCCCGCAGATCGAGGGCGGTCACTGCCGCGCCCCGGAGGCGGCGCCCGCCCGAGATCTGGAGCATGTCGCCCACGACCTGGTAGTCCAGGCCCATCCGGCCCAGTTCTGCGGCGTAGCCGTAGCGCCCGGGGAACCGCAAATCCACGATGCGGGTTTGCCCCTCCGCGCAGGCGCCGTAGACGGCAAACAACGGCTGCATGTCCGAGTTGATCCCGGGATACGGGCCGGTGGAAATGTCCACCGGATAGGGCCGCCCGCCCCGCACAATCAGGCGTTCCTCGCCCTGGTAGAAGCGGGCGCCGCTTTCGCGGAGATAAATCAGCGGCACTTCCAGGTGTTCGCGGGGAAAGCCCTCAATTTCGACATCGCCGCCGGTGATGACGGCGCCGATCAGCCAGGTCAGCGCCTCCACGTTGTCGGGGATGACCGTGTGCCGGGCGCCGCCCAGCCCGCCCGCCCCCTGGACGAGGATCGACTCCTGCCCCCGCACTTCGATCCGGGCCCCCATGCTGCCCAGCAGGGCGATGAGGTCCAGAATTTCGGGCCGGATGTGCGGATTCCAGATCCGGGTCGGCCCCCGGGCAAGCGTGGCGCAGAGGATGGCGTTCTCCGTGGCGCCCGTCGAGCGGAAAGGCAGGCGGATTTCCGCGCCGTGCAGGCCCTGCGGCGCCTCGGCGCACAGCCGGTCGTTCTCCTCCCAGACGCGCGCCCCCAGGTTTTCCAGCACCTGGACGTGCAGGTCATGCTTGCGGTCGCCCAGCTTGCAGCCGCCGGGCAGAGGCACCGCCCCCGCCCCCGTCCGCGCCGTCAGGGCCCCCAGGATCAGGAGGGTGTTGCGGACGGAACGCCCGGAATAATCCAGAACGCCGGCGGGCTTCCGGGCTTCGGTAATGGCGATCCGGCCGGCCGACACTTCGCAGCGCTTCCCCAGCAGCTCCAGCATCTCCACCTGCACCCGGGCGTCCAGCAGGGTGTCGGGATAGTTCAGCAGCTGGATCGGTTCCGCCGTCAGCAGCGAGGCACTCAGGAGGTGCACCGCGCTGTTCTTGGCGCCGCTGACCCGGACCGTTCCCGCCAGCCGCGAAGGCTGGACGGCATATTGAGTGGTGCTGGCGTTGGTAGCTTTCATGCCTTGCTCCCGGGCGGTTGTCCCGTTGACCGGCGCTCCGCCTAGCCGGCGGAGCGGCGGAACTCGTCATAGGTCCGGGTGCCCCGGGTTAACTTCTCCGGCAGGGGCTGTTCCTCGTCCAGATCGAGGCAGTGCAGCGCGCCGGCCTCCAGCCGGTAGCGGAATCCGGATTCAGGACACACCATTACGCCGTCCGGACCGGGCGCCTTCAGGAGCTGCCCGTGGCGGCTCATCCAGCCCTTCTGCCGGGCGGGATTCCCCATCACCAAGGCGTAGTCCGGCACGTCCTGGGTCACCACGGCTCCGGCCGCGATGAAACAATAGCGCCCCAGCGTCGTGCCGCACACGATGGTCGCGTTGGCGCCGACGGTCGCCCCGCGCCGGATCAGCGTTTTTTCATACAGGCTGTGGCGGTTGACCTGGCTGCGGGGATTGGTCACGTTGGTGAGCACGCACGATGGACCCAGGAACACGTCGTCCTCGATCGTCGTCCCCGTGTAGATGGACACGTTGTTCTGCACCTTGACGTTGTGGCCGATGACCACGCCGCCGTCGACGTTCACGTTTTGGCCGAAGATGCAGCGTGTTCCGATCTGCGCACCCCTCATGACGTGGCAGAAGTGCCAGATCTTGGTGCCGGCGCCGATCTCGGCGCCCTCGTCCACGTAGGCCGATTCGTGCTTGAAGTAATCGCTCATGGCCGCCTCGTTCTCAGTATGACAGCATTTCCATCAGGCGGATGCCGGACAGCACGTCCTCCTGCGAGGGGAACATCCCCCAGTTCTCCGCGCGCACGTACTGGTACAGCATGTTGTGGCCCTTGCCGTACTGGTGGTCCAGTTTGAAATCCAGCTCCGGCTTCGCCAGGCCCTGGACATTCCAGAAATCGATCTGGTTCAGGTTGGTGCCGGACAGGCGCACGGTCCCCTTTTCCGCGATCAGGGTGAATTCCGTCGCGAAGTTCTTCTCGAAGACATCCACCGTCGCATTGATCGTGCCCACGACGCCCGACTTGAAGCGCAGCACGGCCGACACGCTGTCGAACACCTCGAATCCGCGCAGGGCGCCGCCCTCCCCCTTGTGCGAAACGACTTCGCCGAAAAAGTAATGGACCATGTCGACATAATGGCTGGCCTGGGTGTACAGCACGCCCCCGTCGAACTCGGAGGTCCCGTGCCAGTCGATCTGGAAATACTCGTCGTTGCGGTTCCACAGGACATTGCAGATGAACTGGTGGATCTGGCCCAGCCGTCCGCCGTCGATCAGGCCCTTCACATAGGCCACCAGGGGATTGTAGCGGTTCTGGTAGACCGGCAGCAGCTGCTTGCCGGCCTTCGCCACGCGCCGGTAGACCTCGTGGGCCTCGCGCAGGGTCAGCGACAGCGGCTTTTCGCAGATGATGTGCGTGGCGTCCGTTAGCTCCGCGATGTTGGAGACGTGGCGGGGGTGGAGCCCCGACGGCGTTAGCACGCTGATGACGTCCGCGCCGCGGATCTGGCGGTAGTCCAGGACATAGGGCACGCCCAGCTTCTCGGCCGCGGCTTGGGCCCTGGCCTCGTTCTTGTCGCACACCAGGACGAGCGCGAGCCCGGGGTTGGCGGCGATGGCTTCGACGTGGCGCGGCATGATGCGCCCGCAGCCGACCAATGCGATTTTTTTCATCGATTTTTTCCCAGGGTTGCGCAGGTTGACGGTTGTTCGGGGACCCGGTTCAGTTTTTCTCCCGGGCCGGCCGCAGTTCCTGAACGGTTAAAAAGGGGCAGGCCGGATTTTCGAAAGACAGCGACCGCCGGATCTCAGGATAGGCTTGCAGGACCTCGCCCAGTCCGACCAAGGCCGGGATGAGGTCGAGGCGTTCTTCCGCCGTGCCCTCCGTCCCCACCCACTGCAGCAGCCGCGCGGCCTCCTCGGGATAGATGCCGGCGGAATCCAGCTCACGGCTGCGGGCCAGCAGCTCGTTCGGCACGATCCGCGGCGGCCGGTTGCGCAGTTGGTTCACGCTGCGCCGATAAAACAGTTTCCGCCGCCACAATTCGCCCAGCGTGGTCCGCGCATGCTGCCCCACGGTTGTCCAGGCGAGCGGCCGCATGGTCATCCCATGATCATTGGGCAGATCGCTCAGCCGGGGCTCCAAATGCGAGACCACCGCCAAGGACAGCCGCCGGTTGGCCCGCTGCCACCAACCAGCGCCCAGGGCCGCATCCAGGTATTCCTTTGCCAGAAACGGCAAGACCACCGTTTGCTGCGGCGCATAGGCCCAACCCAGGGCAGATTTCTGCGCCAGCCGGCCCAGATACAGCAGGTCCAGGATGTAGAACCGGCTGATGCCCGGCATGTTCTGGACGATCGCACGCAGGGGCGCCAGCAGATACGCATCGTGCACGGCCGGCGCAAGGGCGATGCCGGCGGCCCCGAAGATCCGGTCCCGCCAGGGTGCGTACAGGCGGCGCTTCAGCAGATAGTCCAAATCCACCTGGCGGGACAGGCGCAAGTACTCATGCCGCCAAAAATAATCGCGCGACAATTCGCCGCCCAACGACCCCCAGTGGTAATGGTAGTCGCCATAAACATGCCGGGCTGCCCACATGCGCCGAGCATTGCCCAGCCCGAGGAAGTAGCCGTCGAAAAGAAGACTGCAGCACCGGAAATATTCCGCCGAGACGTCGGGTTCCGCTTCCCGGTCGCGGATCAATAGTCTGGCCCCCAGCCGGGAGGCGATCTGCTGGGCCAGGGCCCCGTCGGCCGAGCCGGCACTCACGCACACCTGGAAAACGGTCGCGCCGGCCAAATGCTCCGCGCTCAGCGCCGCCGCCGTCATCCGGGTGTCGTTGCCGCCGGTCAAATCCACAAATCCCGGCACGAGCGTTGCGCCCCGGCGGACCGAGCGGCGGACCGCGTCCGCCAGCACCTGCTGGGAGTCCGCAAAGGAACGCCATACATGGCGGTCGGTGAACAGATCTTCGCTGGCCAACCGCACGGAGCCGCCCGCCAAATCGGCGCAGATCGCCTGGCCGGGCAGAGCCCGGCGGACGCCCTGAAACATCGTTCCATGGGCGGCCGGGAATGAGCCCCGCAGACCGGCCACCCATGACATGCCATCGAGCGGCGCAGCCACCAGCGACGCCACGGCGGCGGCCCGGCTGGACACGACCACCCGGTCCTGACAGCTCCCGTAATAGAAGCACCGCACCGCCCATTCGTCATTGAGGACGTAGGCCCGCGAAAACTCCAAATCCATGACCACCACGACAAAGTTCCCGGTCAGGTGGAGTGCCGCTTGGCCGGGGTGCCGGGGATCGGCCCGCAACGCGGCCAAGAGGGCCGCGAACGTTTCCGCATCGAACCGGGCCCCGCTCCGGCCCAGCCGGCCGCACCAGCCAAAGCAAACGGCCAGAGCCTTCAGCGCGCCAAGCCGCTCCTGCCGGATCAGGACGCAATCATGGTCCACCCGGTCCACGGCCAAATGAACGCCGGGCGCAGCGTATTCAAAAAGACCACGCCCTTCGCTGCACAGCTGCAACAGCCGCACCGCGGACGCGGCGCTGGCCGCCGGCCCCGGGGAAGCCGGCGCCGGGGGGGTGAAGGTCAGAATAAAGGCCACGTTTGCGCTCTCTTTCGGCCGCCCGGCCAGGCCACCCTCCGGACACGGCCCGGCCCGGCAGCAGCGGTCATAGGCGGCCGTCCACCTGGTCGCGGTTCAAAAACGCCTTGATGTCGAAGATCACGGCGTGCCCCTGTCGGAAGCGCGCGAAATCCAGCGCGCGGAACTTCTCGTGCGCCACCGCCAGGACCACCGCGTCGTAGGGCCCGCCGGCGTAGGGATCGGCCTGCAGTTCCAGCCCGTATTCGTGCCGGACGTCGTCCGCGTCGGCCCACGGATCGTGGACGGCCACCTGGCAGCCGAACTCGCGCAGCTCGCGGATCACGTCGATGGCGCGCGAGTTGCGGATGTCCGGGCAGTTCTCCTTGAAGGTGATGCCCAGCACGATCACCTTGGCGCCCTGGATGCGCTGGCCCTGCCGGATCATGAGCTTGACGACGCGGCTCGCCACGTGGACGCCCATGTTGTCGTTCAGGCGGCGGCCGGCCAGGATGATTTCCGGATGGTAGCCGAGCGACTCGGCCTTGTGCGTCAGGTAGTACGGATCGACGCCGATGCAGTGGCCGCCGACCAGGCCGGGGCGGAACGGCAGGAAGTTCCATTTCGTCCCGGCGGCCTCGAGGACGTCCTGCGTGTCGAGGCCCATCCGCTCGAAGATCAGGGAGAGTTCGTTGACGAACGCGATATTGATGTCGCGCTGGGAATTCTCGATGACCTTGGCGGCCTCGGCCACCGCGATGCCGGGGGCCAGGTGCGTGCCGGCGGCGATGATGGCGCGGTACAGGGCTTCCACCACCCGGCCCGCCTCCGGGGTGGAACCCGACACGACTTTGCGGATTTTCGTGACGGTGTGCACCTTGTCGCCGGGGTTGATGCGCTCCGGGCTGTAGCCGCAGAAGAAATCCCGGTTGAACTTCAGGCCGCTGAACCGCTCGAGGATCGGCACGCAGTCCTCTTCGGTGCACCCGGGATAGACGGTGCTTTCATAGACCACTACCGCCCCGGGCTTGAGCACGCGGCCCACCGTCTCGCTGGCCTTGACCAGCGGCGTCAGGTCGGGGCGCTTGTGGCGGTCGATCGGCGTTGGCACGGTCACGATGAAGATGTCGGTGGCGCGCAGGTCCTCGGGGCGGCCGCTATATACGAGGTGCGTGGCGGCGCCGAGCGCGGCGGCCGAGGTTTCGAGCGTGCGGTCGTGGCCGGCGCGGAGTTCCTCCAGGCGCCGGGCGCTCACGTCGAATCCGACCACCGGGAAGCGCCGGCCGAATTCCACGGCCAGGGGCAGGCCGACATAGCCCAGGCCGATGATGGCCAGACGGGCTTCCCCGGCTTCGACCCGGGTCAACAACGGGGCAAGATTCATGATGGCGACTCCTCTCCGAGCGATTCCACCGCCGCGCCGCCGGCGGCGCCGCCGGAGGTGTAGGCTTTGTACTGCTTGCGGTAGTTGTAATACGGGCCGTAGCCGTGATAGGCGAACTTGGAATGGTCCACGTCGTTCAGCACCACGGCCAGCGCGACGATGCCCACGTCCTGGAACCGCCGGAGCGTGTGGCGGACCGCCCGCTTCCGGCTGGTGGCAGGCCGGGCCATGACGAGCACGCAATCCACCAGGCCGGCCAGCGACAGGGCGTCGCTCACGATGCCCAGCGGAGGGGCGTCAATGATGATGCGGTCATAGCGCTGCCGGGCCCAGGCCAGGAGGTCGGCCACCTTGCTGCCTCCGACCAGGTCCGCCGGCCGGATCTTGCCCACCACTTTGGAGGCGATGACGCTGAGATTGCGGCATTCCGCCGCGTAGCTGATCTGCGCCGGATCGGTCTTTTCACCCGCGAGGAATTCCAGCAGTCCGTCCTGGCCGGCCGGCAGGGGGAAAATGCCGCCCACGCGCGGCCGCCGCAGATCGAAATCGATCAGCAGGGTCCGCTGGCCATTGAGGGCGCAGGCCGTCGCCAGGTTGCAGCAGGTGGTCGTTTTGCCTTCCTCCGGCAGGGAACTGGCCACCAGGATTACCTTGGTGTGGCCGCGGTAGACCGCCGAATCCAGCACGGAGCGCAGGCCGGCGAAGGCCTCCGCCACCTCGCCGTACTTGTGGGTGAGCGACGCGAGCGCGAGTTCCCGCCGGTTCGGAACCCGTACGTGGGGGATGGCCGCCAGAATCTTGATGCCGGTGCCGGCCTCGATATCGCCGGCGCCCACGATGCGGTCTTCCAGCATGTCCGTCACCAGCGCGAGGCCCAGGCCGGCCATGGTGCCCAGCAGCAGGGCCAGCATCAGGGCCCGCAGCGGCCGCGGATAGATCTGGCGCGGCAGCGACGCGGCTTCCACAAGCTTCACGGTGGCGGTGTTTTCGTCGGCCGACATGCGCGCCTCCTGGATCCGGGACAGCACTCCCAGGTAGGCGGCGTCGGCCGCGCTGCGGGCGCGTTCGAGGGCGGCGATTTTCATCCCCCCGTCCAGAATCTGCCGGTCCAGGTCGGAGGCCAGCTTCAATTGCTCTTCCTTCTTCCCGCGCAGGCTTTCAATCTGCCCCCGGTAGAGGGTCAGATTGGCCGCCGCTGTGGTCTTGGCGCGGGTCAGGGCCTCCAGGGCCTGCTCCCGGTAAAGGGCCACCGCCTGGACCTGCGCCTCGACCGCCGGATGCTGCGGCGTATAGCGGGACAGCAACGCGTCGCGCTCGGCGGCGGCGGCGCGCCACCGCTCGAGCGCCAGGTCGATTTCGTCAGCCCGGGAAATGGTCACGGGCAGCTCGCCGTATTGGTCGGGACTGAGCTCGATGGCTTCCAGCGCCTCCAGCAGCTTCTGCTCCAGGGCCGCCTTGTTTTCGATTTGGTTGAGCGATTCCGCGAAGCTGACCAGGGAGCCTTCGACGGTCTTGCGCTGCCCCGCGAGGACGTCCATCTGGTACTTCTGGCGCGCGTCCAGCAGCGCGTGGTCGGCGGCCTCCAACTCCACCTTCTGGGTTTTCGCCTGGGCTTCCAGCCAGGCCACCGCGGCATCGGAAACCGTGCGGTTCTCCGCCCGGGCGCTGGCCTCGGCCCCGGCGGCATAGGCATTGCAGGCGCGCCGCGCGAATTCGGGCACCGGGCTGGCAAACGTGATGAGCACCAGCCGCGTCCGGCGCACCAGGCCGAAATTGGCCCCGCCGGACAGGAACGCGGCCAACTCGCTGTCCGGCGTCGGGTCGTCGGGATACAGGCGGCGGTAGCTGTCCATGACGTGGGTCAGCATGGCCTTGCCTTTGAACTTCTCGATCTGGGTGTTCAGCGTCTCCTCGTACTGCATGGCCGTGGAAGGATCCTCGATCATGGCGTCCTGCTTGTTCAGGATCCGAGGCCGCCGCACGCTCAGCTCGATGACCGCCCGGGACTGGTAGACCTTCACCACCTTGCTCAGGTAGAACGCCGCCGCGCCGGCGGCGAACAGGACCGCCAGCAGGATGGTCAGCCACTTCTTCCGGACGATGCGGAGCAGCCGCAGCGGGTCCAGGCCGGCGAGGGCGCCGGCTTCCGCCGGCGCGGCATCGCCGTAGTAGGGCCCGCCGGCATAGGACTGGCCCCCATACGGGCCGGACCCGGCAGAGCCCGGAGCGGGATTCGGCGCGACAGACGGATTCGGATTCATCGGCTTGTCCTTTCCTCAACGGTAGCGCCCGCGCCCGGAGGCGCCGGGGGCGCCCCGGCCCCGCCAGGCGCAGGGCCATCTTCCGGCAAGGCCTTGAAAGAACTGCGGCACAGCCGGGGCAGCACCGCCAGCACGACCACCCAGGTGTACAGGATGGCGGGCGACCGGAAGGGCAAATCCACCAGGCTGAACAGCACCACCAACCCCAGGCCGGCCACCCCCATTACCCAGAGGGCATCGCGCCGGCAGCGCCGCCGGTCGCACAATCCGCATGCCAGCGTTCCCGCCGCCGCCAGCAGCAGCCCCGATCCGACCAGGCCGAATTCCGCCAGGAACTGCACCGGATCGCAGTGGACATTGGCCCAGCCTCGCCGTTCCAGCGCCGGCCAGAACTCCTGCGGCACGCGCTCGGCCACCAGGTATTTGAAGCCCCAGCCGCCGGTGCCCACCCACGGGTGCTCCCGCCAGATCTGCAGGGCCGCCCAGACGAAATGCGGCCGGCGCCCGAGTTCCCGGTCCACGTGCTCCCACAGGGTCGGCGCGGCACCGGGGGCCAGGGCCAGGCGCCGGAATTCCCGGCGGATGCCGGTCTCCCCCACGCTGGCCACCGCGAAAAACAGAACGGCGGCGACCGCCAGCGACAGGGCGGCGAAATTCACCCGGGCGGCCGGCTGCAGGACGCGCCAGCTGCGCAACCAGCCGTAGCCCACCACGAACGCCACCAGCAGGCCCGCCAGGATCACGCCCGCCCGGCTGAATCCGAGGAACGCCCCCAGCAGGCAGAGCACCAACACCGGCACGAGGAACACCACGCGGCCCGGATGGCGCAGCCGGGCCGCGGAGGGGGTGTCGGCCGGACTGTGGCGGGCGTCAAAAACCTCCCGGTACAGCAGGCCGGCCGTCAGGGCGCTGGCCAGCACGAAAAAAGCCGGCGCGTGGTTCCCATAGGCGAACGACGCGAAAAAGTGGCTGCTCAACGGCTGGCGCCAGAAGATCGCCTGGGTGCCGGACAGGTACTGGACCAATCCGAACGCCGCCAGCAGGCCGGCGCTGCCGGCCAGCCACATCAGCAGGCTCCGCAGTTCGCGCCGGTTCAGCCAGGGCGACCGCAGCACCAAAACCAGCACCCACGCGGGGAAAAACCACGCCAGCATCTGGCGGGCATCCGCGGCGGCAAAGGCCGACGGCCAGCCCCGCCACCGCGGCGGCATGTACATCCACTTGCGATAGCCCGCGTCAAAGTACTGCATCCGGCCCGCATTCGCCCATTGGAGAACCAGCAGGAGCAGAAACAGCAGGCCCAGATAAAAAACCGGATCGCGCGTGGCCGCCCGCCAGGAAGCCGCTCCACCACCGAACATCAGCCCCCCCAGCAGGATCCACGCCGCGGCCACGGCCGCCACCTGGAACGACGGCCGCAGCCCCGCCCACGCCCAGATCGTGTAGATCAGCAAACCGGTCACGCCCGCCTGCAGGAACGCCGACAGGGCCGGCTTGCGCGCCGGCCCGGTCCCGCCCGGCTCCTGGGAATGGGATCTGGCGTCCATGCCGATTTAGAACATGGCCTCGGGCACAAAGACGACATCGTTCGCTTCGAGCACGATGTCCTCTTCCAGACGGCCGGCGGCGCCCACGGCTTTCAGATTGATCGTGCGCGTCTCCGTTCGCCCGTCCGGCAAGACCCGGGTCACCAGAATCGCGCTGTCCTTGGCGCTCGGGGCATAGCCCCCTGTTTTCTGAATCGCCCCGCTCACGGTCATGTCCCGGGTGGCGGGGATCGCAATCCGTCCGGGATTCTTGACCCGGCCCAGCACCGTCACGAAGCCCCAGGGGGAAAGGCCCTCCCCCGCAATGTCCCGCGCGAACTCCAGGATCACCTGCGGTTTCACGAAATAGTTCTCGTAGCGCACGGTCAGCTGATTCTGGAGATCGCTCAGCGTCATGTCCCCCACCGGCAATTCCCCCAGCAGCGGCAGTACAATGGTGCCGGCATCGGAAATCCGCTTGGCCGGTTCGTCCAGTTCCTTCTTGCCCGCCACCAGGACCGACATGCTGACCATCAGGCCCGGCCGCAGCTTGGCGATCTCCGCGTCCTTGCTGGCGGCCAGGTCCCCGAAGGGCGGCGTCGAGCGGCAGCCGCCGCCGGCCAGTACGGCCGCCAGGCAAAGACCCGACACGGCCCGGAACAGCACGGACTGGATTCTCGACATCATGACCTTCAACCTTTCCATCAGAAATACCTGGCAGCCACGGCCGGTTTGGTGCTTGTGAATACACCAAAGGTAACTCGCGCCGCATCGGTGCAAGTATGCAATGCCTTGGGGTTCATTCTCCTACCGCTAGCAATCATTGTCAACATCCGCCTGGAGCCTCCCTTCAGGAACCCGCTTCCACCTCGTCGGCCGGAACCTCCACCGCGATCCCCCCCCCCATCATTTCCACCTGCAGGATCAAGCGCCCTTCCCGGGGCTGCCGCTCAAACCGGGCTTCCACCCCCTGCAGGGGCCCCCGGACAATCCGACAGGCTTCGCCGGCCGCCAGATTCTGCACGGGCGTTACGTACAGGCCGCTGGTCAGACCGCACCAGATTCCCCGCAATTCCCGGTGCAGTTGGCGGGCCTCGGCCGCGCCCCGGGGCTTCAATACGTAGACCACACTCCCCGTCCGGATGAAGTCCTTTTTCGACAGGTCCCCCTCCACGAACACAAAGCCCGGAAACAAGGGCAATTCGCTGATCCGGCGCTTGCGGCCGCTGCAGGTTTCATGCGGAAAAACCGGGAGAAAACAGCCCTGGCGCCGGGCGACCAGCCAGGCCGCAAACTTCTTTTCCCAGCGCGGCCGGGTCCGGGCACAAACCCACAGGGACATTCCGTGCTGATCATCCGCCTGAAATCTTTCCGCGGGAAAGAGATAGGGCTGAGGAATCGCGCGGCCGAGGCGCTGGGCCCCGGACTTGAATATGATTTTCCGCTGCATAACTGTCTATTGCCCCGCGCAATTCTTCCCGGCCGGAGCCCTTGAATCCAATGGGCCCGGATACCGACTAGAAGCCATCCTAGCCTGTCGTTCCGGCAGCGGCAACCGGAAACCCGGCGGCGCCTTGATCCGAAAACAGGATAAAAGGACAGGCCCCCGTTTCCGGGGGCCCGCGGGGCAGGCGAAACTGGTGGAGGCGGCGGGAGTCGAACCCGCGTCCGCATCAGCGTCGCATCGGCGTCTACGCGCATAGTCCGCAATTGGGTTTCGCCATGCCGCCTGCCCACGGACAGGCCAGCGGCACCGCAATCAACCTGTGAATTCTCGCTCCCCGGCCCGGTCGCCCGGCCGGAGTCGCCAGCCTGCTATCGTCGCCCGGATCCGTCCCGCAGGCGGGAACGGCCGGACGTCGCGGAACTAAGCCGCGAAGGCCAATTCGTCGTTGGCTTTTGTGTTTTTTCCCGGAGGTTTAACGAGGCCAACCGGGGTTCCTCGGCGCGCAACCCATGCTTCAACTGGCACGTCGAAACCGGTCGCCCCCGCAAGTTCAAAGCCTAGCGCATTCCGCGCCGATGTGCAACCGCATTCAGTAGGCGGCGCCGTTCATCGTCATGACCTGCGCGACGATGAGGCCGATGATCACCAGCATCGAGACGATGGAAATGGCGGCCCAAGCCGCGCCCGGCCCTTCCTCTTCCTGGATGGTGAACACCGGTTCGGGGGACAGCGGCGCGGCCGCAGCCGCGCCGGACACCGTGATCGAGGCGCCGCCACCCGGCCGTTTCAGTTTGATGGTCGGCCGGCCGGCGGGAGCGGCGTCGGCCTCCCCCGCCGCCGCGGGCGCCGCCGGATTGGCGGCCGTCACACGCACGGTCGGCCGGTTGCCGATGCGAATGGTGCGCGGCTGCCCGCCGGTGGCGGCGCTCAGCGGGATCTTGCTGGTGTCCAGCAAGGCCGTACGGCGCTTGTAGACATCCTCGTCCATCGGCGGCATCGCCCCGAGGCCCACCCGCGACGTCTGCGCCTTGGCCGCGCCCGGAATGGCGGAGATGTCGATGCGCGAAGTCGCCTTCTTGGGATTGGCGCCGATGCGGATCCCGCTGGTGGCCGGCGAGGCCGGGATCGTGGCCTTGCTGAGGTCAATGCGCGAAGTCGCCGACTTCACCGCGCTGATGTCCAAGGGCTTGAGTTCGTTTTCACCGGCCATGGCCAAACCTCCGCGTCTTCAAAGACTGGCAACATCATACGGCCGGCATGGCCGCAACGTCAAAGGATTTTTCCCGCCGGGCCGGCCGCGCGGCCGGCTCAGACGGCCTTGAAGCAAAGGGTGGCGTTGTGGCCGCCGAAGCCGAGCGAGTTGTTCAAGCAGGCCCGGACCTTGGCGGGCCGCGCGACGTTGGGCACGTAGTCCAGATCGCAGGCCGGGTCGGGCGTCGTGTAGTTGATGGTGGGGGGCAGCACGCCGTCGCGGATGGCCAGGGCGCAGACCGCCGATTCCACCCCCCCGGCCGCGCCCAGCAGGTGCCCGGTCATGCTCTTGGTCGAGCTGACGGCGACCCGGTGCGCCTCGGCCTCCCCCAGGGCGAGCTTGATGGCCTTGGTTTCGCCGGCATCGTTAAGTTCCGTGCTGGTTCCGTGGGCATTGACATAGTCGATGTCCGCCGGATTCAACCCGGCGTCGGCCAGCGCCAGTTGCATGGCGCGCGCGGGGCCGGCGGCCGTTTCGTCGGGCGCCGTGATGTGGTAGGCGTCGCCGGTGCAGCCGAAGCCGGCGAGTTCGCAGTAGATCTTCGCGCCGCGGGCCCGGGCCCGGTCGTATTCCTCGATGACGAGCATGCCGGCGCCTTCGGCCATGACGAAACCGTCGCGGTCCTTGTCGAACGGCCGGCTGGCGGTCTGCGGATTGTCGTTGCGGGTGCTCAGCGCCCGCATGGCGTTGAAACCGCCGACGCCCAGTTCGCAGATGGCGCCTTCCGCGCCGCCGGCAACCATGATGTCGGCCGCGCCGCGCCGGATGAGATTGAGCGCTTCGCCCAGGCAATGGGTGCCCGAAGCGCAGGCCGTCACAACCGCGAAGT
This sequence comes from uncultured Verrucomicrobiota bacterium, assembly GCA_964393515.1. GTDB lineage: Bacteria > Verrucomicrobiota > Kiritimatiellia > CAIQIC01 > Lenti-01 > Lenti-01. Next base: position 110,895 of record CAYMTY010000002.1, read on the forward strand.
TGGGGCCCTTCAGGTTGTGGTTGATGGAGATAAGCCCCGGCAGGATGTTGGAAATCATCTGCGGGATGATAAACGGCGAAAACCGCTGCGGGCCTTTCGCGCGCAGGATGTCCATCGAATGCTGCAGGATCTGGAGGCCGCCGATGCCGGAGGCGGCGACGACGCCGGCCCGGGTGGGATCCTCCCGGGTCATGTCGAGGCCGGAGTCGGCCATGGCCATCTTGGCCGCCGCAACCCCGTAGTGGCAGAAGGGATCCATCCGGCGCTGTTCCTTCTTGGGAATGAACGCGTCGACCGGGAAATCCTTGACCTGGCCGGCGAACTTCGTGTCGAACGCCGCGGTGTCGAAATAGGTGATGGGGCCGATGCCGGACTGGCCGGCGAGCAGCGCCGTCCAGAAGGTCTCCAAAGTGCTGCCCACCGGGCTCACCACGCCCAGGCCCGTCACGACTACGCGTCTTTGTTCCACCATGGCTTTCCCTTCCGATCCCGTTCCGGCCACTGCAAAGCTGGGCCGAGCCTCCGCCTCGGCGGCGCGCGGTCCCGGCCCTGTTGACCTCCGTCCCGGAGACGGACTACTTGTCGAATCCTTTTTCCTTGAGGTAGTTGATCACCGCGCCGACGCTCGTCAGCTTCTCGGCGTCCTCGTCCGGAATCTCGGCCCCGAATTCCTCCTCGAAGGCCATGACCAGCTCGACGGTGTCCAGCGAATCGGCGCCCAGATCCTCGATGAAGGAGGCTTCCGGGACGACCTGGTCCTTGTTCACGCCCAGCTGTTCGACGATGATGTCCTTGACTTTGTCTTCCAGTGCCATGATGTCTCTCCGTTGTTTGCTTTGTTTTTAGATCACCACACCATGCCGCCGCAGACCGCCAGGGTCTGCCCGTTCACATAAGCGGCATTGTCGCTGGCCAGGAAGGCGACGGCCCGGGCCACATCCGCGGGTTCGCCGGGCCGGCCCAGCGGCACGTTGCGCAGCATGGCCTCCTGGGCCGCCGGCGACAGCTTGTCGGTCATCGCGGTGCGGATGAATCCGGGGGCCACCGCATTCACGCGCACGTTCCGGCTGCCCAGCTCCTTGGCGCAGGTTTTGGTCAGGGCGATCAGACCGGCCTTGGAGGCCGTGTAGTTCGCCTGGCCCGCGTTGCCCATGATGCCTACCACGCTGGCGATGTTGACGACCGCCCCGGCGCGCTGCTTCATCATGTGCTTGACGACCGCCTTGGTCACCAGGAACGCGCCCTTGAGGTTGATGTCCAGCACCGCGTCCCAGTCCTCCTCCGCCATGCGGATCAGCAGGGTGTCGCGGGTGATGCCGGCGTTGTTGACCAGGACGTCGATACGGCCGAAGTCGGCGACCACCCGGGCCACCGCCGCCCCCACGGCTTCGCCGTCGGCGACGTTCATGGCATAGGTTTCCGCGCGCCGGCCGAGCACCTTGACCTTGGCGGCGGTCTCGGCCAGCCAGTCCGCCTGCACGTCGCACAGGGCCAGGTCGGCCCCGTCCGCCGCCAGTTGGACCGCGATGGCCTGCCCGATGCCGCGCGCGGCGCCGGTCACCAGGGCGATCTTGTTCTCTAAGGCTTTCATCGTTCCGGGCGCTCCGATCATCCGGCGCACAGTTTGGCGGCCTCTTGCGCCCCCGCCAAGTCAAAAATGCTGGCCATCGGCACTGCGGGAGCGATCCGCTTGACCAAACCGGCCAGAACCGTACCGGGGCCGCACTCAAAGCCGGCGGTCATTCCCGCCGCCACCATGTCGGCGACGCTGTCGGCCCAGCGCACGGACGACACAACCTGCGCGACCATCGCCGGCCGGATTTCATCGGGCAGTCCGTGCGGCTGGCCGGTCGCGTTCGACCAGACGGGAATCCGGGGCGCATGGAATTCCACGTCCTGAAGGAATGCGGCCAGCTTTTCGGCTGCCGGCTGCATCAGGGAGGAATGGAAGGCGCCGGCGACCGTCAGCCGCAAAGCGCGCTTGGCGCCGGCGGCCTTCGCGGCGGCTTCGCCGGCGGCGATCCGGTCCGCATGGCCCGAAAGGACCGTCTGCACGGGCGAATTCAGGTTGGCGACTTCCAGGCCGCTGGCCTGAGCCACGTCCCGGACCTTTTCGAGCGGCAGGCCGATGATCGTCAGCATGCCCCCGGGGGTGGCCTCGCAGGCTTCCTGCATGAACTGGCCGCGGGCCCGCAGGATGCGCAGGGCGTCTTCAAATGAAACCACACCGGCGGAATGAAGCGCCGCCCACTCGCCAAGGCTATGCCCGGCGGCACCGGCCACGCGGAGCTTATCGCCGGCAAAGTGCGCTAGCGCGGCCCGCGCCGCCACGCTCACGGCAAAGATCGCCGGCTGGGCGACGTCGGATTTCGTCAGGTCCGCGAGCGGACCTTCAAGGCAGGTCTTCAGTAAATCGAACCCGAGGACATCGCCGGCGCGCGTAAAAATGGCGCGGCATTCCTCCAGCCCTTCGGCCAGCTCGCGGCCCATGCCGACCGCCTGCGCCCCCTGCCCCGGGAACAGCAGCATCCGGCTCATAGCCACTCCACCACGGTTCCACCCCAGGTCAATCCGCCTCCGAACGCCACCATCAGGACTTTGTGCCCGCTGTGGATGCGCCCGTCCGCCACCGCTTCCGACAGCGCGAGCGGAATCGACGCCGCCGACGTGTTGCCGTAGCGGTCCAGGTTCATGATCGCCCGGTCCGCCGAGCCATCCCCCAGGCGCTTCGCCACCGCATCAATGATCCGCCAGTTCGCCTGGTGGAAAATCATCCAGTCAATGTCCGACTCCTGCAGGCCCGCGCGCCGGATGGCTTCCTGCGCCGCCCCCAGCATGGTGGTCACCGCGATCTTGAACGTCTCGCGCCCGGCCATGTGGATGAAATGCTGATGCTGGCGGATCGTTTCCTCCGAAGGCGGCTGCCGGCACCCGCCCGCCGGAATGTACAGGATGTCGGACTGGTGGCCGTCCACTCCCAGGTACCCCGCGCGAATGCCCGGCCGGTCGGACGCCGTCAGCACCACGGCCCCGGCCCCGTCGCCAAACAGCACACAGGTGTCGCGGCTGGTCCAGTCCGTCACCACACTGAGTTTTTCGGCCCCGATGACCAGCGCCGTACGGATGCGCCCGGACTCGATGGCCGCCGCCGCGGTGTCCAGCCCCATCAGAAAGCCCGAACAGGCGGCCGACAGATCAAAGCCGTAGGCCCGGCCGGCTCCGATCGCCGCCTGGATCAGGCAGGCCGTGCTGGGAAAAATCATGTCCGGCGTGCAGGTCGCCACATAAATCGCCTCGACGTCCTCCGCCGTCCGCCCGGCATTCGCCAGGGCCCGGCGGGCCGCCTCGGCCCCCATGTCCGATGTGCATTCCCCCTCGGCCGCAATGCGGCGTTCGCGGATCCCGGTGCGGGTGCGGATCCACTCGTCGGTAGTCTCCACCACTTTTTCCAGATCGGCGTTGGTCAGCACCTTGGCGGGGGCGTAGTGGCCCACCCCGGCGATGGCGGCGTAGATCTTCTGGGTCATGGCGCGGTTCCTTCCTGGACAGCCGGCGGCGCGCATTGGCGCACGCCTGCGAGAATGGCTTCGTTCACGCGGTGCTGCACCGCCTGGACGGCCTGCAGGATGCCGTTCTTGGCGGCGATCTTGTCGGAACTGCCGTGGCCGATGATGCAGATGCCGTTGACGCCCAGCAACGGGGCGCCGCCGTAGGTTTTCTGGCTGGTCTTCCGCTTCAGTGCGCGCAGGCCGCCGCTCAGCAGCAGCGCCCCCAGCAGGCGGACGGGATTTCTCGTCAGTTCGCGCTTGAGCCACTTGCCGATGGCATGGGCCACGCTTTCGCTGGTCTTGAGGATCACGTTGCCGGTGAAGCCGTCGCAAACCACCACGTCCACCTCGCCCTCGAACAGGTCGTGTCCCTCGACGTTGCCGACGAAGCTCACCGGCGCCTTCTCGAGTAGCTCGAAGGTTTCCTTGCTCAACAGGTTGCCCTTGGCCTCTTCGGTGCCAACGCTCATCAGGCCCACCTTGGGCGCGGCCTGGCCGATCACCTTGCGGGAATAGGCGACACCCATGATGGCGAACTGCATCAGGATTTCCGGCGTGCAGTCCGTGGTGGCCCCCCCATCGATCAGCACGACGGGCTTGTCGGCCGGCGTGGGCATGGCCACGGCGATGGCCGGGCGGCGGACGCCTGCAAGCGTCCGCAGCTTCAGGGTGGCGGCGGCCACGGCCGCGCCGGTGCTGCCGGCGGCGAACACGGCATCCGCCTCGCCCTTCTTGACGAGGTCCATCGCGCGGTTGATCGAGGAATCCTTCTTGCGGCGGACGGCGGTAGCCGGTGATTCGCCCATGCCCACCACCTCTGTGGCGGGGTGGATCTCGACGCGGCCCGGGTTGCCCCCGCACCGGGCGACCTCCGCCTCCAAGGCCGCCCGGTCGCCCACCAGGTACAGACAGGTGATCTCCGGACATTCCCGGACGGCCAGCAGGGCGCCTTCCACGATGGCTCGGGGGGCGAAATCGCCCCCCATGGCGTCAACGGCAATGCGCATGTCCGTACGGGCGGTTTCCGAAGGACAAAACGGGCGCCAAGCCTACTCTTTGGTTTCCATGACCACCACCTGGCGGCCATTGTACTTGCCACAGGCCGGACACACGCGGTGGGACTGGCGGGGCGCGCCGCACTCCGGACACGCCTGGGTCGCGGCCTGCGGGATCTTGCTGGCCCACATGGCCTTGCGCATGCGGACGCGACTCTTCGAAACTTTCCTTTTCGGGACGGCCATGTTCGTTCTCCTAAACCTTCTTCCGGGCTGGCAGCCGGGCCTTGGACTCCTCTTGCCAGCCATCCAGCCCTGCCCACGACGACCCCGGACCTTCCGGAGGGGGACAGCCGCAGGGGCGCTCGTTCCAATCCTGGCCGCACCGGGCGCACAACCCTTTGCAACCTGCGTGACAGAGAGGAAACCCCGGCATTGCCAGCAGGATATCCTCTCGCACGTCGGCCGAAACATCCAGAAATTCCGGATTCTCCGCCGATTCGTAGGCGCGCAAGAATGACGGAATCCTGACCGTTGTCGAGAAAAATTTTCCGCAACGGGAGCAGCAGAGCCGCAGCGGCGCGGCGACTGCGCCGCGCACCACCAGTTCCCGGCCGGCGCGCTCTGCGGTCAGGGTGTAGCGGATGGGCCCGTCCGCCCGCGCCACGGGATCCTGTGCCAGGTCCAGCAGGTCGCCCGGCTCCTCCCCCGCCACGGTGAAACCTTCCGTTCCGATCTGGGTGGTTTCGATGCGGATCATGGGATCATTCGCTTCCGCCGGACGGGAGGGACGCGTCCGGCCGCGGCTCAGGGGGCCAGTTTCCGCTTGAGGGCCTTGGCCACGGCCGGCGGCACGAACTTGTCCACATCGCCACCCAGGGCGGCGATTTCCCGCACCATGCTGGAACTGACGTAGCTGTAGTCCTCGTTCGGCATCAGGAACAGGGTTTCGATGTCCGGCGCCAGCTTGCGGTTGGTCAGGGCCATCTGGAACTCGTACTCGAAATCGGAGAACGCCCGCAGGCCGCGCAGCAGCGTGTGGATGCCGCGCTGGCGCGCCCAGTCCACCAGCAGGCCGGAGAACGGCACCACTTCGACGTTCGGCAGCTGCACCAGGCTGGCCCGCGCGAGTTCCAGCCGCTCGGCCGTGGAGAACAGCAGCGTCTTGCGGGGGTCCTCGGCCACCGCCAGCGTCAGGTGCTCGAACACCTGCGCGGCCCGGGTGGCCACGTCGATGTGGCCGAAGGTCACGGGATCGAAGGTCCCGGCATAGATCGCGCGGCTCATGGCTCCTCCTCTTCGCGCCGCGGCGCGGCCGCCCGGCTCCGCTCTTCCCCCGGCGGCAGGTGCGCCAGAAAGCGCCGGAAGAAGAACGGGGAGATGAACGCGAACCAGATCCCGTAGACAAACATGGCCGTCGCCGAATAGAGCGCCACAGGGGGGATGAACAGCATCACGATGAACCCCATGAAGGGAATCAGAATCTTGGGATTCTTTGTCGGCTTGGCGTAGCGGATGTGCGAGACCTGCAGCCCCAGCATCGCCAGCACCGCGGCCCAGAATCCGGCCGCCAGCGGCCCCGCCCGCAGTGAAAACGGCAGCACCGGCTCGCAGGCGCATTCCAGCGCGATCAGGTAGGCGGCCACGAATCCCGCCGCCGTGGTGATCGGCAGGCCCAGGTAGCCCCGCTGGCCGCGGAAGGGATCCACCACGCGGAAGCGCGACAGCCGCGCCGCACCGGACATCACATAGAGGAACGCCAGCCCCAGGCCCCAGCCGCCCGGCAGGGCCTGCAGCCCCCCGTCCGGGTAGAAATACAGCAGCACCGCCGGCGCAAGGCCGAAACTCGTGATGTCCACGAACGTGTCCAGCTCCGCCCCGAAGGAGGTCTGCCCCTGCAGCAGCCGCGCCAGGGTCCCGTCCAGACCGTCCAGAATCAGCGACACCAGGATCAGCTGCGCCGCGAGCAGGAACTGGCCCTGAGCCGAGGCGAGGATGCTCCACACCCCCGCGCACAACGCCAGGAACGTGCAGGCGGAGGGAATGGATTTCCGTAGCCAGACCGGCATCACGCGCCCGCCTTCTTCAGGCGGGCCACCACCGTCAGGCCCGCCGCCACCTTGTCGCCCCGTCGGACCACCGCTTCGACCTCCGCCGCCGGAAAGTACAGGTCCATGCGCGAGCCGAATTTCATCATGCCCAGCCGCTGGCCCTTTTCAACCCGCGCCCCCGCCCCCTGCCAGAACACCACCCGGCGCACCACCGGTCCCACGATCTGCCGCTCCAGGCACTGCGTCCGCTCCCCCCGGATCAGGATCGAGCTGTGTTCGTTGACCTCCGACGAGCGGGCATCCATTGTGAACAGGTGCCGCCCCGGCGTGTAGCCCGCCGCCTGGATCTCCCCGCCCAGGGCGTGCCGGTTCACATGCACGTTGAACGGGCTCAGGAAAACACTGATCCGCACCGCCGGGCACTTCAGGAAGCGCGGCTCCTCCATGAATTCCACCGACCGCACCGTTCCGTCCGCCGCCGACACGAACTCGTCCGGCCCGCACGCCGGCACCCGCTCCGGATCCCGGAAGAAAAACAGCATGAACAGGAACCAGACAAGGGCAAATCCGGCCAGGACCGTCCCGGCCGCCGGACTCCCCATCCACGCGGCCGCCGCTGCGGCCAGGACCACCCCCGGAACCCCGGCCACCAGCGGATACCCATCCTTTACGATTTTCATCATTGCTGATTCATCCTAGACCTCCCCCCCCCGGCGCTGCAAATCTTTTTCCCGACCGCTTCCGCTGGGAAACCGCCCCGGTTTTCCACCGCGTGGAAAATATATTTCCACGGTGTGGAAAAACCGCGGCCGGGCTAGAATTCGCCGCGGATCTCGACGCGTTCGACATAGCCGCGCAGGATGTCGGCCAGCGGGTGCATGAGCTCGACCGGTGTCTCGCGCATCTTGCGGCAGGCGGGATCGGGCAGGTCGTCGCGTGGGACAAACGCCTGCAGCACATGGAGCTTGGCCCCTCGCACCCACTCGCCAATGGCGTGCAGCTGGTCTTCGCCGTGCCAGGCCTCGAGGACCGTGGTGCGGAATTCGTAGTCCGCCGCGCGTTCGCGGATCAGGGCAATGGATTCCGTCAGCCGGACGACCTCGCCGAAGCCGGTCCGTTTTGCGTAATCCCCGGGGGCGCATTTCACGTCCATCGCCACGTAGTCCACCTGCGGCAGCAGCCGCTCCAACACCCGCGGCTGCGAACCGTTGGTGTCGAGTTTGATGGCAAATCCGTATGCGCGCAGCTTCTCCACCACCGTAAAGATGCCGGGCTGCAACGTGGGCTCGCCGCCGGTGATCACCGCGCCCTTCACCCAGTTTTCCTGGAACCGCCGGCAGGCGCTGTCCACCTCGGCCCACGGGAGGCCCGGGGCGTGCACGGCCTGCATCAGCCGCGCGTTGTGGCAAAAGCCACAGCGGAAATTGCAGCCGGAGAGGAAAAACACCGCGGCGAGCTTGCCGGGGTAGTCCACCAGCGAGGGGTTGGGCAGGAAGCCGAAGACGGGCGAGCGGTCCATGCGCCGGACGGGGATCAGAGCCCCTGGGCCTGGTGCAAGACCGCCTCGATCATGCGGGGCGTCAAGACGCCGCGGCCGGCAGCTGTATAATCCGTCTGCAGGCCCACCCAGGCGTAAAGCGCGCTGGAGCCGCCGGGGGCATCCGCCGCGCCGGGCTGCGGATTTGCCAGGGGGGTCTGCACGCCGGTGGCGGGATCGGCTTTAGTGACGTAAAAGCCGGGCACGCGCTGCGGGTTCAGGCATTCGGCCTCGCAGAATTCGACCAGGCCGGCCTCGGTCTCGAGGTCGTGGTAGACCTTCTCGAACCCGGCCCACTCGGCCTCCTGCAGCAGGTCGTCGAGCCGCCCGTTCAGGGTGTGACACTTGTCGCAGCCGGGCTTGCCGAACACATGGATCTGATAGGTCTTGCCCATGGCTCAGGCCTCCACCGGCACGGGTTCGGGCGCGGGTGCGGACGCCGGCGCCGCCGGGGCGGCGGCGGCTTCGACCGCGTAGAGTCCCCGCTGGCGCGCCGGGAGCTCCCCGTGGCGCTTGCTCTTGTTCCAGTTGTTGATCTTGCTGAAGTAGCCGACGACGCGCGTCTCGCCCTCGACGTGCGCCGAACCGCAGCGGGTGCACTTTTCCTTGAGGCCGCGCATGTTGTGGCCGCAGTCCAGGCAGTAGGTGAACTCGGGCGAAAGCGTGACCTGCGCCGACTGCGTCCGGAAGAACGTCTCGCGTATCAGGGTGGCAATGGCTTCGGGGGCCGGCCGCTCCTCGCCGATGAAGGCGTGGGTGATGGCCCCGCTCTCGATCAGGCTGTGGAACTGCGCCTGCTTGCGGATGCGCTCGACGAGCGAAACGGACGCGTCCGCGCACAGGTGCACGCTGTTGGTGTAGTAGGCCACGTCTTCACTGCCGCCCTTGTAGACCTGCAGCGCCTCCTCGCGGTAGTACACCAAGTCGGCCTTGGCCAGGCG
>CAYMTY010000003.1:0-116283 GCA_964393515.1 uncultured Verrucomicrobiota bacterium
AATAAGAATGCCAACTCCTTTTCTTTCTTCCGGTTGATGAATAATTCAGGCTAGGGCATTTTCAGATTTACTATAGCCGCGCCCGCTGGGCGCGGGGCTGTTGGTTTCATGGCCGGCCCCAGCGGGACCGGCTACAGAAAATCGAAATCCGCTCTGACCCGGTCAGTACACTTCCGGCACGAAGAGCTGGTCGGAGAGCGGCGGGCGCACGTAGCCCTTCCGCTTTTTGCGCGGCGGCAGCTGGATCGGCTCCGGCGTCAGGTCCTTGTACTTGATCTGCTTCAGAAGGTGGTGGATGCAGTTCAGCCGCGCCCGCTTCTTGCTGTCGGCGTTGACCACGTGCCAGCGCGCCTGCGGGATGTCGCACACCTCGAACATGGCGTCCTTGGCCTTGGAGTAGTCCACCCAGCGCGCGCGCGACTCGAGGTCCATCGGGCTCAGCTTCCAGCGCTTGGTCGGATCCTCGATCCGCGCCTTGAACCGCCGCTCCTGCTCCTCGTCCGAGACCGAGAACCAGTACTTGATCAGGATGATGCCCGCGCGCACCAGCATGCGCTCAAACTCGGGGCACGAGCGGAGGAACTCGCGGTACTCCTCCTCGGTGCAGAAGCCCATCACATGCTCGACGCCGGAGCGGTTGTACCAGCTGCGGTCGAACAGGACCATCTCGCCCGCCGCCGGCAGTTGCGGCACGTAGCGCTGGAAGTACCACTGCGACTTTTCCTTTTCCGTCGGCGTGCCCAGGGCCACCACCCGGCAGATGCGGGGATTCAGGCACTCGGTGATGCGCTTGATGGCCCCGCCTTTGCCGGCGGCGTCGCGCCCTTCGAAGAGCACCACCACCCGCAGGCCCTTGGCCTTGATCCATTCCTGCAGCTTCACCAGCTCGAGCTGCAGCTTGGCCAGCTCCTCCTCGTAGTCCCACCCCTTCTTGGACTTCTTGCCGTGCTTGTCTTTCTTGCCCATGGTCCAAGCCTCCTCCTGCCGGGCCCGCCGACCCGCCTGTTTTGTTTATACCCCCCGTCCCGCCGCCCGCCAAGCCCCGATTCCGCGCCCGCCCGCGCGAAATCTCTCGCTCCCGGCCGCGCCGGGGAATAGGATTCTGCGGGTTGGACGGCGCCTGCGCGCCGGCCATGGCATAAGCTCAACCAGGAGAACCCATGAATCCCGAATCCGTACTCTACCGCATCGGCGAACCGCTCTATCGCGCCAAAGGCTGGATGAAATTCGCCGGTGTCCTGTCCATTATCCAGGGCGTTTTGTCCATTCTCAGCATCTGGGGCATCCTGATCTGCTGGCTCCCGATCTGGATGGGCGCGCTGCTGTGCGCCGCCTCGAACCAGGTCCGCACCGCCGTCGAGGCGGACAACGAGCCGGCCTTCCGCACCGCCATGGAAAAGCTGGGCACCTACTTCCGCATCATGGGCGTCCTGGTCATCGTGACCTTGGTCCTGGCGTTGCTCGGGATTTTCGCCGCGATTCTCATTCCGGCGCTGATGACCGCCCGGCAGGCGGCCATGGGGCAATAACCGCCCTTCTTCGGCATCGGCTCCCGGCCGGCCCGGCCAACGGTCCGGGTTTCCGCGCCCCGCCTTGACGCGCCAAACGGTTTAGCGCATCCTGCGGGGCCATATGAGCAAGACCATCGACATGGAGGTCCTGGCCTCCCTCTGCAAACGGCGGGGCTTCATCTACCCGTCCTCCGAATTGTACGGCGGCATCAACGGTTTCTGGGACTACGGCCCGCTCGGCTGCGAGCTCAAGCGCCACATCCGCGACGCCTGGTGGAAGGCCACCGTCCGCGCCCGCGAGGACGTCGTCGGCCTCGAAGCCACCATCATCATGCACCCGGCCATCTGGAAGGCCTCCGGCCATGCCGAGGGCTTCGCCGACCCCATGGTGGACTGCAAGGATTGCCGCAAGCGCTTCCGCGCCGACCAGCTCTGCGAGGAACAGGGCTTGAAGCTGCTCAAGGACTCCGCCGGCTACCGCCTCCCCGACGGCGCCAAATGCCCCGCCTGCGGCTCGAAGAACCTCACCGCGCCCCGCAGCTTCAACCTGATGTTCAAGACCTTCGTCGGGCCCGTCGAAGACGATGCCAACGTCGCCTGGCTGCGCCCCGAGACCGCGCAGGCCATCTTCGCCCAGTTCAACAACCTCGTCGCGACCTCGCGCCAGAAGGTGCCCTTCGGCGTCGCGCAAGTCGGCAAGAGCTTCCGCAACGAGATCAATCCCCGCAACTACACCTTCCGCTCGCGCGAATTCGAACAGATGGAACTCGAGTTCTTCATCCGTCCCGACGAGGCCGTCGAGCTCCTCTGCGGGCGCGTGACGACCCTGGCGGACCAGCCCGACCTTGCCGGCGAGCCGCAGGCCGCCTGGGGCTGGGAGGTCTGGCACCGCTACTGGGTGGAACAGCGTCTGGCGTGGTACCGTGCCGTCGGCCTCCCCGCCGCCGACCTCCACCAGCACTGGCAGACCGGCGACGAACTCGCCCACTACGCCCGCGCCTGCGTGGACATCGAGTACGCCTTCCCCTTCGGCGTGCAGGAGCTTGAAGGCATCGCCGCCCGCGCCGATTTCGACCTCTCCCAGCACCAGAAGCACTCCGGCAAGCTGCTGGACGTCTTCGACGAAGCGCTCAAGCAGGCCGCCGACAAGCTCGACGCCGCCGCCAAAGAGGACTTCGTGCAGAAGACCGTTGCCGCCTGGACTGCCCGCGGCCAGTCCGCCGAGGACGCCCGCGCCTTCGCGCAAAAGCTGTTCGAGGGCAAGTATGTCCCGCACGTCATCGAGCCTTCCGCCGGCGTGGACCGCCTCGCCCTGGCCCTGCTCTGCAACGCCTACGCCGAGGAAACGCTCACCGACGACAAGGGCAAGACCGACCAGCGCACCGTCATGCGCTTCCATCCGGCCATCGCCCCCATCAAGCTCGGCGTGTTCCCCCTGGTGAAGAACAAGCCCGAGCTCTACGCCAAGGCCCGCGAGATCTTCCTGAAGCTCCAGCACCGCTGGAACTGCTTCTGGGACGAATCCGGCGCCATCGGTCGCCGCTACCGCCGCATGGACGAAGCCGGCACCCCCTGGTGCGCCACCGTCGATTTCCAGACCCTCGAGGACGGCACCCTGACTCTGCGCGACCGCGACAGCATGCAGCAGATCCGGCTGACGCTCCCCGCCCTGATCGAGAAAATGGACGCCGAAATCGGCTAGCCCGGGAGGTCCGCATGTTCGTGCCAATCAAGTGTTCGTTTTGCGGCCAGTCCTTCGATTTCGACAGTTCCAGCGGCATCCTTCTGGCCGACTGCCCCCACTGCGGCAAGCAGAACACTGTCGCCGCGCCCGCGCGCGAGGCCAAGAATCTGACCGTCCAGCACGACGCGCCGACGCTGGCCGGCGCCGTGCAATGCCCCTCCTGCAAGGCGCAGGTGTCCCGTGGCGACATCCTGTGCATCCACTGCGGGTACAATTTCGCCACCCGCCAGAAGGTCGGCGGCACCGGTTGGCTGGCCGCCAACCAGAGTCTGGCGGTCCTGCTCGCCGGCGGCCTTGTCGTGCTGGCGGCCGGTGCCGCCTACCTGCTCTGGCCGGAAGCGGATGCCCCCCCTCCCGACGTTCTGCCCGCGGTTGCATCCGCAACCGCTCCCGCGCCGGAACCGGTCGCCCCGGCCCCGGTCGTGACGGACACGAATCTGACACCGGCCGCAACCAATCCCGCCGCCCCCCCCGCCGCCCCGGCGGCGTCGGAACCGGCGCCCGGACCCACGCCCGAAGAACTCGCCGCGCAACAGGCCGAAGCCGAGCGGGCCGCGCGCGAGGCCGAACGTGCGGCCTTCGAGGAAAAGAAGTTCCAGGCCGAACAAAACCTGCGCCTGCAGCTCGATCTCCGCGAGCCGCTCTACGTCCAGAACGAACGGGTCGAGCTGCGCCGCAAGAGCGGCCGCCTCCACGAAGGCACCCTGACCGGCCTCTCCGGCACGGGCACCAACCGCGTTGTCCTGGTCGCCGGCCCGGCCGGCGAAATCGGCGTGCCGCTGGCCGAACTGGATCCGGCCTCCCGCCGGCGCGTCGATCCTGAATACCGCGAGGCCTTCATCCGCCATGTGATGAGCACCCGCAGCCCCGCCGAACCCGGCGAACAACCCGCGGAATAGCTGGCCAAACCCGGCTCACCCGGAGGGTTCGCCCTACCCACAACGGGAAATCGCAACCAATTCATCGGTAGGGCGAGGCGTCCCCGCCGAGCCGGGCTGTCGGCTCCAAACCTACAGCCTATCCACCTACAGTCCACCCCCTGACCGCCGGCGGAGCTGCCCGCAGGCGGCATCCACACCCTGGCCTTTCGATTCGCGCAGGGTCACCGACACGCCGCGCTTCTCCAGCGTGTGCTGGAAGGCTTTGATCGCCGCGCGCGACGGCGCCTCGCCGGAAAACTCCGCGACCGGGCTCAGCGGGATCAGGTTCACCCGGCACGAGAATTGGCGCAAATGATCCGCCAATTCCTCCGCGGCGCGCGGAGAATCGTTCACCTCCCGGATCAGGGTGTATTCGAACGTCACGAAGCGTTTGGTCTTGGCCGTGTAATCCACGCACGCCGCCAGCAGCTCGGGCAGCGGATGTTTGTTCTCGATGGGCATCAGCTTCCGGCGCAGCGCGGAATTGGGCGCGTGCAGCGAAACGGACAACTCGACCTGCAGGCCCTCCTCCGCCAGCCGCCGGATGCCGGGAATCACGCCGCTGGTGCTCAGCGTGATGCGCCGCGCGCCGACGTTCAACCCCTCGGGATGGTTCAGGATGCGCACGGACTTGAGCACTTCGTCGTAGTTGTCGAACGGTTCGCCCATGCCCATGTAGACGACGTTGTCCGGGCGCTTCCCCAGCGCGGCGGCGACGAGCTGGAACTGCGCGACGATTTCGCCGGCGGACAGGTTGCGGGCGAAGCCGCACTTGCCGCTGGCGCAGAACGCGCAGCCCATCTTGCAGCCGACCTGCGTCGAGAGGCAGACCGTGGTCCAGTCGCGCGCCGGGATCAGCACGGTTTCGACGGCCTCGCCGTCATCAAGCCCGACGAGCCATTTGCGCGTGCCGCCGGCATCGCCGGATTCCTTGAGGAATTTCGCCGGTTCGGGGGTATGGGTTTCGGCCAGCGCGTCTTTGAGCGCCTTGGGCAAATTGCCCATCTGGTCCCAGCGCGTCGCGCCTTGGACCTGCACCCATTGCCAAAGCTGCTTGGCCCGGAACGCGGGCTGGCCCGCCGCTTGGCACAGCGCCTTCAGCTCTTCGGGAAACAGGCCTTGAAGGGCGGTTTTCATGGATGCCAAGGGCGACACGGAGGTCGCCCCTCCATCCAACCGGGAGGGTCGGGCTCCGTCCCGACCGCGAAATCAATACCGGTAATGGTCGGGCTTGTAGGGCCCGTCCACGGGCACGCCGAGATAGGCGGCCTGCTTGCGGTTCAGCCGGTCCAGCTGGACGCCCAGGTGCGGCAGGTGCAGCCGGGCCACCTTCTCGTCGAGCCGTTTCGGCAGCGTGTACACGCCGACCGGATACTTCTTCGTGTTCGTGAACAGCTCGATCTGCGCAAGGGTCTGGTTCGAAAAGCTGTTGCTCATGACGAAGCTCGGGTGGCCCGTGGCGCAGCCGAGGTTCACGAGCCGGCCTTCCGCCAGCAGCAACAGCGACTTGTTCTTCTTCGTCCAGATGCGGTGCACCTGCGGCTTGATCTCCTCCCAGCGGTACTTCTTCATCGCCGCGGTCTGGATCTCGCTGTCGAAGTGGCCGATGTTGCAGACGATGGCCAGGTTCTTCATCTTCACCATGTGCTTCTCGGTGATGACGTCGCAGCAGCCGGTCGTCGTCACGAAGATGTCGCCCTGCGTACAGGCCGCGTCCATCGTCATGACTTCGTAGCCGTCGATCGCCGCCTGCAAGGCGCAGATGGGGTCGATCTCGGTCACGATCACGCGCGCGCACTGGCCGCGCAGCGATTGGCAAGAGCCTTTGCCCACGTCGCCGTAGCCGGCCACCACGGCCACCTTGCCGGCGATCATCACGTCCGTCGCCCGCATGAGGCCGTCCACCAGCGAGTGCCGGCAGCCGTAGATGTTGTCGAATTTCGATTTCGTGACCGAGTCGTTCACGTTGAACGCCGGGAAGAGCAGTTCCTTGCGCGCGGCCATCTGGTACAGGCGGTGCACGCCCGTCGTGGTTTCCTCCGTCACGCCGCGGATGGATTTGGCCATCTTGAGGAAGCGGCCGGGATTCTTCTTCACGGCCTTGCGGACCTGGGCCTTGAGGATCGCCTCTTCTTCGCTGTCATACGGGCCGGCGAGAACCTGCAGGCCTTCCTTCACCGCCTTCACGCCCAGGTGCACAAACAGCGTCGCGTCGCCTCCGTCGTCCAGGATCATGTTCGGGACTTCCGGGCCCCAGTCGAGAATGCGGTCGGTGTACTCCCAGTATTCCTTGAGCGTCTCGCCCTTGACGGCGAAGACCGGCGTGCCCCGCGCGGCGATGGCCGCCGCGGCGTGGTCC
The DNA here is from genome assembly GCA_964393515.1 of uncultured Verrucomicrobiota bacterium. Classification (GTDB taxonomy): domain Bacteria; phylum Verrucomicrobiota; class Kiritimatiellia; order CAIQIC01; family Lenti-01; genus Lenti-01. The sequence goes on from CAYMTY010000003.1 coordinate 6,535, forward strand.
TGGGTGGAGAAGATGTTGCAGCTGGCCCAGCGGACGCGGGCGCCCAGCGCCTGCAGGGTCTCGATCAGCACCGCGGTCTGGATCGTCATGTGGATGGAGCCGGCGATGCGCGCGCCCTTGAGGGGCTTCGACTTCGCGAACTCGGCCCGGACGCTCATCAGGCCGGGCATCTCGTGTTCGGCCAGCTCGATCTCCTTGCGGCCGAAGTCCGCCAGGCCGAGATCCTTGACCACCGCGTCCCGTTTGTTTTTGCGAGTCCGAGCCATGTGCGCCTCCTGCTTCCGGAATGAATAACGCGGCACTATACGGTCCCCGCCGGCCCTTGGCAAGGGTGGTCTGCGGCCTTCAGGAACGCTTCCGCGGCGGGGGCGTGCCCTGCCGCGCGATGTTCAGCAGCACGCCGACCATGAACAGCGTCACCATCAGGCTCGTGCCGCCGAAGCTGATGAACGGCAGCGGCAGGCCCTTGGTGGGCAGGCGGCCGGTGACCACGCCGATGTTGATCGCCGCCTGCAGGGTGACCAGGATCGTGATCCCGAAGGCCAGCAGGCGGCCGCCGGCGTCGGCGGCCCGGCCGCTGATCCGCAGCCCGCACAGCATGAACACGACGTACAGGGCCACCACCCCCAGCGAGAAGCCGATTCCCAGTTCTTCCCCGATGATCGCAAAAATGAAGTCCGTGTGCGCCTCGGGCAGGTAGTACGCCTTCTGGAGGCCGTTGCCCAGCCCCAGCCCGCCGGCCCCGCCGACCGCGAAGGCGTAGAGCGCGTTCATGAGCTGGAAGGCCTCGTCGTCTTTGTACTTTTCCGGATCGAGAAACGCCAGGATGCGCCCCATGCGCTCCGGATTCCGCAGGATCAGGGCGCCTACGCCGGCCGCCCCCAGCACGCCGACCGGCAGCAGGTACAGCAGCGGCGCGCCGGCCACGAACATCATCAGGCCGCCGACCGCGCCGATCAGGATGGTCGCCCCGAAGTCCGTCTCGAACAGAATCAGCAGCAGCAGCGGCCCGAGGATCAGGCCCGGAATCAGGATGCCTCCCCGGAAGCCGTCGCGCCCGCGCCGCCGCATCCCGAACCAGAAGGCCAGGGCGTTGATCGCCGCGAACTTCGCCAGTTCGGAAGGTTGGAAGCTCAGGGCGCCCGGCAGGCGGAGCCAGCGGTGGCTGCCCTTGATGTTGAGGCCGATGCCCGGCACGTAAACCAGCGCCAACAGCACCAGCGTCGCCCCCAGCACCGGCCAGGCCAGCCGCAGCCAGCGGTGGTAGTCCGTGCGGGCGGCAACCGTCATGGCGATCAGGCCCAACGCCAGCCAGATGGCCTGACGCTGGATGAAGTGGTAGGGATTCTGGAACTGGCGCTCGCCCTCCGCGCCGCTGGTGCTGGCCAGCATCACCAGTCCGAACAGGACCAGAACGCCTACCACCACGACCAGGATCGCACTCGCCCGCACGCCTCTGCTCCTTCTGTGAAAAACGCCCGGCCCTCACGGGCCGGGCGTCGAAACCGCGCCCCGCAGGGCGCCACCCGTTACAGGCTGGACGGGGGAATCTTGATCTTCTGGCCGGCCTTGACGTCTTCGCCGGCGGAAATGCTGTTCACGCGCAGGATGTCATCCTTGCTCACCACGAACAGGCGGGCAATGCCCTCCGCCGTGTCGCCTTCCTGAACCGTGTAGTCCAGCAGGGCTTCCTGGCCGGGCGCCGGCGCAGGGGCCACCGCGGGCGCCAGCGCGGGCGCAGGGGCCGGGGCGGCCGGGGCGGCGGGCGCTTCCGGGGCCTTTTCCGCCGCCGGAGCTTCGGCCGCGGCCGGCGCCGGCTTCTCCGCGGCCGGGGCACCGGGGATCACCAGCTTCTGGCCCACGCGGATCTTGTTCGCATCGGCGATCTGGTTCGCCGCCAGCAGGTCCTTGAGCTTGATGCCGTGCAGCGCCGCGATCTTCGAGAGCGCGTCGCCGGCCTTCACTTCATAGGTGCCGCCCGCGGCGGCCGGGGCGGCGGCCTTGGCCGGCGCGGCCGCCTTCGCGGCGGGCTGCGACTGCGAGGGCTTGGCATGGTCGGGCAGGACCAGCTTCTGGCCCGCGCGAATCTTGTTCGCGTCGGCGATCTGATTGAGCTCCTTGAGCTCGGCGGTCTTGATGCCGTGCGCGGCCGCGATCTTCGAGAGCGAGTCGCCGGCCTTGACGACGTAGATGTTTTCGGCGGCGACGGAGGTCTTCAGCGGGGCCGGGGCGACCGGCGGCTGGATCGTCGGGAAGGCCACGGGCTCGACCGCGGCGGGCGGCAGGGTCACGGTGCCGGAGGGCGGCATCTGCGGCGGCGGGGCCGGCTCGACCTGTTCCGGAATGGTGGAACCCGCGCCGCGCTGCGTGCTGGCGCATCCCTGCGTCATCACCACCGAACCAATCACGGCCAGATGCACGGCGACAATCAAACCAGCGACAATGGAAACCCTCATTTTTCGACTCCTTGCTTCTTTTTTAAATTGTTTCAGACGTTGCGGCGCGGATTATGCGCCCCCCGCCCCCCGGATTTCAACCCTTTTCCGCGGCCAATTTCCGAAAGGCGTCGCCGCGTTCCGGATAGGCGCGGAACTGGTCGTAGCTGGTGCAGGCCGGCGCCAGCAGCACGGCCTCGCCCGGGCGCGCGGCGCGGCGCGCGGCGCCCACGGCCCGGTCCAGCGTGCCACACACTTCGCACGGCACGGCCGCGCCCCACGCGGCGGCCAGCGCGTCGGCGGCCTCGCCGATCAGGAACACGCCCCGCACCCGCGTCTGCAGGACCGGCAGCGCCGCCGAAAAGTCGGTCTCCTTCGGGCGGCCGCCGGCAATCAGCCAGACGGGCCGGTCCTGCATGCGGAGCGACGCGATCAGGGCAGACAGATTCGTGGCCTTGGAGTCGTTCACGTAGCGCACGCCGCCGAACTCCCCCACCGGCTCGGCCCGGTGCGGCAGCGGCCGGTATCGCCGCAGGACGGCGCCCACGGCCGCAGGCGGCACCCCGGCCGTCCGCGCCGCCCCGAACAGCGCCGCCGCGTTCGGCCCCAGCACCTCGTTGTCGAAGTAGGAATCCGTGATGTCGATCTCCGCCCCGCCGCGGGCCGCCAGCCGGCCGGGGGCATAGCTAAAGTCCCGTTCCGGCTGCCCGCCGAACGTTTGCCACCGGGCGGCGCCGCCCGACCACTGCCGGCAGCGATCCAGCCATTCCAGCGGCGTCAGGGCGACCTCCGCCGCCTGCTGGCGAGCGAACAGCCGGGCCTTGAGGTGCGCATAGGCGTCCAGCGTGCCGTGCCGGTCCAGGTGGTTGGGCAGGATGTTCAGCAGCACGGCGATGTCCGGCCGGAACTCCGCGCAGGTCTCCAATTGGAAGGAACTCGTCTCCAGCACCAGCCAGGCGGCGGCCGGATTTTCCAACACGGCCTGGCAGGCGGGCAGGCCGTAGTTGCCGCAGGGAATCACGGCTTGGCCGGCGGCTTCAAGGCACTCCGCCAGCGCCTTGACCACGCTGCTCTTGCCGTTGCTGCCCGTCACGGCGATGGTCCGGCCGCGGAACCGGCTCCAGCCGAGCTCCAGTTCCGAAACCAGCGGAATCCCCCGGGCCCGGAGCGCGGCCAGGAACGCCCCGGCTGCCGGCAGGCCCGGGCTGACGACGGCCGCGGCGAAGGATCCCGCCGGCGGTGCAGCCGCGCCCAACACGACTTCGCAGCCCAGCGCGGCCAGTGCCCCCCCGGCGGCGCGGCTGCCGGGCGTGTCGCGCTCGTCCACGGCGACGACCTCCGCGCCTTCCGCGCGCAGCAGGCGGGCCGCGGCCGCGCCGCTCGCGCCCAGCCCGCAGACCATCAGCCTGGAACGCGCCGCCATGGGCACCTCAGCGGATCTTCAGCGTCGCCAGCCCCAGCAGAGCGCAGACGATCGAGACGATCCAAAACCGGATCACTACGGAATTCTCGGCGGCGTCGGGCGCCCGCCCCTCCGCGCGGGCCCGCTCCTTCGAGATGATCTCGAAATGGTGGTGGAGGGGCGTCATGCGGAACGGGCGGCGCTCCACCGGCAGGCCCTCGCCGGTCCGCCAGCGGTGGAACTTGCAGGCTCCGCGCTGGATCAGAACGCTGGCCGCCTCGCCCACGAACACCAGCCCCACGATCAGGAGGGTCAGCTCCTGTTTGATGAGGATGGCCACCATCGCAATGGTGCCGCCCAGCGCCAGGCTGCCGGTGTCGCCCATGAATACCTTGGCCGGATAGGCGTTCCACCACAGGAAGCCCAGCCCCGCGCCCAGCAGGCAGCCGCAGAACACCGCCAGCTCGTGTGCGCCGCTGACCGCCGGCACCTGCAGGTAGCTGGCGAACACCACGTTGCCGGCCACGTAGGCCATCGCCAGGTACGCGGCCGAGACCGAATTCATGCAGCCCGCCGCCAGGCCGTCGAGGCCGTCCGTCAGGTTCACCGCGTTCGTCGTTCCCACCAGAACCAGGAACATGAAGACCAGCGCCCCGGGTACCGACAGGTCGGCGACCACGGGCTCCTTGAAGAAGGGCACCATGAGCTGGCGGGCGTAGGACCGGGTGCCCTCCACCGCCTCGAGCGCCGCGAACGCGACGACCACCCACAGGCCCTGCAGGGCTAGCTTCTGCCATTCCCGCAGGCCGGTGGAGTTCTGCTGCCGCAGCTTGAGCCAGTCGTCCACGAATCCGATTCCGCCCATGAACAGCATGGTCGCCGCAACGATCCCCACCTGCGGATTCGCCGGATGGCACCACAGGGCCGCCGCCGCCAGCGTCGTGAAGAGGATCAGCAGGCCGCCCATCGTCGGCGTGCCCGCCTTGTGGCTGTGGCCGATCCGCACCAATTCGCGGTCCTGGCGCACGATCTGGCCGATCTTCAGCGCGCGCAGGCGGCCGATCATCCAGCGCCCCAGCAGGAGCGACAGGACGAACGCCGTGCCCGCGCCCATGACGGCGCGAAACGTCACGTAGCGGAAGAGGTTCAGCGGCGTGAACAGGTGGGACAGTTCTGACAGGTAGTACAGCATGGTCAGCCTTCCTTCTTCAAATCCGCCAGGACCCGTTCGATGGCCACGCCGCGCGAGGCTTTCAACAACAGCGCATCGCCCGGGCGCAGGCGCCCGCGGAGCCAGGCCGCCGCCTCGGCCGGGCCAGCGGCCGCGCACAGGCGGTCCGCGGGCCAGCCCGCGGCTTGCAGGCCGGCGGCCAGCGCCTGCGCGCCCGCCCGAACGGGTTCATCCGCCCCCGCCACCACCGCCACGCCGGCCCAACCGCCCGCGGCCACTTTCCGGCCCAGCGCGGCATGCGCCGCGTCCGCGGCCACGCCCTGCTCCAGCATCGCGCCCAGTGCCAGGTATTTCCGCCCCGGCGCGGACCGGTGCGCGAATGCCAGCAGCGCGGCGCGCATGCTGAGCGGATTCGCGTTGTAGGCGTCGTTGACCACGGTCCAGCCGCGGACTTCCTCCACCGCCCAGCGCATGCCCACCGGCCGGAATTGTGCAAGCGCCGTCGCGATGGCCGGCCACGCCACTCCGCATTGGCGCGCCACCGCCACGGCCCGCAGGACATTTTCGGCCATGAATCCGCCCGGCGGCGGCACCGGCAGCGTCGCCGTTTCGCCCGTGGCCCGTTCGCACACCCACAGCCGCCCGTCGGCCTGCAAGTCCCCGGCGTAGTCCGCCTCGCGCCGCCGCAGCGAACAGGTCACGACCGGCGCGGAGCTGCGCGCGCGCAGGATCGCGAACTGCTCGTCGTCGGCGTCCAGCACCGCGAAACCGTCTGCCGGCAGCTGCGCCAGCAGGACGGCCTTTTCCTCCGCGATGGCGCGGACTGATTCGAAGAACTCGATGTGCGCCGGGCCGATGGTCGTCACCACGGCGAGGTCCGGCCGCAAAATGTCGCGCAGCGTCGCCATTTCGCCGGGCTTGCTGATGCCGGCTTCGATGACAGCAAACGCGCAGTCGCGGCCGATGCCGGCCACGCTCAAGGGCAAGCCGATCTCGTTGTTGAAATTGCCCGCGGTGCGCGCGGTCTTCCCGGCCGCCGCCAGCAGGTCGGCGATCAATTCCTTGGTCGTGGTTTTGGCCACGCTGCCCGTCACCCCCACGATGCGGGCCGGCAGGGTTGCGCGGTAGCCTGCCGCAAACCGGCCCAGGGCGGCGAGCCCGTCGTCCACCCGCAGGAAAAAACCGCCGGCCGGCAGCCGCTCCAACGGATAATCTGCGCGCACGACCGCGCTGGCGCCGGCCGCGGCGACCACCGCGAGGAACTCATGGCCGTCGGCCTTTTCGCCCTTCAGCGCGAAAAACAGATCCCCGGACCGCACCTGCCGGCTGTCGGTGCCCAGGCCGCACAGCGGCGCCGGCGGCGGCCGGGGCCGCCACGCGCCGCGGCACCACTGCGCCGCCAGTTCTGGGAAAACGGGGTCCATGTGCGGAGAGATTTGTAGTCGGTTTTCCACACCATGGAAAACTATTTTCCACGGTGTGGAAAAATTAGCCTGGCGCCAAGGGTCGGGGCGAAAAGGAAAAAGGACGCCCCGGGGGGCGTCCCTTCCGGCCGGCGGGCGCCGGCGGTTACCAGCGGTAGCTTCCATCCGTTGAAATACCCCTTGTTTTTCGGCCTTTTGGCTATTTCCGGCAAGGATTCGACCACATCAAGGGCATTACATGCACTTGAGGCCCCCTCATCCATTTGCCCCCTGATGCGCCAAGACCCGGAGAATCGCGTCGAGGACACGATCCAAATGCTTGCCAACATCCTCCGCAAGAAACCGCAGAACGAAATAGCCGTTTTCTTGCAACGAAACATCTTTTAACCGGTCGCGCCGGTAGGCGTCCGGATCATCCAGATGCTGGGGGCCATCCAATTCGACCACCACTCGTGCATCTGCGCAGAACAGATCCACCTCCATCGTGCCCCTCTCGCAGAAAGGAATCGGCAATTCGACGTTCAGGCGAAACTTGCCACGGGTCTCGGCCAGCGACTCCAGCCGCCGTAACAGAAACGCCTCGGTGGCACTACGAGCCAGTTCAACCCCCTGTGATCCAGTTATGGTCGCGCGCGCAGCTTGCACGAACAGGTTGCCCAGCGGTGCGTCCACGCCGTCGCGAACCAATCGTTGAACGCTGGCGGCATAATCCCGCTTCCAATCAGGATCGACAGGCAACGGAACCTCCGACGGCCAGCCGGGGACAGCACTGGCCGGAAGCAGAATGGTGTAGCCGGCCGCCTCGTATCCCCGGCAGCGCCGGTCGAACATCTTCGCCAACATGGGAACGTTGAGATCGGCGTAATCGTACACGCGCACCTCGCGCTTGAGATCGTGTTGACGATGCAACCGTCCGACATACTGGGCAATCGTTCCGCGCCAGGAAACCGGCAGAGTCAGGAACAGGGTGTCGAGCCGCGCATCGTCGAATCCCTCCCCCAGATATCTTCCCGTCGCCAGCAATACCCGGTCTTCATTCTCGGGTATGGCGCTCAGCCGGGCAAGGGATTCACGAAGATGTCGTTTGCCCATCCCGCCCTGCAAGACAACCAGATGCTGCACTCGTGCAGCCAACAAACCAGCCAGAACATCGAGGTGTTCCCGACGTTCCGTCAAGACCATGGGTTTTCGGCCTTCGCGCAATGCGGCTTCGATGTCGTCGCAGATCATTTGGTTGCGCCGGTTGTCCAGGATCAGGGCAGCATACAGATCGTGGAACTGAATCCGCATGTCCCGGGCTTCTGCATCCACGCTCTTGAAGGACGTAGGCCGGGCCAAGACGGTATGAGTGAAAGGCCGATCTGCCGCCTGTTGCTTGGCGCTCACACGATACCGCACCGGTCCGCACTGCATGAAGATGATAGGGTGATGTCCATCCTTCCGCGCAACCGTCGCCGACAGTCCCAGCACATATTTGGCTTTCGCTCTTCGCGTGACTTGTTCGAAACTGGCCGCGGGAAGATGATGGCACTCGTCTACCACCAAGTGTCCATAGTCGCCGACCAGATCATTCACAACGCCTTTGCGCACCAGACTCTGGATCAACGCGACATCCACCCCTCCCGTTGGTTTCTTCCGCCCGCCACCAATGCGGCCAATGGATTTTGCAGGCATGCCCAAAAAGAACGCCAACCGTTCTATCCATTGCTCCAATAGCTGCTGCCGATGAACCAACACAAGGGTGTTGACCTTGCGTTGGGCAATCAGCCATGCCGCGATGACCGTTTTCCCAAATGCCGTGGTTGCGGCCAAAACACCCGTATTGGCTAATGCCAATGCCTTGGCGGACGGCACTTGCTCGGGCCGCAAGACCCCCTGGAAAGTGACATCCAACGGCACTCCCGAACAACGCTGATCGGTTATGCGACACTCAACGCCCAAAGAAGCCAACAAGGCCGTCACTTCGTCCAGGCAGCCGCGGGGCAAGCCGATGTGAGTTCCATGGTCTTCCGCGCAAGCAATAACCCGCGGTTTGTCGAACGTGGGCAGCCGCATCGCTTGGGCCCGATAAAACTCCGGATTCTGGAAGGCCGCCAATCTTAACAGGCGATTTCGCAAGGCAGGTGAAAGCTCGGATTTCGAAACGTAGATTTCATTGCCAAGAACTAGCTCCAGCATCGGGGGCAAAGGTCCGGCAATAGCTGGTTCTCGCCGGACGCGCGAAGGCGGCAATGTCCAGGGATCACCATTTTCTTCCTCCCCCAGAACGAATCGCACCCCCATTATGCGCCCCTTGGCTTCCGCATCGCGCACAATCGTCTCAATCTTTACCTTTGCGATCTTCTGGATCGAAGAGAGAAACGCCCACTGGTCGATAAATGGAACCAGATGCTCGTCAACGAACACGCTGTTTCCCGATTCGCGCGCGCGCTTTTGCATGGGCAAAGCGATAAGGTTGCCGAAACCGCCCTTCGGCAAGGTGTCCTGATTGGGAAAGAAACGGTCGTAGGAATCCAGTCCGATGTCCGGCCGGCGATCCATCGTCTCGGTCAGCAGATGCGCCCCCAGTTTTCTCGCCAGTACAGCGGGAATCGCTTCTTCGAAAAACAACCACAGGTGAGCGCCATTGCCGGATCGGGAGCGCTCGGTCGCAACTGGCAGCCCGATCTTCCGACAGGTTTGGAGCACTTCGCCAATGTCATCGGCCCAGTTTTCCTTGTCGAAATCCATCGCCAGGAAAAAACAGGTTTCATCCAACAACATCGGATAGATGCCCGCCACGAATTCACGACCGTCGTTGTCCACTCCCGTAAGATGCCAACGGATAACTTTGTCCGTTACGGGAAGAAGACACCGATTGGGACAATCGGCGCATTTGACTTTGCGTTTGTCGCATAGCCCCCTCACCCATTCGTTGGCACAGGCGGGGCCATAGCCTGCGCGCCCCGTTTTACGGCTCTCGAATCGGCGCGGATACACGTCGGTCCGGCCCCGAAAAAGGGACCGGAAGATCATGATCTTGTCCGACGCCGGTGAATCGCGCGTAACGATGGGATTACCTTCCATAGATGTATCCGAAGCGGTTTCAGAGAATCGGGCCAGCATCGCAAAAGTCGGTAATCGTCTGGTACGCTTCCTCGACATCGACAGCCAAACCGCATTCCTTGGCCAAGGCGCCAAAAGGTACGGTCCAATCGGCGGGAGGCGCAGGAAAGCGATCCGGCGGCGGATGCGTGCCCCGACGCTTGAACACCACCTGAATGGCGTCCCGAATCTGCTGGGCATCCATCCCCGTTCGCACCAGCAGGAACATGTCCACCAGATCCCTGACTCGCGTGTTGGACCTGCCACCACGGGGCAAGGTATAGGCGTGCAGTTTCTCGGCGAATTGCTGTTCCTTGGAGATCATCGGAAACGGGACCGCGTCTACTCCGGCAAACGCGAGCCAATCGCCACCCCGAATCGTTTGAATCGGCTCCAGAACCGGATCGCCCGAGGCAACATCCAGATGGAACCTGGCAAAAATCCGCCCGGCCATGCGGACTTCAACCGGATAGCGCGCTCCGCCATAGGGCGCGCCTTCCAAATCCTGTGTTGGCTCTCCAATGGAATAGGCGAAGAAATCTTTCAGATCCAAGGCGGCTCCCGCCTGCAACAAACGCAGGATGCGCTCCTGCAAACGCCCGGGGCCGGGGAATGAACCCCGCGCAACAAGATCGATATCGCGCGTAGTACGGCTTCCGGCCAGACGCAATTCCATCGCATAGCCGCCTTTCAGAACCAACGAATTCCCGGGCAACTGGAACAGCCGGCACAGCAACCGATCGAAGGCGACTTGTTTTCGCAGCCGCTGGATATCGACGCCTTTGCTTCGGGCCAACTCGCCAAGCCTGGCTTCCAGCGCCTGCCGGAATGCGGACGGCGTGGCATAGGTATTATTTTTCACGGGTGCTCCTTTCTCAGGAGATGTTTCAAGTCTTTGGCCCGAGGATGGGCTTCCATTTCCGCGCGGGCAATCAACCCGCGCTCAAGACCTTCTTTCAGAGCCTGCCGAAGATGGCCCAGAGAAACAGCGGGGGCATCCAGAAGATCCACCACGGCCCGGAGCGGCCGCGTGACGCGATATCCTTGGCGCGCTTCGATGTCGTCATCCGCCAGTTCGCCTCGGTGAAGAACCAGGGTTTTGGGGATGGCTGAATTCCGCCGGAAACTCGGTGGAACGGTCATGTGGATCCGGGCCGGCATCAGATCCGACAGATCGAAAAGCGCCAGCGCAGTCTGATTCGAGATTACCCCTTGGGGCACGCCTTGACGATTACGCGACCAAAGTGTCCAGCGCACGTATTGACTATCGTCCGACGCCGGGAAGCGGGCCAGACGATAGATTCCCCGGCCTTCCCGCAGCCAGGATCCCCTCTTCATATGGTAAACGTGGCTGGAGGTCGGATAGCCGCAAGCCATGGCCTGACCCGATGTGAAATACCCCTGTTGACTCTCCGCCAGCCCATACAGCCGATCCGCTTTGCTTTTCATTGCCGATTCCAATCTGCATATAAGCTATATTAAATATAGTATCTATGCAACTCCTGAATGATGGCTGGAAGAGTTCGATGATCCAATCTGGATCCGCCCGGCCATAGGTCGAGCCCGGTGACAGATCGAAGAGATATCGAATCGGACATCTATCGCAGATTGGCCCCGGCGGCCTTGGCGAACCCCGGGACGGCTCGATTTCAGGCAAGGTTCCGGCAAGGATTATTGCCATTCTATGCGTTTGCGTGCATCTCTATGCAGTTTGGCTGTTTTGCACAATCCGTTCATGGGCATGAAAAAGCCCCGAAACGGGGAGTTTCGGGGCGTCAGCCGGAATGGCTGTTTTACTACCAGCGGTAGTGGGCGAAGGCCTTGTTGGCCGCCGCCATCTTGTGCGTGTCGTCGCGCTTCTTGACCGCGTTGCCCTGGTTCTTGAAGGCATCGAGGATCTCGAGCGCGAGGGCGCGCTGCATCGAAGCGCCCTTGCGGCCGCGGCTGTAGTCGACGATCCAGCGCAGCGCCAGGCTCGTCTGCCGGGCGGCCGGGACCTCGACGGGCACCTGGTAGGTCGCGCCGCCCACGCGGCGGCTCTTGACCTCGACCTTGGGCTTGATGTTCTCCAGCGCCTGCTGGAAGACCTCGACCGGGTCCTTGCCCTCGGTCTGCTCCTTGATCTGGTCCAGCGCCCCGTAGACCGTGCGCTGCGCGGTGGATTTCTTGCCGCGGGACATGATGATGTTGGTCAGGTGGGTCACCAGCGAACTGCCGTAGCGGGCGTCCGGGGCGAATTCATGCGTTTCTGCTCTGCGCCTTCTCATGGTTCAATCCTGCCCTAGGGGGCGGCCTTGGGGGCCTTCGTGCCGTACTTCGAGCGGCCGCGGCGGCGGGTTTCAATGCCGAGGCAGTCCAGGGTGCCGCGGACGATGTGGTAGCGCACCCCGGGCAGGTCCTTCACGCGGCCGCCGCGCACCAGCACCATGCTGTGCTCCTGCAGGTTATGGCCTTCGCCCGGGATGTAGGCGGTGACTTCCTCCCCGTTGGTCAGGCGCACACGAGCCACCTTGCGCAGGGCGGAGTTCGGTTTCTTCGGGGTCATCGTCTTGACCAGCAGGCACACTCCCCGGCGCTGCGGGCACTTCTGCAAAGCCGGGGCCTTGCGCTTTGCGCGCAACACCCGGCGGCCCTGCTTCACCAGTTGATTGATCGTCGGCATACTCGGTCTTCAGCTTCCTTTGGTCTCTCGGTTGAACAAATAAGCGCGCACCCTACCAGTCTCCCCCGCCCTTGGCAATCCCCTTGTGCGTTTTTTTTGGGCCCGGCCAAATCCCCGAAAAACCGTGCATTGGCCGGCCGCCTGCGCTAGGATGGTCCGCAAATGACCGGAGGCCGCGCCATGAACAAGTTCCTCGTTTTCGCCCTGGCCGCCGCCGCGGCCGCCGCCCCCGCCGCCGCCCAGGCCCCCGGCGCCAGCCGCCCGGGCCCTCTGCGCGTGGCCATGCTGTCCGACGGCGGCACCTTCAACGACCACTCCTTCAACCAGAACTGCCGCGAGGGCCTCGAAGAGCTCATGTACTCCGGCGCGCCCATCTACGTCCAGTTCGTCGAAACCTACGCCCCCGCCCACTTCGAACGCAAGCTCGCCGCCTTCGCCGAACGCGACTACCGGCTGATCCTCGGTATCGGCTACCGCATGGCCGCGCCGATCGCCAAGGTCGCCGCCGAATATCCCCGCACCCTCTTCGCCTGCGTCGACGGCAACTATGAAACCCCGCCGCACAACGTCTGGGCGCTGACCTTCCAGGTGGACGAATGCAGCTTTCCCGCGGGCTACCTCGCCGCCGCCTGGGCCGAACTGCAGGACCCCAAGGATCCCGCCGTCGCCTGGGTCGGCGGCGTCGACGTGGAAAGCGTCAACCAGTTCGTCGCCGGTTTTCGCAACGGCGCGGCCCATTACAACCAGTTGAAGAACAAGAAAGTCCGCATCCTCGGCGGCTACGTCGGCTCGTTCGACGACTTTGCCGCCGGCCAGCGGCTCGGGCAGGAGTTCCTCGACGACGGTGCCGACGTGATCTTCGGCGTCGGCTCCATCAGCGGCAACGGCGCCATCGCTGCCGCCAAGGAGTCCGGCAAGTGGGCCATCGGCGTCGATACCGACCAGTATCACACCCTCGTGGACCAGCAGGACATCCTCCTGACTTCCTGCCTCAAGCGCATGGACCGCGCCGTCAACCAGGTCGTCAGCGCCGCCGTCGAAAACCAGTTCTGGGGCGGCACCCGCTACGTCGGCAGCCTCGCCAACCACGGCGTCGGCCTCGCCCCCTACCACGACTTCGAAGACCAGATCCCCGCCCACCTGAAGAAGGAAGTCCTCGATATCCAGCGGAACATCCTCGACGGCGACATCGCCACCGGCTGGCCCGGGAAAAAAGAACCGGCGGCGAAGAAAACCGCGGCCAAGTAGGTTGCCCGCCCCCGTGAAGACCCCGCTGTTCACGCGCATTTTCGGCGACCGCCCCGCCTCCGTCATCGGCATGATCCACGTCCGGCCCCTGCCCGGCGCCCCCCGCCACGCGGGCGGCCTGGAGCCGATCATTGCCCAGGCCCTCGCCGAGGCCGACACCTACCGCGCCTGCGGCATCCACGCCCTCATGGTCGAAAACATGCATGACGTTCCCTACGTCCGGCGCCCCGGGCCCGAGATCACCGCGGCCATGGCCGCGATCGCCCGCGAGGTCAAGCGGGCGCAGCCGCAACTGCCCCTCGGGATCCAGATCCTGGCCGGGGCGAACCAGGAAGCCCTGGCCGCCGCCCTCGCCGCCGGGGCCGACTTCATCCGCGCCGAGGCCTTCGTCTTCGGCCACGTCGCCGACGAAGGCTATATGGACGCCTGCGCCGGAGAGCTGTTGCGCTACCGCCAGGCCATCGGCGCCGGACCCATCGCCATCTTCACCGACATCAAGAAGAAACACTCCGCCCACGCCGTCACCGCCGACGTCGACATCGTCCAGACCGCCCGCGCCGCCGAGTATTTCCTGTCCGACGGCCTCATTCTCACCGGCGCGGCCACCGGCGAAGCCGCCAGCGTGGCCGAACTGCAGGCCGTCCAGGCCGTCGTGAAACTGCCCGTGTTCGTCGGTTCCGGCATCACGGCGGAAAATCTCAAGAACTATCTGCCCCAGGCCGACGCCTTCATCGTCGGCTCGCATTTCAAGCGCGGCGGCTACTGGGAAAACCCCCTCGACCCGGACCGCATCCGCCGCCTGCTGGACACGCTGGCCTGAACGCCCCCGGGCGTGCGGTCAGGAAGCCCCCGGTTTCTCCAGCCCCCGCAGCAGCAGCGGCCAGGCCACGAAGATCCAGACCGGATTGGCCGCCGCTGCCGCGTAGGCCCCCCCCTCCGCCCCCAGGAACGGCGCCAGCAGCCGCGGCAGGTTGCCGAGCATTAACCCCAGCACCAGCACGCCGATCGCCACCGCCAGAATCCGGTATCCGCCCAGCCGCGCCGGCTCGAAACGGATGTACCGACGCTCCACGTACCACGATCCGAAAAATCCCAGCAGCCCCCACACCGACCGGAACGCGTCCTCGGAAAATTTCGGATCGACGTCAAGCGGCATCGGCTTGAAGCGCACGTACACCCAGACCGCCGCCGCTGTCAGGACCGCACCGGCCAGCACCCGCCACGCCTTGCCCGGATTCCGTTCCGTCCAGTCGAAGACCCGGCCCATGACGGCCACGGCCACGACGGCCACCAGCAACGCCCCGGCCACATCCGCCGGCGTATGCACGCCCAGCACCAGCCGGGAAAACGCCATCAGACCGATCCACGCCAGCACGGGCGGCCACAGCCATCCTTTCCGGGCCGCGGCCGCCACCCCGCCCCACAGCGCCGCCGTGTTCGCCACATGGCCGCTCGGGAACGAATAGCCGAACGCGCCGCGCTGCGCGGCCGGCACCGGCAGGATCGCCGGGTCCCGCAGCCACGGCCGCGGCACGCACAGCGTGCTCTTCAGCGCCCCCGTCAGCAGATCGCCCGCTGCCAGCGCGAAGCCCGCGCGGTAGGCGATGCGCGCCCCGAACAGCCAGAACAGCGTTCCCGCGATGGCCAAGATCCAGAACCCCTCCCCGCCTTTCGTCACGCCGAGAAAGAATTCCTCGATCGCCGGCGTGCGCCATTCCTGCAGCCGTTTCAAACAAGCCAAACCCAGTTCGTTCATCGCGTCTCCCTGTTCACCCGGCCAAGCTAGCACTCCCCGCCATCGCTTGTCCATCCGCTCGAGTGAACTTGTTTATAAACAAGTTTACAGTTAAGCGTCGCGCGGGTACAAAGGACCGACAGAAGGAATGGAGATCATGCAAAACCTGAACCCAACCCTGTGGCGAACCTGCAAGATGCTGGCCGGAGCCAAACGAGTCCAATTGCTCAGGCAACTTCAGGAACAGCCCGGCCGAAGCGTCAGCGATTTGGGCAAGGCGGTCGGCGTCAAGCGGTCGGATGCCAGCCAGGAATTACGGCGGATCCAGTCCCGCGGCCTCTTGAAGTCCAAGCGCCAAGGCGTTCCCCTCGTCTACCGGATGGAAGCGGATCCGCAGGTTTCCTCCGCGGCCCCCCTGCTCAAAGCCATTCAGACCGCGCTGGCCTCCCGTCCGCCGAAGCGCGACCTCGACATCTGCACCATCGCCAACGGCCTTGCCAACGAACGCCGCATCGCCATCGTCCGCGCGTTGATGGCCTCCTCCCAGACCAGATCGGAATTGCAAACGATTCTGAGTGTTTCCGCCCCTGCCTGTGCAAAACACCTGCGGACCCTGCTGAACAGTGGGTTTGCAGAAGAACAGAACCAGATGATCCACTTCAGGGTGCCCGCGCACCCTGTGGCGCGAGCGCTGGCCAAGTTGATCGCCCCAGCCAAGTAGCCTCTTCTATTTGGGCGTTGGCCTGGCTGGCATCTTTGCATGCCTCGGAGACAAATATACTTGTTTACAAACAAGTTTATTCTCCCCGTTCAAGTTCTGGCCCTTCCCGGCGGGTTTCGGCATCGCGAGGTTCCGTTTCCGAATTCGAAGTGAAAACGGCGGAACCGGTTATTCGTTCCGCCCTTGCGGACCCCAAAAGGATCTCGACCGCTATTCCTCCACCACGGGCAGCTGCTCCGGCGCGATGCCGCGCAGCAGCGTGGCCAGGATCGCCGCCGGCACCAGGCCCAGCGTCGCGCCCTCCGCCGCGGAGACTTCCGGCGCGCTCTGCGGTTTGAGGTTGGCGTCCAGCGCCACGGACAGCCCCGGTGCGCGGTAGACGTAGCCCGCGCCCTGCGGCGCCAGCTCGTGCGTCGCGCCGCCGAACCGGCCCGCGATCTTCCGCGCCGCGCCGCTGCCCGTGATCCGGAACGCGTTGTCGGCCTGCGCCTCGAATTCGCTCTTGGAAACGTACAGCCGCGGCTTGTCGACGTAGGGCCGGCCCGCCGTCGGGCAGAACGTCGCGCAGTTGCCGCACTCGTTGCAGAAGTCCGTCAGCACCGCCGTCTGCGAGGCCTGGATCACCGCGAAACGCTGCGGCTTGTCGGCCATGGCCCGGCCACCCCGCACCGTCCAGGTCGCGAGATCCGCCGAGAACGGCTTGCTCTGATAGGTCAGGAAGGCCTGGTTCGGGCACACGCTCGTGCAGATGGAACAGAACTGGTCGCAGCGCAGGCAGCGCGCGGCTTCGGCCTGCGCGACCGCCGGCGTCATCGTCAAGATCACTTCGTCGAACCCGTTGCGCTTCGTCAGCGGCAGCTCGGGCACGTCCACGCGCGGAATGCGCGTGGCCTGCTGGCGCAGCCGCTCCGGCAGGTCCAGTCCGCCCGTGCAGCGCATCGGCTCCGCCGCCGGCTCGACGCCCGCCACGCGCCGCAGGATCTCGGCCGCGATCTTCTTGCCGTCGCCTTCCGCCTTCACCAGCGAAAGCGGCCCGTCGTTGATCGCATCGCCGCCCGCGAAGACGTCCGCGACGTTCGTCGCGCAGGTCGCCTCGTCGGCCACGACGTAGCCCTTGCGGTTCGTCGCGATGCCGCTGTCCTTCAGGAAATCCAGGAACGGCTGCTGGCCGATCGCCGCGATGACCACGTCCAGCTCGATCGTGAAATCGGCGCCGGGCACTTCGACGGGCCGCCGCCGGCCGGACGCGTCCGGCTCGCCCAGCTTCATCGTCGAGCACTTCAGGCCCTTGACCTGGCCGTCGGCGACCACGACCGCCTTGGGCGCGGAGAGTTCCTGGATCGGAATCCGCTCATGCAGCAGGCTCATCAGCTCTTCGTGGTGCGCCGGCATTTCCTCGCGCGTGCGCCGGTAGATCACCGTCACGTCGCCGCCGAGGCGCTTCGCCACCCGCGCGCAGTCCATCGCGACGTCGCCGCCGCCGATGACGCCCACGCGGCCCTTGAGCGACGTCACCTCGCCGTCCCACACCTGCCGCAGCATCGTGATGCCGTCCAGCACGCCCTGCGCGTCCTGGCCTTCGATGCCCAGCGCGACGCCTTTCATCGCGCCCGCCGCCACGACGACGTAGTCGAAGCCCTGCTGCTTCAGGTCCGCCAGCGAGAAATCGCTCCCGGCGGTCTGGCCGAACTTGAATTCCACGCCCGCGGCTTCCAGCCGCTTCACGTCCTGTTGCACCACGGGGGGCATCAGGCGGTACGTCGGCAGCGTCATGGTCGCCATGCCGCCGGCCTGCTTGCGGGAGTCGAAGATCGTCACCACCACGCCGCCCTGGCGCAGGAAGCCGGCCGTCGAGAGGCCGCAGGGCCCCGCGCCGATCACCGCCACCTTCTTCGCGCGCGCCGGACCGACCTGCAGCGCCGGATCCTTGCCCGTCTCCATGATGAACCGCTTCATTTCGCGGATGGCCAGTGGCAGGTCATAGTGCACGCGCGTGCAGGGCAGCTCGCAGGCGTGGTCGCACGCGCGGCCCAGCGAGGCGCCCATCACGTTGTCGCGCCGCACGATCTGCGCCGCCTCGTCGAACTGCCCGTCCTTGACCGCCTGCATGTAGGCCGGCACGTCCTGGCTGATCGGGCAGATGTCCACGCACGGCGCCTGCACGCAATCGAACAGGCCCAGCGGGCGCGTCGTCTTGGTATCCTGCCGCACGTAGGTGTCGCGCCGGTAGAGCGCGTTCTTCTTCACGTCCGCCGCGTACTTCACGAGATTCGCGAGCGCGGCCGCCTTCACGTCGCCGCCCTTCGCGCCGGCCTTGGCCAGGATGAACGCCGGCAGGCTCTTCGCGCCGGCCTTGGCCATCGCCGCCGCCGTCTCGGAAACGTATTGCAGCGACCGCGTATAGCCGCCCGGCCGCAGCAGATCGGAGCTCGTCGTGATCGTCGTCATGCCACACGCCAGCAGGTCCGCCACGTTCCAGCAGTCCGCGCCACCCGCGTAGGACATCATCAAGTCGCCCTTGAATTCCTGCGCCAGCTTCGCGGCCAGGTTCACGGTGATCGCCTGCAGGGGGCGGCCCGACAGGTACATCATCTTCTCCTTCTTGGAGAATTCGTTCCGGTGGTTGATGACTTCCAGCGTGTTGGAGAGCTTCACGCCGAACTGCACGCCCTTCTTCGTGGCGCGCGCCCGCAGGTCGTTCAGGATTTTCAGCGCGTCCGGATACTTCAAATCATGCCCGAACGCCTCGTCCGGCACCGTCACCTGGCGGAAGCCGAGGTCGCCGTTCAGGATGCCGCGCAGGCCGTCCGGCCCCAGCAGCGTCGGGTTCAGCTTCACGTTCGTGTGCAGCCCGCGCTCTTCGATCAGGTACGCCGCGATGCGCCCGATCTCGTCCGGCGGACAGCCGTGCATCGTCGACAGCGTCACGTTGTCCGAGAGCCGCGAGGGAATCTTCACGTCCTGGATCGCGGGATAGACCTTCGCCACCTCGGCGATCGTCGCCGCCAGTGCGTCGCCGGCGTCGTCCATGCGCTTGAGGAAGCTCTGCACGTTGGGCTTGAGGATGCCCTCGAGGTTGTAGCCCACGCTCATGTTGAAGATCAGGCCCGGCGCGCCCTTGAACCCGAATTTGTGCTGCAGCGCGTGGATCAGCACCCATCCCATCAGGTACTCGTTGAACGACTGGTCGATCTTCAGCTCCTGCGACCATTCGACGTTGTAGCCCTCGTCCTGGATGTCGATGCAGGGCTTGGAGACTTCGAGTTCGTCGAGGGTCTGGATCGTCTTCAGCTCGATGAACCGGGAGCCCGTCAGCCACGCCACGACGATGTTCTGCGACATCTGCGAATGCGGCCCCGCCGCCACGCCGAACGGCGTCTCCAGCGGCTGCCCGTACATCGCCGTCTTGAACGCGTCGCCCGCCGCCGGCCGGAAGAACAGCTCCTGGGGAATCCCGAAGATGCTCCCGCGCTTCTCCAACTCCGCGAAAACCCACGGGGCGACCTGGCTGATGCTCAACGGCTGAAAACGATCGGACATGGCACTCCTCCTTTATTCAATCAATGCTTCCGCGTCCGGCAAACCCCGGACACGCGAACCCGCATATTTGCACGTCCGCCCCGCCCCCCGCAAGCGCCCATCCCGGCCCGTCCCCCGAATCCGTTGAACCGCTTGACCTCGCCGGGGCCGGGCCCGGCGGACGCGCCGAGCTCACGCCCGCGGCGCCAGCTGCAGAATCACGGGCGAGCCCCACAGGCGCGACAGGCCGAGGCCGCGGCAGACGGCCTCCAGCGCGGCCGAGAGCGGCCGGCATTTCAGCATCCGGTGCAGGACCATCGGCAGGAAGAACTGCTTGCGGACGGCGGCCGGGACAAAGCCGTTCCGGGCGAATTCGTCCCGCACCTGGCGGTGGCGGAAGAGCGCCCACGTGCGCGTGTTCTTCTCAAACTTCTTCTTGGCGCCAAACAGGGCGGGCGCGACGGCGTTGAGGCTTTGGCTGGTTGGATAGTCCACGATCACGGCCCGACGCGCCACGCGGCAGAGCTCGCGCACCAGCTCCGGCCAGCGCGCGCAGTGCGTCAGCAGCCGGAAGCACAGCACGACGTCGAAGGCCTTGTCCGGAAACGGCAGCGCGATCACGTTGCCGGTCACGAACCGGCACGCGCCGGATTCCACCACGGCGCGGATGCGGTGCCGGCAGGATTCGTCGCTGCCGAGAACGGTGATGTTCCAGCCGTCGCGGACCAGCGGCAGGGCAAGCTGCCCGTGGCCGCCGCCGACGTCCAGCACGCGGGCGCCCGCCCACCTGCGCAACAGGCGGAGCGTGAGCCGCTCCTGCACGGCCAGCATCCATTCGCCGGCGGAGCCGGCGAACCGGGTGGCGTACTCGTCCGAAGAGGTGTGGATGTCGGCCGTTTCGGGATACGGACACTGGGGGTCGGTGGCGCTCATGCCGCCGTTGTATCCCTTTTCTGGCGGGCGCGCAAGGCCGTGGCGAACAGCAGCGCCAGCCCGAGGAAGCCCATGGCCGACGCCCCGAAGACCGCGCGCAGATTCACGGCCGCCACCAGCCCGGCCACCAGCGGGCCGATGGCCCAGCCGAGGGAGCGGGTCGTGCTGGCCAGGCCAAAGACCACGCCGTGGCGTTCCTCCGGCACGCGCTTGGCCAGCCACGCGTTCAGCGCCGGTTCCAGGGCACCGGCGAAGAACACGGTGCCGAACCGCACCGGGAACAGCACCGCGAAAGAATGCGCGAACGCCTGCCAACCGCTGAACAGCGCCGCCACCGCGGCCGCCGCGATCACCACCCGCAGCGGGCTGAGCCGGTCGGAGAGCCAGCCGGTGGCCAGCCCCGCCAGCAGGCCGGCCACGCTGCCGCAGGCGTTCAGCCAGCCGCTCCACAGCGAAACCGCCTGCAGCGTGCCGTGGATGTCCTGTACCAGCAGCGGCAGGAACGCCAGGTCGAACTGGCGCACGAAGGCGATCGCCCCGATCATCGCCAGCACTCCGTAGAGCGCGGCCGGCAGCGACCGCCAATGGATGCGGGCGCAGTCCGGGCCTTCCTCCGGCATGCGCCCGCGGCGGTGCGTGGTTTCCTGCGTGCAGCAGAGCACCAGCAGTCCCGCCGCCAGCAGCAGTCCGCCCGAGACATAGAACGCCGCGCGGTAGCCCAGCCAATGCGCCACAAATCCGCCCAGGAACGCCCCGGCCATGCTGCCCGAGAACACCGCCGCGCTCAAGCCGCCCACCGCCAGCCCGCGGCGCGCGCGGGGCATTTCGCTGGCCAGAAACGCCTGCGCCGCCGTCATCGTGCCGGTCAACGCCCCCTGCAGGGCGCGCAGCACGATCAGCATCAGCGGCGTCTGCGCCGCCCCCATCAGCGACATCACCACCGCCCCCGCCAGGTTGGCGCGGATCAGCATCGGTCGCTTTCCGAACCGGTCCGCCAGGAGCCCCCACAGCGGCGCCGCCACGCCCATGGTCACCGCCGTCGAGGCCGAAAAAAGGGCCACCCACAGCTGCAGTTCCCCGTGGCGCACCACCCCCAGCTCCTGTTGGAGGAAAAAGGGCGCGAAGGGCAGCGCGAACGAAAAGCCCATGATGGACAGGAATTGCGACGCCCATACCAGTGCCATCTGCTTGTGCCAGGATCGGGACATGGAGACGGCATTGTGCCGGATTCTCGCCGGCTTGACACCGAAAAACGCAGCGGCCATTCCACGCTTGCGCCGCCGAATGCGTCTTCCTATGATACGGCCCAACATGGCTGTTTTGGACGATAAACCGGAGGAGGCCCTGTCCCACCAGGCTTCCACCCCTGTGCCCCCGCGGCAACACTACCGTCCCAAACGGAATCCCGCCTATCCGCCGCAGCCGTCGGTGAAGTACCATGCCGTCCGGCTTGCCGCCGCCACGGCCGCCGGGGTGGTGCTGATGTTCATCCTGCTCATGCTGGCCGTCAAGTATGCCCAGCGCGACTGGAACCGCAAGAACCAGCAGGCCTGGGCCTCGGCCGTCAAGCCGGCCGCCCCGGACGATGCCGCGGCCACGAATGCGCCGCCTCCCGGCTGGAAACACGAATTGCCGCCCGCGGCCGCGCGCCGCCAGCTGGACCGCCTCGCGGCCGACCCCATCGTACCCAACTGGTGGCTGATCCTGGCCCGGAGCCTGGCGGACAAGGCTGAACCCCGGCTGTCCCTCAACGGCCTGCGGCTGGCCATGGCCCTGCGCGGGGACAATGCCGTGATTCGCAACGACCTGGGCGTCCTCTTGCTCCAGCAGAAGCGCCTCAAGGAGGCCGCCGCGCAGTTCCGCGCCGCCGAGCAAATCCAGCCCGGCTTTGCACCGGCCCGCTTCAATCTCGCGCTCTGCGCCATTTCCGAGCGCAACCGGGACCAGGCCATCCTGTTGATGGGCCAATACCTCGGCCAGCGGCCCGGTGACATCACCGCCCTGCGGCTCCTATCCACCCTGCTCGCCCAGAACGACCGCGCCGGCGATGCCCTGCGCATGCTGGAGATGTTCCTGAAGAACCAGCCCCCGGCCCAGCCGCTTTTCCTTGAAGCCGCCCTGCTGGCCGCGCGCCGCGGCCAGTCCGGCAACGCCCTGCGTTATCTCGAGATGGCCCTGAACGGCAATCCGGTCCAGACCGTCATCCGGACGTACCAGTCGCCCGCCTTCCGTGACATCCGCCTCTCCGGCGAAGGCGACAAGCTCGCTGCCCTCATGGCGGACAAGGCGCGCAAGACCTTCAGCCCGCCGGTCCCGATTGAAGAACTCCAGCCCCTCCGCGCCCCGCCCCCTGACGCCAAGGTCCGCTGAACCGGCCCTTGGCCGGCATCGGCCGGACTGTTTCAGTTGGCCGGTCGAATACGATAACCGGGTTCCGGCCAGCGCGCGATCCGGCCGGCCAGATCCACGTGCAGGGTGCCCTGCTGGTCCGTGCGCCACACCCGGATGTGCCCCGCCGCCAACTGCGCGAGAGTCTCCTCATCCGGATGCCGGCCGGCCGCATGCGGGCCGGAGCTGATGAGCGCCTCGCGCGGGCGCACCGCCGCCAGCCACGCCGCCGAGGTCGCAGTCCGGTCGCCGTGCCGGCCTACGACCAGGACTGCGCCTGCGGGGGACCGGCCGGTTCCGATCAGGGCCGGTTCCTGCGCGCCGCCCAGATCGCCCGCCAGGATGACCGAAACACCGAACCGCGCCACGCGCAGCACGAGCGCGCCGTCATCGGCCGCCGCCAGCCGCAGATCCGCCGGCGGCCAGAGGACCTCCCAAAACAGGCTGCCCGGCCAGTCGCCCGTGTCCCCCGCGTGCAGCCGGCGCACGGAAATCCCGTCCTCTTCCGCGGCGCGCAGGATGTCTCGCAGCAGGGGCGACGGCCACACCACGGCGGGCAGCCACAATTCGCGGACGGGCACGGCCCGCAGCACATCCCGCGCCGCGCCGATATGCTGCGCATCGGCATGGGTCAGGATCAGCGCCTCCAGCCGATTGACCCCTTCGGCCCGCAGCCGGCGCAGGGTGTTTTCGGCGGCGAACGCCGGACCGGCGTCCACGAGCATCCGGGCCCGGCGCGCCTGCACCAGCGTGGCGCTCCCCTCGCCCACGTCCAGCACCGCCACCCGGCAGCGGGTGGCTTCCCGCGCGCCCCAGCCCAGCGCCAGCGCCGCCAGCAGTGCCAGCCCCGCCGGCAGCGCGGGACGCACGCGCCGGGCCATGACCACGGTGACCGCCAGCACGGCATACCACGCCGCCACCCCGCCCGCCGGCGGCGGGCGGACGAACCAGTGGCCGCCGGGCACATCCGCCGCCCAGCGGATGCAGACCTCCAGGAACGCGGCGCAGGCGCGCGCCGCATGGTTGAACACCTCCGGCAGAATGGCGCCGGCCGGGGCAGTCAGCAGGCTCATCACCCCGGCCAGCAGGATCGCAAAGGCGGTCGGAATCACCAGCAGGTTCATGGCCAGCGCCACCGGCGAAAACAGGTTGAAGAAAAAGGCGGTCAGCGGCGAGGTGGCCATCCAGGCCGCCAGCGATGCCAGCCCGAAACGCGCCACGGCAAGCCCGCCTTCGTGCAGGCGCCGGCCCGCGGGCCGTTCCTCCGCCGGCAGCTGCCATTCGTCGCGCCGGAACCAGCGCACAACGTGGAAATCCAGCAGGGGCTGGAGCGCCAGCAGGCCGGCGACGGCCGAGAACGACAGCAAGAAGCCCAGGTCGCCGAGCTGTCCGGGCGCGGCCAGCAGGATCGCAATGGCGGCCAGGGCCAGGGCCGAGATCGCGTCCGGCCGGCGCTTCAGCAGCGGCGCCGCCAGCAACAGGATGGCCATCACGCCGGCGCGGATCGCGCTCGTAGCGGCGCCGGTCATGAGGATGTAGACGGCCAGCAGCGGGGCCAGGAAGAGGAACCAGCGCGTCAGAGGCAGGCGCAACGCCCGCAGGAACACGGTGCAGATCAGCGCCACCATCCCGACGTGCGCGCCGGAGATTGCGAAGATGTGCACGGTGCCGGTGGCCGCGAAATCCTGGCGGAGGGCCTTGGGCAGGTCCTCCCGGTAGCCGAGCAGCAGGGCCTGTAGCAGTCCCCGCTGGTCCGGAAAATCCTCGAGGCCGCGGCCCAGGATCACCCGGCACTTGCGGCGCTGCCGCAGGCACCAGGCCTTGACCGGATGACCGCGGCCCGCATCGAGAAACACCGCCCGGTCCGGATCAATGACCGCCTGGTTCTCCGGCAGCGTGAACAGACCTGTGCGCCGGGGCACCGCCGGGCGGACGACGCCGCGGAACCGCCAGCGCTCACCGTAGCGCGGGCGGCGGGCGGCGGGCTCCCCGCCGCGCAGCACCACTCGGATCCGGCCGTCCACCCGCTGCCATGTGCCTTCCCGGTTCAAGCCCTCCAGCCGGGCCGAAAAGACGGCATCGGGCGGCTGGCCCGGCCGCGCGGGTCGCGCCACGGCATCGTCCAGCACCATCGCCACGAACTGGATGTACTCCAGCGGCCGCGGCACCAGTGCCGGCAGCGCCGCCGCGGAAAGCCCACCCGTGGCCAGCCGTGCATGGGCCGCCATCAGCAGGCCGAACGCCGCCATCAGCGGCGTCACCGATCCAGGCCGCCGGATCCAGAGGAACAGCGGCAGCAGCAGGCCGGCCCCCGCCGCCAGGAACCACAGCGGCGAAACCGGCAGGCAGATGCCCGCCGCCGCCCCGGCCACCACGGGGAAGACCAGACCGACCGCCACCCGGCGCCGCGGGGGCCGCGGCCCGTGGGCTTGGCTGCGCAATTCCTCCTCGATCCACTGCTCCACCGGCCGCCCTCCGTTGCCCTCCCGGCGCCCTTTGTACCCCCGCGCGGATGCCGGCACAAGCGCCGGCGCGCCCGTTCCGGCAGATTCTGCTCCCCATCCAGCACCGCCGGGCCCATACTGGGCCTCCGTGAAATCGGTTGCCGACATCCTGGTGCAGCGCGGCCCCCTGACCGGGGCGGAACTCGCGGCCGCCACCGGCAACCCCGACATGCTCGCTCTGTGGCGCGCCTGCCACGCGCCGGGCGTGCTCCTCCGCCGCACCGGCCGCCGGTACATGCGGCTCGATTCCGCCGTCGCAGGCTACGCCCGGCTCTCCCCCTCGATCCGGCGGGAATTCCTGACCTACACCCTCGTCGGCGTCCCCGGCCAGGAACCGCGCCTGGAGGCCCGCGCCGCCGAACTTGAACGCCAGGCCGCCGCCATCTCGCGTGCCAAGCTCGACCTCACCCGCGAAAGCGTCTGCATGGCCCTGGCCGCCCTACCCGACGAGCCGCTGTTCCTGCGCCAAAGCGTCTTCCTGATCGCGGGCGACATCACCTACCACATGGCCCACCGCGTGCCCCGCCCCGAAAAAAGCTCCGGCCGCATGGTCAACGGCTCCGACCTGGACCTGATCATCGTCACCACCGACACCCTCCCCGCTGAACACGCCCGGGCGCTCGACGAAGCCATCTACCGGCAGAAACACTACCTCCTGACCCATCCCGACCACCAGGAGGAGATCGACTACATCCTCAAGCCCCTCGCCAAGGTCCGCCAGCAGCTGGCCTTCGACCGCTTCGAGCACATGGTCGCCTGCAAGATCCTCTGCGAATGCCAGCTCCTCTACGGCTCGCCCTTCCTCTTCGACGAGTTGATGCAGCTCGTGGACGCCTCCGGCGTCCGGGCCCGGCTCGCGGACATGGAAGCCGCCGCCGAGGCGGAACGGCGGACGGCGGAACAGACGCTGCTGGACCCCACCGCCGCCACTGCCGCCGGCCACGACCCCCTCAACCTCTTCTTCACCCGCGAAGAAGGCGACGAGATCTACTGACCGCCCACAAAACAGACGATTTTGTCGCTGCCGCCGCCGGGCCTGACAGATTCGCATTGATTTTTAAGACGTTCCGGCGCAAGGTGCTTCCCGTTTTATCATCCCGAACCCGAGGAAACCGCCATGCCCCACCAAGTGATCATCACGCGCGATTTCGACCACATGAGCGAAGTGGCCGCCGACTTCATCCGCGCCCGGATTTCCCAGGTCCTGGCCCGGCAGAAATCCTTCGTCCTCGGCCTCGCCACGGGCAGTTCGCCCACCGGCGTCTACAAGCACCTCGCCAAGGCCTGCAACGGAGGCCGTCTCGACGCCGCCCGGATCCGCAGCTTCAACCTCGACGAATATGTCGGGCTGCCCGGCGAAAACGCCCAGGCCCGCGCCCTCCACCCCGAAAGCTACAGCTTCTTCATGATCCAGGAACTCTTCGGGCTCCTGCGCAAGAAGTTCGCCGAAACCAACGTGCCGTGGGGCTGCCTGATCGACCAGGACGCGCTCATGCGCGAGCTGAAAGCGAATCCCGGCGATTGGCACGAGCAGGGCGCGGACAAGGGCAAGGCCGTCGTCATCCGGCCCGACGCGCAGTCCGCTTATCTCCGCTGGGTGCGGACCGAAATCCTCGACGCCTACGAGCGCAAGATCCAGCGCGCCGGCGGCATCGACCTGCACGTCATCGGCGTGGGCGGCCGCGGCCACGTCGCGTTCCACGAGGCGGGAATCCCCTTCGACGGCAACCGCATGCTCCTGGTGAAACTCGACGACAATACGGTCGAAAACGCCGTGGCCGACGGCCATTTCGCCCGCAAGGCGGACAGCCCCCGCTACGCCATCTCGATGGGCGCGGAACTCGTCTACCTGGCCCGGTGCGTGGTCCTGCTGGCCGCGGGCGCGCGCAAGGCCGAGCCGGTCGCCACATCCCTGGCCGAGGATCCCTCCCCCGCCGTGCCGATTTCCCACGGCCAGCTTCACGCGAAGCGCGGCGGCGACATGCTCTATGTGATCGACCGGGCCGCCGCCGCCGGCGTCCTCGCCCGCCGCGCCGAAATCGAAAAGCGCGGCATCACCATCGAAGACCGCTCCGCCCAGGCCGCGGCCACCCGCGTGGGGGATTTGAAGTTCGCCCGCGATCCCGAATCGGGCCTGCTGGGCTGAGCCCCTCCCCGATGCATGAAAAAGGGCCGGCCGGCGGCGCCTCCGCCGCGGCCGCCCCGGAGTGGATCCGGCTTCAGCCGATTTCCTTCTTGAGCGCCGCGGCGATGGATTCGCACAGGCGCTTGGTCATCTCGTCCGTCGGCCCTTCGGCCATCACGCGGCACATGTTCTGGGTGCCGGAGTAGCGCACGAGCACGCGCCCCTCCTGGCCCAGCTCCTTTTCCGCGGCCTGGATCGCCGCCTGCACGCCCGGCAAATCCTTCAGCGGCGGGCGGCTGGCCACGTCCACGTTGATCAGGTGCTGCGGGGACAGCTTCAGCACCGATGCCAGCGCCGAAACCTCCTGGCCTGTGCGGCGCATGACTGCCAGCAGCTGCAGGCCGGACACGATGCCGTCGCCTGTCGTGTGCTTGTCCAGGAAGATCATGTGGCCGGAGGATTCCGCGCCGAGGATGCCGCCCTTGTCCTTCATCATCTCCAGTACGTAGCGGTCGCCCACCGCGCTGCAGCCCAGCTCGATGCCCAGCTTGCGCATCGTCGCGTGCAGCCCGAAGTTGCTCATCACCGTCCCGACCGCCAGGTTGTTCTTGAGCTGCCCGCGCTGCTTGAGGTCCTGCGCGCAGACCGCCAGGATGTGGTCGCCCGACAATTCCGCGCCGGTCTCGTCCACCACGATCAGCCGGTCGCCGTCGCCGTCGAACGCCAGGCCGATGTCAGCGCGTTCGGCCTGCACCTGTTCGCGCAGGGCTTCGGTGTGCTGCGAGCCGCAGCGGGCGTTGATGTTCAGCCCGTTGGGCGTGCTGTGCAGCGTGGTCACGTGCGCACCCAACCGCTCGAACACCGCTGGCGCGGCCTTGTAAGTCGCCCCGTTGCCGCAGTCCAGCACGATCCGCAGGCCCTTCAAATCCAGGTCGTTCGGGAACGTGCCGAGGCAGAATGCAATGTAGCGCTCCAGGGCGTCCTCCACCCGGAACGACTTGCCGATGCCGCCCGCCTTCGGCAGCAGGCTCGGCAGCTTGCCCTCGGCCATCAACTGCTCGATCGCGGCCTCCTCCTCGTCCGGCAGCTTGTAGCCGTCGCGGGAGAACAGCTTGATTCCGTTGTCCTGGAATGGATTGTGGGAGGCGGAAATCACGAAGCCCGCATCGGCCTTCTGGTCGATCGTGAGCACGGCGATGCCGGGCGTGGGCAGCGTGCCCACCAGGAGCGCATCGCCGCCCATCGAGCACAGGCCGGCCACCAGCGCGTTCTCGAGCATGTAGCCGCTCAGGCGCGTATCCTTGCCGATCACTACGCGCGGCCGCTTGCCGCCCTTGCGCTCCTTCAGCACATAGGCCAAGGCGCGGCCAAGGTTCACGGCCATCTCCACCATCATCGGCTCGCGGTTCGCGACCCCGCGCACTCCGTCCGTCCCGAACAGTTTCTTTTCGCCCATTGTCAACTCCGCTTGCTATGCCGGCGCACCGGCTCCATCCACAATCTGCTGCAACCACGCGGTGCCCGCTGCCTTGGCTTCCGCCGGCAGCGCCTGCACCCGCGCCACATAATCCACTTCCTTCGCCGCGTTCCAGGCGGCGAGGAACGCCGCCTTCTCCGCGCACTCCACGTCGCCCGCGGCGACCAGACGCGCCCGGGCGGCGGTCCAGCCCCCGCACAGCTTCTCGTGCTCGACGCACAGGTTGGCGGCCAGCCGCGCGCGGTCTTCCTTCGCGATTTTCTCCATCAGGTCGTCGAGCCGTTTCAGGCGCTCCTTGCGCACCGCGGCCAGCTGCTTGCGCGCGCCTTCGCAGCAGGCTTTTCCGTGCGGCGTCTTTTCCAGCAGCGGCCGGCGGACCTGTTCGTACCAGACCTGCAGCGCGGCGATGTTTCCGAGGTAGATCGCGCAATTCCGGACCACGCGCGCCACGGAGCGGTAGCCCGTTTCGTAGGGCTTCGCGCCCGGCGCCGGCGCTTCCGGCACCACCAGCTGGTTCGGCTGCAGCACGTCCTTGCGCGACACCAGCCCGGCCGCCTGCACCGTGCCGTATTCGATCCGCACTGGCCCGGCCAGCCCCCCCTGCCCGCCCAGGAAGATCGGGTCCCGGTCCAGCATCACCCCGCGGGGCACATCGCCGATCAGCGAAGCCGTGGCCTTGTCCCCGTGCGGCGTATAGTTGAAATGGATGAACGACGAGCCGATTTCGCTGTGCACCTTGCGGCTCTTGCCGCCGGCCATCAGCGCGTCGCAGAAATTGATCAGGCTGCCGCCGACCACGAACGGAAAGAAAACCGTCTGCTTGAGGCCCACGGTGTGGGCCATCTCGGCGCCCTCCTCGAGGATCGTGCCCGGCCGCACCTGCGCGCCGCTGCCCATGGCCGCGCCGTCCAGGAACACCGCCCCGCTGAAGTAGCCGCCCTTGAGCTCGACCTTCTCGCCGAGCTGGCAGTCTTCCACCGTCGCCGGCGTTTCGCGCCCCAGCACGCAGCCGGGGCCGAGGCTGGTCGCCGCGCCGAACACTTTGCAACCTGCGTGGATGACCACCCCCGCCGCGATCCGGCCGGGATCCACCTCGGCGCCGATCTCCACTGCCGCCGGCGCCGCGATCTGCACGCCTCGCCGCAAGAGTTCTTCCACGTTTTTCATGCGCGCCATCCTGCTGTTATGCTGCACCTGCCCGCCATTCGCCGGCTTGCGGTATGTATCCCGCAAACCGGCGTAAAAATCACGCAAAATCCGCGGCCGGCGCGGGCGGACGCATCAGCGTGCGAGGCTGATCCAGACGACGCGGAAGCCCGCGAGGATCTGGCGGGCCTCCTCGA
Organism: uncultured Verrucomicrobiota bacterium; assembly: GCA_964393515.1. Taxonomy (GTDB): domain Bacteria; phylum Verrucomicrobiota; class Kiritimatiellia; order CAIQIC01; family Lenti-01; genus Lenti-01. The sequence goes on from CAYMTY010000003.1 coordinate 36,706, forward strand.
GGTAGAGGCGGGCGGCGTCGCGATGGTTCACCACCACGAGCAGGTCGTGGGAGAGCACCGAGGTGTTGTACCAGTTGAACGAGCCGTCGAGGACGATCTGCTCGTCGATGACGCACTGCTTGGAATGCACGGGCGAATAGGGCACGGCGCGGTCGTGGACGCCGTAGACCAGCGCGATGGCGATCCCCGCCTCCTGCAGGCGGCGGACGGCGGGCAGGAGCGGCCGCTGCAGCTCCTCGTGCATGGAGCGCTCGCGCGCGGGGTCGCCCTCCCAGGCCAGGTGGCCGTTGAGGATCAGGCGCACGTAGACCCCGCGGTGCTTGGCCGCGATCAGCGCGTCCACCACGCTGTCGCCGTGCTCGCCGCGCAGCTCGCCGATCAGGAACAGGCACATGTGGATCGAGTGCCGCGCGCGGCCGATCTCGGCCAGGATGGCGTGGTGCGGGCGATAGTACTTGCCGTTGAGCATGGCCGTCCGGCCGAAGGTGTAGAGCAGGTTGAACGGGGCCAGCGGATCGACGCCGTAGCGCTGGATCACCCCGCCGCGGCAGGCCTGGAAGATGTTGTCGAGCAGCCGGCAGACCCCGAACGACCGGAATGTCATGCCGGATTCCCAGTTGTTGCCCCAGCGGTCGAAGGTGATGTTGAACGAGCCGACGATGGCGTCCTCGTCGCCGAAAACGATGAACTTGTTGTGCATGTCCGTGGCGACTTCGGCCAGCGGGTCGCGCGTCGTGCAGACCTCGCCGAGCAGCTCGATGCCCGCGCGCTTCAGCGCGAGGTAGTTCGAGCTGTTGGTGAGCGTCATCTTGCGCCAGTCCACGACCACCTGCACCGGCACGCCGCAGCGGTGGGCGTGGATCAGGTGGCGGATGAAGTCGCCGTCGTCCACGCAGTCCACGCAGACTTTGATGCCGCAGGGCCTCCCGGGCGCGTTGTGCCGGCGCCAGACCATCGTGTCGATCTGGTCGTGGATGTAGCGCTTGGGATGGTAGGGGTGCCAGGCCTGGCCCTTGGTGAACTTGGGGATCAGGTTGAGCGACTCGACGTGGTGGTTCATCCAGTCCACGTCGCGCTGGAGCTGGCCGGCGTCCACCTCGTGCGTCCGGTAGGGGTTGGGCGTGGCCCACTGTTCGGTGACATGCCGCCAGACCTCGCCCTCGTTCCGGAATTCATGGCCGTCCATGAAGATGTAGTCCAGCCGCGACGGGATCGAACGGCCCTGGTGGTGGAGGATGTACGAGAACTTCACGCAGGTCACGCGGCCCTGGTGCAGCGATTGCGGGTGGATGAACAGGTCGCGGGTTTCGCGCCAGTGGCGGTTCCACTCGCCCCCGCCGCAGGGATCGGTATGGACGAGGTACTGCTCGAAGGTGCCGTCCTCGTGGAAGACCTTGAGGACCACCTTGACGTTCAGGTCGCCGCCCCAGTCCACGCGGAAGCGGATGCGCCCCCAGCGCAGGTAGAAGAGCTCCTTGAACTCGTTCCGGCGCGGGTAGAGCGGGCCCATCCAGGCTTCCGTCGGCGCGGCGTATTGTTCGGCGTATTCCACCGGCCCCCCTCCTCACCGCGGCTCGAACTCGACCAGGTAGCCGGTGTGGTCGGACACGCGCCCGTAGCGCTCCGGCGTGAACAGCTCCTCGGCGCGGACCGCGCGCAGGCGTCCGCCCGCCCGGAGCCACAGGAAGTCGATGCGCCCGTCGAATTCCAGCAGGTGCATGGGATCCCCCAGCCGGTCCCGGAACACGCGCTGGAACACCGCCGGGGACACGATCTTCAGGTACTGGTCCTCGTACGCGCCGGTGTCCACGATGAACCGGTAGGCATCGCTGCCGGCGGCGATGTTGAAATCGCCGCCCAGCAGGGTGGCGGCCACCTCCGGGGTCTGCTTTTCCTCCGCCCAGCGCTCCAGGCGCTCGAACTGCGGATAGAAGCCGTCGCTGGGCCAGCTCAGGTGGACGCTGAAGATGTTGACCAGGCCCACGTAGGGCACCCGCACCTGGGCCATCGCGATCTTCCGCGAGTGGATGTCGTGCACGTCCTGGCTGTCGGACACATACCCCGCGTCGGTATAGGCAAAGGGATGGCGGCTGAGGATGGCGATCCCCTCGCGGTAACGGTCGAAGCCGAGGTGCGACCAGTCGGTATGCAGGTGGAACGGCTCCGGCAGGTGGCTCTGGATGATGCGCGCGGCGTTGGACCCCCAGTCGCCGGCGCCGTCGTTCCAGTTCTCGCCCACCTCCTGCAGGCAGGCGATGTCCACCTTCAGCTCGCGGATGGCCCGCGCCACCTGCTCGAACTTCCGCAACTGGTCGGCCTCCTGGTAGGTGTGGAGATTCAGCGTCAGGACGCGCAGGGCGCCCCGCCGGGCGCGGTAGTTGCCGCCGCCCCGGTTGTCCCAGAATGTCCCGCGCCGCGTCCGGCATTCGACGGCGTACTCCAGGCGGCTGGCATGCTGCACCGGGATGCGCCCGGCCCACACCCCCCAGCCGTAGCGGTTGGGATTGCGCGCGTTGCTGCCCAGGCTCAGGTCCCAGTGGTTGTGGCGGAAATAGACGTGGGTTGCCTGCCGGGTGGCCCAGCCGTCCACCGTCCAGTGGAGCGTCACCGCCTCCGGCTCCAGTTCCTGCCGGACCGCCACCTCCAGCGGCAGCGATACCGTGCCCGCCGGCAGCGCCGGATCGGGCCCGATCACCTGCAGCGCGTCCGGCCCGTAGACGATCACCCCCGAATCGGCGTCCGCCCGGTAGTTCTGGCCGTAGCGGCTGTCCCACTGTCGCCGGCCCTCGTGCTCCAGGCAGGCCGCAAACTCGATGTTCCCCGGGATGGCGGACTCCATGGTCAGCGGCACGGCCACCTCGGCCGTCCACAGCTCGTCCCCGCCGCCCAGGCCGCCGCGATAATCCGCCGGCGCCACCCGCCACCGGCGGTCCTCCCCGCACCAGTGCACCGCCACGGCCTTGCCGAAGCCGATGTTGCGCACGCGCAGCGCGAACGAGATCTCCTGGAAGGTGCCGCTCACCGTCCGCGAGATGACGTTCTTGGCGTAGATGAATTGGATTGCGGGCATGGCCACGCCGCCCCGAAGGCGGCCGATTGCAGGCTGCCCACTCTAAAAGGCGCGGCCGGGCCGGGCAAGGCTTATTCTGCCGGCCGCGCGGGCAACCCCGCCGGCGCTTTCGCACCGCCTTGGGATTGCATTCCCCGCCGGACCTCATATGCTATGGGGAGATTGACCTCCCACTGGAGCCTGCCCATGAAAGTCCGACACCTGCTGCGCCCCCTCCTGCTGGCGGCCGTCCTGCTGGCGCTCGCTTCCGGCTGCGCCACCACCGACTTCGTCACCGGCAAGCCCGTCAAGAACATCTACAGCCTCGACGAGGAGGTGCAGATGGGCGGGCAGTACTACACCGAAATGATCGGCGAACTGAAGAAGGAAAAGGCCCCCATCGACCAGCATCCCGGCCATGTCGCCCTGGTCCGGGACATCACCGCCCACATCACTGCCGTGGCCCACATCACCAACCTGCCCTACCGGGCCACCTTCGTGGGCGATCCGGAGTTCGTCAACGCCTTCGCCCTCCCCGGCGGCAACATCATGATCTTCGAAGGCATCTGGAATCCCCAGGAAGGGCTCGTCCAGACCGTGGACGAACTCGCCGCCGTCGTGGCGCACGAGATCGCCCACATCAACTGCCGGCATTCCACCGAAGCCATGACCCGCCAGCTGCTCCCCAACCTCCTGCTGGCCGGGGGCATGATCTGGGCCGAGATCGAGGAGGACGAGGACATGCAGCTGATTCTGGGCGGCGCCATGCTCGCGTACAACGGGCTCGTCGTCACCAAGTATTCCCGCACGGACGAACTCGAAGCCGACCGCGTCGGCATGATGTACATGGCCCAGGCCGGCTACCATCCCGAAGCCGCCCCCCGCGTCTGGGAACGGCTCGCCGGCGGCAGCGACAGCCAGTTCGACAAGGCCCTGAGCATCTTTTCCACCCATCCGCGCGACTTCAAGCGGGCCAAGGAACTCCGCAAGCACCTGCCCGAGGCCCTGGCCCTCTACGAAGCCGCCCCCGTCAAGCGCAACGGCTCCAGGCGAATTGTCGGCTCCGCCCCGGCCAAGGAGCCGGACAAGAAAACCCCGAACGCCAAGCCGCCGGAATCCAAGGCGCAGCGGATCGTGTTCTAGGCCCCCGGGCCTATTCGAGCCCCCGGTCCTCGAGGTCGCCTTCTTCGAGGCCCAGATAGTGCCCCAGTTCGTGGAAATAGGTCACGCGCACTTCCTCGCAGAACAGCTCCTCGTCCCCCTCCGCGAAGTCCCACAGGTTCTCCACGAAAAGCAGGATCTCGGGCGGCAAGGGGTCGCCGCCTTCCAACCCTTCGGACCAGTTGGGCCCCACGAACAAACCCAGCAGGTCGGGTTCCACGCCGTCGCGCACCATCGCCTTCGTCGGCCGCGGCAGCATCACCACCGGTACTTCCGCCGCCCGCCGCGCCATCTCGCGCGGCAGTTCGAGACGCAACGCCGCCACTGCCGTCTTCGCGATCCGTTCCAAGGCGGCCAAGTTCATAGGATCAGCATGCAGTCGCCGTAGCTGTAGAACCGGTAGCGCGCGCGGATGGCCTCCTGGTAGGTCTGCCGGATGAATTCGCGGCCGGCGAAGGCGCTGATCATCATGATGAGCGTGGATTTCGGCAGGTGGAAATTGGTGAGCAACGCATCCACGACCTTGAATTCGTACGGCGGGTGGATGAACAAGTCCGTGCGCCCCTGCCCCGCCCCGAAGCCCTCCGGCCGGGCCGCGGCGCTTTCCAGCGTGCGCACGCTGGTGGTGCCCACGGCCACCACGCGCCCGCCCGCGGCCCGCGCGGCCGCGACTTTCGCGGCGGAGTCCGCCGGAATCTGCCAGCGCTCGAAATCCATCCGGTGCTCTTCGACGTTCTCGGCGGAAACGGGCCGGAACGTGCCGATGCCGACATGGAGCGTGACGGTCGCGCGATCCACGCCCTGCCCCGCCAGGTGCTCAAGCACTTCGGGGGTGAAGTGCAGCCCGGCGGTCGGTGCGGCCACCGCGCCCGGTTCGCGCGCGAAAACGGTCTGATAGCGCACCTTGTCGGCGGCGCGCCGCGCGGGCGTCGCTTCCTTGCGCGAAATGTAGGGCGGCAGCGGCGTCTGGCCGATGCGCTCGAGCACTTCCAGCCACGGCAAGGCCGATTCCAGCCGGATCTTGACCCGGCCCAGTTCGCCGTCCTCCAGCAGCGTGGCAACGGCCAGATCCTCGTCGAGAAGTATCTGGTCGCCGGCCTGCGGCCGGCGGCGGCAGCGCATCAGCGCATCCCACGTGCCCGGCGCGGTCTCTTCCAGCAGGAGAAACTCGACTTTGCCGCCGGTGCCGGCCTTGCGCCCGAAGACGCGGGCCGGGATCACCCGGGTGTCATTGACGACCAGAAGATCGCGCGGACGCAGATAGGCGGGCAGGTCGGCAAAACGGCGGTGCTCCCAGATGCCCTTGGCGCGATCCAGCACCAGCATCCGCGCGCCGTCGCGGCGCTTGGCAGGCTCCTGCGCGATCAGTTCGGGCGGCAATACGTAGTCGAAATCGGAAACCTTCATCGGCTCAGGAAGAGGCGCCGCTGGACCACCAAGCCTGCAACCGCGGCCAGAAAGGCGCCCAGCAGCACGTACCCGAGTTTTCCCAGCCAGCCGCTTTTCTTCGCAGGCTCATCCGCGGGCTCCGGCACGGGCGCGGCCTCCGCCTCGCCTGGCAGCGGGTCGGCCACCACGGCGGGAATTGGCGCGGGGACGGGCGGCGGCGCCACGGCCGGCGGCGGGGGCCCCGCGCCGCGGACGGCCTCAGGCAGGTAGCGGTTGATCAATTCCTTCGTCTTGGCGATGTTGGCTTTCTTGGTCGCGCTGCCCATCAGGACGGAGATCACGCGCCGCCCGTCGCGCTGGACAGTGGCGGCCAGGCAGTAGCCGCTGGCGCGGATCCAGCCGGTCTTCAGCCCGTCGCAGCCGGGAAACGCGCCCAGCAGTTCGTTGTGGTTGCCCATGATGACGGGCTTTTCCGCGTCGGGCCGGAACGGGCGCTGGATGACGGACGTGTACTGCAGCGTCTCGGGATGCGCGGCGAGCAGCGCCTGGCAGAGCTTGGCGAAGTCGCGCGGGGTGGTGATGTCCGGCCGCTGCCCTGCCCCGGGGGGCAGGCCGTGGGGGGACTGGAACTGGGTGATCGGGGAGAGACCCAGGGCGCGCGCCTTTTCGTTCATCAGGCGCACGAAGCCCTCGCGGCTGCCGCCGACATGCTGGGCCAGCGCCATCGCGGCGTCGTTGGCCGACTGCACCATCAGGGCATAGAGCATCTCCTCCACCGGGAAGCTTTCGCGCGGATCAAGCCACACCTGCGACCCGCCCATGTCATACGCTTCCTTCGTCACGGGTACCATCTCGTCGAGGCGCAGGGTCCCGGCCTGCACCCGGTCGAGGATCACGAACAGATTCATCAGCTTGAGCATGCTGGCGGGATAGCCGGGCTTGTCTGCTCCGTCCTCGAACAAAACCCGGCCGTCGGCGGCATCCACCACGATGGCGCCGTTGTAGGGGTCGCGTGTCGGGGCCTGGCCCGGGGCCGCCGGAACCGCCAAGGAAGCCGCCGCCAGGAAAAGGAGGAATTTCTTCATGGGAAACTTGTAGCGGGACCGCCCCCGGAAATCAAACCGGAATCGCGGCCTGAATCGCGGCCTTCCCCAAGCCGTCCCCCCGAACCGGGCGCAGTTGCGTTTCGATGCAACGTCTGGTCATGTTGAGCGCAGGCGCACCGCGCCGGAGTCGAAACTTCCCGGCCTCACGGCAACGGCAGAACGATTTTTCTCGGGCCGAGTTCCCTCGACAAGCTCGGGACGACAACCGCCCGGCCGGCACGGAGGCCGACCCTCAAAAACCCGGTCGGAATTCTTCCGCCGGGCTGTTTATCCGCGTCCATCCGTGGTTGCTTCGGCGGTCCAAGGGCTGCGGTAGGGCGAACCCTCCGGGTGAGCCGATCCGGACGACGCGGCGCGCCGTCCCTACCCTTGATGATTGGAAATTGATTATTGGATATTGAATATTGAGCTTTCTCTTTCTCTCTTCTCAGGGCACTTCGACTTGGATCCGGTAATTGCGCCTGGCCGGCGGCGCGTTGCTGTCGCTCATTCCGTCCACGCCGCCCACGCCGGGCCGCGGGTCCGTGCCCGGCACGTTGCTCCACGAGGCGCCATCCAGCAGGTCGTCGGTGAATTGGAAGGTATAGACCCGCCCCGTGGACCCCGGCCGGAACTGCACCGTCAGCGGCGGGCCGTTCGAAACGGACAGCACGCGGAACCGGTCTTCGGGATCGCCGGGATCGGTGTCGGCGATGTTTTCGTGCCGCAGGGTGGTGCCCTTGCCGGCCACGATGCGGGCATCCACGTCGGTCCAGTCTTCGCCGGGTCCCGGCGCAATGCCGTGGGCGGCGTACCAGTCCAGATCCGCGCCACCCTGGCTCAGGAACGAGGCGATCACCGTCAAGTCGGCCATCACCTCGGCATCGGTGCGCGGGTTGGCCTCGCCGTCGTCGCTCCAGCCATTAAAGACAACGCTGGCGTTCTCGCCCTTGGCCTCGACAGGCGTACCGCTCTGGCCTTCGGCGACGATCTGGGTGGCCACGCCGTCGATCCAGCCGCCCGTCCCGGCGCGATAGATCAGCGTGTAGGTCGTGCCGCCCGCGGCCGTCACCGTGCGCATCAGCAGGTTGCCGTTCGCGTCGTAGGCGTAGGCGATGCTCGCCCCGCCGCCGTAGGCCGCATTCGTCAGCCGTCCCGCGTCGTCGTAGGAATAGGTGATCGTTTCCGCGGCGTAAGCGGAAACGGCGAAAACAAACGCCAAAACAAAAGGTCCAATGAAAAACGCCGCCGAGTTCCGACGCGCCCAGCGGGCGCATCTACAGACAAGTCCCTCTGCCTGCAGCCGCCCTCGCCTGTAGCTGCGCTCGTTGAGCGCGGCCGGCCCGCCCCCCCTTGAACATTGGATATTGGACATTGGATATTGGATATTCGATTTCATCGTTTTCATGTTCAGTACCCCTGCTTGCCCAAATGGAACGGCTTGACGTCCAGCGACCCCAGGTCGCCTTCCCAATCGAAGGAAAGTTTGATTTCCTTGTTGTCCCGCGGCAGAACTTTCGTGCCCGGCGGCAACGCGTTTTTCAAAACGACCAGATTCAGCAGCGTCTGGCGCTTGGCGCCTTTGCCCAAGTGCGTCGCCACCGCCGAGTTGGCCTTTTTCCTGGGATCGGACGGAACATCCACCTTCTGCCAAGAGTCGCTGCCTTCAACTAACTCCCAGAAATCTTGCCCTGGCGGAGACCCTGCCGCCTTCTTATCGGGCTTGGCCGGGCGATCCACCTCCTGCCAACCGTTGTGGCCCTCGACGAATTCGTGCAAATTGTTTTTGTAAACATCAACGCCACCTTTTGGAACAGACGGTGGCGGTGCGCTGATGCCGCCGAACTGCGGCGTCCAGGTGTTGCCAACGAGGTCGAGCTGCCAGGTCTTGATCTCGTGACGTGTACCCACCGCCAGCCTGTTTTGCCTTATTCTTCCTTCTCTTACTCCTCTTTCCCATTCTCTTTGTCGTCTTTCCGCTTTTTGAACTTCCAATTTGACATTTTCAAAGGCAGCAAGCTGATCTAGCACGAGCTCTTTTTCCGCTCCGAAGTCTTCGTATAGCCGGGTCGCCACCGTTCCATTCGCGCTGGGCAGGTCCAGGCCGAACCGATAGGCAAATTCCGCCCGCTCGATTTCGCGCAGACGATTCCTGCGATTCCGCGCGAATTCGGCCGGGGCTTGTTTCACAAACCATTCCATCATCCACGCGTTATGAAAGGCTTCAAAGTAGTTGAACTTGATGAAGTAAGGCGTTGTTCTAAATGTCTGCCAACGGGATCTGGCAACGGCGGTCGCCTTATCCAGATCCTTGAATGCTTCTTCCAGGGCCTCAGGATCGTAATGGTTCTTGTAATCGTCCGGGTCATCCACCGGACCCCAGGAATTGCTGCCGTCGACAAACCCCCAGAGGTCATGCCCTGGCGCATCCGCATGGCCCACAACCTTCTTCTTTGGATCGGCCGGGACATCCACCTTCTGCCAGGAATTGTTGCCTTCTATGTACTTCCGCAATTCCGGATCCGGCGTATTCACCTCGCCATTGATATCGGCGAAGTTGACGGGGTTGGCGCGGGCGTAGACGTAGGGATTGAGGGCGTGGGGGTTGGCGGTTTGGGGCCAGAGGGGTTCGGGGGAGAGGAAGGCGCGGGTGCGGGCGTCGTACCAGCGGGCGCGGACGTGGTAGAGGTCGCCCGTGCCTTCGGCGCGGATGCCGTAGCGCCCGAGGAAGCGGAACGGATTGCCGAGCGCGGACGGGGCGGGATCGAGTTCGAGTCCGCCGGGTTCGTAGGCGTAGGCTTCGGCGACGGCGCCGTTGGTATCCACCAGCGCGATGGCGTGGCCGGAGCGGTCGAAGCGGACGTGGTGCACGGCGTGGCCGGGGGCCTGGGCCACGGCGTAGAGCAGCGCGCCGCCGGGCGTCCAGACGTACCAGTTCGTGCCGTCGTCCACCAGCGGCGCGCCGCCGATGGCCGGATGGCACGCCAGCGGTTGGCCGTCGCGGGCCATGATGTTCCCGAATGCATCGTACTGATTCGTCACGCTGTCCACGGCGGCAAGCCGTCCGTCCGCGCGCCACGCGTAGGCGTGGCGGTCGTCGGCGGTGCGGCGGCCGAGGGGGTCGTAGGCGGCGGAGGGATTTGCGAGCTGTGCCGCGGCGTCGAATGAATTCACGTCCGCAGCGGCGGCCAGCAGCGCCCCGGCGGGCTTGGGTACCTCGCGGGTTTCGGAAACCAGCCGCCCGGCGGCATCGTAGACGTACTGCAAATCGATGCCGGGGGTGGCCTGGATGCGCGTCACGCGCCCGGCGGCGTCGTAGGTGAATTCGTTGGTGCCGCCGTGGCTGTCGGTCTGGCGCACGAGGCGGCCGTCGGCGTCGTATTCAAATCCAACCTGCGTGCCGGTCAGCGCGTCGGACACCGTCGCGAGGCGCCCGCTGACCGGATCGTAGGCGTAGGCCACGGCGAACGCGCCGTCGGCATAGGCCACCGCCGCCAGCCGCCCGCCGGGGGTCCACGCGGCGGCGTAATTGCGGCCGTTGACGAGCGCATTGGTGGCGCGTCCTTCGCCGTCGCGGGCCAGCGCCACGCCGTCGGCGGCCGCCAGCCGCCCGGCGGCGTCGTATTCATAAGCGAGCGCCAACCCGGCGGAATACACCCGCCCGGTCACCTGCCCCGCCGCGTCGTACCGCACGTCCACGGTCGAGCCGTCGGCGCGCAGGAAACGCGCCACGCGCCCGAGTTCGTCGCGCTCGCAGGCGTTGGTGCGGCCGAGCGGATCGACGTCCTCCAGCCAGCGGCCCATGGGCGTCCAGGCGCGCGTCCATTCGTGGCCGCCCAGGTCCGCGATGCGCACCACGTTGCCCAGCGCGTCGCGCTCGTAGGCGGCGAAACCGCCGCCGGGGAGCGTCACGCGCGCCAGGCCATCGAGCAGATCGTATTCGTACGCCGTGGCGCGGCCTTCGGCGTCGGTTTCCGCCACGAGCCGGCCCGCCGCGTCGTATTCGTAAATCGCGACTCCGCCGGCGGCATCCACCGTGTTGGTGACGCGCCCGAGGGCGTCGCGCCGCAGCGTCTGCACGTGGCCCAGCGGGCTGGCGACGGAGGCCAGCCGTCCCGCCGCGTCATAGGCGTTGGTCCACGCTTCCGCCCCGGCGCGACGCACCAGCGGTCGGCCCGTGGCGTCGTAGTCCGTTTCCACGGCCACGCCGTCGGCATCCGCCGTCCGGACGCGGCGCCCGGCCGCGTCGTATTCGAACGCGGTTTCGCCCCCGGCGCGGTCCACGACGGACGTGACCTGCCCGAGCGCATCGTAGGCCAGCCGGGTTGCCGCCCCGAGCTCGTCCACGGACCGCACGAGGTTCCCGTCGGCGTCGTATTCGAAGCCCACGGCATTTCCCAGCGGATTGGTGACGGCCGCCACGCGGCCGAAATCGTCGTAGGCAAAGGCCGTGGCGTTCCCCAGCGGGTCCGCGGTCTCGACCAGGCGGCCGGCGGCGTCCCAGCGGTTGCTCCAGATGCCGGTATCGGAATCGGCGCGGGTGGAGGGGTAGCCGCCGGGCAGGTAGGTCGTGGCGGCGGCGCCGTCGAGCGGATTGGTCACGCCGATCACGCGCCCGGCGGGATCGTAGGCATAGGCCCAGTCATTCGAAGCGGCGTCGGTCACGCCCGCCAGCCGTCCGGCGGCATCGTAGGCATAGTCCGTGCTCCGGCCCAGTTCGTCCGTGAGGCGCGCGAGGCGGCCGGCCGCGTCGTAGGCATAGGCCGAGGCCGCGCCGAGGGCGTTGGTCACGGCGGCCAGGCGTCCTGCGGGCGTGTAGCCAAAGGTCGTCCGAGCCCCGGCGGAATCCGTCGCGACCGACAGTCGTCCGTCGGAGTCGTAGGCCATCTGCGCGGTCCGCCCTTCGGCGTCGGTGCGGGCCGTCGGCCGCCCGTCTTCATAGGCATAGGCAGTGGCCTGCCCGAGTTCGTCCACGACGTTGGTCACCCGCCCCGCGGCGTCGCGGTCGAAGCGCCGCGCGTGCCCGAGGGCATTGGTCGCGGCCGCGAGGCGGCCGTCTGGATCGTAGGCGAAGGATTGCTCGAACCCGCGGCCGGATGCGCGGGAAACCATGCGGCCCTCCGCATCGTAGGCGGCAGAGACGGACACCCCGGCGCGGGTTTCGTTGGTGACGCGGCCGGCGTGATCGTAGAGGAAACGGTTCGTCGCGCCGTCGGGGCCGACGAATTCCGTCAGATAGCCCATCGCGTCGTAGGTGCGCGTCGCTGCTCCGCCCAACGCGTTGGTGGCGACGGCCACGCGGTTCATCAGGTCGTAGACGGCGGACTCGACCACCCCGTCGGGTGCGGTCGTCTCCAGCAGGTTGCCGTTGGCGTCGAATTCGAACTCCGTCCGCCCGCCGAGCGGATCGGCGACTGCCGTCATGCGTCCGAGCGTATCGTACGCATAGGCCGTGGCGTGGCCCGCGCCGTCCACGACGTTGGTCGCGCGGTCGAGCGCGTCGTATTCGAAGCGGTTGGTCACGCCGTCGGCGTCCGCGGCCGCGACCAGGCGGGACAGGCCGTCGTACTGAAATGCGGTTTCGCCGCCGCCGGGCGACGTTTGACGTGCCAGGTTGCCGCGCCTGTCGTAGGCATAGGCCGTCGTCTGACCGGCCCGGTCCACGATGCCGGTCGCGTTGCCGCGTCCGTCGTACCGGAATTCCTCCGAGGTGCCGTCCGGATAGCGGATGGCCGCCAGATCGTGGAACGTGAATGCGACCGTCTCACCGGGTGCGGCCGGATTCGTGATGACCTGATCCGTCGCGGCATACTCGAACCGCAGCACCTCGCCCGCGCTGTTGGTGACCGACGAGATCAGCGCGCTCGCCGGGTCGAAGCCGAACCCGATGCCCGCCCCCGTCGCGTCCGTGATCCCCGCGATGCGGCTGCGCCCGTCCACGGCAAAGGTTGTCCGCGCCCCGCCGGGGGCGACGGCCTCCACTGGCGGCTGGGCGCGGCCGGCGTGCCGGAAGACGTTGCTGCCGCCGTCCGGCCACGTCGCCGCCACCATGTGCGCGTTCGTGTCGTAGGCGAACGAAATCGCGTTCCCGTAGGCGTCGGTTTGGTTCGTCACCGCCGGACGCTTGGCCCCGTCGCTCGAATACAATTGGAAGGCGTCGTACGTCTGCGTCCACGGCGTGTTGCCCGCCGGCAACCGGTGCCCGCCGATCCCCGCGCGGTAGATCGTGAAATCGTTGGTGAACGGAGCATACGTGAACCGGTTGGTTCCGCCCATCGCGTCCACCGCGTGCCGCAACCCCACTTGCTGGCCGACAATATCCCCGCCGTTTTCATAATCCAGCCGGATGGCCCGCCCGGCGTGATCCCTCGCCCCCACGACGTAGGTTTCCCAGTTCCATCCGAATTCGGCGTATTCCAGTTCAATCCAGCGGCCCAGACCATCTTCGATCCGGATCGGCTGCGTCCACTGGATTGGATTGGTGGCCGTCAATTCCCGGTATGAATATGTCAGCGCGTTGCCGTTGCGGTCCACCTGCGCGGCAATCCGCCACAGTTTGTTCGTGACGTTCTCGAACATCGTCACCCGGCCGCGGCGCGGATCGAGAAAGTAGGTCCAGCCGTTGGTTTGCTGGACCCGGAAATCGACCGGAGAATTCGGAAAACCGAAATCCCCTTCCTCGACCAGCCGCCAGGAGCCGTCGGGTTCTTGGATGAACGCCATCGTGTCCGCGTTCTCGATCTGGATTTGCAGGCAGTTGGTGCCGCCACCCATTTCCACCGGCTGGCAGGTCGCCAGCGGATCCCACCACCACGCCCCCCCCTCCGGCAAGTCGTACTGGTCCCAGCTCGCGCGCACCCCGTTGCTGTCGTAGCGCAGGGTGAAGCCCAGCCCCAGCGGCCCGCCCAGCTCCAGCAGCGGCAGCGCGAAATGGAACGAACCCGCATCCGCCGACACCGGATCCGGCGCCGACTCTAGACCCGCTTTCGTCAGCACGTGCCTGGGCGGATACAAGGCCATCGACGCCTCCGCCCCCTCCGCCGCCAGCAGCCACACCATCGCGGAAACCCAAAACACCCGAACTGCCTTGGCCATGATGCACCTCCTCGGAACCCCGCAATTTTCATGCCCCGCCGGAATTGTTGTCAACCCTGAATTCATGTTGTTGGGAAATTTATGTGTAAGCTCCATGCAAAATATTTCCCCGATCGGCACAGCGGATGCTTTGCCAGGCAACCTTTTGCGCTTCTTGTTATCGGCGGTCGGCCTGACGCAAAAAGGGCGCCGCGGAGGCGGCGCCCTATGCGAACGAACGGAACCGGCGGTTACTTGGCCAGCGCCTTGACGAGGGCCGCGGCCTTGTCGGTCTGCTCCCAGGTGAAGAACTTGAAGTTCCGGTCGCCCTTCCGGCGGCCGAAGTGCCCGTACTGGTTGGTCAGCGAAAAGATCGGCCGGAGCAGCCTGAGCTGCCGGATGATCTCGGCCGGCTTGAGGCCGAAGACCTGCCGGACGGCCTTGGCGATCTTGTCGTCAGAGACTGTGCCGGTGCCGAAGGTTTCGACGTGCACCGAGACCGGATCGGGATAGCCGATGGCATAGGCCAGCTGCACTTCGCAGCGCTTGGCCAGCTTGGCGGCCACGATGTTCTTGGCGACGTAGCGGGCCATGTAGGCCGCGCTGCGGTCCACCTTCGAGGGGTCCTTGCCCGAAAAGGCGCCGCCGCCGTGCCGGCCCATGCCGCCGTAGGTGTCCACGATGATCTTGCGGCCGGTCACGCCGCAGTCGCCCTGCGGGCCGCCGATCACGAAACGCCCGGTCGGATTGACGTGGTAGACCGTGCGCTTGTCCAGCAGCCGGGCCGGCACCGCCGCCTTGATCACCTTTTCGATGATTTCCCGGCGGATCTGCTGGTTCGAGACGTGCGGCGCGTGCTGGGTGGAAACGACGACGGTATCCACGCGCACGGGCTTGCCGTTCTTGTCGTACTCGACGGAGACCTGGCTCTTGGAGTCGGGCCGCACCCAAGGCATCTTGCCGGCCTTGCGCAGCTCGGTCAGCTTGCGCATGATCCGGTGCGCCAGCACGATGGGCATCGGCATCAGCTCGGGGGTTTCGTCGCAGGCGTAGCCGAACATCATGCCCTGGTCGCCGGCGCCCTGCTCCGCCGTCGCCTTGCCCGCGGCCTTCGCGGCGTTCACGCCCTGGGCGATGTCGGGCGATTGGCTCTCGATGGCCACCAGCACCGCGCAGATGTTGGCGTTGAAGCCCGCCTCCTGGTGGTTGTAACCGATGTCGATGACGGCCTTGCGGGCCACCTCGGCGTAGTTGACGATGGCCTTGGTGGTGATCTCGCCGGCCACGACGACCATGCCCGTCTTGGCCAGCGTTTCGCAGGCGACGCGGCTGCGGGGGTCCTGCGCCAGGCAGGCGTCCAGGATCGCGTCCGACACGGCGTCGCACAGCTTGTCGGGATGGCCTTCGGAAACGGATTCGGACGTGAATACGGTGTTCTTGGACATGGTTCGTTCTCCTAATCGGGGGTTGACGACGATGGCGGCGACTTTACCGCATTATTCGGCCAATTCAAGTATTTCCGGCGTGACGCGGCCGACCAGTTCGCGGCAGGCATTCAGCACTTCCGCCCCGGTGGCCATGCCCTGCGCGGCCCGGGCCAGTTCGCACGCCTCGTCAAACCGGATGTGGCGGATGACATCCTTGACCAGCGGCACGGCGCCGGGGCTCGCGCTGAGCTCCTCGACGCCGAGCCCCACCAGCAGCGGGGTCAGGACGGGCTGGCCGGCGACTTCCCCGCACACCCCGGTCCAGACGCCGTGCCGGCGGCCGGCCTCGACGGTGCGCCGGATCAGCTGCAGCACCGCCGGATGCGTCGGCTCGTAGAGGTGCGCCACCCGCTCGTTGCCGCGGTCCACCGCCAGCGTGTACTGCACGAGATCGTTGGTGCCGATGCTGAAGAACTTGACCGCGGGGGCGATCAGGTCCGCCGTCAGCGCCGCGGAGGGGATCTCGATCATCGCGCCCACCTCGACCTGCGGGTTGAAGGTCAGCCCCGCGGCGGCCAGTTCGGTCTTGCATTCTTCCAGCAGGGCGTTGGCCTGCGTCACTTCGCCGGCGCTGCTCACCATCGGATACATGATCCGCAGCTGCGGATTGTGGGCCGAGGCGCGCAGCAGGGCGCGCAGCTGGGTCTTGAACATCGCCGGCCGCGCCAGGCACAGGCGGATCGCGCGCCAGCCCAGGAAGGGGTTGGCCTCGTCCGGCAGCTTGAAGACGGCCGGCAGCTTGTCGCCCCCGAGGTCCAGCGTGCGGATGATGACCGACTCCGGCAGGATCCGCTTCGCCACCTCGGCGTAGGCCAGATACTGCCGCTCTTCGGACGGCTCGCCGCCGTCGGCCAGGAACAGGTATTCGCTGCGGAACAGGCCGATTCCGCGCGCGCCGCGCGCCCAGGCCGCCGCAACGTCCGCCGGCATCTCGATGTTCGCCGCGAGCATCACGGCATGTCCGTCGAGCGTGGTCGCGGACTCGTCCCGCAACGCCGCGAGGCGCTTCTGGATGACGGCCCGGCTGCGGGCGATGCGGCCGTAGTCCGCCTCCTGCGCGGGCGACGGATGCGCCACCAGCAGTCCCCGCACGCCGTCGAGAATCACCCGGTCGCCGTCCTGCAGCAGGCGGCACACGTCCCGCAGGCCGACGATCGCCGGCAGTTCCATGGCGCGCGCCATGATGGCCGTGTGCGACGTGGGACTGCCCAGTTCCGTCACCACGCCCAGGATCTTGCGGCGGTCGAAGGCGGCCATTTCAGAGGGGGCGATGTCCCGCGACACCACCACCCGCGGCGCCTCCAGACCCGCCAGGGGGTCGCCCCCCCCGCCCCCCAGGTTCCGCAGGATGCGCCGGGTCACGTCCCGGATGTCGGTGGCCCGTTCGCGCAGGTAGTCGTCCTCCATCTGCAGCAGGGTCTGGGCATAGCGTTCCGACACCGCCACCAGGACCGTCTCGATGTTGACGAGCTTTTCGCGGACTTCGCGGTAGATTTCGTCCACGAAGCTGGGGTCGTCCACCACGTGCAGGTGAGCCTCGAAAATGCCGGCGCTTTCGCTGCCCATGGCTTCGCCGACCCGCTGCTGGATCTCGTTGAGCTGGCGGCGGGTGGCGATCAGGGCCTCCTCGAAACGGATCAGTTCGCGCGGCACGTCCTCCGCGGGCAGGGCGTATTCGCGCACCGGCTGGTCGTCCGCCTTCAGCAGCAGGACCGGCCCCGTCGCGAGGCCCGGCGCGGCCCCGATCCCCCGGAGTTCGAGTTCCCGCTGGGGTTTCATGGCCGCGTTTGGTCCGTCAGTCCTCGAAGAACTTCTGTGCGAACAGCTCCGCCACGGCAGCCAGGGCTTCCGCCGCATCCGCCCCCGTGGCGTGGAGCTTCAGCCGGGCCCCGTGGTTGCCCTCCAGGGTCAGCAGGCCCATGATGCTCTTGGCGTTCACCTTGACGCCGTTCTTTTCAATCAGGATCTCGCTCTGGAAGCGGGCGGCCGCCTTGACCAGCAGGGCGGCGGGGCGCGCATGGATCCCGTAGCGGTTCAAAACCGTCACCTCGCGCGTCAGCGGCCCACCGGCGTTCGCCCTGGCGGTTTCCGGACTCATGCTTCATCCTTCCGGGACAGGGCGACCTTGAGCTTCTCGTCGAGTTCGCGGGCGGCGTCGTGGCCCATCTGCTTCAGGCGCTGGTTCAGCGCGGCCACCTCGACCACGTGGGTCAGGTCGCGCCCCGCCGCCACCGGCACCCGCAGCAGGGGAATCTCGACGCCCAGGACGTTGCGGCTGGCGGCGTCCAGTCCGGTCCGGTCGATGTCGTCCTCGCCGCCCCCGTTCTTGCGCATGCAGATGATCAGGTCCAGGCGCCGCTCGTTGCGCATCGAGGAGATGCCGAACAGGCGCGGCACATGGATGATGCCCAGGCCGCGGATCTCCATGTGCTCGCGGGTGATTTCGACGGCGGAGCCCTGGATGGTGCCGGTGCTGTCCAGTTTCAGCACGACGGTGTCATCCGCCACGAGGCTGTGGCCGCGTTCGATGAGGGCCAGGGCGATCTCGCTCTTGCCAATGCCGGGCTCCCCCTCCAGCAGCACGCCGACCCCGTTGATCTCGACCATGGTGCCCGGCACGCGGATGCGCGGGCTGGTCAGGTTCTGCATCAGCACGGTGGCCGCGTTCATGAAGTGGCCGGTCACCAGGTGCGTCCGCAGCACCGGCAGGAGCAGTTCCTCGGCCACCCGCCGGATGTAGGCCGGCGCGTGGCGGCCGCGGGACATCACGTAGCCCGGCACCCGCCCGAGGGCGCGGAAGCGGGCCAGGCGCTCCTCGGGCGGCAGGCTGCCCAGGTAGGTCATCTCGGCGAGGCCCAGCACCTGGATGCGGCGGTTGGCGAAGTAGCGCAGGAAGCCGGCCAGCGCCAGCCCGGGCCGGTTCAGGGCCACCTCGGTGATTTCGCGCCCGACCGCGGCCTCCGGATTGGCCTCCCAGTCCATCTGCAGGGGCCTTTGGGCCGCCGCAAAGAAGTCGGCCACGGTGATCCGGGGGCTTTCGGCTGTTCGCCACATGGGGTCGGGCTCCGGGGGTGCTGCACCGCGGGCCGTCAGGCCTCGGGCGCCGCCTCCACATCCGCCAGCCGCTGGCGCTCGTGGTGCTTTTCGATCATCTTCTCGCGGTGCTTGCGCAGTTGCTTGTCCATCTTGTCCGCCGCCGCGTCGATCGCGGCGTACAGGTCGTTCGTGGTCTCCTGCGCCACTTCGCGCAGCTTGTCGCGGCCCTGCACGACGACCTCCGCCGTGAAGCGGTACTTCTCGTGCGAGAGGATCGCGTGGGCGTTCTCGATCCGCGGATAGCCGGCCAGCACGGGCCCGAGCCGGCCGTCCACGTAGCTCTTCAAGCCTTCGTTCACCGTCACATTCCGACCGGTAATCTGAATGTCCATCGCGGTTTCCTTTCTGTGGTTCGTGGTTGCGCCGTAAATTCCCGGTTCACATGCGGAACGCCTTGCCCAGGTACTTCTCCCGCGCCTGCGGGTCGTTGACGAGGAATTCGCGGGGGCCTTCGGTGAGCACCTCGCCCGAATAGATCACGTAGGCCCGGTCCACCACCGAGAGCGTCTCGCGCACGCTGTGGTCGGTGATCAGGATGCCGAGCCCGCGCTGCTTCAGGTCGCGGATGATCTGCTGCACGTCGTAGACCGCCAGCGGATCCACGCCGCTGAACGGCTCGTCCAGCAGGATCAGGGCGGGATCGGTCACCAGCGCGCGGGTGATCTCGAGCCGCCGGCGCTCGCCGCCGCTGAGGGTGTAGGCCTTCTGCCCGGCCAGGTAGCCGATCTTCAGCTCCTCCAGCAGGAACTCCAGCCGGCGGCGCCGTTCGCGCGTCCCGATCGGCAGGGTCTCGAGGATGGCCAGCACGTTCTCCTCGACGGTCAGGTTGCGGAAGATGCTCGGCTCCTGCGCCAGGTAGCCCAGCCCCATCCGCGCCCGGCGGTACATCGGCAGGCGGGTGACGTCTCGCCCCTTGAAATAGACCCGCCCGCGGGTCGGCCGGATCAGCCCCGTAATCATGTAGAAGCAGGTCGTCTTGCCCGCCCCGTTGGGCCCCAGCAGCCCCACGATCTCCCCCTCGCGCACGTTCATGTCCACGCCGTTGACCACCCGGCGCCGACGGTATTCCTTCACCAGCCCGCGCGTTTCGATCAGCATGCCTTCTCGAACCGGCTCGGTCACTACCGCTTCCTCATGTCCGTTAGAATACCCCGCCCGCCCCCGTTTCGGCAAGCCGCTTTTCGCCTAGCGCTTGAATAAACTGTCCTCTTCGTCGAAATCCTCGGAGTAGACCACCAGGCGGGCCCGCGGCTTGCATTCCAGCCGCTGCTCGTCCCGCCAGAAGGTGATGACCTCGCCTTCGAGGATATTCCGGCCCTGCATCACCTGGGGGGGACCGCCCGCCAACACGATCTTGCCCGTCACCACGTCGTAGGTCGCCACGTCCGAACGGGCCTTCTTGTCGCCCTGGGTCAGCAGCACCTTGCCCTCGGCCTTGATCGTCTGCGCCCCGCCCTCCTCGGTGAAGATGATCGTCAGCTTGTTCGCGCTCAGTTGCAGGCGGGGGTCGTTCACCACCACGTTGTTCTCGAACAGGGCGAATTTCTGGATATAGTCGAACGTCAGCTTGTCCGCCGTCACCACCGTGGCGTCAGGCGCGGCTTCCAGCGACCGGCCGTCGTCCTCGAGCGCGGCCCCCGCCGGCCCGCCCGCCAGCAGCCCGCCGGCCAGCGCCAGCGCCAAAATCCATCTCGACCTCGTGTCCATGTTCATTCCTCTCCTGTTTCCTCGGCCGGGGCCGCTTCCGCCGCCGGCCCCGGCGCGGCTTCCACCAGGCCCTTGTTCACCTGCGATGACAGGATCACCCGGGCGTTCTGGAAAATCTGGAACTGTTCGTTCTCGCCGTTCCACGCATAGCCGTCGCCGGTCAGCACCGCCTTCTCCGTCACGATGCGGATCGGCGCCTTGGAGGCCGCCCGCTTGCGGTTCGGGTCGTAGGCGCACTCCGGCGACAGCACCCGCGCGGTGATCTCGCCGGCGCGGAAGATTTCGATCTTCAGCCCGGTGAGCTGGATGATGCCGTCCTGCAGAAAGGTGGCGGTTTCGCCGTAAAGCTGCTGCTTCAGCTTGCCGTCGGCGTCGTATTCCGGCAGGCGGAAGCCCTTGACGGCCTGTCCCGCCAGCTGCTGGCCGAACGCCGCCGCCGCCAGACCCGCGCCCAGCGCCGCCGCCCCGAGCGCCCTACGCCAGCTCATCGATCCTCCGGCACTGCCGCCACAGCGGCCCGACCGTGGCCAGCGGCAGCGCGTTGTCCTTGTCCGATTTCGCCTGCGGCGGATTCCGGTGGACTTCCCAGAACAGGGCGTCGCAGCCTGCGGCGGCCGCGGCCCGGGACAGGTACGGCACCCAGCGGCCGTCGCCGCCGGTGCCCGCGCCCCGCCCGCCGGGCAACTGCACGCTGTGGGTGGCGTCGAACACCACCGGATAGCCGAACTCCCGCAGGATCAGCAGGCTCCGGAAATCGGCCACCAGGTTGTTGTAGCCGAAGCTCGCGCCCCGTTCCGTCAGCAGGATGCTCTTGTTCCCCGTGCTCTCGACCTTCTCGATCACGTGGCGCACGTCCCACGGCGCCAGGAACTGGCCCTTCTTGATGTTGACCACCCGCCCGCTCTCGCCCAGCGCCACCACCAGATCCGTCTGCCGGCATAGGAAAGCCGGCAGCTGCAGGATGTCCGCCACCTCCGCCGCCGGCTTCACTTCCGAGACCTGGTGCACATCCACGAGGATCGGCACGCCGAATTTCTCCTTGATGCCCGCCAAAATCTCCAGCCCCTGCGCCAGCCCCGGCCCGCGGAACGCGCGGATGCTCGTCCGGTTGGCCTTGTCGTACGACGCCTTGAAGACGAGCGGAATCTTTTCCTTCTGGGCCAGCGCCGCCAGCCGCGCCGCCAGTTCGCAGGCCATGGCGCGGCTCTCGAGCACGCACGGCCCCGCGATCAGCGCCAGCGGCGCGCCGCCGCCGAAACGCACGCGCCCCGCCTTCACCGCCTTGACCGGCGCCTTGGGAAACGGATTCTTCGCCATGCCGCGCTCCTCAATTCTTCGCCAGGCAACCCTGCACGTATTCGCGGACGCCGTCCTCGAGCGGCGTGAACGCCCGTGCGTAGCCCGCGGCCCGGAGCTTGCCCATCTCCGCCTGCGTGAAATACTGGTACTTCCCCCGCAGCGCCTCCGGCATCTCGATATACTCGATCCGCGGCGGCAGCCCCAGGGCCGCGAACACCGCCTTGGCCAGGTCGTTCCACGACCGCGCCTGGCCCGTTCCGCAGTTGAACAGCCCCGAAGCCTTGGGATTCTCCCCGCAGAACAGCGTCACGTCCACGGCGTCCTTCACCCAGACGAAGTCGCGCACCTGCTCGCCGTCCTTGTATTCCGGCTTGTACGACTTGAACAGTTTCACCGCGCCGGTCGCGCGGATCTGGCCATGGGCCTTGTGGACCACCGAGCGCATGTCGCCCTTGTGGTCCTCCCCCGGTCCGTACACGTTGAAATACTTCAGCCCGGCGATTTTCTCCAGCAGGCCGTTGCGCAGCGCCCACAGGTCGAACAACTGCTTCGACATCCCGTACATGTTCAGCGGCACCAGCCCCGGCGTCGCTTCGTCCGCGTCCGAATAGCCCCGCGCGCCATCGCCATAAGTCGCCGCGCTTGAGGCGTACACGAACCGCGCTCCATGCCCCAAACACCACTCGCACAGCTCGCGGGTGTACTGGTAGTTGTTGTCCAGCAGGTAGTTGGCGTCGGTCTCCGTGGTGCTGCTGCAAGCCCCCAGGTGATAGACTGTTTGGATCGCCGGCAATTCGTTCGCGCGAAAGGCCTCCCGGAGGCGCGCGCGGGGCCAGACATCTTCAAACTTCAACCCGCGCAGGTTCTTCCAGCGCTCGTCCGCGCCCAGATCGTCCACCACCAGGATGCGTTCCTCCCCGCGGCGGTTCAATTCCGCCACCACGTTGCACCCGATGAACCCGGCCGCTCCGGTCACTATTGTCCAAGACTTTTCGGCCATCCCAAACTGCCTTTCAAGGTCGCCACCCTATCACCCCCCCGCTGTCACCGGCAAGCCGCAAACGCACGCGTCCCGGCCGCTTTTCCCTTGCGCGCGCGACGATGGATACCCCATACAAGACAGGCATGAACCTGCTGGCGCACCTGCACCTCTCCGACGGCTGGCCGGTGCCCGTTGCGGCCGGCAATCTGCTCGCCGATTACCTGCGCCGGTTCGGCGCCGGGCTCCCGGATGCCGGCATCTCCGACGCCGGCTTCGCGGAGGGCGTGCGCCTGCACCGCGCCATCGACGCCTTCGCCGAGGCGCATCCGGGGCACCGCGCCGCCCGCGCCGGCCTCTCGCCCGCCCGCCGCCGCCTGGGCGGCATCATCGTGGACGTCGCCTGCGACTTCTTTCTCTCGCAGGATTGGCCGCGCTATTCTGCGGTCCCCCTGCGGGAGTACGTTGGCGCCCGGCTCGCAGCCATCCAGGTCTTTCTGCGCGGCCATGCCACGCCTCTGCGCGTCCTCCTCGACCGGGCCATTGCCGAGGAATGGCTGCTCGCCTACGGCACCCCCGAGGGCCTGCGCCTCACCTTCGAGCGCATCTCCCGCCGCTCCCCCGCCGCCGCCCCCCTCCGCGGCGCCGAGGAGGAGATCCTCCGCCAGCCCGAGCCCCTCCGCGCCGCCTTCGTCGACTTCTATCCCGCCCTCCGCGCCCGCTTCCCCGCCCCGCCATCCCACTGATTGCAATCGGCGGATCTCGTTGACTTTCCACTACGGTGTAAAACCACAGAGGGGGCCGGATTATTCATGCCTCGTCAACCGCAGGATTCATTTTCCGACAGCTTATGGCGGATGCCTGGCTAATGTTTCGATGGTATTCGACCTGTGCGGAGGGGGGATCTGAATCGCGCCCGAATCAAGAATTGACCGGATTAAGAATTATTAATAATCTATCGATAACCAGAATCGGAGAAACAGGTTAGAAAGGTTGAATCCATGAAAATCGCACCTGTCGTCACGTGGGTGGCTTGTCTTGTTTTGCCAGCGGCGGCACGGGCAGCATCGATGCTGTTCTCCGCAGGATGGTTCATTCCATCCGAATCGGACTGGGACGTTTATACAACCAGCCGGAAGGATGCATTCCAAAACGGTTCGATCTACATCGCCCTTGGTTTTGAAAATTCTTTATCCGATTACCTGGCCTTGCGAGTTGAAGGTGAAGGCTTGCCCGGCGCCGATATTCTCGGGAAACGTTCATCCGGTGGTTTGGTCCGGATTGGCACGACGGACATCGGAACCCTCGGTCTCCGCGCAGGATTAACCTGGTATCCATTTCATAAAACCACTGAATCCCAATCCTTTTTCTTGGGCGCCGGCGCGGCGTACCGCTACGCTAAGGTCCTGGTTTACCAGGAAGGACGGGATGGCTATGCCCGGCATGACACCACTTCCGACTCCGCAATCGGCCCCTATTTTCTGGCGGGCTTCCGCATCAAATGGTTTTTCTCGGAAGTCAACTACGACATCCTGAGCCTTTCGAAGGCGGGCATGCCGGAATCCATCGGTGGGCTCACGTTGAAGGCGGGCTGCATCTTCACGATCTAGGCCTTTACTGAGCCACACCATTATTCCGCACCACGGGCTTGCACCGCGGGTTGACAGGGCCGGCACTCCCCGTTATGTTTCCCCCCGACATGAATGGCGCGGTAGCCAAGTGGTAAGGCGAGGGTCTGCAAAATCCTTATGCATCGGTTCGATCCCGATCCGCGCCTCCAGTTTCCATTCCGTCCCCGGCGCCCCTCGGCGCCGGTTTTTCTGACCGGGGCCCCGGCATGATCTCGCCGCATCTCCAGCCGGCCGCGGAGGTTCTGACAGCCCTGCGCAGCGCCCGCAACGGCCTGTCCGCCGCCGAGGCCGCCGCCCGCCTCGCCGCTCACGGCCCCAACGAGCTGCAGGAAACCATCTCCCGCCCCGCCTGGAAAATGCTCCTGGCCCAGTTCGGCGAGCCGATGATCCTCATCCTCGTCGCCGCCGCCGCGCTTTCCCTGGCGCTGGGCGACTATGTCGAGGCGATTGCCATCCTGGCCATCGTGGTTCTCTTCGGCGTGCTGGGCTTCATCCAGGAATACCGCGCCGAAAAGGCCATGGCCGCCCTCAAGCAGCTGGCCAGTCCGACCGTCCGCGTCCGCCGCGACGGCACCCTGCGTGAAATCCCCGCGCGCGAACTCGTTCCGGGCGACATCGTCCGCCTCGAGGCCGGCAATATCGTTCCCGCCGACCTGCGCCTGCTGGAGTGCGCCAATTTGCAAGTCATGGAGGCGGCGCTCACGGGCGAGTCGGAGGCCGTTGCCAAGCAGATTGGAGCGCTCGCGGACGCGGACCTCCCGCTGGGCGACCGCAAGAACCTCGCCTTCCTCGGCACGGTCGTCGCCCACGGCCGCGGCGAAGGCGTCGTGGTCGCCACCGGCATGCGCACCGAACTGGGCCGGATCGCCGGGCTGATCCAGCGGATCGATGAAAGCCGCACGCCGCTCCAGCGTAAGCTGGCGCAGGTGGGCAAGCACCTCTCGCTCGCAGGCCTGGGCGCGGCGTTCGCCATCCTCGCCATCGGCCTCCTGCGCGGGGAGCGGTTCACCGACATGCTCCTGACGGCCGTAAGTCTCCTGGTGGCCGTTGTCCCCGAAGGCCTGCCGGCCGTCATCACCGCCACGCTGGCCCTGGGCGCGCGGCGCATGCTCAAGCGCCACGCCCTCATCCGCAAGCTGCCGGCCGTGGAAACCCTCGGCTCCGTCACCGTCATCTGCACCGACAAGACCGGCACCCTCACCGAAAACCGGATGACCGTCACCCGCCTGCACACCCTGCACCGGGATGTCTTCCTCGACAGCGAACCGGCCGCGCCGGCCTTTCCCGCCCCCGCAGACGCGCCGGAACTCCTGCCGCTGCTGCTGGCCGCCGCGCTGTGCAACGACGGCCACCTCGTCTTCGAGGAATCCGGCCGCCCCCTGCGTCGGATCGGCGATCCCACCGAAACCGCCCTGCTGGCCGCCGCCGAACGCTTCGGCATCGTTACGCAGTCCCTCCGCGAGGAATTGCCGCGAATCGCGGAATTCCCGTTCGACTCCGACCGCAAGCGCATGGCCACCTTGCACCGCGGCGACACTGGCGACTACCCCCTGCCCGCGGCCATGGCCGCGGCCGTGCTGGCGGCCGTCAAGGGCTCGCCCGACGGCCTGGCCCGGCTCGCCACCCGCGTCCTCGATGAAGGCCGCATCGTGCCGCTGACCGATGACATGCGCCGCAAGTTCCAAGCCGACCACGAACGCATGGCCAGCGAGGGCATCCGCGTGCTGGGTGTCGCCTTCCGCACTTTCGCCGCCCCGCCCCCCGCCCAGGCAAAGGCCGCCGAGATCGAATCCGACCTCGTCTTCTGCGGGCTGGCCGGCATGCTGGATCCCCCGCGCGCGGCCGTGCGCGCCGCCATCGCCAGCAGCCACGCCGCCGGCATCCGTACGGTCATGATCACCGGCGACCACCCGCTGACTGCCGTCGCCATCGCCCGCAACCTGCGCCTGGCGCCCGGCGGAGAAGATCCCGATGTCCTGACCGGGGCCGATCTGGCGGCGCTTTCCGCCGAGAAACTGGCCGCCCGCGCCGGACATGTCTCCGTCTACGCCCGGGTTTCGCCCGAGGACAAGCTGCGGATCGTCGCGGCCCTCCAGCGGCGCGGACAGATCGTCGCCATGACCGGCGACGGCGTGAACGACTCCCCCGCGCTCAAGCGGGCCGAGATCGGTGTGGCCATGGGCATCGCCGGCACCGATGTCGCCAAGGAGGCCTCCAAGATGGTCCTCCTCGACGACAATTTCGCGACCATCGTTGCCGCCGTCGAAGAGGGCCGCACGATCTTCGACAACTTGGTGCGCTTCCTCAAGTTCTCCTTCGGCGGCAACCTCGGCAAGGTGCTGGTGATGATGCTGGCGCCGCTGGCCGGCATCGGCGCCATGGCCCTGCGCCCCCTGCACCTGCTGTGGCTCAACCTGCTGACCGACGGCCTGATGGGCCTTGGACTCGGCCTGGAGCCGCCCGAACCGGATGTAATGGACCGGCCGCCGCGGCCGCCCGCCGCCCCGGTGTTCGACCGGGCCGCCATTCTGCATGTCAGTTGGATGGGCGGGTTCATCTGCGCCGCCGCGCTCCTGCTGGCGGGGGTCTGGCACCAGTACGGGTTCGGAAACGGCGAATGGCAGACGGTGCTGTTTTCAGCCATCGGTTTCGCGCAGGTCGGCCAGGCCTGGGGCCTGCGGGCGCTGACGGAAAAACCCTTCCGATTCGGCCGCAACCGGGCGCTGGCCGGCCTGACGTTCCTGACCCTGGCCCTGCAGCTGGTCGTGGTCTACGTCCCGGGCCTGGCCCGGGCGTTCCGGCTCTCCCCGCTTTCCCCCGCCGGCCTCGCCGCCACCGCCGCCCTCGGCGCGCTGGTCTTCGTCCTCGTCCATCTCGAACGCCGCCGCCCCCGTCGGCGCTGATTCCCCCGCGGTTCAGGGATCGTCGGCGGGTTCTGCTCCCGCGGGGCTGCGCTCGAAACGCGGATCGTTCTCGTCGAAACGGAAAACGATCTCCTGTTCCCGGTCCAGGTCGAGCCGGGCGTTGAAGTCGTCGTGGGTGTCGGCGGTGAACGCGGCCGCAGCCGGATCGGTGACCAGCCGGGAACCGCCATTGACGCGGAACTTGTATTCGTGGCGGCCGGGACCGAGCCGCTGGCGCGCTTCCCAGATGCCGGCCCCGGTCCGCGCCAGCGGCAAGATCCCCTCCCAGTCGTCCAGGAAGCTGCCCATGAGCTCCACGCGGTTGATCTGGGCCGGAAGCCGGATGCGCGGCAGGACGCAGCGCATTTCCGGAGGGGTCTTCTCCTCCGGCGTGATTTCGGCCGTCGCATGAACCCGGTCGTAGCCGGGCGCCGCGATGCGCACGTCGTAGCGGTTGACCGGCAGTTCGATGGCGAAGCGGCCTTCCGCATCGGTTTGGGCGCGCCAGGTGGCGCGCGCTTCGACCGGTCCCCCGGCCACGGCCGGGCGGGCCCGGATGCGGATGCCGGCGTGCACGGGCCGGCGGCCGTCCCAGGTTTCCACGACGCCGCCCAGGGTCCGCCGGAGCGCCGCCAGTTCCCCAACGGCCTGTTGCGCCAGCTGCGGGAAGCGGGCCTGCACGGCGGCGCGCCATTCCGCCGCCGGCCGCGCGGGTTCCGCGCCGGCGGTTTCCTCCTCGGCCATGCGCAACAGGGCGCGCGCGGCGGCCTCCTGCACCTCCCGCACTTCGGCCGGCGCCTCGGCCGGGGCGGCCAGCAGCTCGAGCTGCCGCGCGGCGGCCTCGTTCCGGCGGCCCAGCAGTTCCAGGCACAGCCCCGCGCGCCACCGCGCCCGGGCCGCGAGCCCGGCGCCGGCGGCGGGATCGGCCGCGACCTGTTCGTACGCCGCGCAGGCCGCGGCGGGATCGCCCGCCCCGCGCTCCAGGAACAGGGCGTTTTGATAGGCCTCCGGCGGCGGAACGGCCGCGGCCAGCGCCGCGCCGGCCGCCAGGATCGCGCCGGCGTTCAGAAGTCCAAATGGAAGGCGGATTTTCATCGCTTGAACTCGTAGCCGTGGGTGCGGACGGTCAACAGGTGCTCGG
The DNA here is from genome assembly GCA_964393515.1 of uncultured Verrucomicrobiota bacterium. Taxonomy (GTDB): domain Bacteria; phylum Verrucomicrobiota; class Kiritimatiellia; order CAIQIC01; family Lenti-01; genus Lenti-01. The sequence goes on from CAYMTY010000003.1 coordinate 64,707, forward strand.
GCCGGCGCGGATCGCGCTCGATGCGCTGGCGCAGGGTGGTCACGAAGCGGTCCACGGTGCGGTCGGTCCCCTCGTAGTCGGCTCCCCACACGTGGTCCAGCAACTCCGCGCGCGTGAACGCCCGGCCCGGATGGAGCACCAGATACTCCAGCAGCGCGTACTCCCGCGGCGTGAGCTCCACGGCCTGCTCCCCGCGGCGCAGGACCCGCGCCGCCACGTCCAGCACGTGCCGGCCGAAGGCGATCCGCGGCGCCGACCCCCGCAGCGTCGCGCGCAGCAGGAGCGCCTTGATCCGCGCCACCAGCGTTTCCATCTTGAACGGCTTGCGCACGAAATCGTCCGCGCCGAGCTGGAAGCTGAGCAGCTCGTCCTCGTCGCCGGTCTTGGCCGTCAGCACCAGGACCGGCACACCCAGGTTGCGGCGGCGCAGCTCCTGGCAGACCTCGAACCCGCTCCGGCCGGGCAGCATGACGTCCAGCAGGACGAGGTCGGGGCGCTCGGCCTGCGCCACGCGCAGCGCCTCGTCGCCGTCGCCCGCGGACACGACCGCGTATCCGTAGTCCGGAAGCGCGATTTCCAGGGCGGTGCGCAACGGCAGGTGGTCTTCCACCACGAGAATTTTCTTGCGAACGTTCATGGCTGGCCTCCGGTTTCCGGAGCCAGCGGCAGCCGGATTTCAAACACGGCCCCCTCGCCCGGCGCCGAACGGGCCGTGACCTCACCCCCGTGGGCGCGCACCAGTCCCCGCACGATCGCCAATCCGAGCCCCAGGCCCGGCACCCGCGCCGCGAGACGGCGGTCGGCCCGAAAGTACGGCGTGAACAGGTGGCGCAGCGTGCGCGCATCCATGCCCGGCCCGTCATCGGCCACCTCCAGCACGGCCTCATCCCCGGCGCGGCGCAGCGCCAGGCGCACGTCCACCGGCCCGGCGCCGTGCTTCACCGCATTCTCGACCAGGTTGCGCACGATCTCCCCGAGCGCCGCGCGGTCGAATTCGCCGGCATAGGCGCCGGGCGCGAAGGTGAACGCCAGCCGGCCGGCGTCCACGCCGGTTTCGGCCGGCAGCCGGCGGACGATCTCCGCCAGCCAGTCATCCAGGCGGCCCGGCTCCCGGTCCAGCCGCATCGTTCCCGCGCGCTGCCGCGCGAAATCCAGCAGCCGGTCGCTGAGCCGCACCAGCCGCCGGACCTCGTCGCGCAGCAGGGTGCGCACCTGCGCGTCCGTGGCCGGCTCCGCCGCCGCGCCGCGCCGCGCCAAGGTGTCGGTCAGCACGGCCAGGGAGGCGATGGGGGTTTTCAACTCGTGGCTGATGCGGTCCACCACGTCGGCCTGCAACGCGGCGACGCGCAGCGAACGCCGCAGATAGGCGAACGGCAAGAGTAGCCCCAGCAGGGCCAGGATGACGGCGCCGCCCAGGAGCGCCGCCCGGGTTTTCGATTGCGAAGCCGCCAGCGTGGCCCACAGCGAAGCGGATTCCAGCCGGTATTGGAGCGCCCAGTCGTCCAACGGCGCCGGCAGCGGCTGGCGCATCGCGGCGGCGTCCCCGGTCCCCGGCCGGGCCGGCGTAATCCATTCGGCGCGGCCTCCCAACCGGGCCACCAGTTCGCGCCGCGCCGGCTCCAGCAGGCCGGCCCGCAGGGCCGCCGGGTCGCTCTCAAAGGCAAGCCGGGCGCCGCCGGGCAGCGTCGCGCGGGTATCCACCAGCAACCGGGTTCCCCCGCTCACGGCCGCGGGCAACGGCACGGCCTCGAAATCGTGCTCCCCCGGGAAAGCGGGAAGCGGAAACGGCCCCGGGCCCTGTTCGCGGATGAAATTCTCGAGCGCGGCGCGGGCGGCCGCCAGCCGTTCCACCCGCTCCCGGGCCGCGCGCTGCTCCTCCGCCTCCGCTTCCGGCCAGGCCGGCAGGCGCGCCACCACGGTTTCGAGTTCATCGAGGCCCAGGTCCAGGCCGCGCTCTTCGCTGGCGGCCAGCAAGGCTTGGCCCCAGCGCCGGGCGCGGTCTTCGTCGCCGGCCTGTTGCGCCAGTTCAACGGCCTGCAGCAAAGGCAGCACCGGCGGCGCCTCGGCGGCCTCGGCAAACGCAGCCAGCATGCGCTCGTAATGATCCAGCGCCGCGGGCAGGTCTCCGAGTCGCTGCGCGCACCAGGACATTTCCGCCCACAGGGCGGCGCGCACGCCGGCCGGCGTGCGCGGTTCGGCCACCACCCGCCGGTAAGGCTCCAAGGCGCGCGCGGGATCGTTTTCCACCCACAGCGCGCGCCGGGCCGCCTGCAGGTCCGCCCGGGCCGGGTGCACGGTTGACAGGCGCGGCAGGTCGTCCGCCGGCAGCCGGCCGGCCCGCGGCCCGACCAGCCGGCCCGCCGCATCCAGCGCCAGCACCGCCCGGATGCCGTCCCGTGCCAGTTCCGGCCGCTGCGCCTCGATCCAAAAGGCCGGGACGGACGGCGGCAGCGCGCGCAAGGGCCCCGCCGCCCGCGCCAGCCAGTTGTCCAGCCGGCGCCGGACCTCCCGGCCGGTGTCTTGCAATTCATGGCGGCAGGCCTCCCGCTGCTGCGCCCGGGCCGCCTCGTGCAGGCTGCGCACGCTCAACCAGGCCAGGAAGACCAGCAGGATGCACGGCGCCACGACAAAGACGACCAGCGCCGCCATCAGGCGCCGGACTTCGCGGCGGGAATATAGTTGCGCACCCATCGTGGAACCCAGCATTCCATCCGGATGTTACCGGATTGTTACCGGAAATCCGCTCAAAAACATGCAAACGGTAACAATCCGGTAGCAATGAGATGGCAGGCTGGCCGCGGAAAACAAGGAGAACGGCCCATGAAATCCATCCGATTCCCGCCGCGAATGCATATCGCCCTGCTGCTGGCCGCGGCGTGCGCCGCGGGTTCCGCCGAGGCCGCGCTCGTGCGCGGACCCTACCTCCAGATGGGCCATTTCACCAACCGGGCCACCGTGGTCTGGCGCACGGATTCCTCCGCCGACAGCGCGGTGGACTACGGCCTCACCCCCGCCTACGGCATGACCGCCACCGGAACCAGCGGCTACCAGCACGAAGTGACGCTCACCGGCCTGGGGCCCGGCACCACCTACTTCTACCGCGTCCGCAGCGGGGGCGTCCCGCTCGCCACCAACAGCTTCCGCAGCGCCAAGGCCCCCGGCGCCCCCTTCCGCATCGGCGTCTTCAGCGACGCCCACCAGGGCGGCTCCGCCGCCATCGGCAACCTCCTCGCCCTGGTCGCGCCCGACCTGCTCCTCGCCGCCGGCGATGTCACCGACGACGGCCTCTATTCCGACCTGGACAACAACCTGTTCTCGAAGATGGGCGCCGTCCTGGCCGCGGCGCCGCTCTACTGGACCCCCGGCAACCACGACGTCCGCGACGGCTTCGCCGCCTGCCGGGAGGCGTTCGTCCTGCCCGACAACGAACTGAGCTACTCGTTCGAATACGCCGACGCCCTGATCGTCTCGCTCAACGCCGAGGACCTGCCCGGCCCCGCCTGGCTCGCCTCCACCCTCGCCACTTCGTCCAAGCCGTGGAAAATCGTCATGTTCCACGAACCCGCCTATTCGCCCGACGGCGGCCACGGCGAGCATGAAACCATTCGCGACCAGTACGTGCCGGTGATGGAGCAGCACGGCGTGCAGCTCACCCTCTCCGGCCACAACCACTTCTACTGGCGCAGCGCGCCCATCCACGGCATCACCCATCTGATTTCCGGCCCGTCCGGCAACCGCACCCGCGAAACCGGCGGCATCCCCTGCTATTCCCAATGGGCGGTCAACGGCACCGCGGCCCAGACCTTCATCGTGCTCGACATCGCCGGCACCGTCCTGCGCATCCGCACCTACGACGCCCTCGGCAACTGCCTCGACGAGGCCGCCGTGGACCGCGCCTGCCCCTTCGCGCTGGACGGGCAGCTCGACGCCGCGGCCGCCCAGGTGACCGCCCGCGGCGGCGGCCAGACCCTCTGGGCCGCGCAATCGAACGGCTATCTCTACGTGGCCACCCAGGACGCCGGCGAAGGCCAAGACGCCTTCCTCTTCCTCGCCAGCGCCCCCGACGCCCTCACCAACGCCGCCCCGTGGGGCAAGGCCGGAACCGCCCCGGCCCATGACGCGTTCCTCGCCGACGAAAACGACAACAACTACAGCCGCGGCTTCGCCGAGGACGGCCTGGCGGCCGATGTCGCCCTGGTGCGCACCGCCACGCCCTGGTGCAACGGCGGCGTGCTCGAAGGCGTGATCGACCTGAATGCCTATTTCGGCGGCGCCGTGCCGGATTCGGTCTTTCTGGCGGCCGCCCTCTACGCCAACGGCGCGGGCGGCGCGCTCAGCGCCGCTTCCCAATGCCCCGCCGGCAACGGCGACGCCAACCTCGACGCGGGCGAAATGTTCGAAATCGAGTTGGCCGACTCCGGCGGCCCAGCCGGGCCCGCCCCCGCCGCCACCTTCGCGCCCGCCGCCCCGGCTGACTGCGGCCAGCTCGCCGTCCTCTTCAACGCCGCGACCTCCGCCCTCGCCACCGCAACGACCGTCACCGCGTTTTATCATTTCTCCACCAATGACGACGACTGGGCCTCCGCCGCAATGACCCGCACCGGCACCAACACCTTCTCCGTCACATTCGCCACCCTCCCCGACAATGCCCCCCAGTGCGAGGTCTGCTTCACCGACGGCGTCAACTGGGAGAACAACGGCGGCGCCAACTGGCAGGTCGCCATCCGCGACTGCGAGGCGCCCCAGACCGTCGACGGCGTCACCCTGGTGCCGGGCGTGCCGGTCGCCGGCCACGCGGTCACCGTCACCTACAATCCCGCCGGCCGCCCCCTGGCCGGCGCCGGCGCCCTCAACCTCCACCGCGGCTACAACCGGACCGAGGGCTGGACCCCCGTGCCCGGCGTTTCCATGGCGCCGGCCGGCGCGGAGTGGACCCACACCTACACCATTCCCCCGGCCGCCACCGAAATCTCCCTGTGCTTCAACGACGGCACCACTTGGGACAACCGCGGCGGCGCCGATTGGATCTTCGCCGTGGTCCCCAGCGACCTCCCGCCCGTGCCGGACGGCGTCGTCATCACGAATCCCGCCGCCGCCACGGTCCATGTCGCCCACGCCACCGCCCAGTTCGCCTGCCAGGGCACCGCCGGCACCAATCTGGCCGGACCGCTCTCCTGGACCAATCTCGCCACCGGCGGCGGCGGCACCTTCGCGCGCGAGTCGTATTGGCTGCAGGAGATCCCCCTCGCCCCCGGCGACAATGAAATCCGGATTGCCGGCGTCATCGCCGGCACCGAGGCCGGCAGCGCCACCGCGGCGGTGGACCAGGCCGCCGCCTATGCCGCCTGGACCAACGGCAGCGCCCAGGGCGCCGGGTGGAGCGACGGCTGGGCCTGCACCGTTGCCGGCGCGACCGCCGGGCACTTCCTCGATGCCGGTTCCGCGAACTGCTCCGCCGGCAACCCCGCCTTCGGGCTCTGGGCCAACGGCGGCGCCACCGCCCGCGCCCGGCGCAGCCTCGCCGAACCCCTGCAACCCGGCGACACCTTCTCCTGGCAGTTCGACAACAACTGGATCCAGGACGGCGGCTCCGCCGGCTTCTCCCTGGAAAACGCCGCCGGCGAACCCCTGCTCATCCTCTACTTCCTCGGCGGCGAACTCGCCTACAAGCTGCAGAACGGCGATCCCGAAATCCGCGACACCGGCATTTCCTGGACCGGCAGCGGCCTCGCGGTCGCGTTCACTTTAGATTCGGAAACCGGCTACACGCTCGCGCTCAACGGGGCCGCCTTCACCGGCACCCTGGCCGCCGCCGCGTCCGGCACCGCCGTCCGCCAGTTCCAGGTCTGGAACTACAACTGCGGATCCGACATGGAACGCAACATCTACTTCAACGACCTCCAACTCGTCCGCCCCGAACCGGGCGGCGGGGAGGCCTACAGCACCGCCACCCTCCACGTCGTCCGCGACGCGGACGGCGAACCGGCGCCCGTCATCACCGGCCTCGCGGCGAGCGGCGCGGAAGGCCTGTGCTGCGGCCTTGCGGAAAGCGTCGCCGGCGCCGCCTACGCCATCTATGCCACCGAAACCCTGGCCCCCACCCAGAACTGGCAGGTGGTCGCCGGCACCGTCCAGATCGGCACGGGCGGCGCGCTGGAACTGCGCCTCACAAACGGCCTCCCGGCGGTCGGCTACTACCGCATCGGCTTCACGCCCCCGTGACGTCTCGCCGCGTTTTTCCACACGGTGGAAAAATATTTTCCACGGTGTGGAAAACTCCGCCCGCGGCTACCAGAAGCGCCAGAAATGGTGCACGGGGCCGTGGCCCTGGCCCAGGCGGTAGTCCGCCCCCGCGCGGATGGCGCCGGCGATGTACTCCTTGGCATTGCGCACGGCGACTTCGATGCCGGCCCCCTGTGCCAGGTTCGCGGCGATGGCCGAGGACAGCGTACAGCCCGTGCCGTGGTTGTTGCGGGTCTCCACCCGTACACCCGGCAGGCGCACGATGCGCTTCTCTTCCCCGAGATACAGGCAGTCGTCGCTGCCGCCGCCCGCAAGATGGCCGCCCTTCACCAGCACGTTTTGGCAGCGGAGCCGGGCCAGTTCGGTCGCCGCGCCGGGCAGTTCGTCGAGCCGTGAAATCCGGTGGCGCAGCAGCTCTTCAGCCTCTGGAATATTCGGCGTCAGGATCTCCGCCAGGGGGATCAGGAAACTGACCAGCGCGGCCACGGCGTCGTCTTGCAGCAGCCGGTCGCCGCTCTGTGCGATCATCACGGGATCGAGCACGATGTGCGCCACTTGGTGATCCCGGAGCTTCCGCGCCACGGTTTCGATCAGCTCCGCCGAGTAGAGCATGCCGATCTTGACCGCATCCGCCCCGATGTCCGCAAGCACCGCATCAAGCTGCTGCGCCACGAACTTCACCGGCACCGGGTGGATCCCCGCCACGCCCTGCGTGTTCTGCGCGGTCAGCGCGGTGATCACGCTCAGGCCGTAGCACCCGTTGGCCGCGATGGTCTTCAGGTCGGCCTGGATGCCGGCTCCGCCGCCGCTGTCCGAGCCTGCAATCGTCAGCACCCGCCGATAGGTTTTACTGCTCATGTGCTCCTTCTGGAAAAATCCGGATTATGGTATTTATAAATACCATAGTATGCTTTTTATAAATACCATAATCACCGTCCGTCCATTCCCGGGCGGCTCTTTTCCCGCGCCGCATCGATTTTCCGCCGCAGTTCCGCCGCCGCCATGCGCGGGTCCTCCGCCGCTACAATCGCCGACACCACGGCCACGCCGTCCGCCCCCGCCTGCACCACTTCCCGCGCGTTGCCCGCGTGGATGCCGCCGATGGCCACCAGCGGGATCTTCACGGCGGCACGAATCGCCTGCAGCCCCGCCAGGCCCAGCGGCGCGGCATGGTCCGTCTTCGTCGGCGTGGCGAACACCGGGCTGGCACCGAGGTAGTCCGCGCCCTCCCCCGCTGCGCGGACGGCATCCGCCACCGATTCCGCCGAGACTCCGATGATCCAGCCCGGCGGTCCCAGCCGGCGGGCGTCCGCTACGGGCAGATCTTGCTGCCCCAGATGCACCCCGTCCGCTTCCGCCGCCAGCGCAACATCCACGCGGTCGTTGATGATCAACGGCACGCCCAGCTCGCGCGTGGCTGCGCGCAGCGCGCGGGCCTCCGCCAGGAAGTCCCGCGTACCGCAGGCCTTTTCCCGCAACTGGACGCAGGTGACGCCGCCGGCCACCGCGGCGCGGACGATGTCCGCCAGGGGCCGGCCGCGCGCCAGTGCGCGGTCGGTCACGAGGTACAGCGTGTAGACGATGCGGGCCATGTCATTCCTCCCGGATCCGGCCGCCGTGCCGCAGTTCCTCGGGGGTCAAGGCGTGCAAGGCATCGAGAAAACGGATCATGAACGAGCCGGGGCCGGCAGCCCCGTCCGCGGCATGTTCGCCGGCCAGGCCGTACAGGGCCAGGGCGGCCGCCGCCGCCTGGACCGGATCGGCCTCCACGGCCGTGAAGGCGCCGATAAGCGCGGTGGCCCCGCAGCCCATGCCGGTGATCCGCCCCATCAGCGGATGCCCGTTGGCCACGCGCAGCACGCGCCGGCCGTCCGTGATGAAATCCACCGGCCCGGTGACCGCCACGGGGGCGCCGAGTTCGCGCGCCAGTTCCCGGGCCTGGGCCGCAGCGGCCTCCACGCCATCGGCCGCATCCACCCCCCGGGTGTGCGCCGCGCCGCCGCCCAGCGCGAGGATTTCCGATGCGTTGCCGCGCACGAGGGTCACCCGGCATTCGTTCAGAATGCGCCGGGCGGCTTCGGTCCGCAGTCGCGTCGCCCCGGCCCCCACCGGATCGAGAATCACCGGCACGCCCAGCGCCGCCGCCGTCTTCCCCGCCTTGAGCATCGCGGCGACCCAGGCGTCGTCCAGCGTCCCGAGGTTCAACACCAGGGCCTGCGCCAGCGCGACCATCTCTTCGACCTCGTTCTCCGCGTGGGCCATCACCGGCGCCGCGCCCGCCGCCAGCAGCACGTTGGCCGTGAAATTCATCACCACGAAGTTCGTGATGTTGTGCACCAGCGGCCGGACCTCCCGGACCTGCTTGAGGTTTTCGGCCGCCCGCGCAGCCAGGTTTTTTTCCGGACTCATGCTTTTTCCCTCCTGCCAAGCGAGATTGCCAAGTACACGGCCGCCGCCCCCGCGAAGCCCGGAATGGAAGCGCCGCCCGCAAACGCGGTTTGTGCGCAATACTGGTAAAGCCCGAACCCGGCGGCCCAGGCGGCCAGGGCCCGCCCATTCACGCCGCCGGCGTACCAATAGCGGCCGCGGCGGTACAGGTCCTCCGCCGCGTACGACCCGCGCTTCAGGATGAAGTAGTCCGCCAGCACCACGCCGAACAGCGGGCAAAACGCGGACCCGATGAACAGCAGGAAGCCTTCGTATCTGGTCGCGTCGAAGACCAGCGCGATCACGGTCCCCGCCAGCCCCCCCAGCAGCACCAGCGGGCGCAGGCCAAGCTTCGGGAACAGGCTCTGCGCGGAAACGGCGTTGGAATAGATGTCGAGAAAGGTCGTGGTCACGGTGGACAACAGCACGATCAGCAGCGCGGGGACCAGAAGCCGGTGCGCGCCCATGAGTTCCAGCAGCATCCCCTCCGGCGCGCCGGAGCCGGTGGCGATGGCCGCGACCAGGCCCACGGCATACATCCAGGAGCTGACGAGGAAATAACCCCACCAGGTGCCGCGGAGTCCCCGGCCGGGCACCGCCGCGAAGCGGGTGTAGTCGGACACCAGCGGCAGCCAGGAGATCGGCATGGCGATCACCAGGTCCAGCCCGACCATGAAGGGCATGGCCGGCGCGGACTTCGCGGCCAGCAATTCACGCCAGCCGTAGGTTTTCAGCGCCAGGACCGTCATCGCCACCGAGAGCAGCAGGAGCAGGACGACCCCGGCCTTCTGGAGCACTCGCCAGAACAGGTGGCCGGCCAGTGCCCACAGCGTGGTCAGCACGCCCAGGCCGACCGTCCAGCCGCGGGCGCCGGCGGCGCCGGCGGCGGGGCCCGCCGCCGCCTGCCCGCCGATCCACAGCATGACTGCCGTCCAACCGACCAGTTGCACGATGTTGAGGAGAGCCGGCAGGATCGAACCGCGGTTGCCGAGCGCCCCGCGCGTTCCCACAATCGCCGGCACGCCGTGGCGGCTGCCGATCAGACCGCCCAGCGCCATGGGCGTGTTGCCGACCAAGTGCCCCGCCAGGACCAGCCCCAGACCCGTAAGCAGACCGAATGAAACCAGCAGTCCGCCGGCCCAGATCTCCGACAGGGAGATCGCCGCCCCCGCCCACAGCAGGAAGAAATCCCATTCCTTTAAATTCCGCTCGCGCCCTTCCACGGGCCCGCTCATCGCCACGGCTTGTGCTCCTTCTTTCCGGACGCCGGGGAGCCTGCCGCGGCGGAACAAAAGCCGCGGTTCCATCGGGGAAACCACGGCTTGTTCACGCGATCCGCTGTCCCTGCGCTGGAATGATCCAACAGGTTCCAAGGGTTATCCCGCTGTACGGGAACTCTCAGCCCTCTCGATCGAGGACACCCCTAGCGACCAGATTCAGTTGTCGCCGCCACCATACCACCCTGCCGACGGACGTCAAGCGGCACCGGGGAAAATCACGGCGCGGCGGCCAACGCCCGATCGATCGCGGCCACCAATTCCGGATCGTCCGGCTCGGTGCGGCTGCCGTAGTGTGCCAGGATCCGCCCGTCACGAGCGACCAGGAACTTGTTGAAGTTCCACGTGACGGCGCCGCCGGTGTCCGGGTGCAGCGTCTTGTCCGTCAGGAAGGCGTACAACGGATGGATGTTCTTGCCCTTTACGGAGATCTTCGCGAACATCGGAAACGTCACCCCGTAGGTCAGCGTACAGAACTGCTTGATTTCCGCCTCGGTTCCGGGTTCCTGGCCCATGAAGTTATTGGCCGGGAACCCCAGCACGACCAGCCCCCGGTCCGCGTAAGACCGGTAGAGTTTTTCCAGCCCGGCATACTGCCGGGTGAAGCCGCACTTGCTGGCGACATTGACGATCAGCAGCACCTTGTCCCGGTAATCCGCCAGCCGCACTTCCCGGCCCGCGATGTCCCGCACCGGGATGTCGTAGATCCTGTTCATGGGTTCTGCTCCTGGCGCGGGCGGCCCGTTGCCGAGCCCGGCCGCCCAGGCGCCGATGACCAGCCAAGTTTTCATGATATCGCCGCGGTTTGCGTGGTCAATCTACGTCATCCCGGCCGTTTGGCAAACCGCCCCGGCCGGGACATCCCCTCCGGCGGCAATCCTCCCGGCAAATGCCTTCGCCCTGACAACGATCTATTATAATACATCGTTCCGGCACGAGTCATGGTTTCATGCGTATTCCAAAGGGATTTCCGGCGCTCGATCTGCGGTTGTTCGGAACCGGCCCAGGCCATCCAACCGATGTATTACAATAGATCGTCGGCGCCGCCGGCCCGGCCGGGCGGCGGCGGACGGCAGGCTAGAAGTTGTACTGGAGGCCGAGCGTGAGATCGTGCTCGGAGTAGTTGCGCAGGAAATTGATGTTGAGGCCCCCGATGAGGTCGAGGTGCCGCCAGAGCCGCTGGCGGTAGGTCCCGCCGAGGCCGACGAAGGTGTCCCAGTCGGCCGCGGGGCCCGCGCCGGCATACCACGTGCCATCGGATTCGGCCCGGGCCTTGAGGTTGCGCCAGGCGTCCATGTCCTCGGGCCGGCCCTTCTCGCTCTGCTGGCCGAGCCGGAGGTCGAACTGGAAGAAATAGTCCTGGTAGGCGCGGCGGAGGCGGACGACGCCGGCGAACCGGGTGTCCCAATAGGGCGACCAGTAGAGGTCGGATTTCTCGTCCATGGTGTAGGTGCCGGCCTCGAGGCCGCCCCAGACCCCCTGCTTCTCAAAGAGCTGCCAGAACGAACTGCCGAAGAGCTGGACCATGGCGTTGTCGTCGTCGTAGCTCAGGTAGCGGGCGTTGGCGGCGACATCCCAGCTGTCGGCAATCTTCCAGCGGGCGTTGAGGCCGAAGCCGTCGTAGACAATTTCAGCCCGGGCGGACGGGACCAGGTCGTGGTCGTAGAGCGCGACGAGCTGGAGGGCACGGTACGGCTGCCAGCCCACGGTGAGGGCGCCGACGATTTCGTCCTCCTCCTGTTCGGCCGGACCGCCGGGATCGAGCCGGAGGATCTTCTGGCCGAGGCTGGCGGTCAGGGTGGCCGTGTCGTTGATGCGCAGGGTGAGCGCGCCGCGCAACTCCTCGACTTCGGCGTCGTAGGCGTAGGTCTCGATCCGGTTGGTCTGGACCTTGTTGATGACGGTGGTCTCGGTGGTGGTGGTGGTGGTGGTGGAGCCTCCGTTTGTCGCCACGGTGGTGGTGGAGCTGCTCGTGGAGGTTTCCGGCTGCTCGATGGTGTACCAGATGTTGGAAGTGACGGTCTGCTCGATGGTGCCGGCGCGATAGGCCGCCTCGGCGCCCAGGACCGCGGTGAGGTTGAGGCCGGCGCGGGCCTCGCCGGAACGCTGGAGGATGTCCTTGTTGGACTTGTTTTCCCGGTAGGCGCCGGCCCCGTAGATGTTCGACGGGCGCAGGCGGTGCCGGCTGGTGCCGGCGCGGTCGGCCTCGTCGGCGCCGGCGGGGGCCTGGGGGGCGGGAAGGCGGTTGCGGGTGTAGGCCTCCAACTCGCGCAGGAGCCGTTCGGGATAGCCGTCGCGGCGCAGCAGTTCGATCTGCTGTTCGGCCAGGAACGGCCGGTCCATGAGGGTGGCGATCTCGGCGCGCAGGCGGCGGGCCATGAAGACCGGATGGTTGGCCAGCACCTGTTCGAGGACTTCGCCGGCGTCCTCGTCCCAGCCGGGCTCATAGCGGCGGATCAGGAGGGGGTTCTCGCCGGCGCAGGTGTAGCCGAAGCGGTCCACGATGAAACCGGCCTGGTATTCGCGGTCGGCCTCGTTCAAGAGGGCCCGGACGGGATTGAGCAGGGGGGCGACGTTGCTCCCCTCCTCCTGGCCGATTTCGCCGTAAGGATAGGCAACGGCCATGGGTTCGTCGGGCGCGAGGCCGAGATGCCGCTCGATGCGGGCGCGGCTTTCCGAAAACTCGTTGCGGACGCGGCGGCTCCACTCGCGGAGGGTTTCAAGGCGGTGGCGCTCCGGCAGCCAGATCCGGTTGGGCAGGTTGAACACCTTCGGGGAGGGTTCCGGGCCAGCCGGCTGGTCGGTGTTGGCATGCATCAGGTGGCTGCCGATCTGCCAGACCCCGGTTTCCCGGTAGGCGCGGATCTCCTCCCAGGCGGCATACATCGGGGCGTTGAGTTCCTCGAGGCTGGTGATGACGAACATGCCAAAGGGGATGTTCAGTTCCTGCGCGACCGGCGTGCCGAGGCTGAAGGAGCTGCGCAAGCCGTCGTCGAAGGTGACGACGGCCACCTTGGCCGGGCGGCGGTCCGCGGGCTTGCGGTCGCGCCGTTTGCCGGTGAAGGCGTAGCGCACGTTATCCACCTGCCGGGCCAGCCACGGCTTGGGGCCCGGGCGGTCGGGAGGCGGGGCGTTCCGGGCGAGATAGTCGGGCAGGTCCTGCGGGGCGAGGAAGGTGAAGCCCGCCTGGCGCAGCGCGACCAGGTGCTCGCGCAGGCGGCGGGTGGAGGTCAGGGCCATCCATTCGCTTTCGGTGAGGCCGTGGTAGAGCAAGGTCAGCACGGCGCCGCGGTCGCCGGCCTCTTCGAGCCGGTCGAGCGCCGCCAGCGCCTCCTGGTAGCGGCCGCGCTGGACTTCCAGGCGGGCCAGTTCCAGAAAGCGGTAGGGGTTGTCGGGCTGAAAGTCGTCGTACAGGGCCTCGAGCGCCTGTTCGGCGGCGGTGAAGTCGCGTTCGAGCATGGCGATCTCGAAGCGGGTGCGCAGGGCCTGCTGGTTGATGGGGTTGAAGTCCCGCAGGATGCGGTCCACGGCCTGCCGGGCCTTGACGGGCTGGTGGGCCATGAGGGCGATCTGCGCGTACTGGTTGAGCCAGGGCACGTAGGTGGGGATGACGGCGAGGGCCTCCTCGTACTGGTCCAGGGCGAGGGTCAGGGGCCAGCGCTTGGGATTCTGCCGGTGCAGGGTCACGAGGCGCGCGCCGAGCCGCACCCGCAGCCGGGCGCGGACTTCGGGATCTTTCGCGTCCTTGATCAAGCCCCGCAGCGACCGGACCATTTCGTCGGGGCGCTGGGAAATTTCGGCCAGGTCGGCGCGCAGGTTCATGACTTCCCACAGGGCGGGATCTTCGGCAAGGACGCGGCGGGCCTGTTCATCGGCCTCGGCGAGGCTGCCGACCAGCATCAGGGCGCGGGCGTATTCGGTGCCGAACGCGCGGTTGTCGGGAATCACGGCGATGATGTCGGTCCAGAGGTCGAGGGAGTCCTCGTAGCGCTGGACCAGCGGGTAGAAGCGGGCGAGGTCCACCTTGACGTCATAGCGCTGGTCGTCCTCCGCGATCAGCTTTTCGAGGATGGGGATGGCCTCGTCGAGGTGGCCGAGGCGGAACAGGTTCTGGGCATACCAGTAGCGGATGTCGTAGTTCTGGGGATCGAGGGCCAGGGAGGCGCGCAGATGCGTGTCGGCGGCGCGCCAGTCGTTGCGCAGCAGGGCCAGCTGGGCCAGCAGGCTATGGGCCTTGGCCGATTCGGGGCGCAGGACCAGGAACTGCTGCCAGAGGCGGTCGGCCTCGTTGGTCTGGCCGGAGTGGTAGTAGCTCCAGCCCAGGGCCTCCCAAACGGCCTCGACGGTCGGCAGCTTGTCGAGCACGTCTTCCAGGAGGGGAATGGCGGCGGGGTAGTCCTGCTCCTGCATGAGGACGATGGCCCGTTCGAGGGTGTCGTCGGCCGGCGGCGCCGCCGGGGTTTCGGGCGGCGCGTACTGGAGTTCGAAGGGCGCGCGCTCCTCGGCGCCGCGGCGCGTGCTGCGGACCAGGCGGTCCACGGCCTGGGCCGCCGCGCCGGCGGAATCCGTCGCGGCCGGCGGGGCGGGTTCCCGGGCCGGGGTACCGGCCGCCAGCGCCCCGCACGCCGCGAACCAGAACCACGCCGCGGGCCGGCGCCAGCCGCCGCTTCTGTTTCTGCAACCGGTTTTCATTTCCAGTACTCCTCGATCAGGGCCAGGGCCAGGATGCGGGCGCCATCCGGCGTGAGGTGGATGCCGTCGACATCCCGCACGCGGATGGCGGCGGCGGTCTGGGGATCCATCAGGCGTTCGGCGTAGCCGCCGGTGCGGCGGTCCGCCACCAGCCGGCTGAAATCGTGGGCGATGACCTGTGGCCGGCCGGCCGCCTGGGCCGTGACAAGCCCGTTCAAGTGCCGCGCGAAGCCGTCCATGGTGGCATCGCGCATGGGCGGCAGCAGCAGCCAGATGACATGCTCGCAGCCGCCGGCCCGCAGGCGGTCCAGCGCCTGGCCGGCGCGGCGGGAATATTCCGCGTCCCATTCGGGCGTGCCCGGTTCGAGCGGGGCCCCGCCCCCGGCCAGTTGCATCGGCTGGCGGTCGTTGGCGCCCAGCGCCACCACGGCCACCTTGGGCCGGTGGGCCGCGCACAGTTCGTCGATTTTGGCCAGCCAGTCGAAGGCATCGAGCCGCGCCAGCCCCGTGCCAATCCCGGAAAAGGAGGCGGTTTGGATCCCCGGGAGGCGCGCCAGTTCCCGTTCCATGGCGAAGCCCGGCAGCTTCATCATCGAATCGCCGATCATCAGGACGGGCGATGTCGCCCCGGGCAGCGCCGCCAGCGCGCCCGTCGTCCACAGGGCCGCGGCCAGCGCCCCGCCCCACCCCGTCCGGTGCCGGCCGGGGCCGGTTCTCTGTTTCGATGTTGCGGTGTTCATAGAATGAAATCTTAGCGGAATCAGGGGGGGACAACAATTAAAATGGCGGGCGTTCGGCGTTCACAGTTTTTCCGAGAGTGCGGGCGAGGAAGGCGCGGGGCTGGTCGAGGCCGAGGGCCGCACAGGCGCGGGCGACGGGTGCGCTAGCGGCGACCCAGAAGGACCGCACGGGACCGTAGGGCAGGATTTCGTTGTTCCGGTGCAGGGACGCGGCGTTCAGCGCCAGCGCCAGCGTGTAAAAGACGAGCAGGCCCGTCCAGACCCGGCCCAGCGGAATTTCGGCGCGAGGCGGGGATTCCAGGATTGGTTTCATGCTGAGCTCCTCAAAACTGAAAATAGATGAACGGGGCCACGCCTTCCGGGCCCAGGGCCAGGATTACGGTGAGCGCAACGGCCGCGGCCGCGCCCAGGGCCCACGCCGGCCAGGCGGACAGCCGCCGCCACACCCGCCACAGGCGGTCGCCGTCGAAAAACTGCGTCAGGAAGCCCGCCGCCACCATGGCCAGCGCCAGCCCGCTCCACAGGGTCGCGGCCGGCACGGCCGACCGCCATTGCACGAGGCCCCGCAGCAGGGCCGCCGCGGTTTCGAGATTGCCGCCGCGGAACAGGATCCAGGAGAAGCACACCACGTGGAAGATCCAGATCCGCCCAAGCCAGGCGACGGCGGGATGGGCCGGCGGCGCGTTCCGCCGGGAGAGGCCCAGCCACTCGCGCGCCTTGCGTTCGCCGGCCAGATAGACCCCGTGGAATGCGCCCCACAGCAGGAAGGTCCAGGCCGCGCCATGCCACAGCCCGCCCAGCAGGAAGGTCAGGAACAGGTTGAGATAGGTGCGCCCCGCCCCCCGCCGCGAGCCGCCCAGGGGGATGTAGAGGTAGTCGCGCAGCCAGGAGGACAGCGAGATGTGCCAGCGCCGCCAGAAGTCCTGCAGGGTCGTCGCGAAATACGGCGCGTTGAAGTTGCCGGGAAAGCGGAAACCCAGCAGCAGGGCCGTGCCGATGGCGATGTCGGAATAGGCCGAGAAATCGCAGTAGATCTGGACCGCGTAGGCGTAGACCGCCAGCAGCAGGTCGGGGCCGGCGTAGCGTTCCGGCCAGGCGAACACGGGGTCCGCCAGCCGCGTGGCCAGCCAGTTGGCCACGACGATCTTCTTGAACAGGCCGCTCAGAATGAGGAACAGGGCCCGGCCGGCCTCGAGCGGCGCGGCGCGGCCCGGCATGGCCTCCATCTGCGGCACGAGCGCGGCGGCGCGCACGATGGGCCCCGCTACGAGCTGCGGGAAAAAGGCCAGGTAGTTCGCGAAATCGAGCCACGAGCGCGCCGGGGCGGCCTGGCGGCGGTGGACATCGAGCACGTAGCTCAGCGCCTGGAAGGTGAAAAACGAAATGCCCACCGGCAGGACAATCTGCGACAGCCAGGGATAGACGGTCTCCTGCACTGCCACCAGCCCGCCCACCGCCGCCGGCCCCAGCGCCCGGCACAAGGGCCGCAGCAGCGGAAACAGCGTGTCGGCGACAAGGAAGCCGGTGTATTTGAAGAACGCCAGCAGCCCCAGGTTGAAGCCGACGGTCGCCGCCAGCAGGCCGCGGCGCGGCTGGCCGGCCACCGCCCGCCGGTCGAGTTCCCGGGCGGCGGCATGGTTTAGCAGGGCCGAGCCCAGCAGCAGCAGCGCGAACTTCCAGCTCCAGAAGCCATAGAAGAACAGGCTGGCGCTGAGGAGAAACGCCTTGCGCACCCGCGGCCGCCCCGCCAGCGCCCAGTGCACCTGGAACACCAGGAAGAAAAAGACGGCGAAGGCGGTGGTCGGAAAAAGCATGGCGGCTCCGGTTCCGGTTTCTCTCGTCAGGGCGGCGGCGGCAGCGCGAGCCGCCCGTCGGGGCCCAGCAGGTAGAGGCGGGGCGCAGTCCGGTCATGGTCCGCCGGCGCCGGCGGGGCGTCCGGAGCCTGCAGGGCCACCGCCCAGTCCGCCCGGCTTGGCGGAATCAGCACGCTGCCGAACGGGAGCTCGCGGAGCCGGATTTTCTCGCCCGGCTTGGGCAGCAGGCCGTCGTTGGCCTCCGGCCGGGCCACCTGTTCGCCGCGGGATTCCTCGCCCGCGCGCGGCGTGTTCCACAGCGCGGCCTCGGTCTGCAGCACGAGGACGTTGGCCGGGTGCTCCTCGAGGGCGGCCGCCAGGGCAGCGAGCCACGGGGCGGGCGCGGGCGAGCGCCGCTTGAGCACGGCGCCGGCCAGGCGGTTCGTCCGGATGAACTCCACCACCCGGGCCGGATCGATGTCGCCGTCGTAGGACAGATCAATGGCCGGCAGCAGGCGGATCTGGTGGAAGGCCGAGAACATCCGCAGCACTTCCGTCCCGGCCGGCAGGCCGGCCGGCAGGCTGCCGTCGGGATTCTGGAATACCCAGGCCGGCACGAGGGCGGAGAAGCCGCCCACGAACGGCCGCAGGCTGGCGACCTGCGCATTCGGATCGCCGGGCGGGACCAGCACCAGCGCCGGCGGCTGCGGTTCGCAGTCCATGCGCAGGATGCGCGCGCGCGCCACGCCCAGGTCGAACGCGAACGGCGCGATGCCCCACCAGCCGTAGGCGACCTCCGGGGGAATCCCCAGCGGGGCGTCGAATATTTCGCTGCCGTTGACGAACCCGCGGACGCCGTCGCCGCGCACCTCGAGCCGCATCTTCAGGCCGCCGGGCGGGCGCACCCACGGGCGCACCTGGTGGGCCAGCATTTCGCCCGCGGCCCAGGCCTGCAGGTGGATGAACCCGTCCTCGTCGAAACCGAAGCGGATCATCGCGCGCGAACTGCGCCGGGCGTAGAGCCAGAAGAAGCCCTGCGATTCGTCCACCAGCACTTCCAGAAAGCCGTCGCGCAGGAGTTCCGAGCGCCGCAGGCGCAGGTAGGTCTCGGCCTGGTTGACGGCGGCGCGCAGCTCGTAGCGGCCGCGGTCCACCAGGCGGATCCCGGAAGAGGCGATCCAGCCGTCGGAGAGCTGGCCGGACTGGAAATCGTCGGACACGGGCTGCTCCAGCGGCAGGAAGTTCCCGTAGATTTCCCGCTGGCGGTCGTTGCGGCCGCGGGCCTGCGTGCGGATGAAATCGAAGAAGACGCCGGATTCGGGGTAGGTCAGCAGCTCCATTTCCAGCAGGGCGTGTCCGAACGGGATCCGGGCGTCGGGGGCGCGGGCCAGTTCCAGCAGGCCGTGCAGGGTCTGGTAGCGTTCCGCGGGGGTGTCCTGCAGGTTGAGGAGAGCGACCCGGGCCGGCAGATTCTGCGGCGCCTCGCGCACGAGGGTGGCGACCATGTCGCGAGCTTCGGTGCGGCGGCGGTGGCGGTCGAGCCACTGGGCCTGGGCGATCAGGATGTCGGGGTTTTCGGGAAAGATCCGGGCATAGAGGTTGAGTTGCTCGCGCGCCTCGTCGTCGCGGGCCATTTTCTCGAGGAGTTCCGCGCGGCGGACCACGAGCTGGATCTGGCCGGGGCTGGCTTCCAGGCTGCGGGTGAAGAATTCGAGGGCCCGCGGCAGGTCTCCCCGCTGAGAATGGGCCTTGCCGATCAGCGACAGCGCCTCCGCGCTCTGCGGATCCTCCTGCAGCCAGCGCTCCCAGCTGGCGATGGCCCGGCCGTAGTCGCCGTCCTGGTAGGCCAGGTAGCCTTCGCGGCGGAGGGCGTCCTGGCGGGCCTTGGGCGAGAGCTCCGCCAGCGGCAGCTGGCGCGTCGCCAGCTGGTAGTAGAGGTTCAGGTGCATGTCGGCCGCCGGCGGGGCCGGCACTTCCTCGGTCACCAGCACTTCCAGCCCGGCGTTTTCCAGCGCCGGGGCCAGCGCGGGGGTGTCGACGGCGATCACCGCGCCGGGGAACAGGGCGGCGATGGACGCGAACGAGGCCAGCCGCGCCACCGCGGCCGGGAATTGAATGGCCAGTTTCATGTTCCGTTCCTTTGTCTGTTGATGAACGCCTTGCAGCCAGGGGACGAGGGTGGCGATGTCCGCCGCAGCCACTTCCCGGCAGTCCAGATGGATGCCGTCCACGGCCATTGCGGCGGCCTCCTGGACCGGCAGTTCCGGCGGGATCTGTACGGCCAGGGCCGCGGACCGCAGGATGATGCGCGGCAGGATCCGGATGCTGTGGATCCGGGCGTAGGTCCGGAGCGTGGGCTCGTCCCATTTCGGCAGCACCAGCGGGATGGCCTTGACCACGTCCATCCAGGGCGGGCTCACCGCCCCCAGCCGGTGGGCCTGCCGGCCGAGTTCCCCCATCAGGTAGAGCGGCGCGAAGGCCGGATCGGCTGGCCACTGCTTGAGCACGTGGTGCGGCCGGGGAAACTCCAGCGAGAGCACCTGCGCCGCGGCGGCGCCCGGTGCAGGGTCCCACACCTCCAGGCCGAACAGGCCGGGCTGGACGTCGCCCAGCAGGTCCAGCGGCTCCTTCAGCAGCATTTCGCCGTCGAGCAGCGCGAACAGGTTGCGGCCATGAATCGAGAGCTCGAGTTCGCGGATCTTGCCCGGCGCCGCGCCGGCGTCGCGAACGACCGCCTGCGTGAACTCCGCGGCGCCATACACCTTCTGGTTGACCCAGCAGTGGCCTTCCGTATCGAAAATGATGCGGACTCCGGCCTCGCCGCCGGGCAGCGCGTGCAGCCGGAGGCCGAACTGGCCGGCGACCACGCGGAATTTCATGCGCAGGGTGAAATCGTCGAACAGGTCGCTGGCGATCATCCAGGCCAGGGCCCCCGTGGTGGGCGGGAACGGGGTGTCCCGGGCCGCTTCGGGACTGACGGCTTTCAGCCACAGGGTCCCGTCGGGATATTCGGTCAGGCCCCAGTCCGTCAGCCAGCGGGCCGGGGCCAGCGGCTGCGTCAGGTTCCAGGGCAGGACAGCCCAGCCGGATTCCACGGTGTCCAAAAACTGCTCGAGGGACCAGTCCGGCCGCACCCGCAGGCGGTTGAGTATCCGCGGGTCGGTGTGGCGCGTGTTCAGCAGGAAGGGGCCCTGGGTAAAGCCCAGGCCGTAGAACCGGCCCACTTCGCCCAGGTTCAGCACCCGCGTCGGCACGCCGCGGGGGTCGTACTGTCCGTAGTCGCCGTAGGGGAACGCAAAGGCCAGCGGCGACTGGTCCATGCCGGTCTTGAATTCGGCGGTCATTTGTTCGTGGTCGGCGCGGATCCGGGCGAGGAACTCCTCCGGCCGCTCCAGGCGCTTCTCGGCGGGGAACCACCGGGGCGTGGAGAAGAAGTTGCCGGTTTCGCCGGCGGGGCCGGCCGGGATGCGCTGGAAGCCCGCAAAGGATTCCGCGCCGATGTCCCAGGTTTCGGACCGCGCCATGTCGCGCAGGATGGGCCACCGCAGCGCGCCCGGCTCCCGGTTGCGGATCGCGTCGGCGCGCACGAACATGACGGCCTTCCAGCGGTGGGCCCGGAGGATGTCGCGGGTCTCCAGGTAGGAGCTGCGCTTGGCCTGGCCCAGGGTGACGAGGACGGCCTTGCGCGGCAGACGCCGGCCCGTCTCGTAGAACGCCTTCACGTCCGCCAGGCCGATGGGATTGTAGCCCCGCTCGCGCAGGGCCTGGATGTGCTGGCGGAACTGTTCGCGGCTGACCTCCTCGGGACCCTGCACCTTGCCGGCGCTGACGCCGCCGTAGGCCAGCGCGAGAAAGCTGTCCGCATCGCGCGGGCCGGTGGTTGCGGGCTTGAAGCGCAGCCGCTGGTAGATCGTCCGCGCCGGCACCCACAGCGCCACCAGCACGCAGATGCCCGCCAGCAGGTAGAGCCAGGCGCGCAGGTTGCGGTCGGCCCGCACCGGCTGCGGCCGCGCCCAGCCCGGCGGCGGGGCCGGCGGCGGCGCGGGGGGCGGCAGCGGATCCGGACCGGCCGCGGGGCTGGCCGGGACGACGGGCGGCGGCGGCGCGGGAGCGGCGGCCGGGGCGGAAAAATCTTCCGGGGCGCCGGCGGGGGGGATTGGGCGGAGCGGCCGGTTCATCCGCGGGTCCCCCAGTGCTTACCGCGCACGGTGGCCATGGCCCAGTAGATCTGCCAGCTGAAGAACGCCATGTAGCTGAGCGTGTAGAGGAAGCCCGCCCACCAGTGGCGGCGGCCGGTCCGCTCCCAGTAGTGGAGCGTCCACACCGCGGTGATGGCGCCGACCCCCAGCAGGTAGGACCAGGCCAGGTTGGCCCCGCCCGCCAGATAGGCCATCACCGGCGCCACCACGAGTGCGGAGATCATGACCACGGGCTCGATGATCGGCATCCACATCATCGCGTACCAGGACAGGGCCGGCACCGGATGCTTGCGCCACATCCAGCGGCCCACCTTCACGATCTCGCGCAGGTAGGAGCGCGCCCAGCGCGCCTGCTGCCGCGTGTACTGCTGCCAGCCGTCCGGCGCGATCGTCGTCGCCAGCGCCTGGTCGTGGTAGACGACCTTGTAGTCGCGCAGGATCAGGTTCGTCAGGCTCCGGTCGTCGCCGAAATTGCCGTATTCACCCATCACCTTCGCATTCAGCCACTCGTCCAACACGTGCAGCACGCACACCCGCCGGTAGGCCGAGAAGCAGCCCGGCAGGCAGCTGACGCAGCCGCTCACGCTCTCCGCTGCCTTCATCACCTTGTAGGAAAAGAAGTACCGGACGTCCTGCATGCGGGTCAGGAGGTTGGCCTGCGCGTTTTCCACGTCGCAATGCCCGCTGACGCCGCCGACGGCCGGATCGGTGAAGCCCTGCATCAGCTTCTGGATCGAGCCCGGGAAGATGAAGGTGTCCGAATCCACGCACACCATGTATTCGCCGCGCCCCAGCAGCACGCCCACCGCCCAGGCGTGGCTGAGCCCGCGGTTGGCGGCGAAATCCACCACCACCAGCTGCGGATGCCGCGTCTGCGCCGCCAGCATTTCCGCCAGCGTGCGGTCCGTCGAACCGTCGTTGACGACCACGGCCTCGAGCTTGTCTGCCGGATAGCGGGCCGCGAAGATGCGTTCGATCGTCTGCCGGATCACCCGCTCCTCGTTCATGCAGGGCACCAGCACCGTCACGGTCGGTTCGTATTTCTGGTCCGGCGGCGGCACGTACATCGCGGCGATCAGGAAGCGCGACACGACGAACAGGCCCGCCACCAGCGAGTAGATGCTCACCAGCGGCTGGTAGAAGTAGTTCCCCGCGCTGCGCAGCTGCATGAACACCGCCGTCGCCAGCATCAGGATCGCCACCAGCAGGATCAGGGCCGCCAGCCACTTCGGCGGCCGGCGATACAGCTTCGCCATCCGGGCCCGCGCCACTTCCAGCGAGGGATAAGCGGCCGGCGGCGCCAGCGGCACCTCCGCCACGCTGCGCGCCAACGGCTTCCGGCAGTAGGGGCAGGTCACCGGCGCCGGCGTGCCATGCACATGCACCGTCACGCCGCAGGCAACGCACTGGCAACGCGTGATCCGCGCCGTCTGGACCTCTGGTCCGCCCTGTTCTGGCTTGTGCTCTGCTTCCATCGCGTTTATGAAATGATTGAACATTATACATTATCTTGGTCTGCTAAAGTAGAAAATAATAGGAAATTAGTAGAGTAAATCAAAAATCGGCTTTACCCCCTTTCTGGATTCAGGTTGCGTCCGCGGTTCGGCCGGTGGAAACCCGGCGGGCTCCCCGGGGCTCCGTTGACAGAGCCGGTCTGTGCGGATAAGCTGGGGTACTTCGAACGGAGGAAACAAACATGGCGAACATTCTGATCATTGACGACGACAAGGCAGTCCGGGATTACCTCGCCACGCTGGTTTCCCGCTTGAACCATCAGGCTTTCCTCGCGGCCACTTGCGCCGAAGGCCTCGCCCAGATGGCCGATCCGGCCATCGAAATCATCATCGCCGACATCTACCTGCCGGACACCCCGCCGCTCGATGAATGGATCGACCAGCTGAAGGCCCAGGCCGCCGGCCGCCCACTCATCCTGATCACCGGTGAACCTTCGGAGGCGCTCAACGCCAAAGCCCAGAGCGGCGAAATCATGGCCTTTCTCACCAAGCCCTTCGAACTGGCCTTCATCAAGGGCCTGCTGGCCCAGGCCCTGAAAATCCTGGCCCACCGGGAGAAGTAGCGCGGGAACGGCCCATGATCGACAAGACCCGACTCGGCATCCCCTTCCTGGACGACCACTTCGGGGGCATCTACCGCAAACGTCCCGCCTTGTGCGTCGGACGCCTGGGCAGCGGCAAGACCATCGCCGCGCTCCATGCTCTGCTGCAGAGCGTGCAAGAGGGCGAACGGGGCCTGATGCTCTCCGCCTGGCGGGCCCAGGACCTTGTCAGCGTCGCCGCCAATCTGGGCCTGCCCCTGGCCGCGGCCGTCGCCCAGGGCCGCGTCATCCTGCTCGAATACACCAACATCATGCCCTCCCCGGAGTTCGAGCAGAACCTCACCCTGCCGCCGGGCAGCTTCATGGAGTTCCAGAACATCATTGAAGCCAACGGCATCAGCCGCGTGGTCATCGATACCATCCTGCCGTGGGTCGCCATCCCGCAGGAGGACAAGCTCGCCCAGCATGTCTATTCCTTCGTCCACGCCATGGAGCGGATGGGCGTCACCAGCGTGTTCACCCTGCCCCGGCCCGCCTCGGCCCTGGCCTTCACCCTCCGAAACCTGGTCGAAGACCTCGTGCCCGTCGCCGTCACCCTGGATGTGGACGCCGGCGGCCGCCATACCCTTCTGGTGAACAAGTTCCTCGGCAGCGAAACCCTGCCTCCGCCCGTTTCCTTCTCCATCGTCCACGGCATGGGCATCGTTCCGGCCGCCGAACAGCCGCCCACCCCCGCCCCGCGCGCGCCGATCCGGTTCGCCGCCGCCTTCCCCCCCTGACGTGCGAGGATCGCGACAAGGACGCCATGTACGCCGACTATTGGAATCTGAAGGGCAATCCGTTCCTCAATGTCATCGATCCGCGCTTCTGGTTTTCCAGCGAGCCGCACGAGGAAGCCATCGCCCGCTTCTGCTTCCTGGCCGAAAACGGCCGGCTGGCCGGCGTACTGACCGGCCCCTACGGCGTCGGCAAATCCGCCGTCCTCAAAACCGTCGCCGCCCGCCTCGAAGCCGGCCGCCGGCCGGTCCTCCGCCTGGATGCCATTCCCGGCGGCCAACTGCCCATGGCCCGCCAGATCCTCGCCAGCCTGCGGCTGGATTGCGCCGCCACGAACCTGCCGGAAGCCCTGATGAGCTTCTGGCAGGCCACCCAATACCGCGCCGACAGCCTGGTCCGCACCGTGCTGTGCTTGGACGAAGCCCACCAGCTCGCCGCCGACAACGGCCTCGCCCTCGTCCACTTCCTGACCAACCTCCGCCTCGTCAACCGCAAGACCCAGGTCGAGGAGCCGTTCTTCACCATCCTGCTCGCCGGGGCGCCCGAGCTCCTGCCCGCCTTGCAAACCCTGCCCTCCCTCCGGGAACGCATCCAGATCGTCTACGAGCTGCCGCCGCTCACCGCCCCCCTCACTTCCGCCTACATCCAACACCATATGCGTGCCGTCGGCGGCGATATCTGGAGCTTCGCCGAAGACGCACTCGCCGCCATCTTCCGCCTTTCCGGAGGCCTGCCCCGGCGCATCAACCTCTTGTGCGACACCGCCCTCCTGCTGGGCTTCGCCGCCAAAGCCCCCCAAGTCACGCCAGCCATTGTGGCCCAGGCCGCCGCCGATGTCGGCCTCACCTCCCTCCCGCCCCCCGAACCCGTCCAACCCCGGAGCTGCCCATGACGGAATGGAGCGAACTGTTTCTCAATCCCGTGACGGTCATTGCCATCCTGCTGGCGCTTTTCTTCGTAGCCATGACCTACTTCCGCCATCTCGGCGTGAAACACGCCCGCCAGGAACAGAACCGCGGCGGACACAAGCCCTACCAGGTCACGAATCCCTATGCCCCGCCGGCGCCTGTTTCCGCCGCCCCGCTCGACGCTCCCGCCGCCCCGCAACGGCTGGATCAAGCCCCGCCCCGAAAGGTGTTCCGCCAGATCGGCCGGGATCCGGCCGTCACCGGCGCCCGGGCAGGCGACTCCTCGGGCTACGTTTGGGAGTAGGCCCGCCGTGCGCCGGCATTGGCCAACGGCCCTGTGCTTCGCCGGCCTGCTTCTGCATGCCGCCGCCGGCCCCGCCGATTTCGCCGCCATGGATAACCCGGCCGCGATCGTCCCCGGTGCGTCCGCGCCGCCGGCCCGCGCCGCCCCCGCCGGCGGTGTCGAATTCGTCCTGCCCTTCGCCGCCGGCCCCGATCGCGTCTACTGGGACATTCCCCTCGGCTCCTTCCCCGGCGCCGCCACCGTCATCGTGCTGGATTTCACCTGTCCCGATCCCGCCGCCACCCGCGCTCTCACCCTCCACCTGCGCATCGGCCATGAGTGGCTCTCCGCCCAGAAATCCATCGAAACCGCCGGCCGCCAGACGCTCGTCTTCCGGCGCGCCGATTTCGCCGGCGAAGGCGCCGGCGGCAACCCCGACTGGCGCCAGGCCGAAACCCTCCGGTTCTCCCTGTGGCGGGGCGCGGCCCGCGATGCCGTGCTGAGCCTGCACGCCATCCGGGCCGAAGCCGCCTCCGTCGCGGTCGTCGCCGGCACGGGGCCGTTCACCGCCCCCGGCGAAGGCGGCCTCGCCCGCCAATGCGCCGACCGCGCCCTGCGCCTGCTGGACCGCGCCGGCCTGCCGGCCGATCTGGTTTCGGACGAACTCGAGCGCCTCGACCTCCGTCCCTACCGCCTCCTGGTCCTGCCCTACAATCCCGCCCTGTCCCCGCGGCAGGCCGCGGTTCTCGCGCGCTTCGTCAAACGCCGCCAGGGACGCCTCGCCGTCTTCTACCTTTCCCACGACCGGCTGGCCGCCGCCCTCGGTTTCAAATGCCTTCCCTACGCCACCCAGGCCGAAACCTGGCACACGGTTTCTTTCGACGCCCCGTCCGTTCCGGGCCTGCCGGCGTCCATGTCCCATTTCACCCAGCACCTGCTGCCCGTCCGCGCCGCCACTCCCGGCGCCCGCAACGTCGGCCGCTGGCTCGATGCCGACCACAACCCCGACCGCTCGCTGCCCGCCTCCGCGGTTTCGCCGCGCGGCGTCTGGTTCTCGCACATCCCGCCGCGGGCCTCCCCCGCCGCCGTCCAATGGTTCCTCAGCGCCCTCACCGCCGCCGACCCTGCCTACGCCCCCGCCCGCGACCGGTTCCACGCGGCGGCGGAAGCCCGCGCGGCGCAGGTGCCCGGCGTCCTCGCCGCCGTCCCGGCGCCGGCGGATGAAATCCGCGCCGTCTGGAGCCGCCCCCTTTCCCCGCGCACGCGCGACGAAATCCTCGCCGCGCTCGCCGCCGGCGGCATCAACACCCTTTTCGAACAGCTCGGCACCGGCGGCTATGCCCTTTACCAGGCCGGGGGCACCGTGCCCGAAGCCGCCCCCGGCAAACCGCGCGCCCGCGCCCCTTTCGACCGCATGCTCCTCTCCGCCCGCACCAACCATATGGAACTCCACGCCTGGGTCGTCTGCTGGAACCTCGACGGCCTGCCCGCCGAACGCCTCGCCGAACTGCGCGCGGAAGGCCGCCTCATGCAGGCCGCCGGCGGCCAGGAACTCCCCTGGCTCTGCCCCCTGCATCCGGAAAACCGGGCCGCCCTCCGGGCGCTGTTCTCCGACCTCGTCCGCCGCGGCGTCGCCGGCATCCACCTCGACTACATCCGCTACCCCGCCCGCGCCGGCTGCTACTGCCCCCGCCACCGCGCCGCCTTCGAAACGCACCTCGGCCGAAGCGTCGCCGCCTGGCCCGCCGACGTCCTCCCCGGCGGGCTCCACGCTGCCGCCTTCGAGCAGGTCCGCACCGCCGACCTGACCGCGTTCGTCGCCGCAGCCGCCCGGGAACTGCGCGCGCTCAATCCGGCCCTGCGCCTGTCCGCCGCGGTCTATCCCACACCCGCCGCCGCCGCCGAAAACGGGCAGGACTGGCCCGCCTGGCTCCGCGCCGGCGCCCTCGATTTCGCCTGCCCCATGCTGTACACGGCCGACCCCGCCCGCTTCGCCGACTGGCTCGACCTCTGCCTCGCTGCCGCCGCGCCCGGAATGATCCTCCCCGGAATCGGCACCGGCGCCGACGAGGCCCAGCTCGACGCCCTCGGCGCCGCGGAACAGATCGCCGCCGCCCGCGCCCGCCGCTGCCCCGGCTTCGTCTTCTTCCCCCTCGACTCGGACCTCTCCGACCTGATCCTCCCCGCCCTCGTCCGGCCCTGATTTTGGTTTTTTGTTTCTCCCGCCTGCCGCCGTCCGCTACACTGACTGCATGAACCCGAACGCCCTTGCGCCCTACCTCGACCGCACCCTCTGGGCCGGCTCCTCGTTCAGCCTGACCCTGGGCGACGCCCTACTGGCCGCCCTGCTGGCCGCCGGCGGCTGGGCTGTCAGCCGTCTGGCCGCGGCATTCGTGGCCAAGCGGCTCGCCGTCCGCCTGCTGCATTCCCCCCGCGCGCGGGATCTCGCGCCGCGCTGGACCTTCTTCTTCCTGTGGGCGCTCTTCATCCTCGCCGCCCTGCGCGTCCTCGGCGTGCCGCTCACCCTGTTCCAGTTCCTCGGCGGCGCCATCGCCCTGGGCTTCGGCTTCGGCGCGCAGAATCTCTGCAGCAACCTCATCAGCGGCGTCATCATCCTCGTTGCCCGCCCCTACCGCGCCGGCGACATCGTCGAGGTCGACAACCAGGCCGGCACCGTCCTCTCGATCGGCCTGCGCGCCACCGAAGTCCGCACCTTCGACGGCATCAACCTCGTCGTTCCCAACTCCAATTTCCTCTCGAACACCATTGTCAACCGCACCAACTACGAGCGCGCCCTGCGCGGCCTCGTCACCCTCACCGCCGCCTACGGGTCCGACTCGCGGCTCGTCGCCGAAACCCTTGCCGCCGTCGCCGCCGCCCACCCCGCCGTCCTCACCGCCCCCGGCCGGGCCCCCTGGGTCATCTTCGACGACTTCGGCGCCCACGGCCTCGTGTTCAAGCTCTTCTTCTGGGTCGACACCACCCGCGCCAGCGTCGCCGCCACCGCCAGCGACATCCGCCACGCCGTCCTCGAAGCTTTCCGCGAAAAAGGCCTCGCCATCCCCCTCCCCCAGCTCGACGTCCACCTCCCCAAGGCCCCGTGAGCCCTTCCCACCACCAGAGTTTTCCATGCTGTGGAAAAAAGTTTTCCATGGCGTGGAAAAATCCCGGAAAAGTTTTCCATGGCGCGGAAAAAACAGCCCTGTTTTTCCACACTGTGGAAAATATTTTTCCATGGCGTGGAAAAACCGCAAAAAAGTTTTCCATACTGTGGAAAACTCCGCTTTCCCGCCCGCCGTCCGCAGGACGTGGATGCCGGGGGTTTCTTTTGGATATTGACGGCGTCCCGCGTAAAAATAACCTGCGGATTTTTCGGAGATGCCGCTTCGCGGACGACCCGAGCAGGACTCCCGTCCGCGAGCGGTCGGCCTCAAAGCGGCAGAACGAAAAAGACGCGGGTTGGTTTTTACGCCCGACAAAATCCGAAAGAAATCCCCGCCCCTTCCCCCTCCGCTCCACCCCGCACTCCAGCCAACGCCGCCACCCCGCCGCCGCCTGACCCGCCATGCTCCACCTCCTCCCAGCCCCCGCGTCCCTGCAGCTGCGCGACGGAACCCTGACTCTCCCGGCGCCGCCGACGGCCTGCGTCCCCGACCACCTCGACCCGCGCGTGGGCAAGGTCCTGCACGAGCTCTTCCCCGGGCTCCACCACATCGCCTGTCGCCAGCAGCGCGCCGCCCTCCGCCTCGAAACCGCGCCCGGCGCCCCCGAGGCCTACCGGCTGCGCATCACGCCGGTATGCCTGGAAATCACCGCTGCCGGTGCCGCGGGCTTCTTCTACGCCCTGCAAACCCTCCGCCAGATCCTTCCGCAGAGCGGAGGCGCCTTGCCCTGCCTGGAGATCGAAGACGCCCCGGTCTTCCCCCTGCGCGGCTATTCCCTCGACGTCAGCCGCGGGCGCGTCCCGCGCCCGGAAATGCTCCAGCGCCGCATCCGCCTGCTGGCCAGCCTCAAAATCAACCACCTCCAGCTCTATTTCGAGCACCCCTTCCGCTTCCGCTTCGATCCGGACATCGCCGGCGCGGACGACGCCTACGACGCCGACGACCTGCAGGCGCTGGACACCTTTTGCCGCGAGCATTTCATCGAACTCGTCCCTTCCTTCACCTGCTTCGGCCACCTCGGCCGCATTCTTTCGCTTCCCCAGTACCGCGAGCTGGCCGAGGTCGAATTCCCGGCGCCTTCGTGGGCGGCCGCCACCTGGCGCCAGCGCCTGCACGGCGCGACCCTCAACTCCCGCGACCCCGACGCCCAGGAACTCCTGCGCCGGATCCTCGCCGAATTCCTCCCCTGTTTCTCCTCTTCCCGCTTCAACCTGTGCGGCGACGAAACCTACGACCTGGGCCGGCGCATGCCCAACGCCGCGCCCGCCGACCGCGCCCGCCAGTACACCGACCACATCCGCTTCCTGCAGAAGGAAGCCGCGCGCCACGGCAAGTCCCTCATGCTCTGGGGCGACATGCTCCTCCACCACCCCGACGCAATCTCCGCCCTGCCCGAAGGCTGCGAAATCCTCGACTGGGCCTACTTCCCTTCCAACAAATTCGAAAAATGCGGCGAGTTCATCACGCGCGGCCTGGCCACCATCGTCTGTCCCTCCGTCCGCGGCTTCGGCCGGGTTTTCCCGGCGGTCGAAGAGGCCCGCACCGTCATCGCCGCCTACGCCCGCACCGGCCGGCGCCTCGGCGCGCGCGGCCTGCTGAACACTGACTGGGGCGACTACGGCCACTTCAACCTGCCCCCCGGCGCGCTCCACGGCCTCGCCCTCGGTGCACACCTCGCCTGGAATCCCGCCCACGACGAAACGGAAGCCTTCGACGCCGCCTTCTCGAAAATCCTTTTCGGCGCGGAGGACTTCCGCCCGGCCGGCCTCTTCCTGCGCGCCGGCTCCGTCCCGGAAAACCTCGCCGCCTGGCCCTTCCCGCCGCTCAAGGACCTCCCGCTGCCCGCCGACCCCGGCCCCGCACGCCATGTCGCCGAACAGGCCCCGCTCTGGGCCGAGGGCTTTGCCAACCTCAAACCCACCGCCTGGGCCGACGAAACCGATCTCGCCCAGCTCGCCCTCGCCTGCCGCTTCCTCCAGTTCAACGCCCTGGTCGCTTCCGGCGCCCCCGCCGGAAAAACCCGCCCGTTGCTCGACGACCTCGAAAAGGCCTATACCCCGCTCTGGTTCGCCGAAAGCCTCCCCCGCGGCCTGCTGGACATCCATTCCCGCGGCTTCGAACCCATGCGGGCACTTTTGGATAAAGGCGTCACTTAAATCCCCCCCCCCGCTATCCGGCCCGCACGGAGGCGGGCCCTCCATAAACCTGTTTTCGCATTTCACACTCTGGAGGGATGACCTCCGTGTCGTCCGTCCCGGCCGGGCTCCTGCTGGCGCGGCAGACAGCCTTCGCCATCACGGCCCGACACGGACGCGGTAATGCCCCATGGCGTTCGTGTCCGGAGGAAGCGCCAGAAATGCCGGTTTCGCCGTGGGCGGCAGGTTGGTGAATACCACTTCCCAGCTCGTGCCCGTGGCCGTCAAATCCACGCACCGTTCCAGATATTGCGTGGCCCGGCTGCCTCCCATCCAATTCACCCGGAATTGGTCGTTGGAAGCATCCACCCCCAGCATCGCCAGCCGCGAATCGGACTGCGTTGGATCGGTATCCGCCCGGACTTCCGCGCCGTCCGGCATGCCGTCCCCGTCGGAATCCGCCGCTGGATTCAGATATTCATAGGCACCCATGTCCATGATGGCCACGCCATCGGCATTGCCGTCCAGCGGTCTCGGCACTCCGGCCAAATCGGCGCCCGGCGCCAGATCGGCATTGCTCCCCGCATCGATGCACGGGGAGTTCGACTGCAACCGGTAATCCCCAGCCACAAAATTGGTTCCGGACCAGTTGCCGGGATCGATGAATACCGGATCGTTCGTAATATTGCCCGCCCCATTCGTCGGCATCGGCACGGTACAGCAATTTATGAATATTCCATTGGAATAGTTATTTCCCCAATTCATGTAGACGATGCTGTTTAGCTGCGTACTGCAGGATGTGCCTCCGGCTCCCCACCGACCACTCTGGTTTCCAACAACCGTACAGTTGTTTAAAATGCATCTGTCCGCCCCTAATTGGTTGTTTACAACAATGCAATTGTTCAGTGTCGCTACACATCCCCCACTTCCCCAATTATTTACCAGTATGCAATTGTTTAGCTCAGATTGAGCCCCGCCAGCACAAAACACACCCCCACGGCCGTGGTTGTATGAGAATACACAGTTATTAATTACGGAATGTATAACAGTCCCAGAACCCAGATTTGTGTTGAAAAGAAAAAAGCAGTTGAAACACATACCCGATCGGACGGCACTACCAGTATAGCCAATATTATTCGTAAAAGTACAATCGATCATGGTCCCTCCGAAAGCAGCACCACCACGCCATGCTGCATTGCATGAGAAGATGCAATTGGATACGATTACATTTGTGCCCTGACACCAGATTCCGCCACCATTCTCTTCTGTACCATTATTATCATTAACGGACGTTGAACCCTGGGCCAGCGTGAATCCAACAAGTGAAGCCCCATTTGTCAACCATACGCATCTCACTGAGTTGGGCCCCAAATTAAATACATATACTGTTGGATAATTTGTACCCATAATCATGGTCGAATCCGGCCCATTCACCGACCGCAACGTAAGCGGCTTGTCGATCACGACCCGATTCGTAAGTGTGAAAACACCACCCGCCGGACGTCCGCCCTTATCATAAATGCCGTTGGTGACCCAAACGGTATCGCCGGCGGCGGCGGCATCGATGGCGGCTTGGATGGTCTGCTTGGCGTTGGCCCACGAAGTGCCCGCGCCGGCATCGCTGCCCGAAGGCGAAACAAAGAACTCCGCCGCCCAAAGGTCAACCGCCGCCGCCAGCATGATTATCCAACCGATGGCATAATAATGATTTCGGTTCCGGCTCATGCGCTTCCTCCAAAGAAATGCCCCACCAGTCTATTCATTCGGCCATAAGAATTCCAACGAAAGTTGCCGAGATCGCGCGGCAAACCTCGGCAAACTCGATATCCTTGGCATAATCGAAATCCCGGCGATAGGTCTTCCAGCGCCCGGCCATGACCGCGCTGGCTTCGATTGCCCGCATGATTTCCTTGTGCTGTTTCAGCAACTGAAACGTGCCGCGGCGCCTGGCGGTCGCCGGCAACGCCTTCCGCAGGACTTCCCAATCGATTTTCCAGGCATACAAGCGCCGCAACAAATGAACGTCGTAGAAGTCCCGCATCCGCGTGTTCAGATCGCCCCGCGCCAAGATGGTTTCCAGTTTCTCCGCCAGGATGGTTTCCAGGTTGTAGGCCAACACCCGGATGGCGCGCGATCCGGGCCGGACCGGATAATCGAACGGCATTTCGCGCGGCGTGATCTTGTCGCCCGTCGTGAGGTCTACCTTCAAGGGCACCGCCATGGGCGGGCATTTCGCCTCCAGCGACAGCCGCAGACCGCCGTATTCGTCGCCTTGCCGGATCTCTTCGAGGCCCTTCACGGCGAACGAGACTCCGTCGTCGATCCGCACGGCGCAGATATCCCGGAACATCCGCCGAACGCCGGCGGCGGTGACCGGCATCCGCCGGATGGTTCCGTCCATGTCCATCGTGGTCCGCGTGTCGAGTCCCGCCAGGGCGGAAATCAGCAATCCGCCCTTGAGAACGAAGTTCCGCCGATAGTTGGACAGCGAGATGCGCTCCAGCAACCGCTCCAACATGTGGTTTTGGAGGGCCAGCTGCGCGGAAATACCCTTTTTGCGCGCCACCATTTTCATCCGGGCCTTCAACTGCATCGCCGGCTTCACAGCAACGTCTCCAGATAGGCTCGGACCCTGCTTTCCACGTGCAGCAGTTTCGCATAACTCGAAATTCGGGGAATGTTTTTGTCGCGCCGCCGGATATATCGCTTGAAGGCTTCGGAAACGATCTGCGCATCGGTTCCACTGCGGCCCTTCAGGATGTCGCACAACGTCCGTTCCGCGTTGTAGGCCCGCACCGCATGGCCGGCCGGCGTTTGTACCGCCACGACACCCAAGCCGTGCAGTTCCATTTTTACCCGATTGGTTCGGACATGCTCTTTCCGCAAGGCTCCGGTGTTATAACCCGCGGGAAAAGTCATGCGGAACCGGTCGGGCGTACGATCGGTAAGCCCATGCAGAAACAACGCGGTCTCCAACGAAAAAACGCCCCGCTTGAACCGGCTTTGGATCGTCAAGAATTCGTCTTCCAGCGCTTTCGGCAGCATATAGACTCCGCGGTTCACCCGCTCCAGACGGCCGCTCGCCGCCAGCGCAGTTAGATTTCCGCGCAGGATACCGGCCGCCGTCACTTGAGCCGCCGTCACGGTTCCGCCATGCCGGCGTGCGATTTCCAGGATTTTTCCGCTCCGTGTCATTGTCCCGAGATTGACTTTCATGCATGGATAATAGATATAAGCGTGCATGAATGTCAATTCGACTTTTGCCTCCGCCGCGCAAACCCGCCCGTTGCTCGACGACCTCGAAAAGGCCTATACCCCGCTCTGGTTCGCCGAAAGCCTCCCCCGCGGCCTGCTGGACATCCATTCCCGCGGCTTCGAACCCATGCGCCAACGGCTTGCCTAAGCCGGCGTTCGGCGAATTTGCCCGCGGGCCCGCGATTGCGCTTGCAAACGCGCCGTATTGTTATACTTTTGTTAAGGCGGAATGCCGTTGGAGCCATCGGAATAATCTATGAGTCGTGCATCCAACAATCCCCTGCCAGGCAAGGCCGGCGGGACCCGCCGCGAAAAAATCTGTCGTTTGTGCACGCCGGTCCTGCTGCCCCTGTGCATCCTGCTCTACATCCTGGCCGTGGCCGGCTACGCCGTCTGGTCCTACCGCGAGCACAAGACCCGGCTGCTGGCGGAAATCGATTCCGGCCTGCTCCAGGCCGCCCGCAGCCTGAAATATCTGCTCGCGCCCGACTTCCACGACCGCGCGCTCGCGCCCGATTCCATCGGCCGGGACGAAGAGCTCCGCAATCGGAAGCTGGTGACGGATTTCGGCGTCGAATCCGGCTTCAAGTGGGTCCAAACCATCGTCGAAAAGGACGGCGCGTTTTTCTTCTCCGCCCCGTCCGTTTCGGAGGAGGAAGCCCGCGAACGGGAATCGTGGTACTTCTATCCCTACGAAGACATCCCCGCGGAATTCGTCCAGGGCTTCCAGGACAACCAACCCGTCTTTCTCGAGTTCACCGACCAGTGGGGCACGTACCGTTCCATCGCCCTGCCGCAGCATGCGCCGGGCGGGCGCCGCTACCTGGCCAGCGCCGACCGGGACATCAGCGACATCCGCCGCCTGCTCCGCCAAAACCTGCTGCAATCCACCGCCGTCGCCGCCTATTTTCTGCTGGCCAGCCTGCCCTTCCTGCTGCTCCTGGCGCACATCTACCGCGTGCATACGGTCGACCTGAAGCGCCTCAACGCCGAACTGCAGGATCACAAGGACACGTTGGAAATCCAGATCCGCGAGCGCACCGCCGCCCTCCAGCAGGAAACCAAACGCCTGCAGACCGCCCTCGCCAATGTCCGCACCCTGAGCGGCTTGCTGCCCATCTGCGCTTCGTGCAAGAAAATCCGCGACGACAAGGGCTACTGGAACCAGTTGGAACTCTACATCCAACAGAACTCCGACGCCCAGTTCTCGCATGGCCTGTGCCCCGAATGCTTGGCCAAACTGTATCCCGACCTCACCCTCGAGAAGCCTTTTCCCGGCGCCGAGGATCCGCCCGCTGCTCCTTGACCCCCCCCGCCCGGCCGCCTTGCGCGCCGGCGGCGGATCCTCTATTCTGGACCCGTTTGCCGGACCTTGCCATGGAAAACCCCGTGCCAGCCGCCGCCCCGCCGCCCACCCGGGCCGAACGCCTCAACCGCGCCTTCGGACCCGTCGTCGCCGGGCTCATCATCGACTTCGTGGATCTGGCGACCTTCGGCCCCATCGGCCTTTACCTCGGCCTGCCCATCGGCGCCTTCGCCGGCTACTGGATGGGCCGCGCCCTCGCTCTCCCGAAGAAAACCTCCCTGCTCTGCGCGCTGGCCGCCGGCATCTACTGCATGATCCCCGGCACGGAAATGCTCCCGCTCGCCACCCTCGTCGGCGCCTGCGCCCGCTATTCCGAATCCGCCCCCAAGCCGCCCGCCCCCGCCCCCAAGCCATGAGCCGTCCCGGCCGCCTCTTCTTCGCCGCCGTCGTGCTCGCGATCCACACCGCCGCGGCCGGCCCCGTCCGCGTCTCCTTCCTCGACACCGACGCCGCCCGCGAAGACACCCTCCGCGCCTTCGCCCGCGCCGGCTGCGACACGAACCACCTCGCCGCGCTCCGGAAAGCCATCCTCCACTACTATCGCACCCCGCTCGCCCTCGACACCTCCGCCTTCCCGCCCGCCACGGATGGCTTCCGCGAGTTCGCCTCCATCTCCGGTTTCGTCGCCGCCCTCGGCACCAACCAGCTCTCCTTCCTGGACCACGACTTCGAGTTGAACTGCTACGACACGGCCGTGCTCCTGGCCGGGCCGGAGATGGATGCGGCCGTCGATCTGGAAACGCCGGGCGCCCCCTGGCTGGCCATCCAGGTCACCACCAACTTCACCGAATGGCTGGAACCCGTGGTCTCGCTCGGCGATGTGGCCGCCATCGCCCATCCGGCCTGGTACACGGACTTCGTGCGGGACATCGCGCAGTACGAATTCCCGGAAAAACACCGGATCCTCAACTCCGTCTTGTACCAGTACCAGACCTTGCCGCGGGACACCTCGGCGGAAACCGTCGCGGCGGAAACGCAGGCGGCCCTGCGGAGGCATTGGCAGCGCGGCGGCGTCCGGTTCCCGGAGAAGGTCTCCCTCATCCTGCTCCACCGCGCCCGCACCGAATACCACCTGGTGGTCACCGACCACGCCGGCGTGCTGCTCCAACAGGAAAACGGCTGGCTCTACCTTGAAAAGACTGGCGGCAAGGGCCCCTTCCTCCGGATCGATGTGAAAGACCCCGCCGACCTCGCCGCCTACTTCGCCACCATGACCTGGCCGGACTATCCCTTCAATTACCTGTCGATCAACGATGATCTTTTCCTCGACGTTCCCCTCCGGCCGCGCGCCCTGCCGCAGTTCCTGCCCGTCGCCGAACGCGCCAAGCGGGCCATCCGCCGCCGCTGCGCCGAAATCTCCCCCGCCCCGCTCGACGCCCGCGGCTATGCTGCAACCGCCGAACTCAACCTCGTCCCCGGCGTCCGGCTGGAAGACATCCGCGCCGACTACGCCCAGGGCAGCGGCAACGAACTGGAAGGCAAGTTCCGCGCCGCCCACTCCTCCTCGGCGCTCGCCGCCAACACCTTCGGCCCCTGGCGCACCAATCCGCCGGCGCTGTGTCTGCATGGCTGTCCCGGCTACACCGCCATGCAATTCGAGAAGAAATGCCCGACCGGCCTCGGCGGCATCCCGCCCCATCTCGACCTTCTGGTGGAAAATTCCAACGTCGTCATCGGCGTCGAATCCAAGTTCCTCGAAATCCTCACCCCCAAGCAGCCGAAATTCACGAAGAGCTACCGGCTCGAGAACCTGCCCCGGATGGAGCCGTGCTGGGCCGAGCTGCTGGAATCGCTCAAAACCGGTCCGAAGCAGTACCTCGACGCCGCCCAGCTCGTCCGCCACTACCTCGGCCTCCGCAACCGGCCGGAATGCCAAGGCAAGCGCGTCATCCTCCTCTACCTCTTTTGGGAGCCCGAAAACTGGGCGGACTTCCCCGAATACCGTCAGCACCGCGCTGAAATCTCCGCATTCTACGACCGCGTCAAGGACTCGGCCGTCGAATTCACCTGGCTCCCCTACGCCGATCTCTGGCGCATGTGGGATGCCCTCGGCTTCGCCTCTGACCACGTGCGGGAACTCCGCCGACGTTACGGCCTGGCCATTTGACTACGATTGTTCCGCCGGACCGTCGTCTGGAAGGTTCTCAAGGTCATCCAGATCTTTATGTCGGCCGGATGCGCGCTTGTTGCGCAACAGATGCTCGCGGGAAATCAACTGGACAGGCAGGCCGTCGATGTCCGCCGTGACCCGGGCGGCATAACATTCCGCAAAATCCACCCCATCAATCTCGGTCAGCACCTCGATCCGCATCGGCGGCAAGCCCATGCGAATGATCTTGCCCCGCTCCTGGAACAAGGCCGGCTTCAGTTGGTCGTCCTGCATGCCAAACCGGTGGAAAACATCAACCAGTTTGGCGGCATTGTCCGGCGAGATGGCCACCCAAATGTCCATGTCAGCCGTGGCGCGCGGATAGCCGTGATACCCAACGGCATAGCCGCCGATCAACAGATACTGAACGTCAGCGTCGTTCAGCAATTTCAAGAATTCTTTGAAGTCTTCGGGCAGTGTCTGCGCGGCCATAGGCCACCTGTCGGTCCATTTGCACTGCGCGTAAACGCGCGCTCGTCGGCTGCCGTCGCCAGTACCCTTTGTCCGGGGTTTTGGCATGCAGATCGACAACCGATAGTCTGATGCGATCCACTTTCACGGCTTTTATTCTACCCGTTGGCCACAGGAACAACAACCCGCAATTTGAATTCCCTTCGCCTACCAGCCGCGCCAGTGCGGCGACGGCGCAAAGCCGCCGGCCTGGTCCACCTGCAGCAGGTCGGGGTCGATCTCGTCGATGAACCGCGACGGCAGGCAGATCTGGAGCCCGCCGTCGCGCGACTTGCGCATCCGCGGCACGCACAGCCATAAATAGTCCTTCGCGCGCGTCACGGCGACGTAGAACAGGCGGCGCTCCTCGGCCGCGTCGGCCGCCTCCTCCAGCGAACGCGCCGCCGGAAACATCCCGTCCGCCAGCCACAGCACGAACACGGCCTGCCACTCGAGCCCCTTGGCCTGGTGCACCGTTGTCAGCCGGATCGCCTGGCCCGGCTGCCCTTTGGCGCGGTTCTGCTCGGCCTCGAGGTTCGTCAGCAGGGCCATCTCGCTCAGGAATTCGGCCGTGCCCTTGTACTTGGCCGAAAACGCCATCAGTTCCTCGATGTCCTCCAGCCGCGACCGGGCGTTGTCGAACGTCTCCTCGGCGTACTCCCCGTAAAACGCCTCCGTGAAGCGGAAGATCAGCTCGTCGGGGCGGTCGAGCACGCGCCCGTCCTCCTCGCCCGCCGGGAACAGCTTCTGCGCGATGGCCGCCCACAACGGGCGGGCCTCCGCGGGCAGGCCCTCCGCCAGTTTGGCGCGCTTGGCGGCGTCGCGCAGGTTCCAATGCGCGCCGAGCGCGTGCCAGAGCGCCTGCGCCTTCTTCGGGCCCACCTGCGGGAACAGCTCCGCCAGCCGCGCGAACGCCAGGGCGTCGGCGGGATTCGCCACCAGCCGCGGCAGCGTGCACACGTCCTTGATGTGCGCCTGTTCGAAGAAGCGCACGCCGCTCATCAGCACGTAGTCCAGCCGCGCCCGCGCGAGCTCCAGCTGCAGCTCCATCGAATGGTAGTGCGAGCGGTAGAGCACCGCGATCTGCCCCGGCGGCACCGCGCCCGACTCGAGCAGCTGCCGGACCTTGGCCACCACGTAGCGCGCCTGGTGGCCGCCGTCCGTCATCTTCGCCAGCACCGGCTTCACCTCCGCCGCGCGCGTGGCCCGCAGCACCTTCTGGTACTGCTCGGGGTTGCCCGCGATGACCTGGTTGGCCACCGCCAGGATGCCGGGCGTGCTGCGGTAGTTCTCCTCCAGTTTGAAGACCTGCGCGCCCGGATAGCGCTGCTCGAACGACAGGATGTGCTGCACCTCCGCCCCGCGCCACGAGTAGATGCTCTGGAAGTCGTCCCCGACGGCCAGCAGGTTGCGGTGCCGCGCCGCCAGCAGGTCCACGAAGTCCGCCTGCAGCCGGTTCGTGTCCTGGTACTCGTCCACCAGCACGTGCTGCATCCGCTCCTGGTAGCGCGCCCGGACGTCCGGCTGCTCCTGCAGCAGCTTCAGACCGTTCACCAGCAGGTCGTCGAAATCCATCGCGTTCTGGGCGCGCTTGCGCTTCTCGTAGAGCGCCTGGACCTTGAGGACGCCGTCCAGATCCACGGTGTGCCCCTCGAAATGCTCCTGCACGGTCTCCTCCACGGGCGCGCCGCGGTTCGCCGCCAGCCCGAACACCGCTGCCAGCACGCCCGGCTTCGGGAATTTCTTGTCCTTGAGGCCCAGCTCCGCCACGCAGGCCTTCAGCAGGCGCTGGGTGTCGTCCTC
The DNA here is from genome assembly GCA_964393515.1 of uncultured Verrucomicrobiota bacterium. Taxonomy (GTDB): domain Bacteria; phylum Verrucomicrobiota; class Kiritimatiellia; order CAIQIC01; family Lenti-01; genus Lenti-01. Next base: position 104,424 of record CAYMTY010000003.1, read on the forward strand.
GTCGAGGATCGTGTAGTCCGCGCCGTAGCCGAGCAGGGCGGCATGCCGCCGCAGCATCCGGTTGGCCGCGTGGTGGAAGGTGCCGCCCCACAGCCCGCCGACGTCGCCGCCGACCAGCTGCGCCGCGCGCGCGAGCATCTCGCCGGCGGCGCGGTTCGTGAAGGTCAGCAGCAGGATCCGCCGGGGGTCCACCCCGCGCTCCAGCACCAGCCACGCCACGCGATGCGTCAGCGTGCGCGTCTTGCCCGTCCCCGCCGCGGCGATCACCAGCACCGGGCCGTCCGGCGCCGTCACGGCGCGCAGCTGCGCCGCATTGAGGTGCTGGGCGGGATCGAACGCCATGGCGGTTACGCCGACCGGCCGGCCGCCGCCGCCACCATGTCCGCCAGCGTCTGGTCCCCGAATCCCGCGCCGAGCCCCGACTCCAGCTTGGCCAAGGCTTCCTTGAGCGGGAGGTCCACCGTGAGCGCGCGCTCCAGTTCGGCGTGGCCGCCCCCCTCCCGCAGCAGCTCCGCCACCACGTCCTGGAGGCGGACCGTGTCCGGCGCGCGCATCAGCACGTAGCCGCCGTCGCGCCCGGCGACGGGCGCGAGATAGCCCTTGCGCGCCAGCAGCGCCACCAGCGTATTGACCAGGCGAATCGGCGCCCGGCTCCGGCGCGCGAAGTCCGCGGCGGTGAACAGCGGCTGCCCGCCGGCCATCGCCCGCCCCGCCTGGCGCAGGATCATCAGCGCCACGAGGATGCGCGCCCGCGCGCTGGCCGAGTCCGCCGCGCTCTCCAGCTGAAAGGTGTCCGAGTTCTGCAGCGCGAACGTGAACTCCGCCCCCAGCAGCAGGATCACCCAGGTCACGTACATCCACAGCATGAACACCGGCACCGCCGCGAAGGCCCCGTAGATCTTGTTGTAGTTCGTCACCCCCGCCTGCATCACCGTGAACATCAGCATCCAGCCCAGGAACACGATGGTCGTCAGCAGGCTGCTGGTCAGGGCCGGGCGCAGCCGCACCCGCGTGTTGGGCACAAAGATGTACAGGAACCCGATCGCCAGCCACATGATCCCGAACGCCGCCAGGTTCTGCGCCCAGACGTTGATGTCGATGTCGAAATACGGGATCCGGCTGATCGCGATCTGGGCCTTCAGGGCGCCGGCCAGGCCGATCAGCACCGGCACCAGCACCAGTACGCTCGTGTAGTTCGTGATCTGGCGCAGCAGGCTCCGGTTCTTGTCCACGCCCCAGACCCGGTTGAAGCTCTTCTCGATGTTCGCCAGCAGCAGCACCGCCGTCAGCACGAAGAACGCCAGGCCGATCCCGCCCAGCGCCGCGAAGTTCGTCGTGTCCACGATGTCCAGCACCTTCAGGACAAAGGCCTGCCACTGCTCCGGCATCTCCAGGAACCAGTCCATCTGCGAAACCGCGGCCAGCTGGTCCTGCCCCAGCCCGAAGCCCTTGATCAGCGCGAAGCCCACCGCCAGGATCGGCACCAGCGAGGCCAGCGTCACGAACGTCAGCGAAGAGGCGTGGATCGTCAGGTCGTCGTCCACGTAGCCGCGGATGAGCAGATGCCCCACCCGGATAATGCGGGCGGGCAGGCTCTTGACGTGGCCGTCGTCGCCGGGCAAAGTGCCGATCGCGCGCAAGACGAAAGCCTTGACCCTCTCGATCTGCCTGAACACATTCATGCCCGTCGCCTTTCCGCACCGCGCGCCCCGTTCCGGACGGGGACTGCGGCTGTCCGGCTTTTTTCTAGCAGATTGGGCCGCGCCCCGCACCCACAATCCGCGCCCCCCGGGCTCTGGATCGTCCCCGCCGCCAGAACGACGTCCCCGGCGTAGAAGACCGCGAGCTGCCCCGGCGTCACGGCCAGCTGAGGCTCGTCGAATTCCGCCTGCAGCCATCCGCCGGAGGCCGTGATCGTTGCCGGGGCGGCGCGGTGCCGCTGGCGGATCTGGATCTGGCCGCGGAACGGCTGCTCCGGCGGGCCGGCCCGCCCCACCCAGTTCAGGTCGCCGGCCGTCAAGCCGCGCGCAGACAGGTCTGCCTTCGGGCCCACGATGACGCGGTTGCGCGCCGCGTCGATCTCCAGCACGTACCAGGGGGGGCCCCCGCCGCCCAGCTCCAGCCCCTTGCGCTGGCCGATGGTGTAGTGGAAAATTCCACGGTGCCGGCCGAGCACCTTTCCGTCCCGCGTCACGAACTCGCCGGGCGGCGCGTCCCCCGGGCGGAACAGGACGGAATAATCATCGCACTCGATGAAGTCCTGGCTCTCCTCCTTCTCCGCCAGGTCGGCCCAGCCCTGGGCGCGCGCGAGGACCTTCACCTCTTCCTTGCGCAGCTCGCCGAGGGGAAACACCAGCCCCGCCAGCTGCGCCTGGTCCAGCCGCGCGAGGAAGTACGACTGGTCTTTGTCCGCGTCGACTCCGCGCCGGAGTTGCCAGCGGCCGTTCGCTTCATCGAATCCCACCCGCGCATAGTGGCCCGTGGCGAAACGGTCGAATTCGACGCCCAGCTGGCGCGCCTGCTCCAGCAGGAATCCGAACTTCATCTGCTGGTTGCAGCGCACGCAGGGGTTGGGCGTGCGCCCAGCCAGGTATTCCTCCCGGAAATAGTCCAGGACCACCTGCCGGTATTCCGGCGCCAGGGGCACCACGCGGTGTTCGATGCCCAGGCGCGCGGCCACGTTTTGGGCGGCCTCCAAATCCCGCGCCTCCCCCGGCCCGAAACAGCCCGACCGGCCCGCGTTCGGAATCGGCACCGACCCGTCCCAGATGCTCATGGTCAGGCCGGTCACCTGCCAGCCGGCGCGCTGCAGCCGCCAGGCCGCCACGGCGGAATCCACGCCGCCGCTCAGCCCGATCGCCACCCTTTTCCGTGAATCGCTCATTCGGTCCACTTTACCCGCCCCCCCGCCGCCTTCGCCACATCATTCTCCCCCCCCCCCCCATAAAGCATGGCATCACCGGCCGAGAAGGCCCGCCGCAACCGACCGGTGAACTGGTTGCTCTTTCCTTACCCGGTTCATTTCAAATCCAGCATAGTTAATTAAATATGCGGCTGGGACCGCGTTGGCCAACCGCCTTGCTCCCCCGGGGGGGGCGGCGGGCATTCCCCTCGCGGTCAGGGCCTACGCGCGGTGCAGGGCCTGCAACTCTCTGGTTGTCGCCCCCCGCGCCTTTTCGTATGGTTGTCCCGGCAGTCATGCAAGCGCCCCGGGACAATTTTGACGCCTTGTGCAGCATCCTGGCCGGCTGTGCGGACGCCGGCGCCGCGTTTTTGGGCGTCATGCTGGCGGTGTGGATCCGGTTCGACTCGGGCCTGATCCCCCTGCACCACAACGAAATCTTTCCGCCGCGCTTCATGTACATCGCCGCGGCGGCGACGCTGGCGCCCCTGCTCGTGATCATTTTCCGCCAGATCGGCCTCTACATCCGGCCCCAGCTCGGTTCCTTCGGCGACAAGCTCCCGCGCATTGTCCGCGGGGTGTCGATCACGCTGGCCACGGCCCTGGCGCTGTCGTTCGTCGTCCGCCCTCCCGGCTGGCCACCCTATTCCCGCACCGCCGCCGGCATCGCCTTCTTCACCGTGCTGCTGGCCATCCTGATCGAGCGCTTCATCCTGTTCCGCAGCGAGCTCCACTGGGCCCGCCGCACCGCCCCCATTCGCCGCATCCTCATCATCGGCGTGGACGATCTCGCCGCGCGCATCCGCCGCGCCCTCGAACGCGAACCGCGCCTCCGTTCGCGGTTGGCCGGATACCTTCTGCCCGTCGATCCCGGCGGGCGCGACGTCACCCTCTCCACCGCCATCACGCCCAAACTCGTCAAGGGCCACATCGGGGAACTCGAAAAAGTGGTCGCCGAGGAGCAAATCGACGAAATCATCCTCGCGGACACGACCATCTCCCACAAGCGCCTCACCCAGATCCTGTTCCACTGCGAGCGCAACTTGATCCCCTTCCGGATGGTCCCCGACCTCTATGGCGTCCTTACCTCCCGCGTCCGGGTCAACCATGTCGCCGACATCCCGCTCATTGGCATGGCGGCGTGGCCGCTCGATGCCTTCTGGAACCGTGTTCTCAAGCGTCTGGAGGATCTCGCCGGCGCCCTCGTGGGCCTGCTGGTCTCGGTGCCCGTCCTGCTCGTCGCCGCCCCCCTCATCAAGCGCAGCTCCCCGGGGCCGGTCTTCTACCGCCAGGTGCGCTGCGGCATCGCCGGCACGCCGTTCACCATCTTCAAGCTCCGCACCATGCCCGTCAACGCCGAGGAGGAAACCGGCCCGGTCTGGGCCCGGCCCGACGACCCCCGCCGCACCCGCATCGGCCAGTTCCTCCGCAAGTGGAACCTCGACGAACTGCCCCAGTTCTGGAACGTCCTCAAGGGCGACATGTCCCTGGTCGGCCCCCGCCCCGAACGGCCCCACTTCGTCGAGCAGTTCAAGGACGGCGTCGGCCACTACATGACCCGCCACGTCTCGCGGCCCGGCATGACCGGCTGGGCCCAGGTCAACGGGTTCCGCGGCGACACCTCCATCGAGGACCGGGTCCAGCACGACCTCTACTACCTCGAAAACTGGTCCCTCTCCTTCGATCTCAAGATCCTCCTCCAGACCTTCTTCAACCGCCAGAATGCCTATTGACCCCCCGGCCATGAGCAAGGCTCCGCTGAAAACCTGCGTCCTCATCCCCGCCTGCAACGAGGAAGGCCGCGTCGGCGCGGTGGTCCGCGAAGTCCGCGATTACTGCCCCGACGTGGTGGTGATCGACGACGGCTCGGCCGACCGGACGGCGGCGGCCGCGGCCGGCGCCGGCGCCACCGTGCTGGCGCATGTCCACAACCAGGGCAAGGGCGCCGCCCTCCAGACCGGCTTCGACCACGCCCGCGAACACGGCTACGACCTGGCGATCACCCTGGACGCCGACGGCCAGCACGCCCCGGCCGACATCCCCGCCTTTCTGAAAGCCTACGAGCGCACCGGCAGTCCGTTGCTCGTCGGCAACCGCATGGACAATCCCGCCGGCATGCCCTGGCTGCGCCGGCGCACCAACCGCTTCATGTCCGGCCTCCTCTCCCGCCTCATGGGTCAGTATGTCCCCGACACCCAGTGCGGCTTCCGCCTCTACCACCGCTCCGCCTTCCCCCAAGGCCCCTACGACGCCGCCTCCCGCCGCTTCGCCGCCGAATCCGAGGTGCTGCTGCGCCTGGCCCTCCAGGGCCGCAAGATCGGCGCCGTCCCGATCCAGACCATCTACGGCAGCGAAAAAAGCAAAATCCATCCCGTCGCCGACACCCTCCGCTTCTTCCGCATGCTCCGCCGCTTCAAGAAAATCAAACAGGAAGCCCTCGCCCGATGAAACCTTTTTTGGCCGCCGGTATCTGGCTGATCCCCGCCCTGGCTTTCGCGGTCCCCGCCACCGGGCACCGTGAACCGTTGAACCCGGAACCCCGCGTCGTCGAACGCGCCTCCGCCGAGACCGCCGTCGAAGTTCCCCACAAAAGCACCGGCCAGAAGATCGCCGAGACGCTCCGCGAAAAAGGCCTCTCCAAGGACGCCGCCATCGTCGCCATCTCCACGCTGCCCATCGTCGAACTCCGCGGCGCCATTCCCGTCGGCCACCTCCTTCTCCCGGACACCGACAAGTCCACCCGCCTCGGCCGCGACGACCTCCGGCGCGCCGCCCGCATCTTCTTCTACGCCGTCCTCGGCAACCTGCTGCCGGTCCCCTTCATCCTCCTGCTCCTCGGCCCGATTTCCAACTTCTGCATGAAGATTCCCGCCGGCAAAAAATTTTTCGAGTGGCTTTTCGTTCGCACCCGCCGCAAGACCGCCGACATCGAAAAATACGAGTTCTGGGGCCTGGCGATCTTCGTCGCCATCCCCCTGCCCGCCACCGGCGCCTGGACCGGCGCCATGGCCGGCTGGCTGCTCGGCCTGAATTTTTTCCGCAGCCTGCTGTCGATCTTCATCGGCGTTCTGGTCGCCGGCGTCATCATGACCGCCCTGTCCCTCCTGGGCTGGCTCGGCGCCGCCATCGCCGGCGTCGTCCTCGCCCTCTTTTTCGGGAGCATCCTCGCCCGCACCATCCGGAAAACCCACCCCCCCCCGCAAGGAGCCGCATGAACAACAGCCGTCACCATCTACACGGGGCGTTCCTCGTCCTCGGTCTCGTCCTGGGCCTGGCGGCCGGCTGCGGCGGCGAGGACGGCGGCGGCGACCGCGACTACACCGGCAACTGGCTGGGGACCACTTCCAACGGCGGCACCGTTTCCTTTAGCGTGGCCAATGACCTCGTCACCCCCCTGCGACTGACCGACCCCCAGGGCAGCCTTTGGCTGACACTCCAGGTGGAAATCAACGGCAATTCCTTCCGGGCCGAGCATGTCGAATCCCCGAACGACCAGATCACCCTGCAATGCACCTTCGATTCCGCCACCCACGGCTCGGGCCGCTATACCATGCGTGACGGCGGCCAAAGCTTGAACGGCACCTTCGAGGTCGCCCGCCAGTGATCCGGCCCCACCGGCCGCCGAATATCGCCGGCTCCGCGGCTTCCGCCGCGCCTTCGGCCAGGATGTCCGTATGGTGACCGCCACCCGTCCCGACCGCGAGTTCCGCCAGATCCTTGTGCTGGTCAATCCCAAGTCCGGAGCCGGCACCGCCCTGGACGCGCTCGGGGGCCTCGTGGAGCGCCATTTCGGCGGGCCGAAGTCCGCGGTCGCCTACCAGTTCAGCCGGAGCGTGGCCGACGGCCGCCGCAAGGCGGAACACGCCGTGGCGGCGGGCGTGGACACGGTGCTCGTCGCCGGCGGCGACGGCATGGTCAACAGCATCGGCGCCGTTTTGATCGGCACCGCCACCGCCCTCGGTGTGATCCCCACCGGCAGCGGCAACGGCTTCGCCCGCCACTTCGGGATCCCCCTCGAGCCTGCCGGCGCCGTGAAAGCCCTGGCCCGCGCCCGGCGCCGCGCCATCGACGTCGGCACCGCCAACGGCCGGCCGTTCTTCGTCACCTGCAGCCTGGCGTGGGATGCCGCCATCGCCCGCGGCTTCGCGGCCTTCCCCTTCCGCGGCATCCTGCCCTATGTCTTCGCCGCGGCGACCGAACTGATCTCCTACGAAGACCAGCCCATCCACGCCGCGCTCGACGGCCACCCCGCCCAGGTCTTCCCCAACCCGATCCTGTTCACCGTCGCCAACCTCACCCAGTATGGCGGCGGAGCGCAGATCGCCCCCAAGGCCCGGCCCGACGACGGCCTCATGGAACTGGTTGTGGCCCGGCGGCCGGACTTGCCCCGGCTGCTCATCAACCTCGGCCGGCTGTTCAACGGCACGCTCGACCAGCTGCCGCAGGTCGTCACCCGCCGCTTCCAACAGCTGAACCTCTACCGGCCCCGGCCCACTCCGATCCAGATGGACGGCGAACTGGTTGAGGCCGGACGCGACATTGAAGTCCGCCTGCTGCCCAAGGCGCTCACCGTGCTGGTACCCGACCGCGCCGGACGGGAGGAGGCGCCGTGAACGCATACCTCCAGCCCACGCCGCTTGGAACCGTCGTCATTCTCTGGGACGGCCCCCCGCGCCGGCCCGTGGTCCGTCGGATTTTTCTCCCCCGCGCCGGGGGCTCCAGTCTCGGCCGCCGGCGCCAGGTCGCCCCAGCCTCGGTCCGCGTCTCCTGCCCCCGGATTGCCGCACTGGGCAAATCCCTCGCGGCGGATCTCGCCGGCCGGCCCCGCCGGATTCCGCGCGCCCTCCTCGCGCTGGACACCTGTCCCCCGTTCCAGCGGGCGGTCCTGCGCGCCACCGGCCGGATCCCCCGCGGGCAGGTCCGCACCTACGGCCAACTCGCCGCGCAGCTGGGCCGGCCCGGCGCCGCGCGCGCCGTCGGCAACGCCCTCGCCGCCAATCCGTTTCCCCTGGCGATCCCCTGCCACCGCGTCGTGCGCGCCGGCGGCCGCCTCGGCGGCTTCGGCGGCGGAACCGCCCTCAAGCGGGCCCTCCTCGCGCGCGAAGGCGTGGCCTGCGCCGCGCCCAGCCGTCGGTCCGATGATATGAAACCCGGATGCCCGGCCCCGGAAAGGAAACCCGCATGAAAAGAATCCCGACGCTCTTGCTGGCCGTCTGGCTGCCGGCCGCCGCCGCCCAGGAAATCCGAACCTGGACCAGCGCCAGCGGCAAAACACTGGAGGCGGCCTTCCTCGAATTGAAATCCGACCAGGTGATCCTGCAGCGGCCCGGCGGCGAACAGATGCGGATCCGCCTGAATCTGCTCAGCAGCGCCGACCAGATCTACGTCGGCAGCCGGACCCGGCCCGGGCCGCCACGCGCCGTCCCCGGCGCAACCATCCAGGCTTCCGCCAAGCTGCGCAAGCTGTTCGGCCCCCGCCTGGTGGATGCCCAGGGCCAGGAGGTTTCCATCGACCGGCTCGCCCGGAAAAAGATCGGCGTGTACTTCTCCGCATCCTGGTGCGGCCCCTGCCGGATGTTCACGCCGCTGCTGATCGACGCCTATCGCCAGCTCCAGTCCGCGGGCAAACCGTTCGAAGTGGTCCTGGTTTCCCTCGATAAAAGCGCGGCCGACATGCAGGCCTACATGACAAGCCATGCGATGCCGTGGCTGGCCATGCCTTTCGATCCGGAGCGCAGCGCCGAGCTGGTGACGGCCTACGGGGCGCATGGCATCCCCAAGCTGGTGGTGCTCGGCGCCAAGGGGCAAACGCTGTCCACCGAGGCCCGCGGCGAAATCACTCAGCACGGCGCGCAGGCCTTTGACCGCTGGTAAGGCCCACGCGGCGCCCGGCAAAAAAAAACGGCATCCGTGGCCGGATGCCGTTGCGCGCGCTAGCGGAAAGCCGCGGCTACTTCTGGCCTTCGTCCTTCTTGGCCTTCTTGGCAGGCTTTTCGTCGGCCTTCTTCGCGGCCTTCTGGTTCGCCTTCTTGCCGGCCTTCTTCTCGCTCTGGGGGGCGGCTTCTTCCTGCCCCTTCTTGGCCTGGGGAGCCTTGGGGACGAAGTCCACCCATTCGAGCAGGCACATCTCGGAGCTGTCGCTCATGCGCTGGCCCAGCTTGATCACGCGGGTGTAGCCGCCGGCCCGGTCCTTCATGGCCGGGGCCACGGCGCCGAAAAGCTCGTTCACGGCCTTCTCCAGGCGGAGGAACGACAGCGCCTGGCGACGGGCGGCCAGCGTGCCTTTCTTGCCCACGGTAACCAGCTTGTCGGCCAGGCGCTTGACGGCGCGGGCCTTGGGCAGCGTCGTCTTGACGCGCTTGGCGAGGATGAGGTTGCAGACCAGGCTGGCGAACAGCGCCGCGCGCTGCGCGGACGTGCGGCCCAGTTTGACGGTGTTCTTGCGATGACGCATGGCAGTGCTCCTAGCTCGGTTATTCGGCGGCGGGCTTCGCCATGGTCAGCAGCTCGGGGTCGAAGGTCATGCCCAGCGTCAGCCCCAGCTCCGACAACTTCTGCTTGATTTCATTGAGGGACTTCTTGCCAAAGTTGCGGTACTTGAGCATCTCGGCCTCGCTCTTCTGCGCCAGCTCGCCCACGGTGGTGATGTTGGCGTTGTTAAGGCAGTTGGCCGCGCGCACGCTCAGCTCGATCTCGTTGACGCTGATCGCCAGCTTCTTGGCGAGCTCCTCGCGGGCCGGATCCACGGCCTTCTCGCTCTCCTGGAACTCGACGATGTCCTTGTCGAAGTTCACGAAGACGTCGAGGTGGTGGCGCAGGATCGCCGCGGAAAGCGTCAGGGCCTCGTCCGGGCTGATGCGCCCGTCGGTCCAGACCTCGAGCATGAGCTTGTCGTAGTCCGTGCGGCGGCCGACGCGGGTGTTGTCCACCGCGTACTTGACGCGGCGCACGGGCGAAAAGAGCGAATCGATCGGAATCAGGCCGATTTCCTGCTCGGGCTTCTTGTTCCATTCGGCGGGGCAGTAGCCGCGGCCGATCTTGACCTCGACCTCGGCGTCGAACACGCCGTCGCTGTCCAGCGTGCAGATGTGCTGGTCCGGGTTGAGCACCTCGACGGAGGGGTCGAGCTGGAGATCGGCGGCGGTGACGTCGCCGGGCCCCTTGACCTTGATGCGGAGCATCTTGGGCGTGCGCGTGTACATCTTCAGCAGGACCTTCTTGAGGTTCAGCACGATGTCGGTGACGTCTTCGACACAGCCCTTCAGATGACAGAATTCATGCTCGGCGCCCTGGATGCGTACGGAGGCGATCGCGGCGCCCTCCAGCGAGGACAGCAGGACGCGGCGCAGGGAGTTGCCGAGCGTGCGGCCGTAGCCGGCCTCGAAGGGCTCGGCGGTGAACAGGGCATAGGTCGCGGTGGCGGTCTTCTCGTCCTTGACGACGAACCGCGGCATTTCGAACCGGTTCAGGCGGGTACTCATGGGTCGCTCCTTCCAGTCCCGGGCGTTGGCCGGGACATATGGCGGGGTTTATTTTTAAAAAGCAGAAACTTACTTCGAATACAATTCGACAATCAGCTGTTCGTTGACAACCGGGGCGATCTCCTCGCGGGTGGGCACGTGCAGGACCTCGGCCTTGAACTCGGCCTTGTCCACCTTGAGCCACGCCGGCCAGCCGCGGCTTTCGGCCGCGTCGAGGTGCGCCTTGGAATAGTCGCGGCTGCGCTTGACGTCGCGGGCCTGGATTACGTCGCCGGGCTTGACCCGGCAGGAGGGGATGTTGACCTTGATGCCGTTGATGCGCACATGGCCGTGGCGGACGAACTGGCGCGCGGCGCGGCGCGAGGGGGCCAGCCCCATGCGGTAGACGAGGTTGTCCAGGCGCAGCTCGAGCGCCTGCAGGAGGATTTCGCCGGTGACGCCGCGGGTGCGCAGCGCACGCTGGAAGAACAGGCGGAACTGCCCCTCCTGCATGCCGTACATGTTGCGCAGGCGCTGCTTTTCCTGCAGTTGGATGCCGTAGTCCTTCAGGCGCGGCCGGCGGCCGCCGTGCATGCCGGGAATGGAATGCCCCTGCTCGATCGGGCACTTGGCCATGTAGCACCGGTCGCCCTTGAGGAAAAGTTTCATGCCTTGCCGGCGGCAGCGCTTGCAGGCCGGTCCGATGTATCTGCCCATGGGTGGTTCCTTCCTCTCTGAAAGCGGTTAGACGCGGCGGCGCTTGCGCGGCCGGCAGCCGTTGTGCGGCACCGGGGTGATGTCCCGGATGCCCGTGATCGCAAGCCCCGCGGCCTGCACGGCGCGGATCGCGGATTCGCGGCCCGAGCCGGGACCCTGCACCAGAATCTCGACCTCGTGCAGGCCGTGGCCGAGGGCGACCTTGCAGGCCTCCTGGGAAACCACCGTGCCGGCATAGGCCGTGCTCTTGCGCGAACCCTTGAAGCCGCAGCGGCCGCCGCTGCTCCAGGACAAAACATTGCCGCGCGGATCGGTGATGCTGACGGTCGTGTTGTTGAAAGAGGCCAGGATGTGGACGATGCCCACCGGCACGTTCTTGGAGCCCTTGACGCGGCGCCGAACGGCCTTGGCCTCGCCCTCGGGCGCGGCGGCGTCGGCGGCCGCGGGCGCGGCGTCAACGGGGGCGGCCGGCGCGGCCGGCGTCTTCACTTCGTCTTTTTTGGTTTCTTCAGCCATGACTCGATTCCTCTACTTCTTGGCGGGGGCGGCGGCGGGCGCGGCGGCCGGCGCGGCGGCCGGGGCCGCGGCGGGACCGGCCGACCGGACGGCCGAACGGGCTTCCTTGCCGCGGACGGCGCCGACCGTCTTGCGGGGCCCCTTGCGGGTGCGGGCGTTGGTGCTGGTGCGCTGCCCGCGCACGGGCAGGCCCTTGCGGTGGCGAATGCCCCGGTAGCAGTTGACGGCGATCAGGCGGCGGATGTTGCCCGACACCTCGCGGCGC
>CAYMTY010000004.1:0-112406 GCA_964393515.1 uncultured Verrucomicrobiota bacterium
CCTGCATCGAGCGCAGCAGCGGCGTCTTCTTGTCCAGCGCCTCGCCCGTCCACGAACAGAACGCCGTCGGAATGCACAGCGTCGTCCCGTTCGGGTTCTCCAGAATGTACGCCGGGCTCGTCACATCCCACGCCGTGTACCCGCGCGCCTCGAACGTCGCCCGGATCCCGCCCGACGGGAAGCTCGACGCGTCCGGCTCGCCCTTGATCAGTTGCTTCGCCGAAAATTCGGCCAGCGCCCCGCCCTTGCCGTCCGGCTCCAGGAAGCTGTCGTGCTTTTCCGCCGTCAGGCCCGTCAGCGGGTAGAACACGTGCGCGTAGTGCGTCGCGCCCTTCTCGATCGCCCAGTCGCGCATCGCCACCGCCACCTTGTCGGCCACCGATACGTCCAGCTTCGCGCCCTTGTCGATTGTCCGCCGCAACGCCTGGTAGGTCGCCTTCGGCAGCCGCGCCTGCATCGCCCGGTCGTCGAACACGTTCGACCCGAAAATCTCGCTGGCCGGCGTCTTGGAAAAATCCAGCGCCGGCGCCGTCGCCCGGTAGTTCGTCACCGCCGCAATCGCGTTCAACCTCGCATTGCTCATCTCCTGCCTCTTTCTCGTGCGCTTGTTTTCCGTCCAACCGGTTTTGGCCGCCCGATTCGTCGTCTCGTCATTTTTGTGACGGTGGTTTTCCTTAGCAACAACCATGCCAAGCCATGGGATTTCCGGATGCCGCATGCCGTTATCCATTGCTGTACAGATCAATACATTTTTGTGCAAGCCTGCGGCCATCCTGTTGATACTACAATTGTGTTTCTTTGTAAACTCATAAATTACATATTTGTATTCCACTTTCGGCTTTCCGCCACAAATCTGCCCGGCCGGCCCGCGCCACACAACCCAACCTTCCCCCGTCCCCGGCCGCCATGCTAGGTTGCCTGCCATGACCGCCGCCTTCGAGCGCCTCGAACTCCTCCTCGGCCCGGACGCCCTCCCCCGCCTGGCCCGCGCCCGCGTCGTCATCGCCGGCCTCGGCGCCGTCGGGGCCGCCGCCGCCGAATCCCTCGCCCGCTCCGCCGTCGGCCGGTTCGTCCTTGTCGATTTCGACGAGCTCCGCGCCTCCAACCTCAACCGCCACCCCTTCGCCTTCCATTCCACCCTCGGCCAGTCCAAGGCCGAAACCGCCGCCCGCTTCCTGCGCGACATCAACCCCGCGGCCGAAGTCATCCCGCTCTCCACCTTCCTCGACGCCCGGACCGCACCCCAGCTTTTCGCCGACCACCCCGGCGACGTCCTGATCGACGCCATCGATTCGCTCAACCCCAAGACGGAGCTCCTGCTCGCCGCGCAGCAGGCCCAGGTGCCGTTCATCCTCACCTGCCTCGGCGCCGCCCGGCGCCTGGATCCGGCCCGGTTCACCGCCGCCGACCTGGCCGACTCTCACACCTGCCCCCTCGCCCGTTTCCTGCGCAAGCGCCTCCGCCAGCGCGGCGCGGCTGAAGGCATCCGCTGCATCTTCTCCCCCGAACCGCCGGTCGAACCCGCCGAACCCGTCGCCCCCGCCGCCGACTTCTACGTCCGCGGCCGCCTCCGCCCGCCCCTGGGCTCTCTCCACGCCGCCACCGCCGCCGCCGGCCTCCGCGCCGCCCGCGAAACCCTCCGCTTCCTCCTGGAGCCGCCATGCCCCTAGCCGCAACCCCGATTTTTTCCACACTGTGGAAAACTTTTTTCCATGGTGTGGAAAATCCCCGAAAAGTTTTCCCATGGCGTGGAGTACTTTTTTCCGTTGTGCGGAAAATATTTGAGCCGCGTCTAACCAGCATGCGGGAAGCCCCCTGTGCAGACTTTATAAAGTCCGCACCCGTTGTTTTTCGCAAACCACCATTCTTAAATCTTAATTCTTCATTGCCTTTATGATCCCCCGCGAACAACACCCCATTACGGGCTCCGGCGAGCGCCTCGACCGCTTCCTGCTCAACACCTACCCCTGGCTCGACCGCGCCACGGCCCAGGACCTTGCCGACGCCGGAAAAATCCTGCTCAACAACCGCCCGGCAAAAAAAGGGGCCAAACTTTCTGCGGGCGATCTGCTGGAATGCCGCGACATCCCCGAACCCGCCGACCTTCGCCTCCAGCCCAATCCCGCCCTGCCGCTGGCGGTCCTCTTCGAGGACGACTGCGTCCTCGCCCTCGACAAGCCCGCCGGCCAGCCCACCCACCCGCTGCGCTTCACCGAAACCGACACCCTCGCCAACAGCCTGATCGCCCGCTATCCCGCGCTGGCCGACCTCGGCGAAAACCGCCTCTTCCCCGCCCTGCTCCACCGGCTCGACACGCAAACCTCGGGCCTTGTTCTCGCCGCCAAAACGCCCGCCGCCTACGCCAGCCTGCGCGCGCAGTTCCGCCGCTTCACCGTCCAAAAGCATTACACCGCGCTGGTCCACGGCCGCGTCGAGAAACCCGGCGTCCTGGAAACGCCCCTGACCCACCAGACGCGCACGCCGTGCAAAATGGCGGTCGTGCGCAACCCGGACAAGGTGCCGAAGAACGACTGCTTCGCCGCCAAGACCGCCTGGAACCCCTTGGAAACGGGCCGGGAATTTTCGCTGCTCGATGTGACCATCTACACCGGCGTCACCCATCAGATCCGCTGCCACCTCGCCGCCGCCGGACACCCCGTCGTCGGCGACACCCTCTACGGCTCTGCGGATTTCCCCTCTCAGCTTTCAGTTTTCACCCCTCCGCCCTCCGGCTTGCCCCGCCACTGGCTCCACGCCGCGCGCCTGATCTGCATCCAGCCCGTCACCGGCCGCTCCCTCGACCTCGCCTGCCCCCTGCCCGCCGATTGGCCGCCCACCGTCTGATGCCCGCAACCAGGCCCATCCTCGTCGCCGCCATCAATGCCCGGCACAGCCACGCCTCCCTGGGCGCGCGGTGTCTGCTGGCCAACCTGGGCGACCTGCGGCCGCAAACGGAACTGGCCGAATTCACGCTCCAGCAGTCCGCCGTCCACATCGCCGACGCCATCGCCGCGCGAGACCCGCAAATCCTCGGCCTCGGCGTCTATATCTGGAACGCCGCGCGCGTGGCCGAGCTTCTCCCGCTCCTGCGCCAAAAGCTCCCGCAGCTGAAAATCGTCCTCGGCGGGCCCGAAATCACAGACCCGGAAAGCCCGGCGGTCTCGGCGAGGCCGTCCACCCTTTCCCAGCCTGTCAAAATCTCATATTCGGATCTGGCCGATGCCTTGATCCTCGGCGAGGGCGACCTCGCCTTCGCCGCGCTCTGCCGCGAAATCCTTTCCTCCCCCCATCCGTGCTCATCCGTGTCCATCCGTGGTTGCCTCCAGCCCCCGCCCCCGGATCTCGCCGCCCTCCAACTCCCCTACGACGAATACACGGATGGTGACCTCGCCCACCGCCTGCTCTACGTCGAATCCTCCCGCGGCTGCGCCATGCGCTGCGACTACTGCGTCTCCGCCAACGACAAGGCCGTCCGCTATTTCCCGCTGCCGCCGCTGCTCGCCGCCTTCGACCGGCTGCTCGCCCGCGGCGCGCGCGTCTTCAAGTTCTGCGACCGCTCGTTCAATCTCGACCTCCCCCGCGCCGTGGAAATCCTGGCCTTCTTCCTTGAACGCGTCCCGCGCTTTCCCGGCCTCTTTCTCCACTTCGAGATGTTCCCCGACCGGTTCCCCGGTGAATTGCGCGACATCCTCGCGCGCTTCCCGCCGCGCTCGCTTCAGCTCGAAATCGGCCTGCAGTCGTTCCATCCGCAGGTGCTCGAAACCATCCGCCGCCCGCAGGATCTCGACCGCGCGGCCGCCAACCTCCGTTTCCTGCGCGCACACACGCACGCCTGGCTGCACACCGACCTCATCGCCGGACTTCCCGGCGAAACGCCGGAAAGCTTTGCCGCCGGCTTCGACCGCCTGGTCGCCCTCGCCCCGCACGAAATCCAGCTGGGCATCCTGAAAAAACTCCCCGGCGCGCCCATCGCCCGCCACGACGATGCCTTCGCAATGCGCTACAGTCCGGCGCCGCCCTACGAGATCCGCGCCACCCGCGACTGGCCGGCCGAGCATCTCGCCCGTACGGCCCGCTTTGCGCATTCCTGGGACGCCCTCGTCAATTCGCAGCGCTTCCTTTCCGCCGCGCCGCTGATCTGGCAGGACGCGCCCTCCGTCTTCGCCGCCTTCCTGGAATTCGCCGACTGGCTGGGCGCGCGGTTCCCGAAGGAATACGGCATTCCGCTTCCGGATCTGGTTGAAGCGGTGTTCATTTTTTTGACGCAGGTCCGCGGTGTTTCACCAGAAACCGCCGCCGAGGCGCTCATCCGCGGCTACCGGCACACCGGCGCGCGCGACATCCCGTCCGCCTTGGCCCCGCATTTGCGCCAAACGCCGCCGCCGCCGGCCCGCGACCTGCCCAAGAACCTCCGCCGGCAGTTCCTGCGCTGGACGTGGGAGGCCGCCGCCCCGGGCCCGCCGTAGGCCGCGGCCCCGCTTTTCCGGGCCGCAAGGCCGGAAACGCAATGCGCAAGGCGGGATAAGAATTTCCGGCCGGCTTGCGGCATAACCCATCCTGCAATGGACGCCGCATGCCGCGGCGCCCCGCAACAGGAGAAAACATGAAGACCAAACCGATCGCCATGGCGCTGGCCGGCATGGTGGGAACGCTGGCGCAGGCCACGCCCCCGCCCGGCCTGCTCGCCCCCGTCGCCGTGGAAGACCTTCCCGCCCGCCGCGTGGCCTACGTCGAACAAGTCGGCCACTTCCAGAACAATCCCGGCATCTACGACGTCCTGCTCGGGAAACTCCTCGCCTGGGCCCTCCCCGCCGGGCTCTGGGATTTCCCGGCCAAAAGCCTGATCGTCTGCATATACCCCGATGAACCTTCCGTTCCGGCCGACCAGCAGCGCCTTTGGTTCGGAATCACGATCCCCGAAGACGCCGCCCCTCCCGCCGGCATCCAGGCCCTTACGCTTCCCGCCGGCCGCCACGCCGTGGGCCGCTTCGCGATTCCGGCCGACCAGTTCGGCGCGGCCTGGGGTTATCTCTACGGCGAATGGCTGGGCTCCAGCGGCCAGGTCCCCGCCGGCCTCGCCTATGAACTCCAGAAAAACGACTCCTCCGAGGATCCGGAGCAGAAGCACCTCGTGGACATCTGCATCCCCGTGCAGCCGCGCCCCGCGCCCTGAACCCCCGCCGGATTTTAGCTGCCGGCGGCAAGGAAATCCGGTAGGCTCCAGACGATGGCAACCGATCCGGAATTCATGGATTTCCTGGCGGACCAGATGGCCGGCGCGGGCGCGATCTCGTACCGGAAGATGTTCGGCGAATACGCGGTCTATTGCGACGGAAAGGTCGTCGCGCTGGTCTGCGACAACCAGCTCTTCGTAAAGCCGACCGCGGCCGGGCGCGCCTACCTCGGCGCGCCCGTCGCCGCCCCGGCCTATCCCGGCGCGAAGGATTCCTTCCTGATCGAAGACGCCTTCGAGGACCGCGACTGGATTTCCGAACTGATCCGGATCACGGCGCGGGAACTGGCCCGGCCGATGCCGAAGAAACCCAACCGCTGACCGCCGGAAAAGCGCCCGGCGCGCCCCCCCCGGTGCCGCCGGCGGTTCCCGCGCCGGACGGGGGGAGGAATCAACCGCGCCCGGTCGGCGAGCGGGCCTACACCGCGTACGTCGTGGACGCGGTGGTGCCGCCTTCGCCGGTCCAGTTGGTATGGAAGAACCGGCCGCGGGGCTGGTCCACGCGCTCGTAGGTGTGCGCCCCGAAATAATCCCGCTGGGCCTGCAGCAGGTTCGCGGGCAGCCGCCCGCAGCGATAGGCGTCGTAGTAGCTGAGCGCCGTGCCGATGGCCGGCAGCGGAATCCCCAGGTCCACCGCCGCCTTGACTACCCGCCGCCACGCGTCCTGCGCGTCCGCGACGACCTTGCGGAAATACGGCGCGAGCAGAAGGTTCGCCAGCCCGGACTCGGCGTCGAAAGCCGCCTTGATCTGGCCGAGGAACCGCGCGCGGATGATGCAGCCGCCGCGCCACAAGAGCGCGATGTCGCCGAAATTCAGGCTCCACTGGTGTTCGGCGGAGGCCGCGCGCAGGAGCTGGAACCCCTGCGCATAGGAACAGATCTTCGCTGCATAGACGGCCTGCTCTAGGTCGGCCAGGAACGGCTGTTTGTCGCCGGCGAATTTGCCCTTGGGCCCGGCGAGCACCTGCGCCGCGGCGACCCGCTCGTCCTTGATGGCGGACAAACAGCGGGCAAAGACGGCCGCGGCGATCTGCGGAATGCCGACGCCGAGGTCGAGGCCGGCCTGCGAGGTCCACTTGCCGGTGCCCTTCTGCCCGGCCGCGTCGAGAATCACGTCGACCAGCGGCCGGCCGGTTTCGGCGTCGGTTTTCGCCAGGATATCGGCGGTGATTTCGATCAGGTAGGAATCGAGCGGGCCCGCGTTCCATTTCCTGAAGACGGCGGCCATTTCGGCCGGGGCCATCCCGAGGCCCTGCGCCATCAGGTGGTAGGCCTCGCCGATGAGCTGCATGTCGCCGTACTCGATGCCGTTGTGGACCATTTTGACGAAATGCCCGGCGCCGTCCGGCCCGAGCCACTCGCAGCAGGGCGCGCCGCCGTCGACCTTGGCGGCGATGGCCTGGAAGATGGGCTTGAGGTGCGGCCAGGCCGCGGCATCCCCGCCGGGCATGAGGGACGGCCCCTTCAGCGCGCCCTCCTCGCCGCCGGAAACGCCCGCGCCGACGTAAAGCAGCTTCTGCTCCGCGGCGGCGGCCGCGCGGCGGATGGTGTCGGGATAGTGGCTGTTGCCGCCGTCGATCAGAATGTCGCCGAGTTCCAGCAGCGGCGCTAGTTCCGCAATCAGGTCGTCCACCGGCTGGCCGGCACGGACCATCATCATGACCTTGCGCGGGCGCGCGAGCGCGCCGACCAGCTCCGCCACGCTGCGGCAGCCGATCAGGTTCTTGCCCCGGCCGCGGCCGCCGATGAAGGCGTCCACCTTGGCGACCGTGCGGTTGTACACCGCCACCGTGAAGCCGCGGCTCTCCATGTTCAGGATCAGGTTCTCGCCCATCACCGCGAGGCCGACCACGCCGATGTCCGCTTTGGATTTCATTCTGCCCTCTTCTCGTTAGCAGGACCGCGCCCAGCGGGCGCAGCTACAGCGCAAAGCGCGCATGCCGGATTTCCTGTAGCCGCGCTCGTTGAGCGCGGGGTTTGTTCATGCCCGATAGACGCAGCAATAATGACATTAGTCACAGCCGGCAGCCTTCCTCGCCGCACCCCAGCCGCCACTCGTGGCCGTCCCGGGCCAGCAGCGCATGGGCCTCGGCCGGCCCCCAGGTCTTGCGCGCGTAGGTGCGCAGCGGGGACTGCGCGGGATTCCGCTCCCAGCCCGCCAGCACGGGATCAAGCAGCGCCCAGGCAATCTCGATCCCGTCGCTGCGGGCGAAGAGCGAGGCGTCGCCCTTGAGCGCGTCGAGCAGCAGGCGCTCGTAGGCGTCGGGCAAAACGATGTCGGGGAACGCCTCGCGGTAGCTGAAATCCATGTTGGCCGAGCGGGATTCGGCGAGGGTGTCGGGCACCTTGGTTTCGAAGCGCAGGTGCACGCCTTCGTCGGGCTGGATGCAGATCGAGAGCATGTTCGGGGTGAAGCTCTGGTTGCGGCCGAGGCCGAACATGACGTCCGGCGGCGCCTGGAACTCGACGATGATCGAACTGCTGCGGGTCGGCATGGCCTTGCCGGAGCGCAGGTAGAACGGCACGCCCTTCCAGCGCCAGTTGTCGATGTAGAGCTTGAGCGCGGCGAAGGTCGGCGTCTGCGAATCCGGCGCCACGCGTTCGGCCTGGCGGTAGCCCTCGTACTGCGCCCGCACCGTATCCTCCAGCCGGAGGGGCCGGATGTTGCCGAGCACCTTGGCCTTCTCGTTGCGGACGGCGTTGGCCTCGAGCGACGCCGGCGGCTCCATCGTCACCAGCGACAGCAGCTGCAGCAGGTGGTTCTGGAACATGTCGCGCAGCACGCCGGCGTGGTCGTAGTAGCCGCCGCGGCGGCCTACGTCCACGTCCTCCGCCACCGTGATCTGGATGTTGGAGACGTAGCGCCGGTTCCAGACCGGCTCGAACAGCGTGTTGGCGAACCGCAGAAACAGGATGTTCTGCGCGGTCTCCTTCCCGAGGTAGTGGTCGATGCGGTAGACCTGGTGCTCGCGGAACGAGTTGTGCACGCGGTGGTTGAGCGCGACGGCCGAGGCCAGGTCGTGGCCAAACGGCTTCTCGATGATGATCCGCCGGTAGCCCTCGGTCTCCGCGTTCATCCCCGCGGCGGCGAGCGCGTCGCAGGCCGGTCCGTAGAGCTCGGGGGCCGTGGCCAGATAGTACAAGCGGTTCGCCGGCCCGTCCTCGATCTCCCGCAGCCGCCGGTCCACCGCGGCATAATCCGCCGGCACCTCCAGGTCGCCGCGCACATAGCAGATGCGCTGGACGAACTCGCTCCAGGCCTTTTCATCGAATGGCCCGCCGAACTTCTGCACGCCCGCCCGGAGCCCCTCGCGGAAAACCTCGTCGCTCCAGTCGCGGCGGGCCACGCCGACGATCCGGGTGCGGTCCCACAGCCGCCCCTTCTTGCGGTTGTGAAACAACGCGGGGATCAGCTTGCGGTGGGTCAGGTCGCCCGACGCGCCGAAGATCACGATGGTGGTGGCGTCCGCCTGGGGGATGTCGTTGCTCATGGGGAATCCTTCAGTTTCGCCGCGGCAGCGGAATCGAGCAGCCAGCGGAGATCGCCGTTCCGGGGGGCCAGCAGCTGCGCGGGCAGCTCGAGCCGGGCCCGCTCCGGCGCCAATACCCGGCCGAGCACCTCGGCCTTGCCCGCCCCGGCCGCCGCCACGAGCACGTGGCGCGCCTGGTTGAGCACGGGTAGGGTCAGCGTGATGCGCTCCGGCGGCGGCTTGGGCGCATTCCGCACCGGCGCGACCCAGCGCTGCGTTTCCTGCAACGCGGGATTCCCCGGGAACAGCGAGGCCACATGGCCGTCCGCGCCCAGGCCCAGCAGGACCAGGTCGAAGCGCGGCGGCGCGGCGGTGCCGAAAACCGCACTCAAAACGGCCTCATAGCCCGCGGCCGCCGTTTCCGGCTCCAGTTCCCCCGCGGCCGGATGGATTTGGCTTGCGGGAACGTTCAGCCGGGAAAGCAGCTCGGTTTGCGCGAGACGGCAATTGCTTTGCGGGTCGGCCGGCGGCACGCAGCGCTCGTCGGCCCAGAAGATCTCCCAGCGCGCGGCGTCAACCGGGATGCCGGCCAGACCCCGGCCCAGCAGCGCAACCACCGAACCGCCCGGGATCGCCAGCCGGAAGCGCCCGCGCGCCGCCACGGCCTCGGCCCCCAAGGCGGCCACCGTTTGCGCCAGCGCGCCGGCCAGCGCCCGGTCGTCGGGAAAAATCTCGACCTGCGGCTTCATGCTTTTGGCCATTGTCTCATTTTCAGCAACCCTGTCACCGCCTTTTTCCGCGCCGTGGTCCGGCAAACGCCGGATTTTCCACGGTGTGGAAAACCCCGGCAACCTACCACGCCCCGGCCCGGCCTGCCATTCGGGGAATGGATTCCTTCGCTGGACTTGGGCCAGCATGAATCCTACACTCTGAATGGAATGAATAAAAACCAGCAGCCCGCCAGGCACGGAGGCCTGGCCTACCTATTCCGATAGTCGGCCACCCCTCTGCGGGTGGCGCGTTGTCCCTCTCTCCCAATCCTGTAAATCCTGTTAATCCTGTCTAAAAATGGATTTTCCCGATTACACCCCCTGCCGGCTGTGCCCGCGCCAATGCGGCGTGGACCGCCTGGCCGGCGCGGCGGGCGTGTGCGGCGAAACCGCCCAGCTGCGCCTCGCCTCCTGGGGCCCGCACTTGGGCGAAGAGCCTTGTTTCAGCGGCGGGCACGGCTCCGGCACGCTCTTCTTCACCGGCTGCCCCTGCCACTGCTTCTTCTGCCAGAACTGGCAGATCTCCGGGAGCCGGAGCAAGGGCCGCGCCGTCTCCGCCGAAGAATTCCACCGGATCGCCCTCGGCCTGGTCGAACGGGGCGTCCACAATTTGAATTTCGTCACCCCCGACCATTTCTGGCCGCACATCGAGGCGCTCTGCGCCCGCCTGCGCGACGAAGGCGTCCGGATCCCGTTCCTGTTCAATTCGTCCGGCTACCAGCTGCCGGCCATGGTTTCGCGCTACGCCGCCCAGATGGACATTTTTCTCCCCGACTTCAAATTTGCCGATCCCGTGCTGGCGCGCCTCGTCATGCGCGACGAACGCTATCCGGAGATCGCCCTCGAAGCCCTGCGCCTCATGGTGGCCGAGAAGGGCTTCCTCGAGCCGTTTGACCCCGCCGGCACCGAACCCGCCCGGCGCGGCGTGCTGGTGCGGCATCTCGTCCTGCCCGGAAACGTCGAAAACACCCGCCGCGTCCTCGACCTGCTGCGCGAGGAATTCGGCCGCTGGCTGCCGGTTTCGCTGATGAGCCAGTACACGCCCGTTCCGGCCGCGCAGACGCGCCCGCCGTTCGACCGCCGCCTGGAACCCGCGGAATACCAGGCCGCCCTCGACCATGCCCGGGAACTCGGCTTCGAGAATCTGCTCGTCCAGCCCCTCGCCCCCGGCGACGACTTCCTCCCGGATTTCGACCGGGACCAGCCGTTCAAGGGGAATCCCTGAACACAGGCTGCATGACGGCAACCCGGCCGGCTTGAGACTTCAAAGCAGCTTGTACCAGGAATGGATCAGGTACTGGCGCAGCACGGGAATGGCGCCGGGACCGCCAAGTTCCTTTTCCATCGTCACGCCGGTAGCACTGGAACGGATGTACCAGCGGCCGCCGGCGGGATGATACACCGCCAGATCCGCCTGGCCGTCCCCGTCATAGTCCGCCGGCGCCGGAACCACCGCCGACCAGCCAAAGGCGTTGGTCCACCCCCCGCCCCCGCTGTAGACGATGTTCCACATGGCGTTGGACCGGCTGTAAACGGCGAAATCGTCCCGGCCGTCGCCGTCGTAGTCCGCCGGCACCGGCAGCGCCTGGCTGCCGCCCAGGGTCGCAGTGCGGCCGGTCAGGCTTCCGGATTCGAACACATACCAATGGCCCCACGCGGGGTGATACACCGCCAGGTCCGTCACTCCGTCACCGTCGTAGTCCGCCGGCACCGGAATCACCGCCGACCAGCCATAGGCCAGATCGTAATCCGGCTGGCCGCTGCTGTAGCGGAAATACCATCGCGCCCATGGCTGATAAAAGACGGCCAGATCCGCCTGGCCATCGCCGTCGTAATCCGCAGGCAGGGGGATGCTCGCACCCCAGCCGAACGTCTCTTCGCGATCCGCGCCGCCGCCGGAGGGATGGATGTACCAGCGGCCCCTGGCCGGCATGTAAACGGCCAAATCGGCCTGCCCGTCGCCGTCGTAGTCCGCCGGCACCGGGTGGACCGCGGACCAGCCATAGGCCGTGACCCAGCGCGCATCCGTGCGATACGACAGGAAGTTCCACGCCGCGCCGGCCGCCGTGAACGTGGCCAGTTCCCCCTGCCCGTCGCCGTCATAGTCCGCGGCGTTGACCGCCGGCGTCAAGACCCGCTCCACGAGCGAAGCCCAACTGAGACCCCGGTCGTTCCAGGCGAAGACCCGCACCCAATACGGCGTTGCGTCCAGCAGGCCGTCCACCTGCGCATTCGTCGCCGCCCCCACGTCCCGGAATTCGTAGCCCGGCACATGTGCTGCAAAATGCTCGTCGCGCCCGACTTCGAGGAAATAGGCCGTGGCATTCGACACCGCCTGCCAGCGCGCGGTCAAGCGATCCAGAAACATATTTGTCGGCGGCAACAGTGTCGGCGGGTCCAACCACCGGTATTCGAACCCGGGGTCGAGAACGATGCTGTTGCCGGAGGCCGTCGCCACTGCCACGACGCCCGTGATCGCTGCCGGAGCTGCCGCCGCAAGCACCCGCACCTCGTCTGCGTTTTGCGACACAATCGTCGCCGCCACCCCGGCCAGCGTCACCGTCGTGATGTTCATTCCGCTGCCCAGATTGACGCCTTGCACGACGACCTCAATGCCCCCGCCCACGTTGGCCGCCGCCGGAGCGACGTTGGTGATGAGCCCGCCGACGCTCCACTGGTGGATGACCGAAACCGCATTCCAACTGGCGTTTCCAGCCTGATGGGCCGCCACCTGCACCCGTCCCCGGCGGGTGAATGTAATGTCGTTGCCGACCAGCGAAGCGACCTCCGGGGTCAGGTTGGAAAACGTGACCGGCGTCAATCCGCTGGATGCCTGCGCGCTGAGGGATGTCGTGGCCCCCAATTCGAACCGGGTTCCATCCGGCGGCAAGAAATCGAGGATGGTTTGGTTCCCCTTGGCGACCACCAGCGTGCCGACGGCCGAACCTTGATAGGTCGCGTCGGCGACCACACCTGTGACGACATAGCTGCCCACCACCGTCGGCGGCGTCGGGGATCCGTTATAGGTGATATCCACGGCCAGGCCTGCAGGCACCGTGGTCGCCGTCGCAATTCGGGCAGTCCCGTCGTAGTTTTGCGCCAAGTCCTCCAGCACCACCGTCGCCGTGCCCTTGCCGATCGTGAGCGTGCCCGTGGCCAAGCCCTGCCAGGCCGCATCGTTCACCGTCCCGGTCACCGCATAGCTGCCCAACGCGATCGGCCCATTGGTCGCGCCGGCGTACGTGAACTCCACCGTCAGCCCCGCCGGCACTGTCGTCGCGGTCGCGTACTTCGGCATTCCGTCGTAGGCTTGCAACAGGTTGGCCAACGACACCGTCGCCGTGCCCTTCCCGATCGTCAGCGTCCCCGTGGCCGAACCCTGCCAGTTCGCTTCGTTCACCGTGCCCGTCACCGCGTAACTGCCGACCGCGATCGGTTCATTGGTCGCGCCGGCGTAGGTGAAGTCCACCGCCAGTCCCGCCGGCACTGTCGTCGCGGTTGCAGGCTTTGGCGTGCCGTCATAATCCTGCGCGAGGTTGCCGAGCGCCACCGTCGCCGCGCCTTTCGCGATCGCGAGCGTGCCCGTGGCCGAACCCTGCCAATTGGCTTCATTCACCATGCCCGTCACGGCATAGTTGCCCGCGTTGCTCGGCGCGAGCGCTGAACCGTCGTAGGTGAAATCGACGGCCAGTCCCGCCGGCACCGTCGTCGCGGTCGCGCTCTTCGCCGCCCCGTCGTAGACCGGCGCCAAATCCCCCAAGGCGACCGTCGCCGCCGCCTTTGCGATCGTCAACGTCCCGGTGGCGGTTCCCTGGTGGTTCGCCGTGTTCACCGTCCCCGTCACCGCATAGCTGCCTGCGTTGCTCGGCGCGGTCGCCGAACCGTCGTAGGTGAAATCGACGGCGAGCCCCGCCGGCACCGTCGCCGCGGTCGCGCTTTTCGCCGTGCCATCGTAGACGTGCGTCAGGTCGCCCAGTTCGACCGTGGCCGTGCTTTTTGCGATCACCAGCGTGCCGACGTTCGTCCCTTGCCAGTTCGCCTCGTTCACCGTCCCGGTCACCGCATAGCTCCCCACGTCGATGGGCCGGTTGGTTTCTCCGGCGTAGGTGAAATCCACCGTCAACCCCGCTGGCACCGTCGTCGCCGTCGCGCTCTTTTCCGTGCCGTCGTAGACATGCGCCAAGCCGTCCAGCGCGATTGTTGCCGTGCCCTTGCCGATCGCCAGGGTGCCCGTGGCCGAGCCCTGCCAATTCGCCTCGTTCACCGTGCCCGTCACAACGTAGCTGCCGACCGCGATCGGTTCGTTGGGCGCGCCGTCGTAGGTGAAATCGACGGCGAGCCCCGCCGGAACCGTCGTCGCGGAGACCGGCTTCGCCGTGCCGTCGTAGGTTTGCGCCAGGTTCTCCAGCGTCACCGTCGCCGTGCCTTTGCCGATCGTCAGCGTGCCCGTGGCCGAACCCTGCCAGTTCGCCTCGTTCACCGTGCCGGTCACCGCGTAGCTGCCGACCGCGACAGGTCCGTTGGTCTCTCCATCGTAGGTGAAATCGACGGCCAGTCCCGCCGGGACCGTCGTCGCCGTCGCGCTATTCGCCGCCCCGTCGTACTCCTGCGCGAGGTCGCCGAGCGTCACCGTCGCCGCACCCTTCGCGATCACGAGCGTGCCGACGTCCGAACCCTGATAGATCGCGTCGTTGATCGTGCCCGTCACCGTATAGCTCCCCGCCGCCGTCGGCGCCGTCGCAGAGCCATCGTAGGTGAACTCCACCGCCAGCCCCGCCGGCTCCGTCGTCGCTGTCGCGCTCTTGGGCGTGCCATCGTAGGTCTGGCCCAAGCTGCCGAGCGTCGCCGTGGCCGGCAGCTTGGCGATCGACAGCGTCCCGGTGGCGATGCCCTGGTAATGCGCCTCGTCCACCGCGCCCGTCACGGCATAGTTGCCCGCATTGCTCGGCGCGATCGCCGAACCGTCGTAGGTGAGAACGACCACCAGCCCGGTCGGATCCGTCGTGGCCGTCGCGCTTTTCGCCGTTCCATCGTAGAGGTGCGTCAAGTTGCCCAGCCCGACCGTGGCCGGAATCTTCGCGATCACCAGCGTGCCGGCGTTCGTCCCCTGCCAATTCGCCTCGTTCACCGTCCCCGTCACCGCATAGCTCCCCACCTCGACGGGCCGATTGGTTGCCCCGGCGTAGGTGATCTCCACCACCAGCCCGGTCGGCACCGTCGTCGCCGTCGCCGACTTCTCCGTCCCGTCGTAGACCTGCGCGAGGTCTCCCAGCAGGATCGTCGCGGTGCCCTTGCCGATCGCGAGCGTGCCCGTGGCCGAGCCCTGCCAGTTCGCCTCGTTCACCGTTCCCGTCACCGCATAGCTCCCTGCCGCGACGGGCAGATTGGTTTCGCCGTCGTAGGTAAAGTCCATCGTCAGCCCCGCCGGAGCCGTCGCCGCGGAGGCCGACTTTGGCGTGCCGTCGTATTCCTGCTCCAGGTTTTCCAGCGTCACCAGCGCCGTGCCCTTGGCGATCGTCAGCGTTCCCGTGGCCGAGCCCTCCCAATTCGCCTCGTCGACCGTGCCGGTCACGGCGTAGCTGCCCACGGCAATCGGCACGTTGGTCGCGCCGTCGTACGTGAACTCCACCGCCAGTCCCGCCGGATCCGTCGTCGCCGTCGCGCTCTTGGGCATGCCGTCATGGGTCTGCGTCAGGCTGCCGAGCATCACCGTGGCGGCCCCCTTCGCAATCCTCAGCGTGCCCGTGGACGAACCCTCCCAGTTCGCCTCGTTCACCGCGCCCGTCACCGCGTAGCTGCCCGCCGCCGTCGGCGCCGTTGCCGATCCGGCGTAGGTCAGATCCACCGCGAGCCCCGCCGGATCCGTCGTCGCCGTCGCGCTCTTGGGCATGCCGTCGTAGACGTGCGCCAGATCACTCAAGGCAACCGTGGCCGGCACCTTCGCGATGGTCAGCGTCCCGGTGGCGATGCCCTGGTAATGCGCGTCGTTCACCGCGCCCGTCACCGCATAGCTCCCGGCTGCCGTCGGCGCCGTCGCCGAACCGTCGTAGGTGAGAACGACCACCAGCCCGGTCGGATCCGTCGTGGCCGTCGCGCTTTTCGCCGTTCCATCGTAGAGGTGCGTCAAGTTGCCCAGCCCGACCGTGGCCGGAATCTTCGCGATCACCAGCGTGCCGGCGTTCGTCCCCTGCCAATTCGCCTCGTTCACCGTCCCCGTCACCGCATAGCTCCCCACCTCGACGGGCCGATTGGTTGCCCCGGCGTAGGTGATCTCCACCACCAGCCCGGTCGGCACCGTCGTCGCCGTCGCCGACTTCTCCGTCCCGTCGTAGACCTGCGCGAGGTCTCCCAGCAGGATCGTCGCGGTGCCCTTGCCGATCGCGAGCGTGCCCGTGGCCGAGCCCTGCCAGTTCGCCTCGTTCACCGTTCCCGTCACCGCATAGCTCCCTGCCGCGACGGGCAGATTGGTTTCGCCGTCGTAGGTAAAGTCCATCGTCAGCCCCGCCGGAGCCGTCGCCGCGGAGGCCGACTTTGGCGTGCCGTCGTATTCCTGCTCCAGGTTTTCCAGCGTCACCAGCGCCGTGCCCTTGGCGATCGTCAGCGTGCCCGTGGCCGAGCCGCGCCAGTTCGCCTCGTTCACTGTGCCCGTCACGGCATAGCTGCCGACCGCGATCGGTTCATTGGTCGCGCCGGCGTAGGTGAAGTCCACCGTCAGCCCCGCTGGATCCGTCGTGGCCGTCGCGGGTTTCAGCGTTCCGTCGTACTCCTGCGCGAGGTCTCCCAGCACGACCGAAGCTGCGCCCTTCGCGATCACCAGCGTGCCGACGTCCGATCCCTGATAGATTGCGTCGTTGATCGTGCCCGTCACGGCATAGCTCCCCGCCTCCGTCGGCGCGGTCGTCGCGCCGGCGTAGGTGAAGTCCACCGCCAGCCCCGCCGGATCCGTTGTCGCCGTCGCGCTCTTGGACGCGCCGTCGTAGGTTTGGCTCAAGCTCCCCAGCGCCACCGTCGCGGCGGTTTTGGAGACGGCGATGAAATTCGTCGCCGCGGACGGCAACCAATCTGCGTCGCCGGCCTGCGTCGCCACCACGCTCACCGTGCCCGCCCCCGTGAAGCTCAAATTCGTTCCGCCGCCGATCGTCCCCGGGCCCGCCGCGACGAAAAACGCCACGGGCAGCCCCGAACTCGCCGTCGCGGCGAGGCCGACCCGGTTGGTCGTCCATTGCGGCCCCGGGTCCGGGAAGGTGACGGTCTGGACCATCCGCGTGATCGTGAACGTGGCCGTCGCCGTCCCGGCATAAATGGCGTCGTTGACGGTCGTGGTGACCGCATAGGTGCCGATGGCCACCGGCAGCGCCGCGCTCCCGTTGTACGTCG
Organism: uncultured Verrucomicrobiota bacterium; assembly: GCA_964393515.1. Taxonomy (GTDB): domain Bacteria; phylum Verrucomicrobiota; class Kiritimatiellia; order CAIQIC01; family Lenti-01; genus Lenti-01. The sequence goes on from CAYMTY010000004.1 coordinate 16,851, forward strand.
TGTCGACGACCAGCCCGTCCGGCACTGTCGTCACCGTGGCGCCGTGCGGAGCGCCGTCGTACACGTGGCTCAAGTCGGCGATCGTGATCGCGGCGTTGGGCTTCGTCACCGCCATGGCTTGCGTGACGCACGGCGCGACGTCGTAGTAGACGTTCCCGAGTTGCCAGGCGACGACCTTGACGGTACCGGTGCCCGTAAAACTCAGGTTCGTGGCGCCGACGACGCTGCCGGGCCCGGAGAAGACGCTGAACGTCACCGGCAATCCCGACGAGGACGTCCCCGCCAGCCCCACCCGGTTCGTCGTGTATTGCGGCCCCGGATTCGGAAACGCGATGGCCTGCGGCCGCCGGATCACGTGGAGCGTGATCGGCACCCGCAGCGGATTGTTGGTCGCCCCCGGCACGTTGAACACGTTGGTCGCGACATAGGTACCCAGATCGAGGCCCGCCACCGAAACCGCCGCCGTGTAAGCCTGGCTCCCCTGGAAGCCGAGCGTCCCGGACGCCGGCCCGCCGACCGCCAACCAGCCGGTCGGCCCCGTCCCGAACGTCACGGCGCTGGAATAACCCATCCCGCTGCTGCCGACGCCCTGCAGCGCGAACGCCTGGGGCGCCGGATTGCTGCCCTCGTAGTAGGCCGTGAACGTCAGCGACGTCGGACCGACGCGCGCCTCCGGCGGCGCCGTCAGGTCGCTGTTGATCCCGTCGAGCTGCACCGCCGCCCCGTTCCAGGTGTTGTCCCACTCGTATTCCTGGATCGCGATCCAGATCGGCGTGCCCGCCGGAATGCCCAGCGCGCCGACGTTCACCACGTGGTTGCTCCACGGCGGGAACTGGTTAGTGTACGACCCCCGCGCAAAACGGTTGGTCAGCGGCACGAAGGTGAAATTGGCCGGCGCCGGCCCGTTGGTCGACACGCGGAAGTAAACCGTGTCCGGGAAATTCGTGAAATTGAACCGCAGCCAGTAGCTCACGGCGGACGTCGCCGTCAGCCCCGTCAGCCGCGGGGAAATCAGCCATTGGTCGCTGTGGTAGCCATCGGAAGCGCCACCGCCCGTGGTCCACGAACAATACGCGTTGCGCGTGCCCGCGTTCGCCGTCGCCGGCACCGAACTGGTCCCGTTGCCCCACCCCGGCAGGGGCATGACGCCGACGGGCAACTGGTACCACCCGCTGCCGCCCAGCAGATTGGTCTTCGTCCATCCCGGCGGCGGCACGCCGTATTCGAACGATTCGGACATCTGCGCCCAGACTGGCGCGCCCCCTCGCCCGGCCAAGGCCAACAGACAGATCCAGAACCATGCCCGGACGCCCCGGCTCTGCCGCTCGTGCTTCATTTCGTGAACTCCCTGCGTGGAACCGCAAATGGCCGGCCTTATGGCCGCAGGTTGTAAGCATGGCAATTCCGGCGGAATTTCGCAAGTTCGGTCCGGCCTGGGAGTTCAGGGACTGGCCTTCAGCCTCCGCAAACCGAGGCGCGACTTATCCTGGCAGGCCCGGGTTGCCGCATCGCAGATGGGACAAACCGCCACCAATCTGCAAGCCACCGGTGCCGTACCCGCCCCGGCAGCGACCGGAACAAGCCGGGCGAGGAAAATCCGAGAGAGGATCCAGAATTCGGGGTTCAAGTTGAAGCGGCTCGCTCCTGACCCCAGACTTCTGGGCCCGCCCCCCCCCCTGAATCATGGCGCGCCTGGCAGGGATCGAACCTGCGACCCTGAGATTAGAAATCTCATGCTCTATCCAACTGAGCTACAGGCGCACATGTGAAGCCAGCATAGCGTAACGCGCCATGACCCGCAACGGCCATCCACCCGGGTGACCCGTCTGTCTGGCCTGGCGTCGGGGATCGCATTCCAAAAACCGATGATTAATTAATCATCACCTTTGTTCAGCGGCATCGGTTTTATGGGCGCGGGCGGTTTTCGCCGTTTACTTCCCGCCGGCATTTGCTATTCACCCCTGCATGAAGTCTGCCGCCGGCATTGCCGCCGAATGGTTCCCGCGCGCCGCGGACACTGCCCGCCGCAAGCAGCCTTTTCCCTGCGGCGTATGCGAAGCACCCGCCGCTCCGCCGGCGCCCTTCACCGAGCGCCATTTGCAATGCGTCTGGGCGGATGCCCGCCTGCGGCCGGCCACGCTTGCCACCGCGGCCGGTGAACGCGTGCAGGTCGAACAGCCCGGCGAGTGGAACACCGGCCCCGGCCCTGATTTTCTGAATGCCGCGCTGCGCGTCGGCCCCGAACTACGCCGGATCACGGGCGACGTCGAAATCCACATCCGCCCCGCCGACTGGCAGCGCCACCGGCACGCCGCAGATCCCCGCTACCGGCACGTCTGCGCCCACGTTGCCTTCTATCCCGGCTCGCTCCCCGCCGCCGAACTGCCCGCCGGCGCGCTGCAGATCGCCCTGCGCCCCGCGCTGGACGCGCTCCCCGATTTCTCGTTCGACAACATCGATTTGCTGGCCTATCCCGTCGCGGCGCGCGCCACGCCCCCGCCCTGCCGTGCCGCGATGGCGCGGCTGACCCCGGCCCAGCGCGGCGCGGTGCTGGAGGCGGCGGGCGAAGCCCGCCTGCGCCGCCGCGCGGAAGTGCTGCAATCGGCGATGCTCGACCGCGGCCCCGCGCAGGTGCTCTACGAGGAAGTCCTGGCGGCGCTCGGTTACCGGCCCAACAAGGCGCCCTTCCGCCGCCTCGCGCGCCTGCTGCCCCTCGACCGCCTGCGCGAAAAATCCGGCGGCGATCCCGTGCGCGCCTACGCCCTTTTGATGGGACTAGCCTCGCTTCTGCCCGATCCCTCCGCCCGCCGGGCGTGGGACGACGAAACCCGGACCTTCGTTCGCCGCTGCTGGGACGCCTGGTGGCCGCTGTCCGGAGAATTTGCCATGCAACGCATCGCACGCGCCGACTGGAGCCTGGCCGGCATCCGCCCGGCCAACCGCCCCGAGCGGCGCCTGATGGCCGCCGCCCTGCTCTTCGCCCCCGCGGCCAGCCTGCCCGAACGCATCGCCACCATTGCGCAGGATCCCCGCGGCGCTGCCGCCGAAAAACTGCTGGCGCTCTTCGACCTGCCCGGCGTGCCCTACTGGTCCCGCCGCCTGTCCTTCTCCTCCGCGCCCGCGAAGGACCCCGTGGCGCTGGTGGGCCGGCCCCGTGCGCAGGCCATCCTGGTCAACCTGCTGCTGCCGGCCTTCGCGGCCATGGGCGCGCCGGCCGAGGCGTGGCAGGCACTGCTCGCCGAATTGCCCGCCGAGGAATCCAACGAACTGATCCAGCAGACGGCGCTGCGTCTCTTCGGGCAGGACCACTCCCCGCGCCTTTACCGCTCCGGCCTCCGCCGCCAGGGCCTGATCCAGATCCACCACGACTACTGCCTCGGCGACCGCACCCTCTGCGCCGCCTGCCCGTTCCCCGGAACCCTGGAAGCCCGGGCGCCATGAAGCCAGAACCCGTCCGGATTTACTGCCACCGCTTTGCGTTCCCGCCCGCAGCCGAGGACGACAACCGGCACGTCAACAACATCGAATACGTCCGCATGCTGCAGGAGTCGGCCATCGCCCACACGCGGCAGAACGGCTGGACGCCCGAGGAACTGCACGCGCGCGGCTGGACCTGGGTGGTGCGTTCGCATTTCATCGAATACCGCCAGCCCGGCCGGGCCGGCGAGGAGATCGCGCTGCATACGTGGGTGGCGAATTTCCGGAAAACCCGCTCGCTGCGCAAGTATCGCTTCGTGCGCACTGCCGACGGCGCGGTTCTCGCCAACGCGCAGACCGAATGGGCCTTCCTGGACCTGCGCACGGGCCGGCCTGTCGCCATTCCCCCCGAGGTCCTCGCCGCCTACGTCGTCATCCCGGCGGACGAGGAAAAGGCCATCCGCTGATCAGGCCTTGTCCTTCTGGCGGATTTCCACGCGGCGGATCTTGCCGCTGATGGTCTTGGGCAGTTCCGGCACGAATTCCACGATGCGCGGATACTTATAGGGCGCCGTGACTTTCTTCACGTGGGCCTGCAACTCACGCGCCAGCCCGTCGTTCGCCGCGACGCCCTTGGCCAGCACGACGGTCGCCTTGACGATCTGGCCGCGCTCGGCGTCGGGCACGCCCGTCACGGCGCACTCCAGCACCGCGGGATGCTCCATCAGGGCGCTTTCGACCTCGAACGGGCCGATGCGGTAGCCGCTGCTCTTGATCAGGTCGTCGTCACGGCCCACGTACCAGAAATAGCCGTCCTCGTCCTGCCAGGCCACGTCGCCGGTGTGGTAGACGCCGCCGCGCATGCAATGCGCATTCCCGGCGGGATCGCGGTGGTAGCCGCGGAACATCCCCAGCGCGCGGCAGCGATCCTGCGGCACCACGATCTCGCCCTGCTCGCCCGCGTCGCACGGCGTGCCGTCGGGCCGCGCCAGGTACATGCCATACAGCGGCGACGGCCGGCCCATCGAACCCGGCTTGGGGGTCATCCCGGTGAAGTTGCCCACGCCCACCGTCATCTCGGTCTGGCCGTAGGCCTCCATCAGCCGCAGGCCGGTCGCCTTCTTGAACTGCTCGTAGACCTCGGGATTCAGCGGCTCGCCCGCCACCACGGCGTACTCGAGCCGGGAGAAGTCGTATCGGGCCAGGTCCTCCTTGATGAGGAACCGGTAAACCGTCGGCGGCGCGCAGAAGGTGGTCACGCCGTGCTTCGCGCACAGCGCCAGGGTGTGGGCGGCCGAGAACTTTTCGTAGTCGTGCACGAACACGGCGCTGCCGCAGATCCACTGGCCGTAGAGCTTGCCCCAGGCGGACTTGGCCCAGCCCGAGTCGGCCACGGTGTAGTGCAGCCCGCCGGCGCGCACGTTCTGCCAGAATTTTGCCGTCACGATGTGGCCCAGCGGATAGGTGAAATCGTGCACCACCATCTTCGGCTGACCGGTCGTGCCGGACGAGAAGTAGATCAGCATCGGGTCGCCGTTTTGCGTCGCGTCGGCGCCCGCCGGCCGCGTCCAGCGGCCGTCCACCGCCGCCATTTCCGCCGCGAAATCGAGCCAGCCCGCCCGGGCGCCCTGCACCCGCATCTTCAGGACCGGTTTGCCCTTCGTCCGGGCCGCCGCGCGGTCGATGGCCGCCTCCAGCGCCGCGTCGCACACCGTGACCACCAGGCGGATGCCCGCGCGCGCGAAGCGGTATTCCAGATCGTGCTCCGTCAGCATGTGCGTGGCGGGCACGCCGACCGCCCCCAGCTTGTGCAATCCCAGGAGGCAATGCCAGAACTCCAGCCGCCCCTTCAGAATCAGCAGAACGGCGGCGCCCTTGCGGATACCGTGCCGCGCAAACACCTGTGCGGCGCGGTCGCTGCCGGCCTTCAGCTCCGCGAAGGTGACGGTTTTCTCTTCGCCCGCGTCGTTGCACCAGACCATCGCCCGGCGGTCCGGCGCGCTTTGGGCGTAGGCGTCCGCCACGTCATAGGCGAAGTTGAAGTTCGCCGGCACGCGGACTTCCAGGTGGTCGCGGAAATCCTCGTAGGACGCGAACTCCGTGCGGTTGACAAAATGCGCAAGCAGGGACATGGCGCCGGCCTCCGTCAGATGATCAGGGCCAAAAAGCGCGCCGGCTTGCCGTCCAGCGCCTGCATGGAGTGCCCGTGGGTCGAGTCGAAATAGACGCAGTCACCCGTTTCCAGCACCAGTTCGTTGCCGTGGATGCGCACGCGCAGGCGGCCTTCCAGCACGTAGTCGAACTCCTGTCCCGGGTGCGAATTGGCGTGCGCGCCCGCCGCCCCGGCATCCGGCGGCACCGTCACTTCGAACACGTCCGCCTGGCGGCCCGCGAAGGTCGCGGCCAGGTTCCGGTACTGGTAGTCCTTGCGCCGCTCGACTTGCACGCCGCCGCCCCGGCGGGTGACCGCAAAAACCTTCATGCGCGGCGCCTCGCCCGTCAGCAGCTCCGTCAAATCGGCCTTCAGGAAGCGGGCCGCGTCGTGCAGGGCGCTGGCCGGAATGTCGGCCTGGCCGGCCTCGTAGCGGTTGTATTCCGCCGGCGGCACGCCCAGCGCCCGGGCCAGTTCCGCCGGCGTCCGGCCCTCCAGGGTCCGCAGCTCCTTCAGCCGCGCCGCGATATCCTTGCGTTTCTCCGTCATAGCCGGTCTCCTGTGATGCACACCGCGGTCTATCATGCGCCGAAACACAAGCCCGCGCCAGCGTATTCACGCGGGCGCGGGCGGCCGGGGCCGGGGGCGCTCAGGTTTCGCGCTCGCCGCGGGCCATGATGACCTTGCCCGTGCGGACGAGTTCGATGATCTTGAACTTGCGCAGCAGGTCCACCATGGCGTCCAACTTCTCGGAGCTGCCGGTGGCCTCCAGCACGATGGACTTGTCGGCCAGGTCCACCGTCTTGGCGCGGAAGTGGTCGGCGATCTGCAGGACTTCGGCGCGGTGGGTGCCGTCCGTGGCCACCTTGACCAGCGCCAGTTCGCGGGCGACGACCTCTTCGTCGGAGTGTTCGCGGCAGGCGAGCACGTCCACCAACTTGGAGCACTGCATGATGATCTGCTCCAGGCCGGCGGCGTCGCCCGAGGCCGTGATGGTCATGCGCGAGAAGTCGCCGGTGGCGCCGGGCGACACCACGAGGCTTTCGATGTTGAACCCGCGGCGCGAAAACGCCTGGGCGATGCGCACCAGCGCGCCGGGCCGGTTCGCCACGTAGATGCTCAGGTTGTGGGTGGGCACGGATGTGTTCATGGGCGTCTCCTCGGGTTCAGGCGGGTTGGGCGGCGCGGTTCTTGCCGCCCGCGGGGCGGCCGCGCTTGCGCCGCGGATGCTCCAGGACGGTCTCCTCCAGCGGCTTGCCGGGCGGCACCATCGGGAACACCTCCTCGTGGTGCACCACCTCCACGTTCACCAGGGCCGGTCCGGGGTGCGCCAGCGCCTTCTTGAGCACCTTCGGGATGTCCGCCGCCCGCTTGAGGTTCAGGCCCAGGATGCCGTAGGCCTTCGCCAGCTGGACAAAGTCGGGGTTGCCTTCGAGGTCCACGCCGCTGTAGCGCTCGTCGTAGAACATGTCCTGCCACTGGCGCACCATGCCCAGGTAGTGGTTGTTCATCAGGATGATCTTCACCGGCAGCTTGTGGATCGCGGCCGTCGCCAGGTCGGACATGGTCATCTGGAATCCGCCGTCGCCGACGATCGCGATGACCAGTTCGCCGGGGCGCCCGAACTGCGCGCCGATGGCGGAAGGCAGGCCGAAGCCCATCGTGCCGGCGCCGCCGGACGAGATGAACTGCCACGGCTTGTCGCAATGGTAGAACTGCCAGGCCCACATCTGGTGCTGGCCGACGTCGGTCGTCAGGATCGCCTTGCCACCGGTCAGCGCGTTCAGCGCGTCGATGACCTGCGGGGGATGGAGCCCGCCCTTCTTCGGGTAGGTCATGGGCCATTTCTTCTTGAAGCCTTCGATCTGCTTCAGCCAGTCGGCGGTGTCGCCGCGCTTCACGAGCGGCAGCAGGTCCTGCAGCACGGTCCGGGCATCGCCGCGGCAGCGGATGTCGGGCTTGATCAGCTTGCCGAACTCGGCCGGGTCGATGTCGACGTGGATCTTGACCGCGTTCTTGCAGAACTGGCTCGGGATCCCGAGGATGCGGTCGTCGAGGCGCGCGCCCACGGACAGCATCAGGTCGCATTCCACGACCGCGCGATTGGCGTAGGCCGTGCCATGCATGCCCAGCCCCTGCAGGCTCAGCTTGTGGGAGTCCGGAAAGACGCCCTTGCCCAGCAGCGTGGACGTCACCGGCGCCTGCAGCGTCTCCGCCAGCTGCCGCAATTCCTTCTCCGCGTGCGCCAGCACCGCCCCGTGCCCGGCGATGATCACCGGCCGCCGGCTCTGCGCCAGGGCGGCGGCGATCTGCCGGATGGTCTCGGGCGTGTAGCCCCGGGGCTCCGGGTGGTACCCGGGCAGGTTCATCTCCGCCTCGAGTCCGGCGGTGCAGGCTTCGGTGCCGACGTCCTTGGGGACGTCGATCAGGACCGGGCCCGGGCGGCCGGTCGTGGCGATGTGATAGGCCTCTTTCACGATCCGGGGGATGTCGTTGGCGTGCCGCACCAGGTAGCTGTGCTTCACAATTGGCATGGTCAGGTTGAACACGTCCGCCTCCTGGAAGGCGTCCTTGCCGAGCATGCCGCGCACGCTCTGGCCGGTAATGACGAGCATCGGCACGGAATCCATGGCGGCGGTCATGATGCCGGTCACGGTGTTGGTTGCGCCGGGACCGCTGGTCACCAGCACCGCCGCCGGCCGGCCCGTCGCCCGTGCATAGCCATCGGCCTCGTGCGCCGCGTTCTGCTCGTGCCGGACCAGCACGAATTTCATCTTCCGGCGCACCTTGTACATCGCATCGTACAACGGAATCGCCGATCCGCCGGGAATGCCAAAGGCAATCTCGATCCCGATCTTTTCCAGACTCTGGATCAGGGCTTCGGCACCATTCCTCTGGTTTTCACTCATTTTTGGCCTCCAAATCTGAATTCAAGCGAATATTGCGCTAAAATTAACATTTATTTATGCCTTGGCAAGTAATTTCTTCTGTTTTAACCGTAATATTTCATATTTTTTGGAATTTTTTCCGATAATTACCGATTTTTAGGCATATTTTCGGATTTTTACGGTCAGGAACCGCGCCAGGAAGCCGGCGAGGGGCCCACCCCTTCCGGAAATCGCCTTTGCAAATCCGGGCCGACCCCTTACTTTCATGCCGAGGAGCCTGCCGGTGTGACTGCAGATCTGCGCATCATTTATGACCGTTTTGCCGAAACCTACGAGGCTAACCGCGGGTTGTTCGACATGGCGGGCATCCTGGTGCCTTTTTTCAACGGCCTGCCCCGGAAGACGGGCCGGCTGCTGGACCTCGGGTGCGGCGCCGGCGAGCCCTTCCCCCGCTATTTCCTGGACCAGGGCTGGGAGGTTTACGGCGTCGATTTTTCCAAGAAGATGCTCCGCCTGGCCGCGCAATACGCGCCGCAGATGCACACGATCTACGGCGACATGACGGAGGTGGAGTTCGAGCCGGAGCAGTTCGACGCCATCACCTGCATCTACAGCCTGTTCCACGTCCCCCGCGCCCGGCACCCCGCGCTGTTCGCCAAGTTCCGCCGCTGGCTGCGTCCCGGCGGCCAAACCCTCTTCACCTACGCCACCCGGGCCTACACCGGCCAGGACGAGTTCGAGGGCGAAAAGGAATTCATGGGCCAGCGCCTGTTCTACAGTCACACCACGCCGGACCAGCTCCGCGGCCAGCTGGCCGCCGCCGGCCTGCAGGTGGCCGGCTTCGACCTGCGCAAGATCGGCGGCGAAACCTTCCTGTGGGTTGTCGCCCGCAACCCGGCTTGAAGCGCGGCCGTCCGCGCCGGGTCAGAAGGTCCAGCCCGCGCCGAGGCCGAAGCCCACCTCGTCCACGTGCTCGATTTCCGCGTACAGGGAGAACCGGTCCCCCAGGCGCAGTCGCAGGCCGGCCGCAGCCGCCAGGTCGGTTTCGCTGTCGTCGTTCTTTTCGCCGCCGGCCTTGACCGTGCTGTCCGTGAAATTCAGGCCAAGGAAGGCGTAGGGCACGAGGAGCTGGACGTCGCGGCTGACCAGTGCGCCGGCGCTGAAGCCGTACATTTTCACGTCGCCGCCGCGGACATCGTAGCCGGCGACCCCCCAGGTGGCGCGCAGGGCCACATCCAAAGGTTTGTTCTGGAAGGGCAGCTTGAACTTGGCGCCGCCCTGGAGCGCGGAGCCCAGGTCGCCGCCGTCCGGATCGATGACCCCGGCATCCGCGAACAACGCCAGGCCTTTGAGCGGCGCGAACAGGACGCGGCCCCCGTACAGGTTGAAATCGTCGCGCATCACCGTCCCGGCGGTCAGGCGCGTCTCGCCCGCCTCCGCGGCGGCGCCGTCCGCGACCGGCAGCCCCGCGAACTGGGCCTGCGCGGCCAGCGCCAGCAGGCACCCGCACCATGTCAGCATCCCTTTTTTCATTTTGCCTCCTCTGGGCCGGCCCCGGCGGCCAGCCGGTTTCCCCAAGCCCGCACTCTACCACGCCGCGGCCGGCCCGGCCATCGGCATTTGCGCGCCGGGACCGCTCCGCTCTTGACGCGCCGGGACGGCGCGGGGATGATGCCCCCGCCATGAGCGATTCCGCGGCCCAACCGAAAACAGTCCTGGTCACCGGCTGTTCGTCCGGCATTGGCGCCGCCGCGGCCGACGGCCTGCGCGCCGCGGGCTGGCAGGTCTTTCCCACGGCCCGCCAGGCCGCCGATCTCGACGCGCTCCGGGCCCGGGGGTTCGACCCCATCGCCCTGGACCTTGCCGACGCCGGCGCCGTGGACCGGGCGGTGCACGAGGTGCTCGCCCGCACGGGCGGCCGGCTCGACGCGCTCGTCAACAACGCCGGTTTCTGCCAGGCCGGCGCCCTCGAAGACGTCTCGCGCGAGGCCCTGCGGGCCCAGTTCGAAACCAACGTGTTCGGGGCGCACCAGCTGGCCGGCGCCCTCGTGCCCGTCTTCCGCCGGCAGGGCGGTGGGCGCATCGTCAACGTCAGTTCCGTCCTCGGACGCATCGCCGTGCCCATGCTGGGCAGCTACTGCGCCTCCAAGTTCGCGCTCGAGGCCCTGTCCGACGCGCTGCGCATCGAACTCCGCGGCACCGGGATCTTCGTCGTGCTCATCGAGCCCGGCGCCATCGTCTCCCGTTTCCGCCAGAACGCCGCCGCGGTCCTCGAACGCTCCGTGGACCGGGCGGGTTCCGGCTACGGCGCAGCCTATGCCCGCGAGATCGAGCGCCGCCGCCGCCAGGTCAAGCGGCCCGACCTGTTCACCCGGCCGCCCGAAGAGGTCGCGCGCGCCATCCGGCGCGCGCTCGAAGCCCCGCGGCCCCGGCGCCGCTACCGCGTCACGCTGAGCGCGCCGCTGATCGAAGGCCTCGTCCGCTTTATCCCGCAGGCCTGGACCGATCCCCTGCTGGCCCGGCGCGTGCCCGCCCGGCAGGCCCTTCCGGAGGGCGCCCCGTGAAGCACCGCCTGAAACATTGGGTCGAATACCTGGCGCTGCGCACGTTCTGCGGCCTGATCGCCCGGCTGCCCTACCGCCTCGCCCTGCTGTTCGCCGCGGGCATCGCTTGGCCGGGCTTTTGGCTGGCCGGCAAGCGCCGGCGCGAGGCGGTCCGCCGCATCCGCCTGGTGCTGGGCGACGCCGTCACCCCCCGCCGGGCGCGCGCCATTGCGTGGCAGTCGTTGCGCAACATGGCGTTCACCCTGGCCGAAACTGTCTACCTCGGCGGCGGGCGGCGCCGGGCGCTGCCGCAACCCGTGGACATGCAGGCCGCGCTGGACAAGTTTCGGGCCTATGCGCAGGCGCATCCCGGCCGCGGCGCCGTCTTCGCCTGCCCGCACACCGGCAACTGGGAACTGGCCGGCCAGATCACGCCGGTCGCCGGCATCGAACTCTTCACCGTCACCGGCGTGCAGAAGAACCCACTGGTTCAGGACTATCTCCAGCGCCTCCGCCACGTCCCCGGCGTCGAGCTCCTGCCGCGCAATTCCGGCGCCACCCTGCGCAAGATCTTCACCAACCTCCGGAAGGGAAAGTTCCTCGCGATCATGCCCGATCTGCGCTCCCGCCAGCCCGGCGTGCGCGTGCGCTTCTTCGGCGGCGAGGCCAACCTCTATCCCGGCATGGGCTCCTTCGCCCGCCAGGCCGAGGTGCCCATCTTCCTCGCCGTCATGAAGCGCCACGGCTGGACCAAACATGTCATGGAACTCCACGGCCCCTTCGAACCCGATTCCGCCCTGCCCAAGGATAAGGATGCCACGCGCCTCTCGCAGCAGGTCATGGACATCGTCGACGCCGAGGTGCGCCGGGATCCCGGCCAGTGGTTCTGGTACAACATGCGCTGGATCCTCGATCCGCTCGAAGAGGAACCGGCGGCCGCCGCGCCGGAGGCCTGAAATTCTGTGCAATGACCGGCTCGGCAGGGATGCCTCGCCCTACCCAAAGGCGAATTTAGAGCAATTTCCGATTTTCTGTAGCCGTTTCTGGACTAAACCCATAACGGCTCACCCGGAGGGTTCGCCCTACCCCAAATCCGCAGATTCGGCCTCTTGGTAGGGCGAGGCGTCCACGCCGAGCCGAGCTGTTGTCCGCATAGGAGCCGCATTACTCCGGGGCGAATTCCACCCCGTGGCGTGTGAGCATCGCCCCCTCGGCCTGGGCCAAATTGGATAACTGCCGGTTGTAATCGGCCAAAGCTCCGATTTCCGCCTTGCGCGCCTGGGTCAGGTCGCGCAGAAGCTGCAGGACGACGAAACTGGTGCTTTTGCCGCTATCCAGCTTCCGTTGCTCGGCGGCGAGGGCCTGTTCGGCGTATTCGCGCGCCTCCCGCGTGGCCCGGACCTTCTCCAGGCCGGTCGCCACCGCCGCCGCCGCGTTCTCCACCTCCACCAGCGCCGCCTCCTCGAGCTGGCGTAGCTGCAGCTTCAGCTTCTCCTCGTTGGCGAGGCTTTGCGCATGCTTCGCCTTCGCCGCGCGGTTGCCCAGGGGGAAGGTCAGCGTCACGCCGGCCGTCCAATAGGGCTCGTCGGCGGACTCCAGCCGGTCGAAGACGCCGTTGTGGCTGTCCTCGCCGCTGGCGGCGACGCCGTAGCCGCCCACGAGGTCGAGCGCCGGCAGCGTCTGGTTCTTCTGGTATTTCACGGTGAAGCCCTGCCGATCCAGGGCCAGGCGCGCCTGCCGCAGGTCGGGCCGCTGCGCGAGCGCTGCCGCGCCGCTGGCGGCGGGATCCACGTCCACCGGTTCGGCCGAGAGCCCGCCCGCCGCCGCGAGCTCCACGGCGCGGGTGTTCCGGAGGTCGGCGAACAGCAGCGTCTTGAGCTGGTTCTGCGCCTCGGCGCAGGCCTGCTTCGCCGAACTGAGATCGGCCCGTGCCGCCGCGGCCTGGCTCTCCGCCTGTTTCTCGTCGAGAGCGGACAGCGTGCCGATCTGCACCTTGCGGCGGTTGTCCTCGTAGAGTTGCGTGGCCAGGCGCACCGCCTCCGCCTGCACGCGGAGGCCCTCGCGCGCCTCGATCAGCCCGTACCAGGCCGATTCGACCTCCGCGAGCACGTCCTGGATCTTCGCTTCGAGCTGCACCGCCGCCTCCGCCGACTGCTGACGCGCGAGCCGGACCTGGTAGCGCGCGCCGCCGGTCCGGAAGCCCTGCAGCAGCGGCTGGGTCAGGGTAACGCCCGCGCTGCCGGTGCTGGTGTCGAACGGGTTGCCGTCGCGCAGGCCGGACGAATCTCCCAGCTGCGCGCCCACCTCGTAGCGCAGGCCGCCCAGCGCCGTTTCCCCGCCCACCGCGACGTCGTAGGCGTCGCGATCCGTGTCCGTTTCCAGCACTGCCAGCGCGCCCGCGGCCGTCCCGGCGCTTTCGCCGGCGGACTCTTCGTGCGTGCGCGCGGCGGAGAGCTTCAGCTCCGGATCGTAGCCGCCCCGGGCCGCGGCCACCTCCTGCCGCGCGACTTCGCGCGTGAGCTTCTCGATCTTCAGGTCCAGGCTGTTTTCCAGCGCCAGGCCGACGCACTCCGCCAGGGTCAGCGCCCGGACCGGTTCCGCCGCCGGCGCGGCCAGGGCGCCGAACGCCAGCAGCGCCATGACGGAAATCAGTCCCAACCGCTGAACCGCTGAACCGTTGAACCGTTGAACTCTGGTTTTCTCATTCATACCGCAACGCCTCGATGGGATCCAGGCCCGCCGCCTTCCGCGCCGGGTAGAAGCCGAAGAAGATGCCGATCGCCGCGCTGAACGCGAACGCCAGCGCGACCGAATCCGCCGAAACCAGCGTGTTCCAGCCGAACTTCGCCGACACCGCCTGGGCGATGCCGTAGCCCAGCGCGATGCCCGTCAGGCCGCCGCCCACGCTCAGCACCACCGCCTCCACCAGGAACTGCAGCAGGATGTCCCCGCCGCGCGCGCCGACCGCCATGCGCACGCCGATCTCCCGCGTCCGCTCGGTCACGCTCACCAGCATGATGTTCATGATGCCGATGCCGCCCACCAGCAGCGACACTCCGGCAATCGCCCCCAGCAGGATCGTCATCGTCTGCGCCGTCGACGTGGCCATTTCCATGATCTCCTGCTGGCTGCGGACCTGGAAGTCGTCCTCGGCGTCCTCGCGAAGGCGGTGCCGCTGGCGCAGCAGGGCGGCGATGTCCGCCATGACGGCCTCCACCTGGTCCGCGCTTTCGGCCTGGACCGTGATGGACCGGAACGAATCTGTGCCGGTCAGCCGCACCAGGGCGCTCGACCACGGCACCAGCACCGTATCGTCCTGATCCGAACCCATCATGCTCATGCCCTTGGGCCTGAGCAGCCCCACGACCGTGTACGGCGCGTTCTGGATCCGCACGATCTGTCCCACCGGGCTGGCGTCGCCGAACAGGTTGGTCGCCACGGTCTGGCCGAGGATCGCCACTTTGGCCGCTGACCGCACATCCCCTTCCGTGAAGTTCCCGCCTTCGAGGAATTCCCAGGCGCGGATGTCCACGTAGTCCTCCCCCGCGCCATTGATCGTCGTGTTGACGTTCTGGTTCCCGGCCATCACCTGGGCGTTCTTGCGCACGTCAGGCGTCGCCCGGATCGCGCCCGGGACCTCCCGGCGGATCGCCTCGTAGTCTTGGCGCGTCAGGGTCGGCGCGCTGCCCCAGCCGCCGCGCACCCCGCCGCGCGAACCCGCCCCCGACATCACCAGCACCGTGTTCTGCCCGATCTGGGCGATGCTCGAGGCCACCTGCTCCTTGGCGCCCGTGCCGATCGCCACCATCGCGATCACCGCCGCCACGCCGATGATGATGCCCAGCATCGTCAGCCCCGAGCGCATGGGGTTCCGCCGCAGCGCCCGCAGCGCGATCATCCAGGTCGCCGAGAATTTCATGGCGCCGCCTCCGCGCCCCGCCAGCGGACCAGTTCCGCCGCCGCGTCCAGCCGTCCCTCCACCGGCCGGTCGCCGACGATCCGCCCGTCGCGCATCATGATCTCCCGCAGGCAGTATTGCGCGATGTCGGGCTCGTGCGTCACCATCAGGATGGTCATGCCCTTGCGGTTGAGTTCCTGGAAGATCGCCATGATCTCGAGGCTGGTGCGGGTATCGAGGTTGCCGGTCGGCTCGTCCGCCAGCAGCAGCGCCGGTTCGTTCACCAGCGCCCGCGCGATGGCCACGCGCTGCTGCTGGCCGCCGGACAGCTGGCTGGGATGGTGCTCCGCGCGATCCGCGAGGCCCACGCGTTCCAGCGCCGCCAGCGAGCGCCGCCGCAGTTCGCGCCGGCCGTGCCCGTCCGGGGCGTAAAGCAGCGGCAGTTCCACGTTTTCCAGCGCCGACGTGCGCGACAACAGGTTGAAACCCTGGAAGACGAAACCCAGCCGCTGGTTGCGCACCCGCGCCAATTCGGCCCGGGACAGCCTCTCCACTTCCTCGCCGTCCAGCCGGTAGCGGCCCGCCGTCGGCCGGTCCAGGCAGCCGATCAGGTTCATCAGGGTGGATTTCCCCGAACCGCTGGCGCCCATCACCGCCACGAATTCGCCGGCGCGCACCGCAAGGGAGACGCCCCGGACGGCATGCACCGCGACCTCGCCGGTCTGGTAGATCTTGTCCACCCCTTCCAACTGGATGACGGGCCGGGAATCCATCGCCGCCCCCACTACATCGGCGGGGGCCGCGGCCCCCCGCCGCCGCCGCTCCGGCGCGGCCGGCGCGGCATAAAGGGCGAACTCCCGCCGGAGGTTTGCTCGGCCTTTTGCTTTTCGGCCGCAGTCAGGATGCCGGTCACGATCCGATCGCCCGCCTGCAGCGCGGAGCCGGCCGCTGCGGTCCAGGTGCCGTCGCTGATGCCCAGTTGCACGGACTGCATCCGCAGTCCGCCCGTTGGGTCCAGCACATACACGGTCTTGTGGGCGGCCGCGCCGGTCACCCCGTCGCCGCGGTCCTGCCGCGGCGCGCCGGCGCCGGCCGGGCCTTCCGCCTGTGCCGGCCGCGCGTCCCGCTCCGGCGCCGCCACGGGGGCGCCTTCCGGCGGCCGGAACCGCAGCGCCGCGTTCGGCAGGCGCAGGACGTTTTCGCGCCGGGCGGTCACGACCGCGGCATTGGCCGTCATGCCCGGCCGCAGCTTCAGGTCCGCGTTGTCCACGTCCACGATCGCGATGTAGTTGACCACGCCCTGGTTGGTGACCGGCTCGTAGCGCACCTGGCTCACTTTCCCCGTGAAGGTTAGCGCCGGATAGGCGTCCACGGTGAACGTCACCGGCTGCCCTTCCGCCACGTCGCCCACGTCGGCCTCGGATATCTGCGCCTCGATGCGCATCTGCCGGAGGTCCTGCGCCAGGGTGAAGAGCACCGGCGCGTTGAGGCTCGCCGCCACGGTCTGGCCCACATCCACCGCGCGCGAGATCACCACGCCGTCCATCGGGGCATAGATCGTCGTCTTCTCCAGGTCCACCTGGACCTTGCTCAAACTGGCTTCCTTCATCCGCAGGCTGGCCCGGGCCTGCGCCAGGCTGGCCTCGGTCTGGTCGAAATCCGCCTGGCTCACCAGTTCCGCCTCCCGCAGCTCCCGGGCGCGCTTGAAATTCGCCTCGGCCAGCTTGAGCGCGGCCTGTGCGCTCTCCAGTTCGGCCTGGGACTGCTCCAGCTGCCGTTCGTAGGTCGACGCGTCCAGCTTGGCCAGGATCTGCCCGTTGGTCACCGCCGAATTGAAGTCGGCGAACAGCGCGACGATCTTGCCCGACACCTCGGAGCCCACCTGCACCGTCTGCACCGCGCCGAGCGCCCCGTTGGCCGTCACGGTCTGCACGATTTCGCCCGGCGCCAGTTCCACCGTTTTGAAGGCCGCCGGCCCGCTGACGGCCGGATCCAGGCCCCGGAAACCCCACCACGCCGCGGCGCCCGTTAGGGCCAGCACTCCGATCCATTTCAGCCGTTTTGGGCCAGTCTTGTTCTGCATGTCGCTCTCCAAGGGCTTGGTATGTCAGTCGTCGCCAACGGTCCGCCGGTTACCGCCGGCCCTCATTTTCCACGTCATTCGGCGGAACGGACGCGGTAGAAAACGGGGTAGACCGTAGCGGGCGGGATCAAGAACCGTAGCTGGTCCGGGTCGTACACCGCCCCGGGGGCGGGCAACCAATTGCTGGCAGCCAGGCTTCCGATCAGCCGTTCCACCACGCTGGTGGCCACCGGCGCGCCCTGGATGTCGAGGTCGATCTGGGTCTGCGTGGACTGCAGGCGGAAGGCGGCGATCCGCACCACGGGATTCGAGCCGACGACGGGCTCGACCAGGAAGACCGGCCCGTAGGGGAAGGTGACGCACGGCAGCTCGGGCGCCACGTCCAGCATATGCCGCCGCGCGTTGTCCGGCTGCAAGACAAATCCGGTCGCGTTGCTCGCCAGCGCCGTCACCGTTTCGGCCACCACTTCCTGCACCCCGGTGACGGAGATGTTGTCGAGGAACACCCCGTGGTTGCTGGTGGTGCCATGATAGACGGCATTGTTGTGCTCAAACCGGAACCGGAGCCGGCAGGGCTGGTTGGCATAGGCGCCCAGGCTGACGGCCGGCCGGCGGAACGCCGTGTCCCAGTTCGCGCTGCTACACTCCGACCCGCACACGCCGTTGGTCGCCCACAGATCGGTCCAGGTGACCTTGTCGTCGGTGGAGATCTGGACCCGGAACCGGTTGTTGGTCGAACTGGCTCGCCGCAGGAAGGAGAATTCCAGCGTTGCGTGGGTCGCCGGCACCAGCGTGCGGTTGATGCCGAATTCCTGGTCGACATAGTTATCCGCCGGGCCCGAAAAGGCCAGTTGGAAGGCCAGGGCGCCGGACTCCTTCACGGCGGTCTGCATCAGGTTGTAGTCGGACGAGGTTCCGTCCTCGATCCGCGGCGGCGGCGCGGTTTCGGCGCCTTCGGTCCAGTTGGTTTCGACGGTCTGCCGGACCCGACGCGTGTAGGCGACGGCCCCGGGCACCAGCGGAAAAGTGTATGAATTCCAGATGCCGATCACGGGGGCGGCCGGACCGGCGATTTCCGGGACGACGCCCGGATCGTCGGGGTCCATGACCCGGACCGTGTAGGCCCAACGCGAGGTGGCCGCGCCCTGGACGTTGCTGACGACGACCGTGTAGACTAGGTCCTGCGACGGCGGGCCGCCGAACTGCCCCGCGGGTTCCCAGACGATGGACGGGTCGCCGAAGCTGCTGCCGCGGTGGATCACCGTCAGCGGCTGGGGCGCCCCGTTAAGGGTCATGCTCACCGTCGCGGAATCGAACGCGGACGTGGACACGTCCGGCAGGCCGAAGGACCAGCGCGGATGCACCAGCGGATAGGGCACGTAGCCCGGCGGCGGCCAGGCGACGAACGCCACGGCCGCGGTCGGGTTGAAGTTGCCGATCACCCAGATGGCGGCGGCGGCCTTGTTCGTGCCCAGGGCCGGGATGCCGCCGTTCCCCATCTCCGCGGACCGCGAGAACAGCAGCCAGCGCCGGTGCGCCACGGCCTGGTTGTTGGTGCCGGGGTCCTCCATGAAGGCGTCGACGGCCCGGGGCCCCGCGATCCAACCGGTGCCCAGCGCCAGGACGGAATTGTTCGCCGCCAGGCAACCGTTCGACGTCCAGCACAGCCAGTTCGTCGGCGGATCGTGGGCCACTTGGTTGTTGCGCGCCATCATCAGCGCCGCCTGCTGGCTCGCGGTGTTCTGGGTCGCCACGAACTGGATGTCGGTGTTCAGCCCCGCCATGGCGCGGTAGTAGTTGATCCGCCGCAGGGTGTCTTCATGGAAAGCCGTGGCCACGGTGCCCGGCACGCAATTGGAGACGTTGCCGATCCAGTTCATCCGGCTCTCCCAGCCTTCCGAGGCCTGGTAGATGCAATGGTAGAACGCGAGCACCTCCGTGCGGTTGGCGGTGTCCACCGCGAAACCGGACACCGCAGAGGGCCGATACTCCGGCCCCGGCGCGGCGCGGGTCTGTTCCTGGAACTGCCGCGGCGTCAACCCGGGGGCGAGTCCCAGCTCCTCCACGCGGCCGACCTGCGCGCAAACGGGCGCAACCGCGGACCAGACAGCAACGGCGATCCGCACCCCCGCTTTATGCCGGAGAAGGCCCTGCATGTCCGTCCTCCAGCAGCGCGTTGATGGCTGCGGCGGCCTTGCGGCCTTCGCCCATCGCCAGGATCACCGTTGCCGCGCCCAGCACGATGTCGCCCCCCGCAAACACCCGGGGGATGCTGGTCCGGCCGTTCTCGTCGGTGACGATGTGGCCGTGCCGGTCGACGGCGAGTCCTGGCGTCGTCTGCTCGATCAGCGGATTCGATTCGTTGCCGATCGCCACGATCACCGCGTCGATCGGGATCTGGAATTCGCTGCCCCGGATCTCGACGGGGCGGCGCCGCCCGCTGGCGTCCGGCTCGCCGAGCTCGTAGCGCAGGCATTCGAGGCCGGTCACCTTGCCGTCCGCGCCCAGGATGCGCTTGGCGTTCTGCAGCATGTGGAACTGCACGCCCTCCTCCTTGGCGTGGCCCACCTCCTCCACGCGCGCGGGCATCTCGACTTCCGTGCGGCGGTAGATCAGGTGGACCTCCGCGGCGCCGAGGCGCAGCGCGGTGCGGGCCGCGTCCATCGCCACGTTGCCGCCGCCCAGCACCGCCACCCGTTGCGCCGCGTGGATCGGCGTTGTGGCGTGCGCGCGGTCGTAAGCCTTCATCAGGTTCGAACGCGTCAGGTATTCGTTCGCCGAATACACGCCCACCAGGTTCTCGCCCTCGATGTTCATGAACTTCGGCAACCCGGCTCCGGACCCGACGAAGACCGCGTCAAACCCGTCCTTGGCGATCAGGTCTGTGATCTTGCGCGTGCGCCCGACGACGAAATTCGTGCGGAGCTCGACGCCCATCTTCTGCAGCGTGTCCAGTTCGGCGCGCACGATGGCCTTCGGCAGGCGGAACTCGGGGATCCCGTACACCAGCACCCCGCCGGCCTTGTGGAAGGCCTCGAACAGCACCACGGCGTGGCCCGCGCGGCACACGTCCGCCGCCACCGTGATTCCTGCCGGACCGCTGCCAATCACGGCCACCTTCCTGCCCGTCGCCGGCGCCACCGCCGGCGGCGCCGCGGCGCCCCGGGCCCGCTCCCAGTCGGCCACATAGCGCTCGAGCCGGCCGATCGAAACGGCCTTTTCGACCGACTTCAGGCTCTTGCCCACCGTGCAGGGCTCCTGGCACTGCGTTTCCTGCGGGCACACCCGCCCGCACACCGCCGGCAGCAAGCTGGTTTCCTTGATGATACCGATCGCTTGCGCCATGTCGCCCGCCGCGATCGCCGCGATGAACTGCGGAATCCGGATCCGCACCGGACAGCCCTGCACGCACGGCGCGTTCCTGCACTGGAGACACCGCGCCGCCTCCACCCGCGCCTGCTCCTCGAAATACCCCAGGGCCACCTCCTGCATGTTCCGCGCCCGGGCCAGCGGGTCCTGCGCCGGCATTTCCTGCGGCGGAATTGCCAGCCGGTCCCGCGGCTTCAGCGGCTGCGGCAGCGCCTGGAGCCGCGCCCATTCCGCGCGCGCGGCCGCCAGAAGCTCTGCGGGGGCGTGGGCATTCATTCCTGCAGCCCCTTCTGTACGGCCTCGGCATGCAGGTTGCAGCCGGCGGCCGCGATCTTCTCCTGCTCCCGGTACGAACCCAACCGCTGGATCATCTGGTCGAAGTCCACCTGGTGCCCGTCGAACTCCGGCCCGTCCACGCAGACGAACTTCGTCTTCCCGCCCACGGTCACCCGGCAGCCCCCGCACATGCCCGTGCCGTCGATCATGATCGTGTTGAGGCTCACCACCGTCGGCACCCCGAACGGCTGGGTCGTCCGCGCGCAGAACTTCATCATGACCGGCGGGCCGATCGCCACCGCCAGGTCCGGCTTGGGGCTGCGCGCGCACAATTCCTTCAGCGGCTCGGTCACCAGGCCCTTCCGGCCGTACGAGCCGTCGTCCGTGCAGACGATCACCTCGTCGGCGAACGCCCGCATCTCCTTTTCCAGGATCACCAGCGCCTGCGTCCGCGCGCCGATGATCACGACCAGCTTGTTCCCCGCCCGCTTCATCCCCTGCGCGATCGGATACAGCGGCGCCACGCCAATTCCCCCGCCCACGCAGACCACCGTGCCGAACTTCTCGATGTGCGTCGGCCGGCCCAGCGGCCCCACCAGGTTTGCGATCCGGTCGCCTTCCTGCATCTGCGCCAGCAGCTTCGTGCTCTTGCCCACCGCCTGAAAGATCAGCGTGATGCTCCCCTCCTGCGGGTCTGCATCGGCGATTGTCAGCGGGATCCGCTCCCCGAATTCCGTATCCAGTTGCAGGATGATGAATTGCCCCGGCCGGCGTTCCTCCGCGATCAGCGGCGCCGCCACCCGCATCCGGTACACGTCCTGCGCCAGCTGCTCCTTGAATAGTATCCGGTTCATCCGCCGTCCTCATGCCGCCTGGGGCGGCCTGCATTGATATTCAAACATACCACACCCCCCGCCCCGGCCGGAAAGGCTTTTTCCGCGGCGGCGGCCGCCTACAAGCTGGTGTCCCGGGCCTTCTGCCAGTCCATGATCCGGCGCTGGAGGAAGTCGGCCTCCGGGCGGGTGATGTCCACTTCCGCGTCGAAGCCCGCGGCAATCGCGCCGCGATTGCCGAGGATCTCGATCCGGGCCCGGTCGAACTGGGACTGGTCGATTTTCCATTCCGGCGCGCGCGGGCATAAAATATGGTGCACTTGCCGCTGCTTGACCGCCTCCACGAAGCGTTGCAGCTGGTTGCGGCTGGGCGTGGCCTTGCGCCGGAGCTGGTCGGACACCGCCGATTCGAAGACGACCTCGGCCCGGTTTTCGCGCCGGTTCCAGATCACGATATCCAATTCGCCCACGGTCTTGCCGCTGGCATCGTGATAGGTCAGGTGGGTCAGCGTCTTGAATTCGTTGGTGTTGAGCGTGGCCTCGAACTGGAGCGCAGCCAGGGCGTCGAGGACGATGCCGATGCTGCCCCACTTGAAGCCCCGCAGGTCGCGCAGCTGCTCGAAGTATTTCTGGACCAGCGGCCGGCGTTCCGCGGCGATGTTGCGCGGCCAGGTCGTGATCACGTTCTCGACGAGCGCGCCGTCCTCCGGCTCCAGGACCACGGCGGCCGGCGGAGCGGGCGCCGGGGCCGGCTCCGGCCGGGGCCGCAGCAGCACCGCGGCGGCGACCGCGGCCAGCAGCAGCGCGGCCACGGTCGGCGGCGCCCACATCCACGCCGCCGAACGCGGCGCGGCCGGCACCGCAATGGGCACGGTCATCGTCTTGCGCGGCACCGGCGGACGCGTCCCGCCCTCGCCGAGCGGGATGCGGGCCGTCTGCGGCGCGGGGCCCGCCGGCCCGACGCGGATCGCCGCCGCCCGCACGAGGCCCGGCAGCGCCTTGCCCAGCGCCGCCAGCGCCACCGCGGCGGACGGAAACCGCTCGGCCGGATCGAACGCCATCGCCTTGTCCACCCAGGCGCACAGTTCCGCCGGCAGGTCGGGACGCCACTCGGCCAGGGGCTTGACCCGGTGCTCGAGATGGCTGGTGATGAGTTCAGGAACCGTATCGCCCTCGACCGCGTTCTGACCGGTCAGCATGAAGTAGCACAGACAGCCAACGGCGTAGATGTCCGTGCGCGCGTCGAGCGGCTGGTGCCGCAGCTGTTCCGGAGCGATGTACAGGATCGAGCCGTAGATGGACTTGTTGCCTTCCAGGCTCTGCACCGTCGGCTGGGTCACGAAGCGCGCCAGGCCGAAATCGAGGATCTTGTACTGCCAGGCTCCGCTGGCCAGCCGCGTCCGCATGACGTTCTGCGGCTTGATGTCGCGGTGGATCAGGCCGGCCTGGTGCGCGGCGATCAGCGCCTCGAGAATCTGCTGCGCCGCCTCCGCAAACGCGTCCCGGTCAAACGGGCCGCGCTGGATGACGCGTTCGAGGGTCTCGCCGTCCACGAATTCGGTAATGACGTAGGGGCCCACCTCGTCCACCCCGAAATCGTGGATCGTCAGAATGTTCGGGTGTTGGATCGCGGCCAGGGTCATCGCCTCGCGCCAGAGCCGTTCCGTCCCCGCCGGATCGTCCAACATCGGCTCCGGGGCGTTCCAGCGCTTGACGGCCACGAACCGCTGCAGCTGCGTGTCCCACGCCTGGTACACCGCCCCTGCGCCGCCCGCACCGAGGGCCTGCCGGATCTCGTAGCGGTCCGCGATCAACTCGTTCTGGGGCTGGTTGGCCATCGGGCTCCCGGGTCGTTTCCGTTCACGTGGGGGGACCGTATCAACTCGCCGCCCCGCCGTCGAGTTCCGAACCGGCGCCCCCCCCCGTTTGTAATCCATTTTTTACACGGATAGATGCGGCTTTTGTGCCGCGCTCTCCGCTATACTGCCCGCGGAAATACCCCCCAGGAGTCAAGCCATGAAACGCTGGATGCTTGCCGGATTCACCCTCCTCGCCTTTGCCCCGTTCGCCGGCTGCGACGACAGCTCCGGAAACGGCAGCGCGGCCACCGTCACCGTCACCCAGGCCCAGAACGGCGGCACCGTCGCCCTCGCCGTGGGCGAAACCCTGGTCGTCCAACTCGCCGGCAATCCGACCACCGGCTACGAGTGGACCATCGCCACGATCGACGCCGCCTTCTTGCAGGCGCTGGGTTCCACCTACGCGGCCGATTCGGACGCCCTCGGCGCCGGCGGCACTTACACCTTCCGCTTCCGGGCCATGCAGGCCGGCACGACCACCCTCGCTCTCGCCTATCGCCGCGCCTGGGAGCCCGCCGCCATCGAAACCTTCACTCTCGCCGTGAACATCCAGGACGCCGGCACCGATACCGATTCCGAAGCAAACACGCTGGAGGGCACCCGCTGGAAGCTGGCCGCCTGGTCCGCCAGTTCCCTCGATCCCGCCCGGTTCGACATCACCGCCAACTTCGCCGGGGGCCAGATCTCCGGCCACTCCGCCGTCAACAGCTACAGCGGCGACTACGCCGCCACCGCCGAAGGCGTGTTTTCCACCGGCGCGCTCGCCGCCACCCTCATGGCCGGCGAACCCGACGCCATGCAGGCCGAAAGCCTTTATCTGGCCCTCCTCCAACAGGCCCGCCGCTGGCGCAGCACCGGGGGCCAACTCATCCTTTCCGGCGGCACCCAGGACCTGCTGATCTTCAACCCCCAGTAAAGCCCTCCGCCCGCGGGGCGCGGCGGTTTTCCAGCAGCCGCCTCAGCGGTTTTCGTTGTTCAGCAACCGGTCCGACAAGGCAAAACAGCCTGGCTTGGCAGGGATGCCTCGCCCCACCCAGGGCCCGGTCTTCATGCCCGAGGTAGGGCGAACCCTCCGGGTGAGCCGGGCCTTCCTGGCCTTCGATCAAGGCTTCATCAAATCCGAAAAGGCTCTAGAAAAAGTATTCGGCCCGCGGGCCCTGCTGCTCGATGTCCCGGTCCGGATTCGGCACCAGGAACTGCTTGTGGCAGGTCGGGCATTCGACGAACCGCCCCCGCAGATGGGGATCCACCAGCACCACGATGTAGCAATAGGGGCACGTGTGCTGGATGGAATCGTCGGGATCCTGCAGCTGAATCGGCTGGCCGCAGGTCGAGCATTCGATGGCCTGCCCCCACAGGTTTTCGGCCACCCGCACCGCCACCTGGCAGTTCGGACAGATGAACTTCGCCGTCCGCTGCGGCACCTGCAGCGGCGTGCCGCAATCCGTGCAGGACACAATCAGCCCCGCCCCCTGCTCGTCCGCCTCCAGATGCTTCCCGCAGGCCGGACACTGGAAATGGATCTGCAGCGCCGCCGGCAGGGTTTCCCCCGGATGCGGCACCGCCAGCGGCTGGCGGCAGGTCGAACATTCGATCGTCTGCCCCCACAAATTGTCCGCCACCCGCACGGGGGTATGGCAGTGGGCACAGGTCGCCAGCATCGTCCGGCCGGGCACCTCCACCGGCGTGGAGCAGTCCGTGCACAGCACGATCAGCCCCGCTCCCTGTTCGTCGACCTCCAGATGCTTGCCGCAGGCCGGACAGATGAAATGGATCGCCGTCATGACCCTGGTGTCTCCACTGCCGAGTCCCGACTGGCCCGCAGTGTACCAAAAGGACCGGCCTTGCGGCAAGCCCGCCCCGCCCCTCCGGGATCCGGGCAAAAAAAGTGGTGGCGAGAATCGGGATCGAACCGATGACACACGGATTTTCAGTCCGAGTGTATTTGCACTATTGTTGGTTTTTATGTTTGACTGTAGCCGTATCTAGGTTGTATCTTGCATCCAGAAGGACGAAATAGGCCCAAAAGGAGCAGGAGGAAAACTGATGAAAGAGGGGACGAAAACACGAACCAGGCCGAGGACCGGCAACATCTTCAAGCGCGGCGACGTGTATTGGCTCCGCTACCAGATCGACGGCGAGCGCATCGCCGAGAGTCTGGACACCAAGAACGAACGCGAGGCCAAGGCCAAGGCGGCGGAAATCATGGCCCCGATCAAGCTGGCCGACAAGGCGGCTACGCTGAAAACCATCAAGGCTCGGGTGGAGGACGCCGACACCGAGGCCGCGATAGCCAAAGACATCGCCGACCCGCCCCTGACGTTGGCGCAGGTTTGGAGCAACTACCTCAAGACAGATGCCGTGCCGACTGGAAAGCGGACTAGGGACGAGTACGAGGGCCATTGGCAAACATTCTGGGACTGGCTGCGGGCCAACCATGCCGGGGTCGTCTATCTGCGCGACATCACGCCGGAGATCGCCGAGAGCTTCATCAAGTCGCTCGTTGGGCGCGGACTGTCCGGCCAGCGGACGAACAAGTACCTGGCCTTTCTCAAGTCCCTGTGCCACGAACTGCGGAAGGCGGCGCGGATGGGGGCCAACCCGTTCGCCGAGATCAAGCGGCGGAAGCAGACCGGCGTGTCGAAGCGTCCGCTGACCACCCGCGAAATCCGCCTTCTCATCAAGACAAGCTCCGGGGAACTGCGGACGCTGTTCTATTTGGGCGCGATGACGGGCCTTCGTCTTGGCGACTGCGCGACGCTGAAATGGAGCGAGTGCGACCTCGCCCGCGGCATCATCGTCCGGGTGCCACGCAAGACGGCCTACAAGGGCAAGTCGGCGCAAGTCACCATCGGCATTCCCGCCCCCCTGCTGAACCACCTGTCGGAACTCCCGCAGGACGGCACCTACGTCTGCCCCAAGTGCGCCGACCAATACCTGCGGAATCCGTCCGTCGTGGCGCATTGGATACAAACCCACATGGAGGAATGCGGGATCGAGACTCGCCTTGAAGGCACCGGCGGCGACACGGGCAAGCGCGGCGTGGCAATCGCCGGGTTCCACTCGCTGCGCCACTACTACATCAGCGCGCAGGCGCAGGCCGGCACCCCGCAGGCCGTCCTGCAGAAGCTCGCCGGCCACGGCAATCCGCAGATGACGGCCATCTACACGCACGTCGATGAGAACACGGCGCGGATGACTGCCGCCAATATGCCTTCGCTGCTCCCGGCCAAGGCCCAGAAGCAGAAGGGCCGCGAACCTCTCCCGGCCTGGGCGATTGCCGAACTGCGGAAAGTCACCGGCAAGAATTGGCAGAAGATCGTGGGCGGGATGCTGGACGAGGCCAAGACCTAGATCAGTCGGCAACGGCGACGACGGGCCGGTGGGCGCAAGCCCCCCGGCCTTTTCTGTGCTTCCGAACAGGCCCAGAAACTTTCTGGAAAAATCCTGAATTAAAATGTTGACGCGCAACGCCGGGGGTGTCGGGTACGCGTGCAGCCAGAAAACCCGCAAACAATTTTGAGGCCGGTCAATCGGACGTGTGGACGAGGCCGGTTTCGGAAACCAAAAAGGGAAAAACGATGAGAAAAGAGCAGCAATGCAAAAAGACGAAGCAAAAGTCGTGGCCATCGCGGAAACCGCGCGACATCTGGCCACAAGTGACAAGGCCGTCAAGGGCCTGTTGAAAATCGGCGCGCTGGTTGGCGTCCGCCTTCCGGGGCGCAAGCGCATCTCGGGCGTCACGGTCGAATCCCTCAACAAGCTGATCGCGCAATCGGCCTTGGCGCAGAAGTAGGAGCGGCGATGAAACCCAAAGACCCCGTGGCCGAACTGCTGAAAGGCGTCCTCGTCGCCTCCGGCCGGCAGGACAAGATCAGCCCCGTCATGCAGGCGTACTACGCCGACCAAGAACAGGAGGCGAAGGCGGAGACGTATCTCAAAACCAAGGTCACCGCTTCGATGCTGGACCTCCACCCCAAGTCGATCCTCCGCTACGGACGCGAGGGCATCCTCCATCCGGTGCGCCGGTCGGCCCGGTGCCTGCGCTGGAAAAAAAGCGAGGTAGAGAAGCTGATGCGCGACGGCGCGGAGAAAGCGGAGGCGACATGAAATCCTCCCCCAGAAAAGCGACACCCCCGAATGCTTGGCGGCAAATCGAGGGCGTCTGCGAGAACCGTCTGAACCCTACCACCATCCCCGCCCGCCCCGCAAGCCGCTTCGGAGCGAACGTCGGGCAGATTGTCCTGCTGGCGCTCGCCCTCGGCGCGAACAGCGGAGGTCGGCCATGATCGCCCGCACCCGAACTCGCCACCGTGTCTGTGAGTTGCCCGTCGAGGAGATCAAGCGCAGCCCGGAGAACGACGAAATCTATTCCGGTTTCTCCTGGGACGACAACGACGACCGGAACCTGTACGGCCGTATTCTGAAGGATGGACGGATTAACGAGCCGCTCCATCTTTCCTTCGACCGTTATCTGATGTCCGGCCATCGGCGCTATGCCGTCGCCATCCTGCTGAAGATGAAGACCGTCCCGGTCATCGTTCACGACGACATCGAGCGTCCTGACTTCACCTCTGCGGAATGGATGGACAAGCTCCTGTCCTACAACTGCCACAGGAAGAAAACGCTCTCCGAGGAAGCACGGGAGGCCGTGGTCGAGAAGTCCGCCGAGACCGCCCACCGGGAACTTGTGGCGGCGCGGTTGGCTCGGGATTGCGAAGTCAGGATCGGCTCAATGGGCCTGTCGGACTGCAATGCGAGGAGCAAGCTATCGGTCGAGAAGTCCGAAATGGTAGCGGCCATTCTCGAAACCTTGGAGGCCCACAAAGAGGAATTGCCCATCGGCGTGCGCCGCGCGCACTACCTTCTTGGAACCCGTGAAAACAAGGTCTTGAAAAACACGAATCCCAAGCGCTGGGAGAAGATGCGGCAATATAGCGACAACGGAACGATTATTCGTGATGAGTTTTATCGTTTGGATCACTGGTCGTTCTCCGATCTCTCAAGCGTCGTCACACGGATGCGCTCCGACGGGCAAATCCCCTGGGACTGGTTCACCGACGAAACCCGCCCATCGGACTGTGCCCACACATGGGATGGGCCGCAGGAATATATCCAATGGGAACTGGACAACCTTTTCGGCATCTATCGCCGGAATCTGCTGAAGTCGCAGCCCTATCACTACGAGGTTTTGGTGGAGAAACTTGGTCTGCGGCATATCCTCAAACCAACGTGCGACCGCTATGCGATGCAATTGACCATCGGACGCGGGTATTCATCCGCCGATGTGGCCTACCGCATGGCGGTGCGGTTTCGGCGCTCGGGCAAGGAAAAGCTGATCCTGCTGGTGATGACCGACCACGATCCCGACGGACTGCTCCTGGCTGAAACCGTCGGCAACAATCTGTTGCGCGACCACCATCTGCCGAGGAAGCAACTTGTCTCTGTTCGCGTCGGGCTGACCCGCGAACAGGCCGAGGAGATTGAACTGCCGACGAACAATGAACCCAAGGATGTCCCGCGTTCCAAGAATTACATTGCGGAACATGGTCGGGTGATTTGGGAACTGGATGCGGCATCGCCGGAATATCTGCGGCGGATTCTCGACGAGGCAATCCGCTCAAAGATCGATGTCGATCTGTTCAACAAGGAACTCGAAACGGAAATTGATGAGGCCGGTTTTCTGGACGCATACCGGCAACAGGCAATCCACTATCTGCGGAAAGTCGAGGTGGCATCGTGATCGCCCCCCTTCACGCCCCGACCCGCGACCTGATCAGCTGCTCCGATGCCGACAGCCAAGACATCCAGCCGGAATCCGTCTGGATCAGCTTCGCCTGCGCGGCGCTGACGGCGATCGTGAAAGACGCCAAGGAGGCGAACGGCCCCGCATATTCCGAACGGTCCTGCCGGTCCATAGCGGACGAGGCGGGCGCATACGCCAACGCCATGCTCCACGTCTGGGGCGAGGAATGGAGCGTGGACGCATGAGCACCACCCCGACCCTCGGCCAGATCGCGGCCCAGAAGATACGCGACGGCCATATCATCAGCGCCCGCGAACTGCTGGCCATGACTCCATACGACATGGACCTCGACTGCGTTCCCGACTGCTGGCCGGACGGCATCAAATCCTTCGGCGATTTGCAGGACCGCATCCGCTACGAGACGGACGAGGACGGCATCGAATGGCTGGTGATCCGGTTGCGTCGTCCGTACCGCATCGAGGCCGACCGGATCGACACCGTGCCGCGCCTGTTCTGGTGGATCGCGCACCTCTGCGAAAAGACCTGGATGACGCGGGAAGCGTTTTCCGTGCTGATTGAAACCGTGACGGAACGCAACGGCATCAAATGGGGAGAGGCCACATGACCCGCCAACAGATCGACACGTTGAACCAGGTCGCCAACGCCCCCGGCCGAAAAGTAAAGTTCACCGTTTTTCGGAACACCGCGGGCATCATGGCGAAGCGCCTCTCCCTCGCCGCGGATGGATCCCTGGTGAAGCAGACCGCGGCCCGCATGAAGCAAGGCACGGCCGAGACCGTGACCAGCGCGCTCGCCGACCTCGCCGCGCTGCTGCCAGCCCTGGATCAGCATGAAGCCCTCGGGCTCGGGATCTGCGACCTGGCCCCCGTTCAAATCGTGAAGGAGATAGCGCTGCCCCAGCACCCCGGCGCCGTCGCCAGAACGCAAGACTATTTCCATTTTCCCGCCGGCCCGGCGCTGGTCTACTTCGACGGCGACACGGCCGCCGGCATGGACGGGCTCGCCGCCGCCATCACGAAGGCGCTGCCATCCTTCGCCACCGCCGAAAAACTTGCCGTCTTCTCCACCTCGGCCGGCGTCTACCGCATCGGCGAGGCCGAGCCCGTCGCCCAATCCAAGGGCATTCACCTCTACACCACGGTGCTCGAAGGCGAGGACATTCCGCGTTTCGGCAAAGTCCTATGCCAGCGCCTATGGCTCGCCGGCCATGGACATATTGAGATCAGCAAGTCCGGAGCCATGCTGGTGCGCCAGATCATCGACGGCCTTGTCTTCGCGTCCGAGCGCATCATCTTTGAAGCGTCGCCCGTCCTCGGCAAAGGTCTTGAGCGCCGGCCGCCTGCTCCCGTCTATGTCGCCGGCGAATCCCTGGACACGTCCTTGTGCGCGGATCTGACCGGCGAGGAGTTGGTGCAGTACCACCAGTTGGTGGCGCAGGCCAAAAAGGAAAAGGAGTCCGAGGCCGCGAAAATCCATGCCGCCTGGCTCCACGCCCGCGGCCAGTCCATCGCCGAGGCCCGCAACATCCCCTACGCGCAGGCCGTCGCCGTCGCCGAAAAGGCCGCCGCCGGGATGAAATTGGAGGATGACTTCATTCTGTGTTTTCAGAAGTTTGGCGAGGTTGCCGTCGCCGACGTGGTGGCTGACTTGCAGAAATACGACGGTCAGTCGCTGCATGATCCATTAGAGTGGGACTACAAAAGCCCGTATTGCGCGATTTTCTACGCCAACGACGGCGAGCCACCCGTCGTTTCCTCCAGGGCGCACGGCGGGCAGACGTTTGTCATGGAGGGAACGCTGGCCCGCTCCCGGCTGGCAGCCGCGGCAGAGGCCGAGGCGAACGAACCCGCCGAACCGCCCCCCGCGCCCAAACCGTGGGAGGGCATCACCGACCGCGACGTTGCCGGGGCCATCGACGGCAGCCTGCTCGAGCCGATGGTCCGGATCCTGGCATCCGTCACCAAACCACCCTTGCCGATGGGGATCGCCTTGCCCAAGGCGCTGGCGCTGGCCGGGACCGCCCTCTCCCAGCCCATCGACTTCGACCGAAAGACGGAGAAACGGCGCGGGATCGATCTGGCCCGCAACGTCATCGACACCGCTGGAGGGCAGACGTTGAACGTCATGGCCTGCATCGTCTATCCATCCGGCGAATGCAAGGACATCGGCAACCTGCCGTCCCGGTTGGCGCACGATGAAGGCGTCGGCATCGGCCACGCTGGGTCCGCCGAAGGTCTCGCCGACGCTTTCATCGAAAACGGCGCGGGGTTGCTGACCATCTCCGAATTGGGCCCGTACCTCGACCCGAAGAAATGGCAACACGCGGCCACGGGGTTTCTCACGTCCGCATGGAATCAGCATCAGGTGAAAGTTGTGCTTTCCCTACGCAACGGCGAACCGCGAGACGTGCGCTATTGCGCCCCCAACGTGGCCGCCAACGTGCAGCCCGAGGTCCTGGCCGACCTGGCCGACCCGCTACTGATGGATAGCGGGTTTCTCAATCGGTTCCTGTTCACCTATTCCAACACGCCCGCGTCGAGGAGGCCCAACACGGACCCCATCAACATCGAGCCGCTGCGGCGGGCGTTCAAGGCGTATCGCCGGATGCAGGTCCGTGTGCAGGTCCCGCAGAACTATCTGCAAGACGTGCTGGACGAGTTTTTGACGCACAACGCTCCGATGCCAGGGCTGTTCAACCGTCTCATAAACGAGTACGGGCCCCGGTTCGCCTTCATGCTGGCCGTCGATCCGAACCGCCCACAGACCCTCACGATCACGGAAGACCATTGGCGCCGGGCCGGCATCCTTGTCCGATGGTTCTACGGCATGGCCTGCCGCGCCCTGGAGGGCGTCGGCGAGGACCGCTACGTACGCAGGAGGGAAACCCGGCTCGAGCGGATGCTCGCATGGATTCGGAAGCACCCCAAGGGAGTCTCCAAAAAGTATTTCACGCTCGCCTTCCACAAGGGAACCGACGCGGCCGACCGGGACAAGGCCCTGCGGGAACTCGAGGACCGGGGGCAAATCCTGATCCAGAAGATCGGCAACAAGTTCATGTTGAAGCCCGTGCTGGAGGGCGAGCAATGACCGCCGAGAAAGTTAGGCGGGCGTTTTGCCTAACCCTGCCGTTTTGCCTAACTATGGCGGAGAAAGTTAGGCAAGTTGCCAAGGTTAGGCAATACCGTTGCCTAACTTTCTATGCCTGTTCTACCCCTATAAACAAAGGGGATGGCGAGATAGTTAGGCAGTTAGGCAGGTTAGGCAAGACATTCCAGAATCTAGCATTGGAGGGCTGGGGGTCTAGGTCGTTGCCTAACTTGCCTAACCGCCTAACCATCCATCCTCCCATCGGTTCGTCCTCCGACGCAGGACAGTGCGACAACGGAACAGTGAACCAAACGAGAAGATAAACGCATGAGCAAACCGCAGACCAAGCGCGAACGAAACAAGGCGGCATTCGCCATCCATCACCAGATCCGCGCCGAATGGGCCGCGCGGTGGGAAGCCCGCCACGCCAAGCTGCGGGCCATCAAGGCCGAGTATTTCAATAGGCCCGGCGCCACTTGGCCGGGATGGGCGAAGCTGAAGAAGGCGGTTCGCGAGGAATGGTGGCAGACCGACGGCTTGATTCTGGGCTACGACGAGCTGCGGAAGGAAGGCAAGCCCATCGACGGCCCCGCGGCCAGAGCCGAGGCGTGGCAGCGTGGCTGGTCAATCGTCGCATACCGGCTGTCGGGTCGGCTGATGAAACGTGATGCGAGGTTGGGATTAAGCGGTTGATCGCCCCCGCGCAACGCAGGCGAGCGCAGGCGGGCGCATGGGAACTAGGAAAGGAAGCACGACATGAAATGCACGGCGACACTTGAAAATGGAACAATCTGCACGGCGAACGCCCAGACTGGCCGGCCATTCTGCTACGTCCACGACCCAGACAAGGCTACCGAACGGGATGCCGCACGACGGCGCGGAGGCCAGACGCGCAAGGATCAGTTGACCGGGGCCGTGCTCCCGTCGCTGAAGTCGGGGGCCGAGGTCAGCCGCTATCTGGAGCGGGTGTGCCGGGACACCGAGGCCGAGTTGATCCCGCCCAAGACGGCGACGGCCATTAGCAATTTGGCGAGAACCGCGCTAGCCGCGATTCAGCGGGCGCAGGACGAGGACGAACGGGCCGAACGACGGCGGACGCTACAGGAATCGCAAGAGGCGAACAAGCGGCGCAGCTTTTGAGTGGCGGCGCAGAGGCCGTAGATTGGCGCAGGAACGCGCCGTGGTCCGGACCCTGCCGGAGATGCGGGCCGGGGCTTCAAACCATTCCTAGACGCCGGAAGTGGCCCCAGGAACGGCTATGCGCACAAAAGAAGCCGCGGCCCGAACAATCACCATCCGTATGAACTGTTGTTGCGTTGTTGTTCGGCTTGCCAACGGGCATTTTCAGCATCCCGTCTGGCACGGGCGGCATCTTCTTCGGCATATCGCCGTTGAGTGTCGGCTTCCCATTGCGCGGCCCTGGCATCTGATTCCGCCTGGCGCCTTGTCTCAATGACCTGCTGCCGTTGATATTCGGCTTCCCAGCGCGCATTGTTCAGTTCACGGTCATAGCTGGAATATTGCGCCAGCGAGACGGATGCCGTGAGCGCTGCAATGCAGATGCTCCATATCAGGACTTTCATTTGCCGTACTCCTATGTTTGGGATTCGTTTGCTATCAGGGTGAATTAGACCGAGGAAGGGCATTCACGAAGGCAGGCTTCATTGCCGCGCCTACAAAGCGGACTCCCGCACCTGGTTCTTGAAGCGTTTTCTGACGATGTCGATGACGAGACCGGGGACAACGCTACCATTCTCCGGCAGAGGGATGTTCCCCTTCGCCGGGCTCATCTTGGCCACACTTTTCATGCCGGCCAGCGTCGCGCTGCCGCCAATCGCCGGACTGTCGCCGTAATAATCGAACCAGGGCAGGCCGCGCCGGTTGTATTCCTCGGCCGTTGGCGGGACCGTGGGGGGATTCTTGCCCGTGATCTGGCGCCAGACCATGGAATTGGCGATGTGGACGAAGCACCGGCTGGTGTTTTCAAGGTCCCAATCGGAGAGCTCGAATTCATCCTTGTAGATTTCCTGTTTCATCTTTCCGCCGGGGGCGAGGCCCATTTCTGACACGGCATATTCGCACACCTGGTCGCCCCCCATTGCCGCATAACGGATGCCGTCGTCGGCCCACGGCTTGATGGGAAAGCGCTTCTCGTATGCGGCGCGTTTCATGGGGATTGCCATGATCTGGATTCCGCCGTGCTCGGCCTTGCCCGTGATTTGTTCCTCGGCCGTGTATCCGGCGCCCAGCGGCATGGCCACGAATTGGCGGACGACGCCTTTTTTGACGCAGTATCCGTCCAGCCAGGGTTGACCAGGGACAACCACGTAATCCTGCCGCGGACGCCGGTGCAGCCCCGGTTTCCAGGCGTGGCCGGAAACGGCATTGATCTTGCCGGTAGCTATCTTGAGCGCAAACGGATAAACGGCTCGTCGGGCTTCGTCGTAATGACCATCGAAGGCTATCCACAGGGCTTCCGACTGATACATGGGCAGTACCACGCCCCCGTGCTCGATCCACGAGGGGGGCACCCGCATAGCAAAGTCGTCCACGTGCCTCATAGGAAAGTTTCCGAGACCGGGGGGTAGCGGATAGTCCTTGCCGTCGTCCGGAATCCGCAGGGTCCGCTGGAAAGAAATCGCCAGCGACGCCGCGGGGTGGACCTCCCTAAAGGAGAAGTGGAGGAGATCATCTTGCAGTTCGATCATGATGCCCAGCCTTTCTCACCATTTTCCGTCCCGCACTTCCCGGACGATGCGGAGGACCGCATGGTCGGGCGCGTCCTTGAGCTGGCGGATCAATTCCGCAAAGAGCACAGGGCGCTTCAAGATCACTTGGCGCAGATCCTCGGACACCTTGCCGGCCAAGGCCAGCATGACATCGGGATCTTCCCCGATTTCCTTGGCGATGCGCTGGATGGTCGCCTCGGACGGCGGCGCCACTTCTTCCCGCTCCACCTTGCTGACATAGGAAGGCTGGATGCCGATTTTCGCCGCCAGCTTCCGCACGGAATAGCCCGGCTGGCTTTCCTGCAATTTCGACCGCCTTTTCCGAAGATAGGTTCCGAAAGATTCTTTCATTTGACGAAGTGTGTACTAAATGATATACAGTCGGTCAAGGTCGAATTTCTTGAAAGGGACGCCCCATGAAGATCGCCTTTGAACAGTTCTGCCAGCTCCTCGCGGAGCGCGAACGCCCGGTTGTTCTGCTGGAAGGGACGCGCGACCTGCCGGACGCCGATTCCCCGATCCTGATCCTGTTTGGCCAATTCGTGGCCGAGACCTTTCCCCTTGCGATATTCCGGACCGGAAACGCGAAGGGATCGGACGAAGCTTTTGCAAAGGGCGTTCAGGCGGTCGATCCCGCCCGCCTGCAATATGTTCTCCCCTACGCCGGCCATCGCAAGCGCGGGGGTGAATCGGCATCCTACCGGATCGCGCTGACGGAATTGCCGCGCGTGGCCGAGGACCGTGCCGCCTATCAGACAGCCCAATCATCGCCCCAGTATCGTTCGATGATGGACAAGCGGGATTCCGTTCCGTCATTGAAGTCCAAGGCGGGATACCTGATCCGCGACACCCTCAAGGTGACCGGAGCGGAGGAGGCCAAGCTGGCTCCCGCCACCGTTGGGATCTTCTACGTCAACCAGTACGACCCCATGAAAGGCGGCACGGGACACACCATCCGGGTGTGCCTGGGACAGGGCGTTCCGGTGGCCTACCAGACCGAATGGATGACCTGGCCGGGCAAGGCCAAGGCCGGGATGCCCGCGCCAACTTCCATTCAAAAAGAGCGATGATTCAAGGAACACCATGAAAGACATCCAAAAAATTGATTGGGCGATGCTCGCCGAACCCGGCTTCGACCTGCGGGCGTTCTACGCCCCAGCAAATGGAGCGGAACCCGCCATGTCCCGAGTTGTCGGGACCTGCTTTGCATTTCCAGGCGATCGTCTTGAAGATGATGCGGCGGAGACCGGAGTTTCCTGGCATGTGCGGCTCCTGCAAAAGGCGATTGCAGGCCTATTGGACGAAGCCAGCAAGAAACCGGCATTGGTTTGCTATGCCCTCCAGTCGGGGATGGTGCGCCTGTTCTTCTGTTGCCTCCAAAAGCGCTATCCCGGAAAGTTCCACGATGCCATGAAGGGGGCGCCGGGGTTTTTGGAGAGCGGACAGGATGGTTTTCCCGTGGCCCAAGCTCGTCCGCTGGCCTATTGGGAGCCGCCAGGCACGGCGATTGCCTTGTGGCCAACCGGTCTCGAAGGCGAAACCGACGAGCCGCGGGTTGTGGATACCGGAAACGCCGCCGCCTATTTCAGCTATCCGGAGTCTGACCACGACTCTGGCGTCCCGGTGGACGAAGCCGGTCCGGAATACGTTCGCGTCCCGCAGGCCGAACAGGACGAATTCATCCGGAATGGCCGGAACTATCGCTACCTGAATCGCTGGGTGGATCTTCGTGGAAGCCCAAAGCGGAAGCATTCCAAGGGGCCGGCCCGGAAGTCCGGAATGGTGGACGGGGACGATATATCCGCGGAAGAAGCCGACATGGTGCTATCCGCTTGGCTACATGGCATGGGCAATTCGTAGGCCCCCGCCCGGTTCTATCCCCAGCCCACAGATGAGCACCGCCCCCGTCCGGCAGCCGGATTGTGCTGGAATGGGCGAGACGGGGCTGGTACGGTTTGAGAATCGGAATGCGGATAACCGGTATTCCAAGGCAAGATCCAAACAAGAGAAGATCGAGAACCAGATAGCCATCCAGACAATTTAGTGCGTTAACGCGCAGTATCGTTTCGTCTGAAAACCGCCAGTTTTTTATGCGAAAGAAGCGATCTCACGGAGACGCGCCCGACCATGGGCGCGTGCTTCTTGTTTTCACGTTTCTTTCGCGGGCGCCTGGCGGTGCCTCAGACGGAACGCGATGCTTGGAGCTCGCGCCTCTTTCTTTTTCAGCTTCAACCATCCGCGGCAAATGCACGGTTGCCCCGTTTGGCAGAGAAGCAATTCGTTGCACTCATTGACGGAAGCTGAAAAACAAGAGCTGAAACGCCGCATCGACTCCGGGGAAGCCTTGCCGGAGATGTGGCGGGCCAGACTTTTTCCCAATAGCCAGCGGGATGAGCCGCATAAAGAATACCGGCTGGAATATGCGGGCAAGTGGGAGCGGGGCGAAGTCCTGGCGAAAACCCCGCCTGCGCCTTGGCAGCTTGTGCGCGAATTCTGTTCGGAACGGCCTCATGCCGACGGTTGGCGCAATCTACTGGTATGGGGCGACAATCTGATGGCACTTCGGGAGCTACTGGTTGACCAGCAAGGCCCCAACCGTTTCGGTACGCGCGGCAAGATCAAGCTGGTCTATATCGACCCGCCCTTTGCCACCCGGCAGGACTTCATGAAGGACAAGGAAAAGGCCTATCACGACAAGGTGATGGGCGCCCAGTTTATCGAGTTCTTGCGCCGCCGACTCATTCTCCTGCGGGAACTTCTGGCCGACGATGGCAGCATCTATGTCCATCTTGATGCCAAAAAAGGCCATTACATAAAAGCTGTCATGGACGAGATGTTCGGTGAGGAGAACTTTCAGAATGAGATTATTTGGAAGCGGTCTGCTGCGCATAGTGATTCAGCAGCATTCGCAAACATACACGATGTGCTCTATTTGTATTCAAAAACGGACCGCCTGATATTCAATCCGCAGTATTCAACCTATAGTGCAGATTACGCGGCCCAACGGTACAAGCATCGAGAACCAGATGGACGCCGTTTCATGGACGATAACCTCACTGCCATGGGACTCCGAGGTGGTGGCTATATCTATAGTTGGAAGGGTGTTACAAAAGAGTGGCGTTGTCCCAAAACGACTATGGAACGCTACGCACGCGAAGGCCTTCTTTACTACACCCGCAATGGAGTGCCGCGATTGAAACGCTATCTGGATAAGATGCTCGGCCTCCCGTTTCAGGATGTATGGACTGATCTTTTCCCCGTCAATTCACAAGCGGCAGAACGATTAAACTATCCGACACAGAAAGCGGAGTCGCTTGTTGAACGGACAATCAGAACATCCTCAAACGCCGGCGACATAATTTTAGACTGTTTCGCCGGGAGTGGTTCAACGGCCGCGGTGGCGGAGAAACTGGGTCGGCGCTGGATTGCAATGGATTGCGGCAAGCTGGCGATCTATACAGTTCAAAAGCGGCTGTTCTCCCTAACCACTTCCATTGGTTCGGCCAAAAAGGACGACCGCGTTGAGACGGAACGGACGGCGGATTGGAGCGAGCATCTGAAAAACGCGCCGGGCGTGCTGCTCATCACGGAGAAGGCCCGCAAGGGCGAGTGCGAGGTGACGCTGGATCTACTGCATGACCTGGCGGCGCTGGCCGTGAAGCATGACCTTGTAAAAAACGACTCGGCGCTAACGCTGGTCTGTCCGGCGGACAAGCTGCGGATTCCCGAGGATCAACTGGTGGAGCCCGAAGACGGTCCGGGAAACAAGCGCATCGAAGTGGAGGGGGTGGAGTTCCGGATTTCGGTGATCGCGGCCAAGGACAAGCCGGAGAAGGAGCAGCCGCTGCCAGCAAAGGCGTTCGCGCTCTACCGGGCGGGGATTTACGACATGGAGGCGGTCAAGGCGATGCCGTGGGAGGACTATCGGCCATTCGTGCTCAAGCTCTTTGGCGTGCGCGAGCACGCGCACGAGCGCTATGGGATGAAGTTGGACGGCTACATCGGGACGCATTCCGCATTGATTTGGAACTATCCGGACTCCAAGCGGCTTGTGCTGGATTACGGATATGTGGACGACCTGCACCGCGTCCTTCGAGGCAAAAAGGGCGAACGCTTCTACGTGATCGCGCCGGTGGTTGCTATGGACTTCGCCCAGGACGAGGTGCCGCTGGACGGTGCGACCTATGTGTTCCTCAAGGTGCCGATTTCGGTTCTGTTGCGGTTGATCGAGAAGAAGTTGCCCGCTGCCTTCAAGCAGCCCGCCAAAGAGCAGGACGTGAACGACGTGATCGATGCGGCGGGATTTGACTTCATCTCCCAGCCCCAGGTGGCCTGGCGGGCCAAGAAGGATAACCGCAAGGATGAGCTGTTTACCGATTTCGTGGTGGAGATCAACGAGTTCCGGGCGCAAACGCTGGCGACCGACCCGGAGGACTTCCTGAATTACGAGACCTTTTCCATGGCGATGATCGATCCGGACTACAACGGTGACGTGTTCCGCCTGGGGCAGGTCTTCTGGGGCGAAGACTTGATCGCGGCCGCCGGAGGATTGGAGAAAGCCGGCAAACTGGAATTGCGCATCGCGGAGCAGGAGTTCACCGGAAAACGCATGATGGTGATTCTGTGCGACCGATATGGGAACGAAAAAACGCTGCTTTTGAAGAAAAGCGATTTTGTGGAATCCGGGCGGCCGGCAACCAAAAAGAGCGCCCCTAAGGGAAGGCAACGCCCATGAGCCTCAAATTCCGGATCGACGACCAGGTGCTGAAGGTGGACGACGCAACCGACGCCACCGAGGCCATCGTCCACAAGTACGACGCGTTCCTGAACCTGCTTTGCGCGGATCGCTATGCCTTCCAGCGCATTGCGGTGCGCGAGGCTTTGCGGTTCCTTGTCTCGGAGGCGTATCCGAATCTCGAACGACTGGCGCGAGAGAACTGGAACGCGCGCGAAGCCATCCGGCAGCGACACGAGGGCGGGCTGGATGCCTATCTCGGCCGGATGCCGCTGAAGGACCGCAAGTCGGTGTCTCTGGATCTGGCGACCGGCACGGGCAAGAGTTTCGTCATGTATGCGCTGGCGGCCATCGCCTTGGCGGAGGGTATCGCGGATCGCGTGCTGGTGCTGTGTCCTTCGCTGACCATCGAGGACGGGCTGCTGGAGAAGTTTACGAGGCTGGCGGGCAACGGGGAATTGTCGGAAATCATGCAGGAGCTGGGTGCCGCCGTGCCGATTCCCGCCATTTTGCGCGGCAATGAGACGATTGGCGCGGGCGCCATCTGCGTCGAGAACATCCACGCCGTGTACGAGAACACGGGCTCTTCCATCCGGGACAGCTTCAAGGGATGCGGAGACCGGACCTTGGTGCTGAACGACGAGGCGCATCACTTGTTCAATTCGCCGGACAAGGCGGTGAAAGAATGGATGAAGTTCCTCCGGAACGACGATTTCGGTTTCCGGCTGATCGTCAACGTGACCGGCACGCCCTATGTCGGCGACCAGTATTTTCCGGACGTGGTGTTCCGATATGGGTTGAAGCAGGCCATCGCCGACAAAGTGATCAAAAAGCCAAATTACAAGTTGGCCGACACCTATCTAGCGCACGACTGGCAAGAGACCTACGCGATCCACCGGGAAAACCGCCGTGAATATCGCGGCCTCAAGCCCATCACCATCGTCGTGACGCGCGACATCCCGCGGTGCGTGGCGGTTTGGCGGGAGTTGGTGGATTTTTTGGTCGAGACGGAGAAAATCAGCTGCGAGGCGGCCGAGGCCAAGTCTATCTGGGTGGCCTCCGGCGTGCCTTCGTCCGGGGATGCCAAGGCGCAGGTCGAGGCGGCATACGGGCCGCGGAACGACAAGGATTCGGCTGAAAAACGGCGGCAGGAGAATCTGGCTGCGCTGCGGCAGGTGGACGAGCCGTCCAGTCCCGTGGAGTGGATCGTGTCGGTGGCGATGCTTTCCGAAGGTTGGGACGTGAAGAACGTCTTCCAGATCGTGCCCCACGAATCCAAGGCGTTCAATTCCAAGCTGCTCATCGCGCAGGTGCTTGGGCGCGGATTGCGCGTGCCGCCCGGTCTGACGCGGCAGCCGCTGGTGACCGTGAACAACCACGAAAAATGGTCTCCCGAAATCGGCAAGCTGCTCACCGAGGTGCTGGAGGACGAAAACACGCTCTCCTGGGGATATGATCCCCGCCGCGCGCAGTATGTATTTCCGTTGCACAATCTGGATTACAAACAGGTTCAAACCACAGTTGAAACCAAGCGCGAGAAGGTGACGAAGATCGAGGTGAGTTTTCTTCCCCAAGCCCGGCAGACGACGGAATATGGAACGTTTTCCGAAACCGGAAAGCTGGCGATGGAAATCCAGCACCGCGACCTGTACGAGCTGGAGGACGCCGTCCGGATCATGCGCCTGTATATCCGGGACAAGGATGCGAAGCTCGCCGAGGCCTGGCCAAAGAAACGCCTGCGGGAATTGATCGTGAACGCCTTGCGCAAGGGCAAGTACGACGAAACGTTTCTCAGCAAGGAAAACATGGCGAAACTTCAGCAGGCTTTCGGCCCTCTCTTCCGGGCGGTAGGCACGGAAAGCCCGCGGTTTAGCCAAACCGCGCAGGGGCTGGTGCCCGTGGACTTGACCGGGGTGCGCCAATCGTTTTCCGAGAGTATGCTGCGCGAGCATGGCGCGGTTTGGACGGTGAAGGGGGATGGAGAAGCATTCAGCGGCCAGGAGAGCTACCTGTGGAAGCTCTATCAGGAGTGGAAGCGAGCGGCCGAGGACGATCCGTCGAAGATGCCGGATCAAGAACTGGAAATTGCGCAGAAAATCCATCAGGTGGATTTGTCCGCATTCAAGTCGCCGTGGAACGCGCACTATGCCAGCCATCGGCCCGAACGTGATTTCTCGGACCTCCTGTTTGAGAACGCGGGCCTTTTCGATGCCTTCGTGAAAATGCCGAACACCGGCGGATATTCCTTCCCGTACTCATTTAAGCCGGCCAAGGTCGCCAAAACCCATGTGGCGAACGAGCAGTTCAACCCGGATTTCTTCATCAAAGTGAAGGACCGGCACGACATTCTGGTGGTTGAAATCAAAGCCGACGGGGATGACTCCAACCGCAACCAGGCAAAATGCCGGGACGGCTTGAAGCACTTCGAGATTCTGAACGAACGCTTGGCTGCGGCCGGCGAGCCTTGGCGCTACCACTTCTATTTCCTCTCGCCCGCGGACTATGCCGGGTTTTTTACGCAAGTGCGCAGCGGGAATTTCGGGTGGAGATCAGGCTTGATGCAGAGCTTATGCTGAAGTCGAATGGCGCATTACAAATTAATACGGGCAATGCCCAAAGTGCATTTTGAGGAGGCGGAGGCGAAAATCCAGAGCGCACGGGCTGCGAACCTGTTTCGGAAATGTTGTTGGGGTAGCGAAAGATGAACGAAAGCATCAGAGATTCGATTACTCGCTTTGGCTCCGACACAACCCTCCGCTGGTCATGCCGGGAGGGCGATTTCCTCGCATGGTTCCGGTGGAAGAACATATTTGGCGACGCCGAACACGCCGTTGACATGCTCGATGTGTGGGAAATGCGCTCCGGCGACTACGTGACGATCACGAACCGGACCGCGGACTTGC
Organism: uncultured Verrucomicrobiota bacterium; assembly: GCA_964393515.1. Lineage (GTDB taxonomy): Bacteria > Verrucomicrobiota > Kiritimatiellia > CAIQIC01 > Lenti-01 > Lenti-01. Next base: position 59,390 of record CAYMTY010000004.1, read on the forward strand.
CGGCCTGGTTCGAGCTGCACCCATCGGAGGCGTGCAATCGCCTGGCCTACGAAATGATGGCCAAGCTGAACAAGGGCTACCGCCCTGGCGAGATAGTGGAAGGGCCGAATTTGTGGCGGGTGCGCGCCGGAGATCGTTTGGCTTGGGTGGGCGCGCCTCGGCATGGCGTTCAATCCCACGGGAACGTGCTCGCCCTTCTGGACTTCGCGGAATCTGCGCTTGTGGTTGGCGAAACAAACCGCAGCCAAACTTTGGAGGAGTCGCTTGGATTTGGTTCTCTCACGCAGAGGGGCCGGGGTCCTGAAGGCGTTGACATGCTCCACGAAGCGGCATCGATGGTCCGGCAAATGGGCGTACCTAGAACCATTGTCATGGACTGGGGGCTTGGATAGGCTGGAAAAGTTGACGAAGCGGCGACGGGAGATTCTGAACCATGAACAAAATCCAAGAGGCGAACTGGGCACGGGAGAAGCGCGACATGCTTCAGACGCTTCGGAAGAAGTCCGAGGAATATCAGGCGAAGATGGCCGGGTGGCGTCCGGTGGAGCCGAAGGACGGCTTCCCGGCGATGTTGCCGATGGAGATGCCGAACGGAACGCGCTACCTATTCGGGACCGAGACGGACGGGCAGGGGCGCTTTCGGGTCAAGAACCCGGAGGACTTCAAGCGCCTTTCGGATCTGGGCGGGCGGTAGCGTCAGAGGGCGAGACCCGCCAAGCCCTGAACAAGGCGCGGCGTGGAAAGAGCGCAGGCCCAAGTCGGCCACCCGAAGCCTCGAAGACCTCAAGCGGCATAAGCGAATGAGGCAACGCTCGTGTCTGGGTTATTGACCCAGGCGTAGCATTGCCTCAACCGCAATGGGAAAATACCACATGACGAGTGCCCGTCAACCCGGCGAAGCGGACCAATGATGAAAACGAGAGTCGCGCCTGAAGCCGGGGGCGGAAGCAAGCCGAGTGCAAATAATTGAGGACACCATCGCCGGTGTTCAATCCGAACTTAAGTCTTCGGGGAAGCCCAGCATTGGAGTCCTCGACAAACAGGCTACTTCAATGGCCCTTCTCGGTCAATCGGTCGCCGCGGGCGCCAGCGCGTTGAAAGGCGTGAAGCCCGAGATGCGTTTCAGACTCCCACTGAAGGGAGCGCACCCCGAGCTTCACCAGCATCGATACCGCTCTCTGCGGCGGGTGTCAATGGCGGGACAATGAAAGGCCCGCCCTGGCAGGTAGATTAGGACAGGCTGGCGAACAAACACAATCCCCGCGGCTGCCGAGGCGGTCGAAGATGCCGGACGGGAGGATGGACATTTCCTCATTACCAAGAGTGTCGCCACTCAAGGGGCGGCAGACCTTTCCGCTCTTCCGTCCGGCGCGAGCAACATACCCCTGCCCGCCGGGCACTTCAATGGCCATACGACCCAGGAAAATATGGTGCCAACAAGAACGGCCACCAACGCGGGCATTCCCTCCGAGAGTATTAACCCGGCGAAGACCCGCATTGGTGACCGTTGAAAGGGCGTGATTTGAAGAGGCTACCCCGCCGCCGCCTGTCGGTCAATGATTCCGGGGCAAATGGTGCAGCGGCGTAGGACGCGATTTGCGGGGCCGACTGGCCCGGACGGGGTGGACGCAGGGGGCGGCGGGCGAAGGACGGCCAGAGGGCAAGCTGGGGCCGAGAACGGGGTGTTCCGATGCCGCGAGGGGGTCCAATCCAGCAAACTCGATGGAAACTGTAGCCACATTGTAGCCATATCTCGCCTCCAAACGCACAAAACGAATGGAACAGAAGGAGCGGAAAGGAACAGGCTTTTCGGGGGAGTAAATCTCAAAAAGCCCTTGTTTATTGGGCAAAACGCCAATGTTTATGGGCAAAAAAAGTGGTGGCGAGAATCGGGATCGAACCGATGACACACGGATTTTCAGTCCGTTGCTCTACCAGCTGAGCTATCTCGCCACCCAAAAAACTGTCCCGCGTGTATAGCCGCTTTTCCCCGCCCCTGTCAATCTTGGCCTCGGAAAATCAGGTTCCCGGTTCACAGTTCACGGTTTACGGTTTCTGCCCCAACCCCATATGGTTCCGGCTGTTCTTTTCGTGTCCTTCGCGTGTTTCGTAGTTTCACGCCCTGGCGGTTCCCCTGTTTTCCTGATGTTTCCTGCTTTCCTGTTTGGATTCCCGGTTCTATCTTTTCCCCATGAATCCGCCCTGCCCCTTCTGCGCCCTGCCGCCCGGCTGCATCCTGGCCGAGGACGGCCCCTGCCTCGCCTTCCGCGACGGCTTTCCCGTCAGCACCGGCCACACCCTCGTCATCCCCCGGCGCCATGTCGCCTCCTTCCGCGACCTCACCCCCGCCGAATGGGCCGCCGCCCACCGCCTCGCGCAGAAGCTCGCCGCCGACCTCCAGGCCGCCGATCCGACGATCACCGGTTTCAACTTCGGCGCCAACGACGGCGAAACCGCCGGCCAGTCCGTCTTCCACTGCCATCTGCACCTGATCCCCCGCCGCGTCGGCGACCACCCCGCCCCCAAGGGCGGCATCCGCGGCGTCATCCCCGGCCGGGCCCACTACTAGCCTGCTTGTTGCATCAAATGGAGGCATTTGTTGCGACAAGCAGGTTTGGCACATGAACTTGCTGGACAAGTTGCTGTGCCAAAGCACGTGCCGTTTTGTCGAATCAATGCTTCGACAAAATGAACGTGGTAAACCCCGTTTGGCCCCGTTGTACGGGGCCTGCACGGCCCTTCGGGCGAACATTTCACCATTTGGGTGAAATAGCCGGCGCGGTTCAGGCCAGCAGGTAGAACAACGCGAGCCCGAGCCCCGACACGAACACGCAAAGCAACGGGCCGCCATAGCGGCGGCCGTGCCGGGCGGAAATGTACCGGCGGTGGAGCAGCACCCCGGCCAGGCCGATGAACAGGCCCGCCGCCATGAATTGCACATAGACAAACAGAAAGGCGGTCCGGCCCGGAGACGGCGCCCCGACGGTCCCCGCCCCGCCGGCCGCGCGGTGATATTCCGCGACGGCCACCCCGATGAATGCCAGCAGGGCGCAAATCAACGCGCCCGTGGTCGCGCCCAGGAAATACCGCAGGATCCGGCTGCGGGCATCCTCCCGCCGGTGGCGCCGGCCCGCCCCCGGACAGCCAAAGGCCGGAGGATACAATTGCAGGCTGTTGTCCACGAACGGCTCCGGCCCGCGCGTCACATCAGCATGAGGAAGAGCAGCAGCCCCACCACCGAAAACAAAATGCACAGGATCTGCCCGCCGTAATGGCGGTCGCTCCGGCGCCGGGTGCGCTTGCGGTGGATGAGCGCGCCGGCCACGCCCACGAAGAAGCCGGCCGCCATGATCGGCAGGAAGGCCTGCAGATAGGCGTGGCCCGCGGCCGGTTCCGCGGCCGCGGAGTTGAACTGATTCGCCACCGTGCGGTTGTAATCCTGGCTGGCCACTCCGATGAAAATGAACAGATTGACGGCCAGCAGGATGTAGGTGGCGGCCACGAGGTAGCGCAGCGTGCGCGCCCAGCCGTCCTCCCGGCGCTGGCGGCGCTCGCCCGGGCCTTCGTTTGCAGCCGGCCTGCCGTTGGATTGCGGGTGGTCAGTCATGCGGGTCTCCTGATTCTCCGGCGGCCGGCAGGGCGGCCCAGCCACCGATGTCCTCGACTTCCTCCTGCACCTGCAGCAGCACGTCCACGACCGCCGGATCGAACTGGCTGCCCCGGTTCCGGAGCAGCTCTTCCCGCGCCGCCTCCGGACTGCGCGGCGGCGAATAGGTGCGGACCGACCGGATCGCGTCGTAGGCGTCCGCCACGGCGAAGATCCGGGCCCCCAGCGAGATCTGCTCGCCCTTGAGCCCGCGCGGATACCCCTGGCCGTCATAGCGCTCCTGGTGCTCCAGCACAATCTCCGAGGCGGGCTCCAGCCCCGGCCCGGCCTTGATGATGTTGTAGCCGATGTGCGGATGCATCCGCATCACCTCGCGCTCCTCCGGCGTCAGGGGCCCGGGCTTGAGCAGGATCGCGTCGGGAATGCCGATCTTGCCGATGTCGTGCAGCAGCGCCCCGGTGCCGATGATCTCGATCGCTTCCAGCGAACAGCCCAGCTTGCGCGCCAGCAGGGTGGAGATGCGGGACACGCGCTTGCTGTGGGCCCCGGTCATTCGTTCGCGCGCGTCCAGCATGTCCGCCATGGCCTCGAGCGTAAACTGATAAGAGTCGCTGATCTGGTCGATCACCCGCGACAGGGCCGCGTTCTTCTCGCGTACCATGTCCTCGAGATGCCGGCGGTAGCGCCGGTTCTCCGCCGTCAGCCGGCAATACTTGACGGCGCGCTCCAGCACGGCCGTCAGTTGTTCGGCCGCGACGGGCTTCTGGATGAAATCATAGGCGCCGTGCCGCAGCGCCGCCACGGCATCGTCCAGGGTCGCCGCGCCGGTGATGATGATGCCGATGATGGCGTCGTCGATCCCGTGCAGGTTCTTGAGCACGTCCAGGCCGTTTTCCCCCTCCAGATGCAGGTCCACCAGCGCCACGTCGAGCATGCCCCGCTCCCGGCGCGCGATCGCCAGGGCGTCCGCGCCGGTGCCGGCGGTCAACACCTGGAAATCGTGGCGGGCCAGCAGGCGCTGGAACATCCGGCAGAGGGCCGCGTCGTCGTCCACCACCAGCACCGTGCGGGCGGAATTCGCCGCGCCCGGCGCCGCCGCCGGCAGGGCGGCCGCCGGCGCCGGCGGCGGGGCTTCATCCGCAAAGCAGGCCTGGTTGCGGCCCGTCTGCTTGGCCCGATAGAGCGCGCGATCGGCCTGGATGAGCAGTTGCTCCAGCGTATGGCTGTTGGCCGCCTGGATGCTGTTGGCGCCGATGGAAATGGTGGCCTGGATGTCGTAGGCCCCCGGACACAGGATGGTTTTCCGGAAGGCCTCCAGCAGCCGCTCGGCCGCCTGGCGGGTGTCGGCGTCGTTGGCCAGGGGCAGGATCACCACCAGTTCGTCGCCGCCGTAGTAGCGGCAGACGATGTCCGAGTCGCGCACATTGGCGCAGACCAGCCGGGCGCATTCCTTCAGGATCAGGTCGCCGGCCACGTGTCCGTAGGTGTCGTTCATGGCCTTGAAATGATCGATGTCGATCATCAGCAGGCCGACCGGCAGCCCCTGGGTCCGCGCGCGGTTCCAGATTTCGCGCAGTTCCTCTTCGAAGGCCCGCCGGTTCAACAGCCCGGTCAGCGGATCCCGCAGGGCCATCTGCAGCAGTTCGTCCGCCGCCAGCCGCTGGTGCCAGCGGGTTCCGGCGGCTTCCACCTTGCGGCGTTTGATTTCCTTGACCATCCGGAATCTCCCGGGGCCGCCGCGTCAACATTCCCCGGCCCACCGGCACGTGGCCGCATCCGCTGCGGCGGAATAATCCACGCGGGCGAAAACCGGCGGCTCAGGGTTGTCGAACAGGGATTCCAGTCCGGCCAACGCCCGTTCCGTTTCCTCGCCCGTCACCGTCAACTCGATCACGCTGTTGGAACGCGCGCCCAGCCACAGGATTTCCATCAGGTTCCGGGCATTGGCCCGCAGGTCCTCATGCCGGATCGTGATGTCCGCCCGGTAGTTCCGCGCCAAGGTGGCCAGCAGGAACGCCTCGCCGACCTGCACCCCGCGTAGACAACGCATGCGCAAGCTTTTAACGTTTGTTTCTGCCTCCATGGACGGCTCCCTTATCACCGGTTTGTTTCTTTTTCATTAATCTGCGCGGCGCAAATATTTCACGCCATCCTGTCGTCTATGATTTGCGCCTAGCGGAAAGCAGGAGGCCCCCCTCCTGGTCGCGGAAAGCAGGCAGCCTCCCGGTCAAGGTCTGGGAGATGCCGGCGGCCCGAAAGGCCGGTTCAGGTCCGGGCTTCTTCGGCCAGGAAACGGGCCGCGGCGGTGATCAACTCCGTCGCCGTCTGGAGGTTTAGTTTCTGCTTGAGATTGGCCCGGTGGGTTTCCACGGTGCTGGCCGCCACGCGGAGCCGGGCGGCAATCTGGCGGGTGCCGCACCCCTCGCCCAACAGCCGGAAGACTTCCAATTCCCGGTCGCTGAGGATGTGCGCCGGGGAAGTGCTCCCCGCCCCCTTGAGCGGCCGGTCCAGCAGCCGGCTGACCATGTCGTCGCTCAAGGCCATGTGCCCCGCCAGCACCTTGCGCAGGGCCGCGAGCACCTTGGCGACCGGCTCCCGTTTCATCACATAGCCCCGTGCGCCCGCGCGCACCGCCCGTTCCGCGTACAGGTTCTCGGGATGCATCGACAGCACCAGGATCGGCAGCCGCGGCTGCCGCGCGTGGAAATCCTTGATCAGATCCAGGCCGTTGCCCTCGTCCAGCGACAAATCCACGATCGCCACATCCGGCTGCTGCCGGGCCAGCGCCGCCAGACCCTCGCGGGCGTTGGCCGCCTCGCCGCAGACCTCCAGATCCGCCTGCTGGTTGATCACCTGCGCCAGGCCGTCGCGCAGCAGCGGATGGTCGTCCACGATCAGCACCCGCTGTTTCTGCCCGGATTTCACTTTGCCTGCTGCGGTCATGTCGGTTTCCTTCCGGCGCCTGCTGCCCGGGGCAGCAGGCAGTTGATTGTTGTCCCCTGGCCCTTTACGCTGTCGATCCAGAAAACCGCTCCGATCACGCTTGCCCGGTAGCGCATGATGTCCAGACCGACGCCCGCGTCCTTGGTCCGCCGGGCCGGCAGGCCCGGCCCCGTGTCCCGCACAGAAAGATGAAGTCCCGCTGGTTCTTGGGCCAGGCGGATTTCGATTTTGGTGCGCTTGCCGTGCTTGGCGGCGTTGGTCGCCGCCTCCTGGGCGATGCGGTACAACTGGCTCGCCGCTTCCGGTTCAAGCTTCGGGCCCCGCGCCGGACCGGCATACCGGCAGGCCTTGCCGAACAGCTCCCGGAGGCGGAACGCCAGTTCCTGCAGGGCGGCGTTGATCCCGCCCCGTTGCAGGTCCGCCAGCAGCAGGCCCCGCGCCAGGTCATGCGCCTCGGCCGCGGTCCTCTCGATCAGTTTCTCCAGTTTCCGGACTTCCGCGGCCTCCGGCCGCTTCCGGCGCGCCAGGGTTTCACGCACGGCGTCGGCCAGATAGCCGATCGCGGTCAGCGACTGCCCCAGGCTGTCGTGCAAGTCGCGGCCGATCCGCTGGCGTTCGGCCTCCGCCGCGCGCAGGATTTCCGCCTCCAGCCGCCGGTGCTCCGTGATGTCGCGAATAATGCCCACCGCACGATAGGGCCGCCCTTGGGGGTCCCGGATCATAGAGCCGGTGGATTCGATCCAGCGGACCGAACCATCCGGCCAGAGCAGACGATAGGTCACCGTTCCCGGGATGCCGGTTTTCATTCCGCGCTGGAATTCCTGGGTGACGCGGGCCTTGTCGTCCGGATGGATCTGGCCAAACCACGCGGAAAGATCATGGCGGAGAGTGGAGACGGGCTGGTTCCAAATCCGGCTAAAGGCCGGACTGATATACAGCGGTTTCCAGGTCTTGGCGTCGATGAGCCAAAAGACCTCCTGGACGCTTTCCGCCATCTGCCGGAACTGCTCTTCGCTCTGGGCCAGCGCGGCCCGTGACTTTTCCAGTTCGGCCGTGCGCTCCCGGACCCGCAGTTCCAGCTCGTTGCGGGCCTGCAGCAGGGCCTCCTCCGTGATCTTGCGCTCGGTGATGTCGCGGATGGCAGCCAAAATACCGGTTGGCTGGCCCCGGGCATCGCGTATCAGGGTGCCGACGATTTCCACCGGCACGCGGATCCCGTTCTTGCGGACATACTCCTTTTCCATGGCCCGGGCGTATTCCCGCTGCTCCACCTGGCGCATGCCCTCGGCATCGACCGCTTCCCAGCCGGGCGGCGTAATTTCCCGGAAGTGTTTTCCCCGCAGTTCTCCCTCCTGGTAGCCCAGCATCGCCTCGAAGGCGGGATTGCAACTCACGAGGTGTCCAGTCAGGTCCACCAGAACCAGGCCGTCCCGCATCCGCAGGTACAACTCCCGGTAACGGGCTTCCGATTCCCGCAGCGCATCTTCCGCCTGCTTGCGCTCGGTGATATCGGTCTCGAGACCGTCCCACACCACCTCGTCGGTCTCCAGCCGCCGGGGGGCGGACATGAAGGACCGCCAGCGCACCTCGCCCGACGGCAGCCGTACACGCACTTCGCAGCGGAAGGGCTTGCGGGCGGCCATGGCCCGGGCCTCGTCCGTCGCCACCCGCGCCCGGTCCTCCTCCAGGATCTGCCGGTACATGAGCCCGGCGTCGGCCATCATTTCCGCCGCCGTGACGCCATGCATCCGCTCCACCCCCTGGCTGACATAGGTATAGCGGGGCGCCTGCCCGTCCGCCCCGGTGGTCATCTGGTAGACCATGCCGTCCGGCAGGTTGTCGTTGGTGGCGCGCCGGCTGGCTTCGCTTTCCCGCAGCGCCGCCTCCGCCTGCTTGCGCGCCGTGATGTCGGTTTCGATCCCGTCCCAGACCAGATGGCCGTTGGGCAGCCGGCGCGGGGCCGAACTGAACAGCCGCCAGCGCACTTCACCCGACGGCAGCCGCACGCGCACCTCCGTCGCCAGCGGGGTCAGCGTTTCCGTGGCGCGGGCCTCGGCCGCCGCCACCCGCGCCCGGTCGGCTTCCAGCACCTGCCCGTAGATGGTCTGGGGATCCCGCAGCACCGCCGCGGCGGAGAGGCCGTGCAGTGCCTCCACCCCCTGGCTGATGAAGGAAAAGCGCCGCTCGCTTCCGTCCGGACCGGAATCGATCTGGTACACCAGCCCGCTGGGCAGGTTGTCCTGGATGGCCCGGATCCGCGCCTCGCTCTCCCGCAGGGCCAGTTCGGTCAGCTTGCGCCGGTTGATGTCCATGTCGCTGCCGCGGTAGCCGCGCAGGGTGCCGTCGGCGCGGCGCAGGGGAAAGGCATTGGTGGAAACCCAGACAGTCCGGCCGTCCTTCGCCACCATGGGGTTCTCGTAGTTGGTGAATTCGCCGCTATCCAGCGCGGCCGCCAGCACGGCCTGCCGGTAGGTTTCGCGCCCTTCCGCGGGATACAGGTCGTAGAAATGCAATTTGCCGATGATCTCCTCGGGCCGGTAGCCCAGCACCTCCTCCACTACGGGGCTGATGAATGTGTAAAGGCCCTGGTCGTCCAATTCCCAGACGAAGGTGCGGGTCTGCTGGGCGTTCTGCGCGAAGCGCTCCTCGCTTTCGCGCAGGGCGGTTTCGGCCCGCTTGCGTCCGGTGATGTCGCGCACGATGGCCACCAGGCGGCCCGCGGGCGTCTGCGGATCGCCCTGGGCGGCAATTGTAATCTCAAACCAGCGCTCGCCGGCGGGCGTGGCCAGGGGATAGATGCTGCCGGAGTGGTGGCCATGGGCCACGGCGTCCTGGATCGCCCGGTTCACAATGCTCACCGCCGGTTCGGGCAGCACCTCGGCCATCGTGTGCCCCAGGAACTTCTCCGGCGGCACGTACAGCCGGTCCAGTTGCGGGGCGTGGTAGTCGTAGATGCGCCCGTCGCGGTCCAGCACGAACAGCAGGTCCGGCAGCGCGTTGAGCATGGCCTCCAGGCGGGCATGCGCCTCCTGCCACGAAGGCTCAAGGCCGCCGGCCGCCGGCGCGGAGGGATTCACCTTGTCGGCGGGCGCGCTCATGCCGGGGCGGCCTTTCCCCCGCGCCGCGCGCCCGCGCAGGGCCCGCCCGGCGGAACCACCGGTTTTTCCATACGATGGAAAACTTTTTCGGAATTTTTCCACACTATGGAAAAAAGTTTTCCACGGTGTGGAAAAAGCTGGACCGGCGCCCGCATCACTCCAGCTTCCGCAGGAATTCCGCTTCGTCAAGAATGGGGATCCCCAGCTTCCGGGCCTTCTCCCGCTTGCTGCCGGCCTCGGCGCCCGCGATCAGGAGATTCGTGGTCTTGCCCACCGTCTCGGCCACGGTCGCCCCGCGCTTGCGCAGCTCCGCCTGCGCCTGTTCGCGCGTGAACTTTTCCAGCGTCCCGGTGATTACCACCCGTCGGCCAAAGAAATATCCGTCCGGGTTCGCCCCGGCCGCCGCTTGCTCGATGCGGTCGAACCGCACCCCGGCCTGCCGCAGTTTCTCGATCACCGCCCGGTTGCGCTTGTTCGCGAAGAACTCCACGACGCTTTTCGCCACGATTTCGCCCACGTCGCGCACCTTGGCCAGTGTTTCCGCGTCCGCGGCCAGCAGCGCGTCCAGCGAACCCAGCTCCTGCGCCAATGTCCGCGCCAGCCCCTCGCCCACGTTCGGGATCCCCAGCCCGTGGAGCAGCCGCCACAGCTCGTTGCCCTTGCTGGCCGCGATGGCCGCGCACAGCTTGGTGGCCAGCTTCATCTCCGCCTTCTTCGCGTCCGCCGCCCGGTTCGGCCGCCGCAGCTCGACCGCCTCCGGCGTCAGCGCGTAGAGGTCCGCGATGTCGTGCACGACCGGCGGCAGGATCGTCTCCCCCGTCTGCGTCCCGAACAGGCCGGCGTCCCGGGTTTCCGGCACCTTGACTTCCGAGGTCAACGCCGCGACGATCGCCTCCCCGAAGCCGTCGATGTTCATCGCCTTGCGCGCCGTGAAATGCGCGATGCGCCCGCGGATCTGGGCCGGGCAGTCCAGGTTTTCGCAGCGCCAGGCGGCCGCCTCCGGATCGCGGGCGATCCCGCCGCCGCAGGCCGGGCACTGCCCGCCCGCGTGCGCCAGCAGGTCGAACGGCTGCGTCCCCTGCGGCCGCCGCTCCGGCACCACCGCCACCACCGCCGGGATCACCTCGCCGGCCTTTTCGATGACGACCGTGTCGCCGACGCGGATGTCCTTGCGCCGGATTTCGTCCTCGTTGTGCAGCGTCGCGCGGGAAATCGTCGAACCGGCCAGTTCCACCGGCTCCAGCTCGGCCACCGGCGTCAGCACGCCCGTACGGCCCACCTGCAGCGTGATGGCCCGCAGCACCGTCTGCGCCTGCTCGTGGGAATACTTGTACGCCATCGCGAAGCGCGGCGCCTTGGCGGTCGTCCCGAGCTGCCGCCAGAGCGCCAGCCGGTTCACTTTTACCACTGCGCCGTCCATCTCGTATTCCAGTTCGCCCTCGCGCCGCTGCAGCTCCTCTGCGCGCGCGATCACTTCGTCGATCCCCCGGCACTCCCACCACAGCTTCGCCACCGGGAATCCGAGCTTATTCAGTTCCCGCAGCACGTCGGCCTGCGTCGCGAATTCGATCCCGTCCCGTTCGCCGACGGCGTAGAGCACGGCGGCCAGGGGGCGGGCCGCCACCACTTTCGGGTCGAGCTGCTTCAGCGAACCGGCCGTGGCGTTGCGCGGATTGGCGAACAGCGGCTCGCCGGCCTGTTCGCGCTCCCGGTTCAGCTGCGCGAACGCGGCCTTGCCCAAGTAGGCCTCGCCGCGCACCTCCAGCACCGGCGCGCCCGCCGAAATCCGCAGCGGGATCGCGCGGATCGTCCGCGCGTTGGCCGTGATGTCGTCGCCGGTCTTGCCGTCGCCGCGCGTGGCCGCCACTTTCAGAAGGCCCTTTTCGTAGCGCAGGCTGATGGACACCCCGTCCACCTTCGGCTCCAGCACGTAATCCACCGATTCCACGCCCAGCGCCTTGCGGACGCGGGCGTCGAATTCGCGCAGCTCCTCGGTGCTGTAGGTGTTGTCCAGCGACATCATCGGCACCGCGTGCTTGACTTGCGCAAAGCCTTCCAGCGGCGCGCCGCCCACCCGCTGCGTCGGCGAATCCGGCACGGCCAGCTCCGGGTGCGCGGCTTCCAGGTCCTGCAACTCGCGCAGCAGCCGGTCGAACTCGCGATCCGAAATCTCGGGCTTGGCCTCCAGGTAATAGAGCCGGTTGTGGCGCTCCAGCTCCGCGCGCAGGACCTCCGCGCGCTTGCGCGCCGCCGCCGCGCCCTGGACATGCTCTTCCATCGCTTCCTTTTTATCCCTTTTCGCCTCCGGCTCCAAGTCCAACTTGGACATTCGATATGGAAATGCCGGTTATTGGATATTGAGATTCCGGCCCCCAACCTCTATCCTGCCCGGCATCATGACAACGACGCCGGACACCCGCATCGAAACCGACTCCCTCGGCCCCCGCCAGGTCCCCGCCGACGCCCTCTACGGCGCCCAGACCTCCCGTTCGCTCGAGAATTTCCGCGCCTTCGGCACGCCCCTGCCCATCGAGATCATCCATGGCATGGCCCTGCTGAAGCTCGCCTGCGCCCGCGCCAACGCCCAGCTCGGGCTCCTGTCCGCCCAAAAGGAAAAGGCCATCGGGGATGCCTGCCGGGCCGTCCTCTCCGGCGCGCACGACCGCGAATTCCCGGTGGATCTCTACCAGGCCGGCTCGGGCACCTCGTCGCACATGAACCTCAACGAGGTGCTCGCCAGCCTCGCCAACGAAGCCCTCGGCGGCCGGCGCGGCGCCAAGGCGCCCGTGCATCCCAACGACGACGTCAACATGGGCCAGTCCACCAACAACTGCTTCCCCTCGGGCGCGAAGCTGGCCGTCCTGGGCCAGGTCCGTCTGCTGCTCGACGCCCTCGCCGCGCTCGAAAAGGCCCTGCAGGCCAAGGCCCGGGAATTCGCCGGCATTTTGAAGGCCGGTCGCACCCACCTGCAGGACGCCGTGCCCGTCACCCTCGGCCAGGAATTCGGCGCCTGGGCCCGCGCCGCCGCCCTGGCCGCCGAGCGCATCCGCGAAGCCGCGGAGCGGCTGAAGGAACTTGGCATCGGCGGCAACGCCGTCGGCACCGGGGTCAATACCAAGCCGGCGTTCCGGGGCGGGATCCTCGCCGCCCTCAACGAAGAAACCGGCGAAGCCTTCCGCGCCGCGGAGGATGGCCTCCAGCTCACCCAGTTCATGACGGACTTCGCCCATGTGTCCGCGGCGTTGCGCAACGGCGCGCTCGACCTGAACCAGATCGCCAACAACCTGCGCCTGCTGGCGTCGGGACCCAACACGGGCTTCGGCGAAATCCGCCTGCCGCCGGTGGAACCGGGTTCCTCGATCATGCCGGGCAAGGTCAATCCCTCCATCTGCGAGGCCGTCAACATGGCCGGCCTGCAGGTGCAGGGCCTGGACCACGCCGTGGCCCTCGCCTGCGGTGCGGGCCAGCTCGAACTCAACACCCACATGCCGTTGATCGGCGCCAACACTCTCCAGGCCGCCAAGCTGCTTGCCGCCGCCGCGCGCACCCTCGCCGAGAAGTGCATTGCCGGCATCGCAGCCGATGCCGAGGCCTGCCGCCGGCACCTCGAACGCAGTGCCGGCCTCGCCACCCTCCTCAATCCGCGCCTCGGCTACGATCGCGTCGCGCAGCTGGTCCAGGAGGGCCTCGCCACTGACAAAACCCTCAAGGAACTGGTGCTGGAAAAGAAGCTGCTGACCGCCGCGGAATATGACGCGCTTGTCGCTTCCGCCACCGCGCCGAATCTGTGAGCGCCGGCCGGGCATTTTCCGGCATGGCGTCCTTCCGCGCCGCGCCGCTGCCGGCCAGCGGCCTGCCCCCCCGCATCCTGGCCGCCCTGCGCGCCAGCGGCGCGGCCCGCCTCGGCGCCCTCTGCGAATCGCCGCCGGCCTGTGAAGCGCTGGATGCCGACGACCGCGCCCTGCTGGACCGCGTGACCGCCTGGTGCCAGGCCGCCTGTCGCGGCCAGCCGCCCCGGCTGAATCTCCGGGAATGGCTGGCGCTCTTCCTGCCGGCGCGCCTCGCCGACGCCCTCCAGATCCACTACGGCCTGCAGGAATCCGCCGCCGCCCTGGCGCTCCACGAGGCCACCCTGCGCGAGACCGGCTTCAAGCTGGGCGTCACCCGCGAACGCGCCCGCCAGCTGCTCGCCCTGGCGTTCGATACGTTGCGCCAGGCCCTGCCGCTCTTCGCGGCCGAACCGCTGTTCCGCGCCGCGGAAAAGGCCCTGCGGTCCGCCGGCGGCGTTCTCGACGCCGCCACCCTCGCCCGCCGGACCGACGCCCCTTGGGGCGGAGCCTCCCCCGTCGGCGCCTTCCTGCTGCTCGCCCGCCTCCTGCCGGGCCGGATCGTGGTCTACCGCGGCTTCTTCAGCGAATTCTCCGACACCCTCCTCGACCGCGCCGAAAAGGCCCTGCGCGACCGGCTCCTGCCCGCCCAAGGGCTCCTGCCCGTTTCCGAGATCGCCGCCGGCCTGCCGAAATCCGCGCGCCCCCCCGGCAACCTGTCGGCCGAACCGCTGCTGCTGGCCCTCCTGCGCCACCTGCCCGACACCCTCGCCACCCGCGACGGCCGCGCCGGCCTCGCCGCCCGCGCCGGGGCCGAACTCCTGCGCGAAATTCTCGCCACCGGCGAAGCCCCCCTGCGCACGCTCGTGGACGCCTTCAATGAAAAGGTTTATCCCGAGTGCCGCCGCGGCAGCGGCTACGTCCGCGACGTCCTCCACCGCGATCCGCGCATTCGCAAGACCGCCCCCGGCCGCTACGCCCTCCCCGGCGGCCTCCAGCCGGCCCTGCCGCTTTGAGCCGGGCCTGAAAATTTTCCCTCTTTGGGATTGCCAGCGCGGCCCGGCTTGGCCATGATCGCGTTTCTACGAATAGGAACAACACGGAGGACCCCATGACCCTGCCCCGCCTGACCTGCCGGACCGCCGTCCTCGCCGCGCTGCTCGTGGCCGGCGCCGCCGGCGCCTACGACCAGCCCGCCGTCAACCTCGGCTTCACCAGCTTCCTCGACGGCGCGCCGCCCGCCGGCCCCGGCCTCTACTTCGCCCAGTACGTCCAGTACTACACCAGCGACAAGCTCCCCGACCTGCGGCTGCCGCCGGAATCTGCCAACGCCAACCCCGAGCTCGAAGCCTGGATCAGCCTCTCGCAGCTGATCTACCAGTGCCCCAAGGCCCTGCCCTGCGGCGGCAACCTCGGCCTCGACCTGATCCTGCCCGCCGTGGCCTTCGACCTCGAGGCCGACGACACCCCGCTGACCGCCAACGACGGCCTCGGCGACCTCCTCGTCGGCCCCTACCTGCAGTGGATGATCATGGGCGCTAAAGGCCCCATCTTCGCCCACCGCGTCGAACTCCAGACCATCCTGCCGACCGGCGACTACGAGGAGACCCGCGCCCTCAACCCCGGCGCCAACGTCGTCAGCCTCAACCCCTATTGGGCTTTCACCTGGTTCATCACCCCCAAGTGGACCCTCTCCGGCCGCATCCACTACCTCTGGAACGATGAAAACAGCGATCCCAACACCCCGCCGGACGCGGGCATCACCGACACCCAGGCCGGTCAGGCCATCCATGCCAACTTCGCGACCGAGTACGAGCTGCTCGAAAAACACCTGCGCGTCGGCCTCAACGGCTACACCTTCAACCAGATCACCGACAGCCAGGCCAACGGGGCGGACGTTCCCGACGCCAAGGAGCAGGTGGTCGGCCTCGGCCCCGGCGCGCTCTGGAGTTTCAGCCCGGAGGACCACCTTTTCCTGAACGTGTACTTCGAAACCGCCGCCGAAAACCGCCCCGAAGGCGAACGCGTCAACCTGCGCTACGTCCACCACTTCTAAATTCCCGGTTCCGAAACCAGAAGGCGGACGCCCGCCAGGGTGTTCGCCTTTTTTGTACCGCATCCGGAGGATTATACAGGACGGCTCACCCGGAGGGTTCGCCCTACCCCAAGCCCTCATAATTCGTTTTGCGTAGGGCGAGGCATCCCTGTCAAGCCGGGCTGTTTTCAGCTAAGGCGCGGAACCGGTTTTTAGAAAATGGACTGCGGCATTTACAATTATGTTGTAGTTTCCAACCGGCGGATTTTAGGCAGGCTCGTTTGTAGGCCCGCCCTCTGTGGCGGGCGCGATATCCGCCGGACACAGAGGTCCGGCCAACAACAGACCGCCGCGACAGGAAATCCGGAACGGCGCTAACGATCCCCACTCACCTTTTCAAGCACCGCCCGCATCACCCGCTTGACCGCCATGTGGATGCCCGGGGCCTTGCTGCGCCGCGAGCCGGCCACGTTCAGGATGCCGTTGTCGGGACAGCGCCGTTTCAGCCAGCGCACCACCTGCGCCACCACCGCGTCTTGCGGCCGGTTCAGGTCCGCCGCCAGCCACGGCTTCCGGTGCTGCCGCGCAAAATCGATCGTCAGGAGCGACCCGCCGTCCGGCGGGCCAAAGGTGAAGATCACCGTGCAGTCCGCATCCCGCACGTTGCGCTCCGTCCGCCGCGGATAATGCCGGCTCCCGTGCTGGCGCATGCGGTAGCGCGCAGGAACCTTGCCTTTTTCCGTCCGCCGGCCCTTGGGAATCCAGCCGCCATACGGGAATCCGCACTGCACGCAGGCGCTCAAGGCCCCCTGGTCCGCCCCCGTCTGCCCGCCGGATATGATCTTCCGCAACTTCATGCCCGCATTCTCCCTGCCGGGATGATTCTTGTCCATCTCTTGTCATTTTATCGACCGCTTTCCCCCAGCCTTGTCTAGTTCCTGCCGGAGGATTAAAGTAATGCCATGAATATTCGCGATGCGCTTCTACGGACCGTCGATGCGCTGAATGCGGCCGGCATCCCCTATGCCATTTGTGGTGGCCTCGCAGTTGTGATCCATGGCTATACCCGCTTGACCGACGATATTGACCTGCTGGTTTTGCCCGCCGACATCGCCAAAGCCAAACAAGCGCTCCAAACCGTCGGATTCACCTTTTCCAATCCCGCACCATTGGTTCTGCATGGAGCCAGCCAGAAACCGCGCCTTATCCACCGGCTGCTCCTCATCGAAGCAGAAGACCATCGGGTTCTGGATCTGATTGAAGCGGATCCATCCCTGGATGCGGTCTGGAAGGATCGTCGGGAGTACCGCTGGGAGGGACGCAGCATCTTTGCTGTATCCCGCTATGGCTTGATTCAAATGAAGCAGGCCGCCGGTCGCCCCCAGGATCTCGCTGACATTGAACACCTTTCGCCCGAAAAACCGGAAAACCATGGCTGAACCGCTCAAGCATCCGTTGGAATCCGACATGTCCGAGCCGGCGATCAACCGCCGTATAAAACGTCTGGGGGATCTGCACCGGCTGGCTCAATCCTTGAAAACCGCCGCCCCGGTTCCGCCGGTTCCATCCGCCGTCCGTGAAAACCCCGCCCGCTATCCCTGCCTTTCAGGCAAGCCCCCCCGCCCCTCGTAATCTGGTCCTTGCATTTTCGCCCCGCGGAACGCGGAGGCGGCCTAGCCCGCCAGGTCCTTCTTCACGGCGGCCAGGACGTCGCGGCAGACGCGAGCGGCCAGGCCGGTGTAGCCGGCCACCGTGAGCTTCTCCAGCCGCGCCTTCACGGCCTTGTCCACGGGGCATTCCGCGAGCAGTTTATGGAAGTCGGCCGGCGTCACCGTCCGGCCGCGGGTCAGCTTTTTCAACCGTTCGTAGGCGTCCTTCACGCCGGCGGCGCGCAGGACGGTCTGATACGGCTCCGCCAGCAGCTGGGGCGTCCGTTCCAGCTCCGCGCGGCAGGCCGCCGCGTCCAATTCGAGGGTCTCGAGCCCGGCCAGCGTCTCCTGCCACGCCAGGTGCGCGTGGGCCAGGGCGACGCCGACGTTGCGTACCACCGTGCTGTCGGACAGGTCCCGCTGCAGGCGCGAGTGGCACAGTCGCTCCGCGAGCGTGGCGAGCAGGCTGCTGGCCAGTACCAGATTGCCCTCGCTGTTCTCGAAGCGGATCGGGTTGATCTTGTGCGGCATCGTGGACGAGCCCACCTCGGTGTCCTTCCGGCGCTGCGTCCAGTACCCGCGCGAGAGGTATTCCCACGCGTCCACGTCCAGGTCCAGCAGGATCGTGTTGATCCGCCGGGTAATGGCGAAATACTCGCTCCACGCGTCGTGGTCCTCGATCTGCGTCGTCGCCGGATTGAATTCCAGCCCGAGGGATTCGACGAATTTCCGGGAGAACGCGATCCAGTCAAACTCCGGATCAGCCGCGGCCAGCGCGGACCAGTTGCCGGTGGCGCCGCCGAACTTGCCCCGGAAGCGGCAGGCCTTGAGCTGGCGATATTGCCGCGCGAGGCGGGAGAGGAACACCGCCAGTTCCTTGCCGGCCGTGGTCGGCGAGGCCGGCTGCCCGTGGGTCTTGGCGGGAAAAGGCTCGTCCGCCCAGCGCCCGGCCAACTCCAGCAGCTTCTGCAGGACGCGCTCCAACAGCGGGGCCTGGAGCCGCTGCGCGTACTCCCGGAAGATCAGGCTGTAGGCGAGGTTGTTGACGTCCTCCGACGTCAGTCCGAAGTGGATCCACTCCGCGCGCGCCGGAAAGCGCTCGCGCAGGTGCTCCACGCAGGCCATCACATCGTGGGCCGTGCGGGCCTCGATCCGCTTGATGCCCCGGTAATCCTCTTCGGTAAAACTGTCCCGGGCCTGGCGCAGCGCCGCTTCCTCGGCGGGCTCGAGTTTGAAAAAGCGGCCGGTGCCGGCCAGCGCCGCGAGGTAGTCCAGTTCGACCTGGCAGCGGCGGCGCATGAGCGCAGCCTCGCAGAACAGCTCCGCCAAGTCGCCGAGGCGGTCATGGTACCGTCCGTCGAGGGGCGAGATTTCCTTGTGCATGGCGGTCTCCCGGTTTGCCTCTGCCGTCGCCCGCCCGGGCGGCGACAGGGGCAACCATTCGGATTCCTAGCACATCCGCGCCGGCGTTGAAAGGCCGGACCTTTGGTCTTGTCCGGCCGCCGCGCCTTGCCTATCCTGCCTGCCGATGGGTCCGCCGGCCGCCGGCGCTGCCGTCCAGGAGATCTTCATGGAAGAGCTGCTTGTTCCGCTGGCCATTTTCGTATTCCTGGTCTTCCCCGTCTGGACCCTCGTGCTGCTCCACCGGGTGCGCCGGGAACAACGATATCACGCCACCCTCCTCAACAGCCTGCTCTCGCGCCTGGATCGTCTCGCCGGCCCGCCCGCCGCCAAATCCGCCGCGCCGACACCGGAAATCCGGGCCCCGAAACTTCGCCCCCCGGTCCCGGCGCCGGCCCCGGCGCCTGTCCCGCCGCCCATGCCGCCATCCCCGCCCCGGCTCGCGGCGCCGGTGGCCCCGCCGCCGCCGGCCGCCCCTTCACCGCTCCAGGAAAAGACGCTGCGCGCCCTGCGCCGCATTTGGAACTGGATCATCATCAACGAGGAATTCCAGCCGGCCGGCGTCTCGTGGGAGTTTGCCGTGGCGACAACCTGGCTCCTGCGCCTGGCCGTCGTCATCTTCGTCATCGGCATCGGCTTCTTCCTGAAGTATTCCATCGACCACGGCTTCCTCGGCCCGCACGCGCGGGTGCTCCTGAGCACATTCACCGGGATCGTCATGGTCGCGGTCGGGGCCCGCCTGCTCGGCCAGGCCTACCACCTGCTCGGCCAGGGCCTCCTCGGCGGTGGCTTCGCCGTGCTCTACTTCAGCGTTTATGCGGCCCATGATTTCTACCACCTGCTCGGCGCCCTGCCCGCCTTCGGGCTCATGGCGCTCGTGACCCTGTGCGCGGGGCTTTTCGCCGCGCGCTTCAATTCGCTGCTCGTCGCCGTCCTGGGCATCCTCGGCGGCTACGCCACCCCCGTCCTGCTCTCGACCGGCGAGAAGAATTTTCCCGGGCTGTTCGGCTACCTCCTGCTGCTCGGCGCGGGTGTGCTGGGCATCTCCCGCCGCCGCCAGTGGCCGCTGCTCAACTACCTCGCCATGCTCCTTACCTACGGCCTGGCCGCCGTCACGCTCGATCAATTCTACGGGGCCGCCGACTTTCCGGTCGTGATGCCCTTCCTCGCCGCCTTCTTCCTGCTCTTCACTGCCGCCATGTTCCTCTACAACCTCGTGCGCGGCGTCAAGGCCACCCTCCTCGAAATCCTCGGCACCCTGGCCAACGCGCTGGCCTTCTTCGCCCTCGGCTACCAGACGATCCTGACGACCTATTCCGCCCGCGCCACCGCCCTCCTCGCCTTGGCCCTCGCCGCCTTCTATGTCGGGCTGGTCTACCGCTTCCTCGCCGCCCGCCGCCAGGACCGCGGCCTGCTCATGGCCTTCTTCGCCCTGGCCGCCTTCTGCCTCGCCATGATCCCGCCCCTCGCCTTCGCGAAGGAATGGGTCACCCTCGCCTGGTCGCTGCAGGGCCTCGCGATGCTCTGGCTGGCCGGCAAGCTCGACAGCCGCTTCCTGCGCGGGCTCTCCCTCGGCGCCTATGCCCTCGCCCTCGGCCGCCTCGTCTTCTTCGATCTCGAACGCCAGTACGCCCACGCCCTGCCCGCCGACCTCGCCTGGACCGCCTATCTCCCGGTCCTCGGCAACCATCTCCTCGTCCTTGGCGGCCCCATCGCCGCCCTTGGTGGCGCCTGGTTCCTCCTCAAGTCGCCGCCGGCCGCCGCCCCGGTCCTGCAGGTCACGCGTGCCAACGACCTCGACGCCGAACCCGGCGGGCGCCCCGCCCGGATCCTCGCCGCCGTCCTCGGCCTCGGCCTGCTCTTCCTGTGGCTCCACTTCGAGTTTTACCGCGCGTTCCACCATTTCTGGCGGCCGTTCACCTTCCCGTCCATGTCCCTGCTCTGGTTCGCCCTCGGCGCGTTCCTCCTCGCCCTTTTCCGGCGCAACGGCTCCGACACCCTCTTCACCGTGCTCGGCATCCTGGCCGGCCTCTTCGTCGCCAAGCTGGTGCTCATCGACGCTTCCGCCTGGCACCCCGACTTCAACCGCCTCTGCTACGCCCGCGCCTGGGAGCCCGTCTTCGCCGGCCTGCGCGCCCTCGACTTCGGCCTCTGCCTCGGGCTGCTCGCCCTGCTCCACGCCCGCCTCCGCGGTCTCCGGAACACCCGCATCCTGGCCCTCCCGGCCGGCATCGCCGCCCTCGTCCTGCTCTTCTTCTTCCTCACCTTCGAGCTCCACACCGCCCTCTACCGGTTCCTCCCCGGCATGCGCGCCGGCGGTCTGACCCTGCTGTGGGCGCTCTACGCGCTCGCCCTCCTCGTCGCCGGCCTGCGCCGCGCCGTCCGCGGCCTCCGCTACGCGGGCCTTGCCCTCTTCGCCGTCGTCGTCGGCAAGGTCTTCTTCCTCGACCTCGCCGGCCTCGAGTCCATCTACCGCATCGTGGCCTTCCTCGTCCTCGGGGGCGTCCTCTTTCTCGCCGCCCTCCTCTACCTCCGCAACCGCGCCCGCTTCCAGGCCCCGGATGTCCCGGAAAAGAAATAACTGCGAAATGCGCGAATCCCGCGAAAAAAAACCATGAATATGACCCAGAGATTCCCCATGAAAAAATCGAGCTTTTCCTCCCGCTTCCGTCTCCCTTTCGCGTCCTTCGCGTGTTTTGTAGTTTCACTCCTCTTCCCCGGCTTCGTTGTTGCCGCGGCCCCCGCCGACTTCGCCGCCGTCCGCGACGTCCTCGGCGCCGACCGGCGCGCGCCCCGGCTGGTCGAGGTCCGCCTTGATCCCGCCGTTCTTGCCGCCACCCGCCCCGGCTTCCCCGACCTGCGCCTGTTCGACGCCGCCGGCACCGAAATCCCGCGCGCCGTCGAAGTCCTCCACACCCCCCGGCCCCGCACCGTCCGCCACGCCGTCGGCGCCGCCGCCACCGAACTGCGCGAACTTCCCGGCAACCGCATCGAAGCCCGCTTTGAACTCCGCGAGAACGAATCCGCCCCCGGCGGCCTCGACATCCGCACCCCCCTCAAGGACTTCTACCGCACCGTCCGCGTGTCCGGCAGCGCTGACGGCACCACCTGGGCGCCCCTCGCCGACGCCGACATCTTCGACTACTCCCGCTACCTGGACATCCGCCGCACCGAAATCCCCCTGCCGGAAAACAATTTCCGCCGCTTTTCCATCGAAATCGGCAACGCCTCCGAAGAGCGCGCCCAGCCCCTCGTCCGTCTCGTCCAGGCCGACGGCAAGGACCTGACCCGCGCCTTGGAACTGCTCCAGACCCCGTTCCGCATCGACGGCGTTTCGTTCTGGCGCGAAACCACCACCATGGAAAAGCACGAGCCCGTCCTGCAGGAATGGCCCCACGACGGCTTCGAGATCAAGCAGGATCCCAAGGCCAAAACCACCGAAATCCTCATCCAGACACGCCAGGCCCCCGTCACCCGCGTGCAGGTCGAAACCCCCGCCCGCAATTTCCAGCGCCCGGCGTCCGTCATGGCCCCGGTGCTGGTCCAGGGCCACCCGTCGTGGCGCGCCGCCGGCAAGGGCCAACTCACTCGCGTGGACCTGCCCGGCTACTCCCGCGACGAGGTCCAGTTCGACTTCCCCGAAGTCCGCGCCGGCCAGTTGCGCCTCGTCATCCAGAACGCCGACAACCCTCCGCTGGAGATCACCGGCATCCGTCTGCACGGGCCGGTGTACCGCCTCCTGTGGATCGCCGAACCCGGTGCTGTCTACCGCCTCGCCTGCGGCCACGACCGGCTCGACACCCCCGCCTACGACCTCTTCGCCATCCGCACCGCCCAGGAAAAAGGCCTCGAACCCGACCTGTGGAAACTCGCCGGCGCCCCGGAACCGCCCGGCGCCCCCGGCGCGGAACGGTTCTCCCTCGGCGCATTCGTTGCCCGCCCCGCCGTCTTCGGCACCCTCCTCGCGCTCGCCGCCCTGGCGCTCCTCGGGCTTCTCGCCCGGGCGCTGAAAAAGGCGGAATAGGGCCCCGCCCGCGCCGGACAATCAAAAAGCCGGCCGCAACGCGGCCGGCCTTGTTCTCTCGGGGGAGGGGAAATTTCCGGAGGGGGAACTACACCGCGGCCGCCACCTCCATTGCGCTGTCGAGCGTGGGATACCACGTCAGCAGCTTGCCCAGGCCCAGCGAGTCCACCATCTTCACGATCCGCGGCGGCAGCTCCGTGATCCCGAAAAACGACAACTGCATGCTGGTGGTCCGGTGGTAATGCATGAGCAGCGCCACTCCGCGGCTGTTCACGTAGGTCAGGCCCTGACAGTCCAGCACGATTCGCACATGGGGTTTGCTCAGCAGCGGATCCATGTACGCCCGGAACTGGTCAAACGTCATCGAATCCAACGGCCCGGAAACCCGCACCACCCGCACTCCGTTGTGCTCGTTTGATTCGAATTTCAACTCTGACAGGGCCATCTGCAGCCTCTTGGTTTCAGCCCGAAAAATCACCAATGAAATCTTAATCTAAGATTAATATATACATAATAACGCGGGTTGCAAGTGGTATTTTTCATCCCCTCTCTTCCGCCTCCGGGGCGAACCCGGGCGCCCACCCGTCCGAACCTGCGCCCCCCCCTCTTTCCCAAGTGGTTGCGGCTTGGGCCGGTTCAGTTTTTCGGCCGGTTCCGCTGGGGAAATCCGCTTTGCGCGCCGGCCGCCATGGTCAATCCGGCGCAGCCGTAGAACATCCCCCGTTCCGCTCTTCGCCCCTCCACATTCCGGCCTTCCGGGCAACGGATTTCCACCCTGTAGAAAATCGGTCTGCCTTTTTCGGCCGCCGCGGTCCCTGCCCTCACGGCCCGGCGTAGCCGGCACGGGCCGGCCGCCCCGGCAGCGCCCGGCCGGCCGCCTGCGCATGCGCGAGATCGGCGGCGGCGGCCGGATCGTACCACCAGTATGTATGCACCGCGCGCTCGTCGCCGTACTTGCCCAGCGGGGCGTCCGGCATGCCGAACTTGTTCCACCACAGCAGGCGGGTGTCGCTCTTGTTCCACAGCAGGATGTACGGCACGTCCCGCGTCACGAGTGCGTCGATCCGCCGCACGATCGCGTGGCGCTTCTGCACGTCGAATTCCGGGCGCTGTTCATCGATCAGCGCGTCCACCTTCGGGTTCTTGTAACCGGTGAGGTTCTGCCCCGCCGGCCGGTCGGCCTCCCTCGCGGCCCACATGCTCTCGGGATTCTTGAAGAGCCCCGCGCTCCACGCGGCCCAGGTCAGGTCGAAGTTGTACTCGTCCATGTCCTTCGTCCAGGCCGCCCAGTCCTTCTTGTCCACCACCAGTTCGACGCCGACGTCCTTGAGGTCCTCCTGGAAGATGGCCGTGAACTTGTCGTCGGTGCCGCCGCGCGAGAGGTAGCGCAGGCGCAGGGGCCGGCCGTCCTTGGCCAGCCGCCCGGTTGCCGGATCGGCCCGCCAGCCCGCCTCCGCCAGCAGCGCGCGCGCCTTCTCCGGGTCGAAAGCGATCCGCTCGTTTTCGCAGGGATGCGCCGCGTCGTAGAGGTCCTCGTAGTAGGAGCGGTGCAGGAAGTAGGCGTTGTACATGAGCGTCGCGTTCATCTTCTCGCGGTGGTAGAGGTGCGCCAGGGCGCGGCGCACACGCGGGTCGTCCAGCGGCGGCCGCCGCAGGTTCAGCGCGATGCCCTGGAAACCCACCGGCTTCTGGTTCTCCACCTCCTGCTTCACGATCCAGTGCCGGTCGAACTTCTCGCCCGCGGTCTGGTTGGCCCACACGTGCGCCGTGTAAACTGGAAACAGGTCCAACTCGCCCTTCAGGAACGCCTCGAACGCGTTGTCCCGCTCCTCGAAGAACCGGAAGCGCAACCGGTCGAAATTCGCCAGCTTCTGGAAGCGCGGGAGATCCCCGGCCCACCAGTTGGTGCGCCGCTCGAGGGTCACCTGAAGCCCCTCCCGGATTGCCCCGAGCCGGTAGGGACCTGACACGACCGGAAACTCGAAGTTCTGCAGGTTGAAGTCCTTGCCCGCGAAGGCGTGCTGCGGCAGCACCTGCAGCCCCGCCAGCGTCAGCAGGTTCTCCCAGTGCTCTTCCTTGGCAACGAAGCGGATCGTCGCGTCGTCGAGCACCTCCGGCGGTTCGAAGCGCTCGAGGCCGATCTTGTGCGGGCCGGTCAGGTTCTTCGGGTCCAGGATGGTTTCAAACGTCCAGCGCACGTCCTCCGCGGTCACCGGCCGGCCATCGCTCCAGCGCGCCTGCGGATTCATGTGTAAGGTGAAGGTTTTGCGGTCGTCGGCCAGGACGCAGCGCGCGGCCAGCAGCGGCTCCAGATCCAGCGTGACGGGATGCTGCGCCAGCAGCGTTTCGTAGAGCTGGCCGAACAGCTCGGCGGACATCACGTTCTGGTCGAGGTAGTAGTTGAAGCTCTTGGGATAGGGCCCGGCATAGACTACCAGTTGGCCGCCCTTTTCCGCGAACTCCGACGCCAGCGGATGGGGCGCCTCCTGCCAGCCCGGCTGCGGAAACACTTCCTCCGCACCGGTCGCCGCCGCCAGACCCGCCGCCGCCAGAATGGAAACCCAGAACCGCTTCATGCGCCCAGTATCCGGCAAGCGGAACCGCTTTGAAAGATGCAATCCTGTCCGCAGCGTCTGGGGCCAAGGTGCGGAGGGCGCAGATGCCGTTATCGTCATCATAAATATGAAGAATAGTTAATTAAGCATGCGTTATATTTGTAAGTCATCGCTTATGGATACAGGAAATAATTTATTTCTTTTAATAATTACAGTTAATTAACTATGTTGTTTTCGAATACTCTGAAATCAGAAAAAGGCGGGATACAACCCCAGCACTGCTCCGAGAACCAGTTCCGTCCAGATGCGTGTCCGGCGGCCGCGGGCCGGCCGCAGATGGTATTCCTCGAGGAGAAAGGGCAACCGCATGGGCAGGTAGAAGAACAGGAAGATTGCGGCAAATACCGGCATCAGCCCCAGCCGCTCGGCCGGCGAGTTCCACTCCAGCGCCCCCACGTCGATCAGCACTCCCCACCATGCCGTGTAGGCCACGGCGCCATACGCCAGCAGCGTCAGGTCGGCAAGCAGCTCCCGCCCATGTCCCGGCGGCGCGCGCGACAGGCTTTTTCCGCCGCCGACCAGCAACAGCGCGAACTCCTTCAGGATCAGCAGCACGATCACCGTCCCCCACCAACCCGACGCTTCCTCTGTCCCGCCCACCGCCCCCCAGCAGTCCAAGACGATCATGCCGAGGAACACCGTGACAATCATGTGTCCGATGCCTGCCGCCGAAAAGACGGCCAGCATGGACCCCTCCGGCGTGAAGCCTTCCTCCTGGTTCCGCCGGCGCAAAAACTGCAGTTTCCACCGCAGCCCGAACGGCTCGAGCAGCAGCACCGCCAGCAGCAGCCCACCCGGCAGCCACAGGGGCTCCGGCCGCGCCAGGCCCGCCTGCAGGGCCCGGGCCAGCAGCGGCGCCAGCAGGAAGGCGTAGAGATAGAATCCCAGCGAAACCAGCGGAACCCGGATGGCAGCAGCGTGTGACATTGCCCCGGCTATACCATGCTGGCCGGTCCGTTCCAAGTCCGCTTCGGCGGTTCATCCGCTGTTGCCAGCCAAGGGCCGGCGGGGGTACAGTGCGCCCATGAGCCCGGGTCTCAAGCGCGCTGTGTGGATCCTCAATACCCTTGGCTTTCTCGCCTATGTGGTGTGGCTGTCCACCCTGGATGCCCGCCAGACTCTGCGCTCCCAGGACGGCATCCTCTTCTATCTGCCTTGTGTCCCCTTCTTGTTTGTCTTCATGCTCCTGGTCAATCCCAAGCCCCGCCCCGTCACGAAGCCCTGGTGGCAGAGCGACGAGGACTACGAGCGCGAACAGCGCGCCAAACAGCCGGCGCCGCCCCCGGCGAAGCCTCCCGCCCAGCCCTGAGCCGGCCATGATGTCGCCCGAGCGCAAAATCACCCACCTGTCCATCTGGATCAACATTATCCTGACGGGACTAAAGCTGGCCGCCGGCATCCTCGGACGCTCCCAGGCAATGGTCGCCGACGCCGTCCATTCGCTGTCCGATTTCGCCACCGACATCGCGGTCTTGATCGGCTTGCGGTTCACCGCCAAGCCGGTCGACAAGGACCACGCTTACGGCCATGGCAAGTACGAAACAATCGTCGCCGCCATCATCGGCCTGGCCCTGGCCTATGTCGGCATCCGGATTGCCGGCACGGCCATCCAGCGGATCTTCCACGCCATGCACGGCGATCCGCTGCCGCAGCCGTCCATCCTCGCCTTCTGGGCCGCCATCCTGTCCATCGCCGTCAAGGAATGGCTCTACCGCGCCACAATGCATGTGGCCCGCCGCACGGGCAGTGCCGCGCTGGTGGCCAACGCTTGGCACCACCGGTCCGATGCCTTTTCTTCGATCGCGACTGCCGCCGGCGTGGGTGCCGCCGCCTTCCGCGGCGACGACTGGCTCCTCCTCGACCCCATTGCCGCGCTCTTCGTGAGCGTCTTCCTCCTCAAAATCGCCTGGCGCATCGTCCGCCAGCAAATGGGCGACCTGACCGACCAAAGCCTCGCGCCCGAGGTCTGCGACGAAATCCTGGCCCTGACCCGGGCCATACCCGGCATCGCCGAACCCCACAACCTGCGCACCCGCATGGTCGGACGCATCCCCGTGATCGACATGCATATCCGGCTGCGGGGCGACCTCCCCCTCCGCGAGGCCCATGAAATCGCCTCGGCCCTCGAACGCGCCCTCCGGCAGCGCTTCGGAAAAGAAACCATTGCGAATCTCCATCTGGAACCGTATTCTTCCTAATTCTACCCGGAAAGGATTTGTCATGGAACAAGGTGCTGCCAAACTCGCCAAGATCCTGGCCTTCGCCCTCCTGCTCGGCGTGGCTGTCACGGCCTTCAATCCCGCCTATCGCCAGGCCTTCCTGGCCATCGCCCGCGGCCAGCCGGAAGAGTCCCCGATCTGGAAATCCAATTCTGAATACTATCCTGACATTACCCTGACCGGCCAGCCGGCCGCCACCCCCGTGTCCGCCCCCATCACCCCCTAACCCCCCGCGTCCGCCATGACCCGCAACAAGCTCATCACCTTCTGCTACCTCTACATCGTCGGCATCGGCCTCGCCATGGCTTTCCCCGTGGGACCGGAGGCCCTTGGCCAACTGTGGAGCGCCACCGCCCTTCTTGGTCTGCTGACCATTGTCGGCTTCCTCCTCGTCCATCGTCTGCGCAAGCCTGTCAGCGAGGAACTGCTGGCCTACGGCCACGTCGAGATCGACTCCAAGCAGGTCGCGCTCTGGAGCCTCATGCTGCTCACCGCGCTCGTGTTCGGCTACACGCGCTACATCGCCATGATCCGCTCGCCCGACCAGCTCCTCGGCACGCTGGCCACCTCGGGCACCGAGCAGGTCTGGAGCCCCGGCCAACCCATTTCCCAGACTTCGTTCCTCAAGGTGAAGACCCTGGCACCGGCCACGGAGGAAATCCGCCTCCGGCTCGTCGGCCGCCTCGAAGCCCTGCAGCCGGTCCTCGACGGCCAGGGCGTTCCGGTCCTGGGCACAGACGGCCGCTGGCTCTTCACCCAGTACAACCTGCCGCAGGTCAGCGGAGAAATCATCATCCCCGCCGGCGCGCCCGCCGGCACGGAAATCCTCATCGACCAGCCCTTCACCCACCTCGACCAGGTCGAACTGCTCAACCAGCCGGCCTCCGCCCGGATCGCCATCCTGCAGCCCGAGAACATCGTTAACCTCTTCGCCCGCACCGGCCGCAACGTCGTGCCCGTCGGCGTGCTCGGCCGCATCACCGGCGACCCGTGGGTCTATTCCTTCAAAACGGTCCTGTCCATCACGCCCGACTACATCCAGTACCAGCCCGACGGCCCCTACCTGCCCGTCGACCGCCAGAACATCCGCCTGAACATTGATCCCGAAACTCCCGGCTACGACCGTCTGGCGCGCTCCGACGCCTACGGCTACGATGTCGCCCTGACCGGCGAACTCCAAGGCGCCCCGCGCGCCGCCAACCAGGGGCTGTTCGACCAGGCCAACTACCTCCGGAACTACAACATCGGCGGCCAGATGCGCCTGCGCATCCCGCTCGAGGGCCCCTCGCCCATCCATATCGTCACCCCGCAGGGCGCCGCCGAACCCCGCCGCGGCAACGGCCTCGTCGAATTCTCTCTCTACCTGCGCGACGAGATGGTCCGCGTGATCAAGCAGACCACCCCCCAGCCCAACTCCGCCTTCCACGGCGCCCTCACCCTCGGCCTCCGCTACGGCATGGCCAACACCGTCTCCGTCGCCTCCGACGACTACGATGGCGCCGTCGTGCCGCCCCTCCTGCCGTTCGGCAAGGACACCGATGCGCTCATTGCCGACGAATTCCGCGCCTCCGGCATCAACCACGTGCTGGCCGTCTCCGGCCTGCACGTCACCATCATCACCATCATGTTCATCGGCATCTTCGTGATGCTGAAGGTCTCCAAGAAGGTCTACATCCCCTTCATCATTTTCGCCCTCGTCGTCTTCGCCATCATCACCGGCGCGCGCCCCTCCACCCTCCGGGCCGTCATCATGAACTCGCTGTTCCTGCTGACGTGGGGCTACATGTCCGAAGGCATCCGTGCCTCCGCCCTCCTGGGCGTGCCTGTCGCCGCCTTCATGATCCTGCTGCAGAACCCCGCCATGGCCGTGGACCCCTCGTTCACCCTCTCCTTCGGCGCGATCCTCTCGCTGGCCATCCTGACCCAGCCCTTCTTCGACATCTTCAAGAAATTCAAGGGCAACGACTTCATCGCCTTCGTCATCCTCATCGGCGTGCTCACCTACGCCTACGCCGCGCACTGGCTCCTCACCGTCACCTTGCGCTTCTGGCTCGCCTACGCGCTCCTCGCCGGGATCCTCTTCGGGCTCGCCCGCTTCTGCACCCGCCGCGGCCTCAACCCCATCCGCGACTACGGTTTCGCCAACATCCATCCCGGCATCGGCGGCTTCATCGCCGCCCAGTTCGGCATGCAGATCGGCATGATGATCCCCCTCAGCGCCTACTACTTCTTCCGCTGGCCCGTCGCCGGCGCCTACGCGAACCTCATCGCCATCCCCCTCGTCGGCGTCGTCCTCCAGCTCTCCATGCTCTCCGGTCTCCTCGGGCTCATCCCCGGCATCGGCATCTACCTCGCCCTCCTGCTGAGCGCCGCCAACTGGGTCTTCTCCACCCTCTTCCTGCTCATCGGCCACTACTTCTCCCGCTGGTTCCTCTACCCGTTCGTCGAGCGCCCCACCATTCGCGAACTTTTCGTCTACTACGCCGCCGTCTGCATCTTCGCCTGGTGGCGCCCGCTCTGGTTCCGCCTCGTCCGGCCCCGCTGGCGCGCCGCCTCCGCCGCGCTGCGCATCGTCGCCTGCGCCGTCGTCGGCCTCGTCCTCGCCGGCATCGCCGTCTCCGGCCGCAACGAGCAACTCGCCCTGCGCACCCCCGGCCGCCTCGACGTCTCCGTCATGGCCGTCGAATACGGCTCCGCCATCCTCCTCGACACCCCCGACAACCAGGCCATCCTCATCGACACCGCCTTCGTCCAGACCGACCGCGGCCGCCGCAACCACGCCGAGCGCACCGTCCTGCCCCAGGTCTTCTCCAAGAAGATCAAGCAGCTCGACGCCCTCGTCCTCACCTCCCGCGAGCCCGAGCACAGCGCGGGCCTCTTCACCGTGCTCCAGCACATCGACATCGAAAACTTCTTCCTCCCCGCCTCCGCCCGGCCGGTCCTCGAACAGGAACCCGTCGCTTCTCTCCTCGCCGAGCGCGCGCCCGCCCGCCTCAAGCACCGCCTCTCCGGCACCGCCCTTGAACCCCGGATCGTCGCCGCCGGTGACGTCCTCTACCAGTCCGAAACCGACGGCAAGCCCTTTGTGATCGAGGCCCTCGGCCCCGCCCCCGGCGATGCCGAGGCCCCGCTTTCCCTCCGCGTCTCCTATGGCGACTTCGCCATGCTGGTCCTTGCCGACCTCACCCTCGCCCAGCAGCAAGCCTTCCTCGCCGCGGTTCCGCCCGAAAAACTCAAGGCGGATGTCGTCGTCGCCCCTCACCACGGCACCGCCGGCCTCGAAACCATCACCCTCGGCATCCCCGACGACCTCGATCAAAAGCTCGCGGATGCCTCGGGTTCGCTTCTCAAAGCCACCGGCGCCGGCACCGTCGTCTTCGAATTCGGCAACCCCCGCCCCGTCGTCGGCCTCAAGTACAAGGAAGCCGTCAAGATCCACGGCTCCACCCGCCGCGCCGCGGAAGACGCCCTCCCCGAGGCCTTCAACGCCGCCACCGACACCGACGGCGCGGTCCGCGTCGTCACCGACGGCGTCGAACACCACGTTTATACCCAGCTCGGAGCCACCGGCTCCAACGTCGACGAGCCCTCGCTCCTCGAAATCGGCTGGTAACCCCCCCCCCGCGCCCCGCCCCCCGGCCCGATTTTCCACAACCGTGGAAACCTTTTTTCCAGCGCGTGGAAAACGGGCGGATATTTCTTCCATTCCGCGGAAAAACGCGGACCCGCAAGGTCCCCGTGCCCGCCGCCGCCTGATCCAGACTTTATAAAGTCTGCACAGGGCGGTCAGGGTGCGGCCGGAGCCGCGGCGGCGGGGGCCGGCCGCGGAGCTTCGCCGGAGATCGGCGCCAGCACCAGCCGGAAGCCGTTCACCGCGCCCCGCGCGTTGCCGAGAAAACCGTAGAACGTGTCGCTCTTGAGCCGCGCCGGCAGGTGGTCGTCCCAGCCGCCGCCCTGCCAGCCGCCGAACACCCCGCCGCCCGGCTCCTTCGACGTCGTTTCCCACACGTTGCCGCCCGCGCCGAACAGGCCCCACGGATTCTCGCTGCTGGCCTCGACCGGCGCCGTCACCGCAAAGCCGTCGTTGTAGTCCGGAATCGTCTGCAGGTCCGAAAACGCCTTGCCCAGCTCCAGGTCCGCGTAGTTGCCGCGTGCCGGCGGCCAGCGCTCGCCCCACGGATAGTTCATCTCGGTGAAGCCCGCCCGGGTGTAGGCGATCGCCTCCGCGCGCGACGGCAGGCGGTAGCGCCAGCCCTCGCGCAGCTTGCCCGCCGCGCGCTCCTGCTCGGTCAGCCACGCGGCATAGGCCGCCGTGTCGTCGAAATTCACCCGCACCACCGGCTGCCGCGGCTCGTTCAGCGGCACGCCGCGGAAATCCCCGCTCACATGCGCCGGATCCATCGGGAGGTATTCCTCGTTGGCGACCTCGAAGCGCCCGACCCACATCTGCATGGGCGGCACCCACACGAACTGCATCGGCACGGTGTGCGCCACCCAGGATTTGCCCTCCTCCGGCAGCGGCGTCGTCGCCACCAGCGGCGTCACCGGCGGCGCCGCCGCTTCCTCTTTCTTGCCCTTGTCCGGCATCGCCACCACCGGTGCCAGCGCCACGGTTTCCGGCGGCGGTGGCGGCCGGTGCGCCCACCAGAGCGCCACCCGCACCCCGCCCCATACCCCGCCCGCCAGCAGCAGCAACCCCGCCGCCAGACCCGCCCGCCGGCGGATGCGCCGCCACTCGGTCCGGCTGCGGCCCCGCCGCCCCGACACCGTCTCCCCACCCAGCGCCTTAACGAAATCCGCGCAGGTCACGAACCGGTTGCGCGGTTTCGGCGCCAGCGCGCGCCGCAACGCCGCCCGCGCCGCCCGCGGCAGGTCCTCCGGCGGATTCTCGGCCTGCCCCGGTTCCGGTTCCGCCCCGGTCAGCAGTCGCCAGGCCAGCGCCGCCAGCGCGTACTGGTCGCTGGCCGAATCCGGCTCCTCCCCCAGCTGGAGTTCCGGTGCCAGGTACGAACCCGTCTCCCCCGCGCGCGTTGCCTGGCCCTTGACGATGGACAGGTGGTAGTGCGGCGCCAGGCCGAAATCCGTCACCCGCACCACGCCCACTCCGTCCACGAATACGTTCGAGGGTTTCAAGTTGCGGTGAACCACTTTCAAGCCGTGCGCGAAATCCAGCGCCGCCGCCACCTGCCGCAACTTCGGCAGCGCCTCTTCGACCGGGCGCTTGTTTTGAGCCCCTTCCAAACCCCAGGTGCCGATGTTGACCCCGGGCGCGAAATCCCCCACCAGGTAGATCTGGTCGCCCATGTACACCAGCTGGCGGAAGATCGCCAGGTTCGGGTGGTTCTGGTTCGAAATCCGCCGGATGCCCGCATGGATCAGCGCGAGCGCCTGCTTGGAACGCCGGAGATCCGGCGGCAGTTGCCGCAGGCATACTTCCTGGCCCGTCTGCCGGTCGGCGCAGCGCCAGACCTCGCCCAGCGCGCTCATGCCCAGCACCGCCGTGACTTCATAGCGGCCCCAAAGAACCGTCCCCACCCGCAGGGCTCGCCGTTCCTGCACCCGGTCCGGGCGTCCCCCCCCTTCCAACAGTTTTATTTTGGTGGTGGCGGTCGTCATGTAAACCTAATATCTTGCCACGGAACCCGGCGCAGAACAACAGGCAACCGCTTATTTGGAACGGCTTTTTTTCGCCTTGGCGGGCGGAGGCGGTTTCACCCAGACGTCGGGCCACTGGTCGTTGCCCGTGTGGAACGACAGGCGCGCCGCCTGCGCCGGCGGGGTGCCCAGGCGCCACAGGAAGATCTCATAGTCGGCCGTGTCGTGTTCGTGGCCCTCCCGCGCCGCTCCGAACACCAGCAGGTCGCCGGTGTTCGAAACCCGCGGGAAATATTCGTGGCTCCACGGCAGCGGCATGTCGATCAATGTCTGCAGGTTCCGGCCTTCCCGGTCCACGCGGCAGATGCGGTTCTTCATCTGCCCCCCGCCTTCCACCAGCACCAGCCACTTCCCGTCCGGCACGAAGGCCAGCTGGCAGCCGCCGGCCACCCGCTTCTCCTTGCCCGTCGGCAGCGGAAACAGCGCCGTGTTCCGCCGCTTGCCCCGTACGGTCACCGCCAGCCGCTTTCCGCCAGCCGGGTCCAGCGAGGGATCCGTCCACGCCAGGTGCGGCCGCGCTCCCAGCAGCACCTGCTCCTGCCCGGTCGCAAGGTCCACCTGCACCACCTGGTTCCCGCTGCGCTGGAACACCACCGCCTTTCCGTCGCCCGTCCAGCTCGGTTGCGTGCCGTGCTCCGCCAGGCGGGTCGCCTTCCGCGTCTTCAGCTCCAGCAGCCAGATGTCCCACTCCCCCCAGTTGCGAAACGACACCCATTCCTGCCGCGAACGCATGAAGGCCACGGATTTCCCGTCCGGCGAGATCTTCGGCATGCTGTCCACCGCCGGATTCCGCGTCAGCCGCACCAGGTCGCCTTCCGGCCAGTTCATCTTGACCAGGTCGTGCTGGCCGTACATGGTCGAGCTCCACACCACGAAGCCGCTCCGGTTGCCCCACACCGCATCCAGCGCGCCCATTTCGTGGGGGCCGATCGCCAGCACCTTGCCCGCTCCGGGGGCCGCCGCCGCCCCCGCCTTGGCTTCCTGTCGCAGGTACCACAGCGCCCCCAGCAGCACGAGACCTCCCGCCAGGAAACTGCCCGCCACCAGCAGGGCATTGGCCCGGCCCGCCTGCCGCGCCGCCGGCGCGGCTGCGGCCGGCCGGCGCCCGCTCCAGATCAGCCCCAACAGCCCGAGCCCGCCCAGGGAGTAGTCCACGATCTGACTCGCCACGTGCGTCCCCAGCAGCACCAGCGCCGCCGCCGCGCTGTCCACACCCGCCAGGCGCATCGCCCCGGCCCCGGCCGCCTCGTAGGCCCCCAGGCCCAGGAACGTCGGCACCGGCAGCGCCGCGCCGCCTTCGCCGCCGATCAGCCCCACCAGCGTCTGCCAGAACGGCAATGCCGCCAGCGTCGGCCGCAAAACCCGCGCCACGCCGTAGAACGCCGCCGCCAGCCCGAGGTACTTCACCGCGCGGATGGCCACCGACAGCCCCGCGGCACGCCCCAGCACGCCCGCCGCCCGCACTTGCCCGAACGATTCCTGCAGTTGGTTCATGAACCCCTCCAGTCTGGCCATTGGCCGCCGGCGGCGAAGCCCCGCCGGCAATGCCTGCACTCCCCGCACCGCCAGGTGCGGACCGTGGAACAGCACCAGCCAGCCGACCATCACCACCGCCAAAACCACCCCCGCGCCCCATAACAGCTGAATCCGCCCGCCCGGCCCCAGCAACGGCGCCGCCACCGCGCCGGCCAGCACCGCCGCCAGCGCCAGGAAGTCGAACAGGATGCTGATCGCCATGGAGGACATGCAGTCCTTGTGCGCGACTCCCTCCCCGCGGTTCAGCAGCGCCCAGTACATCAGCTCCCCCGCCCGCGCCGGCAGCAGGTCCACGAACATGTTCCGCGCCAGCGCCACGCCGAACATCCGCCCGGGCGGCGGCAGGGGCGCAACGCCCGCCCCCGCCAGCAGGACACGGTAGCGCACCGCCCGGAGCCAGCCCTGCACCAGCTGGGCCAGCAGATAGGCCGCCCATGTGCCGGCGCCCATCGTGGCCAGCGCCCGGGCCACCTCTTTCGCCGGCGCGCCCGCTTCGCGAAACACCAACCACAGGATGCCGGCCGAAACCGCCACCGACCCGCCGATCCGTAATGCCGGTTTCATACAGCCGAGCATAGCACGCTCGCAGGGAGAAAGAAACCCTTTCCCTGCTCCCCATGCTCGGCTACCCTCCGGCGGCATGAATAGGTCCGTCCGTCTGCTGGGCCGGCTGGTGCATGCGCTCCTGCTGTTGGCCGGCCTGCTCGCCGGGACGGCCCTGGCGCTGCAGTTCACGAACCTGCCCTGGCGGGCCTACAGATATCTCTCGGAAATCCCCGCCGGCTGCCCGGCGCCGCCCAGCCACATCCTGGTGATGGGCGGCAGCGGCATCCCCGGCCCCTCCGGCCTCATGCGCACCTTCTACGCCGCGCGCGCCGCCGCCGAGCATCCCGCCGCCGCGTACTTGACGGCGGCCGCAACACCCGCGAACAGGCCCTGCGCCTCGCCGAGTACCTGGCCGACCGGACCAACGCCTGCCCCTGTATCCTGATCGTCACCGATCCCGAACATATCCGCCGCTGCGCCGCCAGCATCCGCAAAGTCTGCGCCGCCGGCCTCGCCGCGGCCCCCGCCTTCCCGGGCTCCCTCGAGGATCCCCGGCCCGGGCGCGCCGCCGAACTGGACGCCCCCGGCGCCGGCCCCGCCCGCACCGCCGTCCCCGATATCGGCGGCTCCCTGTGCCTCCGCTACAACCTCTGGGCCAACCTCGGCTATTCCCGCGACGTCCTGCGCGAAGCCGCCGCCCTGCTCTACTACCGCCTGCGCGGCTGGCTCTGACCGCCGCGCCCGACCGCACGATGTATTATAATACATCGTTTACGCCACCCAAATGCATATTCGCTTCCGTCCGCCAAGCAACCCATGGCCCCCTTTGGTTGCGGGGATTTTCCGCGAATCTTGCGCAGCCAGGATTCATACGATGTATTGTAATACATCGTTTGAAAATGCTGATTGAATTCCGGGACGGCGCGGCCGAAGACGCCGGGCCGCCGCGAAGAGTCCCCGGCGTGGACCGGGGAGGCTCAGGCCTGCAGGGATTCGGCCCCCGCCGCCCGGCAGGCGCCGCAGGTGCCCGACAGCATCACATCGACGCGCCGGATCTCGGCGCCGGATTCCGCCGGCGGCGGCGGCAGGCTGACCGCCCCGGCCTCGACGTCGTCGATCCGGCCGCACTTCTCGCACAGAAAATGCGCATGCACATCCACGTTTGCGTCGTAGCGTGCATGCCCCCGCCAGGTTGCCACTCGCCAGACCATGCCCGCGGATTCCAGCGCGTTCATCGTCCGGTACACGGTGAACAGGGAAATCCGCGGCACCCGGGACTTCACCGCCCGGAAGAGGTGCTCGACGTCCGGGTGGTCGTAGCGGGACATCAGTTCGCGGTAGATCGCCAGCCGCTGGCGCGTCAGCCGCATGCCCGCGGCATGGAATGCCGCCCGCAGGTTGGCCCGCCGCAACGGCCGGCGGCCCGGCCCGGCCGGGCTGGATTGATCCGCAGATTCCATAACCGGATTTTCAATGTATCATTTTCGGCCGGCGGGCGCAACCGTTGAATCGCAGGCCACCCCCGCGAGGCCCGCGGGCGCCGGCGGCTTTATCCGCACCGTCCCCGGCCTGCGCCGCGGCCGGCTCTGGCCCATCTTTTCCCTTTCTTCCCGCCGCCGGGCATTCTACTCTAGCTGCCAGAGGAGAATCGCGCCCATGTCCAACTCCATCGGCACCCTGTTCCGCGTGACGACCTTCGGTGAGTCGCACGGGCGCGCCAGCGGCTGCATCGTCGACGGCTGCCCCGCGCGCGTCCCGCTGGCGGCGGAGGACATCCAACCGCAGCTCGACCGCCGCCGGCCGGGCGCCACCCCCCTGAACACCCCCCGCCAGGAATCCGACACCGTCACAATACTCTCCGGTGTCGAACGCGGGCTCACCCTCGGCACCCCCATCGGCCTGTCCATCCCCAACGCCGACACCCGGCCCGGCGACTATGCCGAGATGGAAACCGTGCCGCGCCCCTCGCATGCCGACTTCACCTACGCCGAAAAATACGGGCTGCGCGCCCGCTCCGGCGGCGGCCGCGCCTCCGCCCGCGAAACCGCCGCCCGCGTCGCCGCCGGCGCCGTTGCCGAAAAGATGCTCACCGCCTTCCTGCCGGTCGAGATCGTCGCCTGGGTCGAAACCGTCGGCGACATCGCGGCTCCGCGGCCCGACCTCGGGCGCATCACCCGCCGCGCGGTGGATGCCTCGATCGTCCGCTGCCCCGAGGCCGGCACGGCCGCCCAAATGATCGCGGCAATCGAAGCCGCGCGGGACGCCGGCGATTCCCTCGGCGGCATCGTCGCCTGCGCCTGCCGCGGCGTGCCGTCCGGCTGGGGCGAACCGGTCTTCGGCAAGCTCACCGCAAATCTGGCCGGCGCCATGCTGTCGATTCCCGCCACCCGCGGTTTCGAGATCGGCGAAGGCTTCGGCGCCACTCGTTTGCGCGGCTCGCAGCACAACGACCCCTTCATGGCCCGGCCCGGTGGCGGCATCCGCCCCGCCTCCAACCGCTGCGGCGGCATTCAGGGCGGCATTTCCAACGGCGAAATCCTCTTCTTCCGCGTGGCCTTCAAACCCGTCTCGACCATCTCCCGGCCGCAAAACACCGTCGCCTACGACGGCACCCCCGTCGTCTTCGAAGCCAAGGGTCGCCACGATCCGTGCGTCCTGCCCCGGGCCATCCCCATCGTCGAAGCCATGGCCGCTCTGGTCTTGGCCGACGCCTTCCTGCAGCAGCAAGTCCAGCGCATCCCGCGCCCCGAAACCCCGCGCCCGCGAGGCCCCGCATGAACCGAATCCCGTGGCTGATCTGTCTCCTCCTGGCGCCGCTGGCCGCCGTGGCCGCCCCGCCCCGATCCATCGTGCTGACCATCCAGGACAACGGCCACGCCCAGGTGGCGGAAACCCACGACCTGGAACTGCCCGGCCCGGACGGCCTCGTGCGCATCAGCCCGCTCCCCGCCACCCTCCTGCCCGCGTCGGTCGGGGCCGCGCCCATCGAACGCGGTGAAACCCTCGATATCCGCGCCCAGCGCTTCGCCTTCGACCTGGCGGACGAAGCCGCCCTTTTCCGCGCCTTCCGCGGCATGCCCCTCATCTGCCGCAAGGGCGAAACGACCCTCGCCGGCCGCCTGGCCTCCGTGCCCGATTTCTCCGGCCCGGCCCCCGCGCTCACGCTCGAGGCCGAAGGCCAGCCGGTCCGGTTCATCCCCGATCTGCGCGAACTCGACGCCGTGGAATTCCCGGCCCGGGCCGACCTCGCGCGCACCCCCACGCTGGTCTGGGACCTCGGCTCCGGACAGGTTCCGCCCGCCGGCGTGCAGCTCCATTACGCCGCCGCCGGTTTCTCGTGGTCCGCCGCCCACGAAGCCGTCCTGGCCGACGATGGCCGCACCATGACCCTCGCCACCCGCGTCTGCATCCGCAACCAGACCGGCCGCGACTTTCCCAATGCCCGCATCCGGCTCGCGCTGACCGACAAGGGCCGCTTCGCCCCGCTGGTGCCCGCCGCCGGCGATCCGCGGGCCGCCAAGGCCCCGGCCCTGCGCTACTCCGTCGACGGCCAGGCCTGGATCCCCGAGCGCGCCGCCGCGGCCACCGCCGTGATCGCCACCTACGACCTGCTCCGGCCCCTCACGCTCCCCGCCGGCGCGGAAGTCCGCGCCGGCCTCGCCGCCGCCACCGTCCCCGTCGAAACCACCTACGTCTATGACGGCGTCCGCTTCGACCGCTTCCAGCGTAACCGCCGCTCGGACTGGAACCT
This sequence comes from uncultured Verrucomicrobiota bacterium, assembly GCA_964393515.1. Classification (GTDB taxonomy): domain Bacteria; phylum Verrucomicrobiota; class Kiritimatiellia; order CAIQIC01; family Lenti-01; genus Lenti-01. Next base: position 98,296 of record CAYMTY010000004.1, read on the forward strand.
CGGCACCGAATCCTCGCCGGTCGTCGAAACCCGGCTGGTTTTCCGGCACGAGCAGGCCGGCCCCCTGCCGCCCGGCGAGTTCCGCCTGCTGCGCGGCGCCGCCGACCGGGCCCTCGACTGGCTCGGCACCGACTGGCTGCCGGCCCTCAAGCCCGGCGAAACCGCCACTCTGAACCTCGGCCCCGCCGCCGGTCTCTCCGGCCAGCGCCTCCGCACCAGCTATGCCGAAATCGAACCCCTCAAGTCCGCCGAGGAAACCTTCGAGATCACCCTCGAAAACCAGACCGCTGAGGACCGGACCATCGCGGTCATCGAGCACCTCTACCGCGGCGAAACCCACGAAATCACCGCCGCCAGCGCCGAGCATGCGCCCGGCGCCGATCCGCATTCCATCCGCTTCCAGGTGCCCGTCAAGGCCGGCACGAAGAAATCGTTCACCTACACCGTCCATTACACATGGTAGCACCGGCCAGCCCGCCCCCCGCCGTCCCGCCGCCCCGGCGCGTTCTCGTCTGCGGCGTCAACTGGCTTGGCGACGCCATCATGTCCATGCCCGCGCTCCAGGCCTTCCGCTGGGAGAACCCCGCCGCCGAACTGACGCTGCTTGTCCGGCCCGGCCTGGTACCCCTCTGGCGCATGCACGCCGCCCCCGCGCGCGTCCTCGCCTTTGATCCCCGCGGCGACGGCACCACTCTCCGCGCCGTGCGCGACTTCGACTGCGACACCGCCTACGTCCTGCCGCTCTCCTTCCACTCCGCCTGGATCCCCGCCCGGGCCCGGATCCCCGTCCGCATCGGGCTGCCGGGCCATTTCCCGCGCGATTTCCTGCTGACCGAGGTCCGCCGCATCGCCGCCGGCCCCGGCCGCGAACACCAGGTCTATGAATACCTCGACCTGTTCTTCCCCGGCGCCAACCGCCGGACCTTCGTGCCGCCGGCGCTCTCCGTGCCGCCGCCGGTGCTCGAAGCCGTCCACGGCAAGCTCGACGCCCTGCCCCAGCCGTGGATTGCGCTGCTGCCCGGCGCCGCGCGCGGTCCCTCCAAGCAGTGGCCTGTCGAATCCTACGCCCGGGCGGCCGCGCGCCTCATGGCCGAAACCGGCGGCTCCATCATCACCCTCGGCACCCCCGCCGAACAGGCCGACTGCCAGCAGGTCGCCGCCGCCGCCGCCCCCAACGGGCTGAACCTCGCCGGGAAGACCTCGCTGGAGGAACTGGCCGCGGTCCTCGCCCTTTCCGCCGCGGTGCTCTGCAACGACAGCGGCGGCATGCACCTCGCCGCGGCCCTCGGCACGCCGCTGGTCGGCCTCTTCGGCATTACCCACCCCGGCCTCACCGGCCCCCTTGGCCGCCAGGCCCGTATCCTTCAGCAGTCTGACCGCCGCACCCGCGACGTCCCCCGCCGGTCCCGCGAGGCCCGCCGCGCCCTCCGCGCCATCACCGTCGACGACGCCGTCGCCGCCGTCCTCGCCCTCCTGCATAACACCTGATCCCCTCATGTCCGCGCCCCATCATCGCCCGCTGGCCTGGACGCTGTTCGGCGTCCTGGCGCTGATCCAGCTGCTCTGCCTGGAGGGCCACATCAACACGCCGGATGGCCAGGTGATGTTCAACGTGAACCGCGCCATCCTCGAGCGCGGCTCCGTGGCGATCCCCCCGCTCCCCGGCTACAATTTCGGCGGTGCGTATGTGGAACGGAACGGCACGCAATGGTTCTATTCCAAGTTCGGCCTGGGCCTGTCCCTCTTCTCCTTGCCCTTCACCGCGCTGGGCGAAGCCCTGCTCCCGCTGGCGCGCGAGGGCGAACAAGGCCTGTTTGCGGACTGCCAGCTCCGGATCGACGCGCTCAACTCGGCGCGCGCCCCCGCGGTGCCCTACACCCGCAAGTTCTGGTACGACCCGTCCGCCGCCAATTACCGCGAAGCCTTCCTGGCCTATTTCACCACCTGGATCAACCCGCTCGCGGTCGCCGGCATCGGCACCCTGCTCTTCCTGCTGGGCCTCCAACTGGGCTTCGGCCCCGGGCCGTCCCTGGCGCTGGCCTTCGCCAGCAACTTCGCCACGCCGCTGTGGCACTACGCCGGGGAATTCTTCGCCGAACCCCTCTCGGCCCTGGCCCCGCTGGTTTTCCTGTGGGCCGCCCGCGAATCGCTGCGCGCCGGCCCGCCGCGGTGGGGCCTGGCCCTGTTGGGCGGGCTCGCCCTGGGCCTGGGCGTCCTGGTTAAAACCGCGAATGCCATCCTGCTGCCCTGGGCCGCCCTGTATGCGTTGTGGCTGGCCCGGAGCCTGGACGGGCGTTCCGCCGTCCGCTGGCTGGCGGGATTCGGATTCGGCGGGCTGGCCCCCCTGCTGGCCGTCGCCGCGTATAATTACGCCCGGTTCCAGTCGGTGTTCGTGACCGGGTATGGCGAGGATGCCGGCAAGTTCACCTGCCCGTTTTTCGCCGGCCTGTACGGACTCGTCCTCAGCCCGGGCCGGGGGATTGTTTGGCACCATCCGCTGATCCTACTCGGGCTGGCGGGGGCGTGGCTGTTCTGGCGCCGCGGGCGCGCGGAAACGGTCTTTATATTCGGCGTAGCGGCCACCTACCTGGCCCTGTACTCCAAGTACTTCACCTGGGAGGGCGGCTGGTGCTGGGGTCCGCGGTATCTGGTGACCGTGATGCCGCTGCTGCTGCTGCCGGCCGTGCCCGCCGCGCAGTTCGGCTGGCGCCGGGGCGGCCTCGCCCGGGCCGGCCTGCTCGCGCTGCTGCTGGTGACCGTCCTGGTCGCCTGCGGCGGCGTGCTCATCAATTACAACCCCTTCATCTGCTGGCTGCGCAACCTGTTCGCGCACGATCCGGCCGCCTTCGCCGCCCGCTGGGGCTATGCCAGCTATTACGACCTCATGCGCTGGCGGTGGGAGTATTCCCCGGTTGCGCGGGCCTGGGACTTCCCCGTCCGGCAGCTGCCGGTGCTGCTCGCGGCCTGCCGCCATCCCGGCGTCGTGCTGGCGGTCAACCTGGTTCTCCTCGGCCTGTTGATTCCGTTGCTGTTCCGCCTGAAGCGGCGGGCGGCCGCGGCGCTCCGCGCCGCCCCCGAGTGAGCGTCCGGCCGGCCTACGGCAGGACGTGCCAGAGAATGGCGAAGTAGTGGCAGGCGCTGCCGGCGAGCACCAGCAGGTGCCAGACGGCATGGTGGTACCGGACCCGCTTGAACAGGTACACGACCGCCCCGAGCGTGTAGCACAGCCCGCCCGCCACCAGCCAGCGCACACCCGCCGCGGACATCTGGGCCAGCAGCGGCTTGAGCGCAAACACGATCGTCCAGCCCATCGCCAGGTAGAGCGCCGTGGTCGCCTTCCGGAACCGGCCGGTAAAGAACCCCTGGAACACCAGGCCCGCCGCCGCCAGCCCCCACACGATCCCGAACAGCGTCCAGCCCAGCGCGCCGCGCAGCGTGATCAGCACGAAGGGCGTGTAGCTGCCGGCGATCATCAGGAAGATCATCTCGTGGTCCAGCACCCGGAACACCCGCTTCGCCCGCGGCCAGGGAAAGCTGTGGTACAGCGTCGACATCGTGAACATCCCCACCATCGCCGCCCCGTAGATCGCGCAGGGCACGATCTGCCACGCGCCCGTCCCGCGCACCGCCGCCGTCCCCATCAGCACCGCCAGGCCGGCGATCGCCAGCAGCGCGCCGATCCCGTGGCTCACCGCGTGCGCGAGCTCCTCGCCGAATGAATACCTGGAGGGCTGGTAGCTCATCTCAAAACTCAATATCCAACACCCAATCTTCAATGTCCAAGTCCGAACCAAGCCGGATTTTCCACGCTATGGAAAACTTTTTCCGGGTTTTTCCACGCTATGGAAAAAAGTTTTCCACAGTGTGGAAAAATCCGGCGCCTGCCGGACCACACCGTGGAAAACCTGGCGGCGGCGCGGTTCACCGCCGGTACTTCTGGCGCTTCTGGTAGCGCGTGTGGAGCAGCTGGTGGGACTTGAGGCTCAGCGGCGCGCCGAGGAAGTCGGCGTAGAGCTTCTGGATCATCGGGTTCTCGTGGGAGCAGCGGTGCGCGCTCTGCTCGTCGTCGCGGTAGATCCCGGCGGCGCGCTGGCGGCGGATTTCGTCGGTGGCGCCGTAGGGCTGGCCGCCCCCGCCCACGCAGCCGCCGCGGCAGGCCATGACCTCGATGAAGTGGTAGGGCGGCGCCTGCCCCGCCTTCCGCGCGGCGCGGACCTTGTCGAGGACCTTCTCGATGTTGCCCATGCAGTGGGCCACCGCCACGCGGACTTCCTGGCCCCCGACCTGCAGCGCGGCCTCCTTCACGCCGTCGAGGCCGCGGATCGCCTTCAGCTCCAGGGTCGGCAAACGCTCCTTAGTCAGCGCCCAGTGGGCCGTGCGCAGCGCAGCCTCCATCACGCCGCCGGTCACGCCGAAGATGGTGCCGGCGCCCGAATACTCGCCCAGGATCGAATCCACGCGCTCGTCCTCGGGCAGGTTACGGAAGTCGATGCCGGCGCTCTTGATCATGCGGCAGAGCTCGCGGGTGGTCAGGGAGTAGTCGATGTCCTGCTGGCCGGAGCTGCGCATCTCGGCGCTGCGCTGGATCTCGAACTTCTTGGCCGTGCAGGGCATGATCGAGACCATGAAGAGGTCCTGCGGGTCGAGCCCCTTCTGCTTGGCATAGTAGGTCTTGGCCAGCGCCCCGACCATCGCGTGCGGCGACTTGGCGGTCGAGAAGTTCGGGATGAAGTCCGGCGCGAATTTCTCCATGTAGTCCGTCCACGACGGACAGCAGCTGGTGATGAGCGGCAGGTCGCCCTTGCCGTGGGCGAAGCGCTCGACGAACTCGGTGCCCTCCTCGAGGATGGTCAGGTCGGCGCCGAAGTTGGTGTCGAACACGGCGTCGAACCCGAGCCGCCGCAGGGCGGCGTAGATCTTGCCGGTCAGCAGGGTGCCGGGCTCGTAGCCGAAGTCCTCGCCGAGGGCCACGCGCACCGCGGGCGCGATCTGCACCACGCAGTGCTTCTGCGGGTCGGCCAGCGCGGCGTAGACCTCGCGGGCGTGGCTGTGCTCGTAGATGGCGCCGACCGGGCAGTGCGCCGCGCACTGCCCGCACTTGATGCACGGCGACTCGGCCAGGGTCACGTCCGCCGCCGGCGCGATACGGCTCTTTTCGCCGCGGCCGATGAACTCGAGCGCCCAGACGCCCTGCATCTGCTGGCAGACGGCCGCGCAGCGGCCGCACAGGATGCACTTCTCCGGGTTCAGGATCAGCGAGCCGGTCGAATCGTCCTCCGGCAGGTCGCGCAGGCGCTTGCCGTAGGGCGCCTCGCGCACGCCGAACTCGGCGGCCAGGCGCTGCAGCTCGCAGTTCTGGTTGCGCGGGCACTGCAGGCAGTCGTCCGGATGGGTGGAGAGGATCAGCTCGATCACCGTGCGCCGGATGCCGTAGAGCTCGGGGTCGTGGGTGATCACTTCCAGGCCGTCCGCCGCCGGGGCGGTGCAGGCGCGCACCAGCTTGGAGAGGCCCTTGACCTTGACCACGCAGATGCCGCAGGCGGCCCACGCGGGCAGGTCGGGGTGGTAGCACAGGCTCGGGATCTTCACCTGCACCTGCTTGGCCGCGTTCAGGAGGTTCGTGCCCTCGGGCACTTCCACCGGCAGGCCGTTGATCGTCAGTTTGACCGTTTTCATCGCGTGGTTCCCGTCAGCGGCGGCTCACGGCGCCGAATTTGCAGGCCTTCAGGCACTCGCCGCACTTGATGCAGTTTTCCTGAATGATCCGGTGCGGCTGCTGGCGCTCGCCCGCGATCGTATTGACCGGGCACTTGCGTGCGCACAGGGTGCAGCCGATGCACTTGGCCGGATCGATGGTGTAGGTGACCAGCGCCTGGCACTTGCCGGCCGGGCAGCGTTTCTCGTCAATGTGCGCGAGATATTCCGATTCGAAATACTTCAGGGTGGAGAGCACGGGGTTCGGCGCGGTCTGCCCCAGGCCGCACAGCGCGGCCTTCTGCATCGCCGTGCCCACCTCGCGGATCTTGGCGAGGTCGGCCGCCGAACCCTTGCCGGCCGCGATCTTCTCGAGCAGGCCCAGGAGGACGCGCGTGCCGATGCGGCAGGGCGCGCACTTGCCGCAGCTCTCGTCCACGCAGAACTCCTGGTAGAACCGGGCCACGTCCACCATGCAGTCGTCCTCGTCCATGACGATCATGCCGCCGGAGCCCATGATGGAGCCCAGCGCCTGCAGGTGCTCGTAGTCGATCGGGGTGTCGAGGTGGTCGGCCGTGATGACGCCGCCGGAGGGCCCGCCGGTCTGCACGGCCTTGAAGGCCTTGCCGCCGGGGATGCCGCCGCCGATGTCGTAGATGATTTCGCGCAGGGTGATGCCCATCGGCACTTCGATCAGGCCCGATTGGCGGATCTTGCCGGTCAGCGCGAACACCTTCGTGCCCGAGCTCTTGGACGTGCCGATCCGGGCGAACCAGTCCCCGCCGCGCAGCAGGATCAGCGGGATGTTCGCGTAGGTCTCGACGTTGTTGATGACCGTGGGCTTCTGCCACAGGCCGGACACGGCCGGAAACGGCGGACGCGGCACCGGCATGCCGCGCCGGCCCATCGCCGAGGCCAGCAGCGCGGTCTCCTCGCCGCAGACGAACGCGCCGGCGCCGAGCCGCAGCTCGACGTCGAAGTCGAAGCCCGTGCCGAGGATGTCCCGCCCCAGCAAGCCCAGCTCGCGCGCCTGCGCCAGCGCCGTCTCCAGGTGCGCGATCGCCAGCGGATACTCCGCGCGGATGTAGATGACGCCCCGGGAGGCCCCGATGGCGCGGCCGGCGATCGCCATGGCCTCCAGAATCGAATGTGGATCGCCCTCGATCGTGGAGCGGTCCATGTAGGCGCCGGGATCGCCTTCGTCCGCGTTGCAGACGACATACTTCTCGGCGCCGGGGGCGTCCTTCGAGAACTTCCACTTGAGCCACGTCGGGAAGCCGGCGCCGCCGCGCCCGCGCAGGCCGGACTTGCGGACCTCCTCCACGATCTGGTCGGGCGTCATCTCGGCCAGCCCCTTCGCCAGCGCCGCGTAGCCGTCGCGGGCGAGGTAGTCCGCGATCCGCTCCGGATCGATCACGCCGCAGTTGCGCAGCACGATGCGGACCTGTTTGCTGGCGATCGGGGTGCTGGCCGGTCGCACGAGGTCCGCCGCCGGTTTGGCGAAGGTGCAGCCGGCCACCGGCTCCCGGCGGACGATGTGCTGGGCCACGATCTTGCGGGCGGTGGCGGCATCCACGTTGCCATAGACCACCGGCGGCTGGCCGGGAACCACGACTTCCACGGTGGGCTCGCTGTGGCACAACCCCATGCACCCGGTCTGGCGGAGCTCCACCGGTGGCCGCCCGGCGCGTTGCAGTTCCTCGGCGAACGTAGCGAGCACCGTTTTCGCGCCCGCCGCAATGCCGCACGTGCCCAGGCCCACGATGACCTGCACGGCCGGGTTCTCCGCGGCCGGGATCGGGGTCTTTTTCTTCAGATCGGCCAGGGTCAGCCTTGTCAGCTTGCATTTCATTGCGAAATTCCTATGCCTTCGCCTTGTATTCGGCCACGATGCCCGCGACGTCTTCCGGCTTCAGGTTGCCGTGCATCGTGCCGTCCACCGCCAGCACCGGCGCGAGCCCACAGCAGCCCAGGCAGCGCACCGCTTCCACCGAAAAATGGCCGTCGGGGGTCGCCGTGTTCAGGCCCACGCCCAGGATGCCCTCCAACTCCCGGATCAGGTCCTGGCCGCCTTTCAGATAGCAGGCCGTCCCCAGACAGACCGCGATCTGGTGCTTGCCCGGCTTCTTCAGCTTGAAGAAATGGTAAAACGTCAGCACTCCGTACACCTGCGCCAAGGGAACGCCCAGCAGGTCCGCCACCTGGAAGGCCACGGACCGCGGCACGTAGCCGTAATGCCCCTGCACCCGGTGCAAAACCATGATCAAGCTCCCCGGCATCGACTTGCAAAGCCCGATGAACTTCACCAGTTCCGGCGTCAGTTGCTCCTTGGCTTCCGCAGTTGGCCCTGTGCTCACAGTTGTTCCTCTCCAAACGGATACGAAATCTTTGGCACGCTACGCGTTCCCCGTTTCCGATTCAAGAAAATAACGCGTTTGATCATGGTTGACTTGCGCAATCGTGAAAGTATATATACGGATTTGTCACAATATAGTTATCTATTGGAGAATTAATGTGAAAAAACAGGATGCCATTGCACAGAAAGAGCTCATTCAGCGTCTTGTTCGCTACAAAAACATCCTGTTGAAATTCAAGTCTATGGGCCTGTCGCGGGTGTTTTCCGACAATCTGGGCGATGCCGCGGGCATCTCCGCCTCCCTGGTTCGGAAGGACTTTTCCCTGGCCAAGCTCACGGTGGGCCACAAGCGGGGCGGCTATCCCATCGAGACCCTGCTGCAATGCCTCGACGGCATCCTCGGCACGCACATTCTGCAGCGGATCATCATCGTCGGCTGCGGAAAAATCGGCACGGCGCTGCTGAACTACCCCGGTTTCTCCACCGAGAACGTGCAGGTGGCCGCCGGCTTCGACAACAATCCCGCCCGGATCAATCCCGCCGCCCCCATCCCCATCCTGCCCGCCAGCCAGCTGGCGGCGTTCATCCAGGAGCAGAACATCCAGGTGGCCGTGCTGGCCGTGCCTGAGGCCGCCGCCACCGGCGTCCTCGACCAGTTGGCGGCGGCCGGCGTCCAGGGCGTCCTCAATTTCTCCCCCGTCCAGCTCAAGGCGGGCTCGGCCTTGTTCATCCAGAACATCAACATCGCCCTGGAAATCGAGAATCTCTTCTATTATGTCCGCTTCAACCAGCGGAAGGCCCTGGCCGCCGCCCCGACCGCCAAGGCAAAGGCCTAAGCCCCCCCCGCAAATCGCCCGCCACCAGCCCCGGCCGGAGTTTGACTCCCGCCCCCGCCGCGGTATGCTTGCAGGCGGAGTGGATTCCGTGGTGTTCCATCGTCCAGGATTGCGGCGGTTGGGGTGGGGGCTTTTCGCCGCCTGCGGACTGGCGCCGGCCGTGCTGCTGGCCGGCGGAGGGCCCTTCCATACCCTCGTCGTCGTCAACACCAACTCGGTCGAGTCGGTCGAACTCGGCAACTACTACGCCGACGCCCACGGCATTCCCGCCCACCACATCTGTCCGGTCGGCATCGACACCAACCTGTCCGAGATCTCCTCCAACCAGTTCCAATCCCTGCTCTGGGGCCCGGTCACCAACCATATCGCCACCAACGGGCTCGCCGGCCGGATCGACTTCCTGGTGTTATGCGGAACCCTGCCTACTCGGCTGCTGAATTCTTCATCCAGACCCGTGGAAAGCGCTTCCGCCGCCTTTTTCTACGGTTATAAAAACGCCCCCGATTACTGGGATGCGCCCGCTGGCTGCAAACTGCCGGTCTATACATCCAACCAGTATTTCCGCGCCGAACGAGCCTTCTCTTCCACCCACGGCTGGAACGCCACCAACGGCTTCATCGCCTTCCACCTGGTCGCCACCAACCAGGAAGTCGCCAAGCTGGTCGTCGACCGCGGCGCGGCCGCCCCAACCTCCGCCCCGCCCGCCACCATCAACCTGCACTCGCTGGGGGACGAGTTCCGCGGCATTCGCGAGCAGCTGTTCGCCAATGCCCAGTTCGCGTTCTCCGCGCTGCCGGGACTGCCGGCGACCTGCCTGTTCCCGCCGCTCTATACCGTCATGTCCGGCCAGACCAATGTCATCGGCTACCAGGACGGCTATGGCAACGCCTGGGCCCCCGATCTCAACGACATGCGGACCAACAATGTCTGGCTGCCCGGGGCCTATGCCGACCACCTGACTTCCGTCGGCGGCTACATCCCCATCCCGCCCATCCCGCAATCCACGGTGATCGACTGGCTGAAGATCGGGGCCACCGCCTCCTATGGCACGGTGGCCGAACCCTGCGCCTATCTCGAGAAATTCCCCGATCCGCTTATGGGCTTCTGGTACGCCCGCGGCTTCACCATCGGCGAGGCCTATGCCATGTCCGTGGAAGCGCCCTACCAAGGCCTGTTCGCCGGCGACCCCCTCGCCGCCCCCTTCGCCGCGCCGCCGGTCGTCACCGTCACCTCGCAGGTGCCCTACCAGATCGTCACCGGCACCGTACCCGTGCAGGCTTCGGCGGCCGCCCGCGCCGACGGCGTGCCCGCCGCCGCCCTCGACCTCTATCTGGACGGCCGCTTCCACACCAATCTCGCCACCGTGGGCCCCACGCGGTTCAACAAACTCTCGGTTGCCGTCGCCGGCCGCACCAACACCGCCACCGTCGGCCTGGGCGACACCCTCTTCGATGCGGTCGCCGCCCTGGCCACCGATGTCAACAACGACCCGCTGCAAACCGTTGCCGCTTTCGCCCACGGCGACCGGCTCGAACTGGTCTACACGAACCTCAACCACGCCGGCGACTATGCAGCGGTCACGGCTTCGGTCGCAACAGGCACGGCTTCCGCCCTCACCCTCGGCGTGGGCCTGGCTGCCACCAACCTCGTGCCCTCGGTCTATCCCGCCCGGAAAAAGTTCGAGTTGTACGCCTGGACCACCAACGGCGCCAACACGGGCGACACCATCACCTGCGTCATCACCCTCACGAACCTCGTCGCCGTCACCAACCGGATCGTCGCCGCCCAGAATGAAAGCGTCATCAGCCTGCTGGAGCGTCTGCGCACCGCCATCAGCAACAACGCCACGCTCCAGGCCACCAATGGCGTCCGCTACGACCGCCTGGCGCTCAATCCCAGCCAGCGCGGCGGCGGCCTCTTCGCCCGCACCCCCGGCCCCGACGGCTACAGCATCCAGGTGAATTACACCATCTCCGCCGTTTCCAACTCCTCCGGCCTCTGGACCAACACCAGCTTCATCAGCTTCCTGAACGACTATGCCGCGGACCTGCTGCCCCATGCGTCCATTCTCTTCCATGTCCGGCCCACCAACGGCGTCCTGGCGGCCGCCGCCAGCCTCGTGACCACGAATCTCGCGGACGGCGTCCACACCCTCGACTTCGTCGCCCGCGACGGCTCGGCCGTCGCCGCCGAATCGCGCCTCACCGTGCCCATCGTCGTCTGCAACTCGTCCGCGCAGCTGGCCGTCCTCGGCACCAACGGCGTCGCCGTCACGAACAACGAGCCCGCCACCCTCGCCAAGGGCACCGACTTCGGCGCGGCCGAGTGGAGCCAGGCCCGGACCAATGTCCTGGCCATTCACAACAACGGCGCGGCGACACTGGTCATCACCAACTGCCTCACCAACGGCGCGGGGGCCGCCGCCTTCCAGGTCCTGGACCTGCCGGCCACCATCGCCGCCGGCACCGTTTCCAACTTCGCCGTCGTCTTCACCCCGCCCACCACCGGCGCCTTCCCGGCCGCCCTGTCCTTCGGCAGCGACGCGATCGTCCCCTATACCAACCTCCTCCTCGCCGGCACCGGCGACCCGCGCAGCCAGACCATCGACTTCCCGCCCATCGCCAACCAGGTTGCCACCAACACGCTCGGCCTCGCCGCCACGGCGGACTCCGGCCTGGCCGTCGAGTTCACCGTGGCCTCCGGACCCGGCCTGATCGCCGGCGACACCAACCTCTCCTTCACCGGCTCCGGCACCGTCGCCATCGCCGCCACGCAGAATGGCGATGCCAACTGGCTACCTGCCCCCCCCGTCACCAATTCCTTCCTGGTGGCCAAGGCCGCCGCCATCGTCACCCTCCGCGACCTGCGCCAGCCATACGATGGCACCGCCCGCCCGGTGACGGCCACGACCTTCCCGACGGGCCTGACGGTGGACCTCACCTACGACGGCGTCCCCGCGGCGCCAACCAACATCGGCACCTACGCGGTGACGGGCCTGGTGGACGAAGCCCTCTACCAGGGCGCGGACACCGGCACCCTGGCGGTGACCGAAGCCATCGCCGCCCTGGCCGCCAGCGGCAGCGCCGCGGCCGTCACGTTCGGCCCCGTGGCGGAGGCGGAAACCTACGAATTGCTGTTCCGGGCCAGCCTCACCAACGGCTCCTGGACCTCCGTGACCTCCCTGGTCGCCGAAAGCAACGGCCCTGCCGCCGTGCTGATGCACGCCGCCGCAACCAACGCCTGCGGCTACTACCGCATCGCGGGCCTGGCGGGGCCCTCCGCCCGGATCTGGGGCTACGCCGCGCTGGCCAAGCCCGGCAGCCCGGGGCTCAATCTCGTGGGCATCCCCTTCCTCACGTCGAACCAGACACTCAACAGCCTGATGGATCCCCTGCAGTTCAGCGGACACCACAACAATGCGGGCCTGGCCGACCAACTGATGATGTGGAATCCGGCGGCCACTGCGTACGTGAACCTGGCCCTGTTCGACCGCCGGGCATTTGGCGAGCAGTATGCCTATCTCACCGGCTGGAAGGCGGCGGACGGCTTCGGGCCGGCAGCGCCCTATACGAACCCGGTGCTGGCGGCCGGCTCGGCGGTGTGGATCCGCGGCTCCACCACGAACGACCGGCAGATCGCCATCGCCGGCGAAGTCATGCGCTCCGGCGCCGTCACCAACAATATGGTCGCGGGTTTGCAGCTCGTGGCCAATCCGTTTTCGGAAAGAACCAGCCTGAGCAACCTGGCGCTCCGGATCTATGCCACCGGGCACCACAACACCGCGGGCCTGGCCGACCAGGTCATGGCCTGGGACGTCGGTTCGCAGGCCTACTCCAACCTGGCCCTTTTCGATCGCCGCGCATTCGGCGAGGAGTATGAATACCTGACCGGCTGGAAATCGGCCGACGGCTTCGGCCCGGAGGCGCCGTATGTCAGCCCGCTCCTGCCGCCGGGCCGGGGCTTCTGGTTCCGCGCCGTCAACGGCGCCTTCGAATGGACGGAAGACAACCCCTATCTGGATGATCTGGAGTAGGCCGCGCCCCGGCGCCCGGCCCCCCGCCCGGCCGGCAGCTGCCGCGGCGTGATCCACCGCAATGAAAAACAGTTTTTCCATGCGCTGGAAAAAAGTTTTCCACGGGGTGGAAACCCGGGACTGGTTCAGCCGGCAAAGCCGCGCCAGCGGCGGGCGGCGACGGCGGGCCGCGCGCACCACGCCGGCAGGGCCGCCGCCAGGGCCGCCGGCAGCAGGCCGGAACGCTTGAGCTGCTTCAGCGGCACCCACGCGAACGCGAGGTGCTCCTCCGCGGAAGGCGGCGGGCGGGCCGCGGAAATCCGTGGGCAGCGCACCTCGAATACCAGCGAGATTTCGCAGGTGGGCCCGCCGCGGGAAAGGTAGGCCTGCTCGACCACGCCGAGAAAACGTCCGGCCCGGCACCCAACCCCGAGTTCTTCGCGCCATTCGCGGGCCAGGGCCCGGCGTGAATCCTCGCCCCAGTCCACGTGGCCCCCGGGCAGGTAAACGTTGCCGTGCTTGCGGTTTCGGCAAACCAGCACCCGCCCGCCCCGGACGCAGGCGCCCCGGGCGAGTATCTCAATCGCCTGGCGGTCCTTGTTTTTCATTCGCCGACGATCTTGATCAGGACGCGCTTGCGGCGCAAGCCGTCGAACTCGCCGTAGAAGATCTGCTCCCAGGGGCCCAGGTCGAGCGCGCCGGCCGTGACCGCCACGACCACTTCGCGGCCCATCACGGTGCGCTTGAGGTGGGCGTCGCCGTTGTCCTCGCCCGTGCGGTTGTGGTCGTACGAGGCGTGGGGCTTCTCGGGAGCCAGTTTCTCCAGCCACTTCTCGAAATCGCGGTGCAGGCCGCCTTCGTTGTCGTTGATGAAGACGCTGGCGGTGATGTGCATGGCGTTCACCAGACACAGGCCTTCGCGGACGCCGCTGGCGCGCACGGCCTGTTCCACCTCCGGCGTCAGGTTCACGAACCCCCGGCGGGCCGGCACGTGCAGCCACAGTTCTTTCCGATGGGATTTCATGCGCGCACTTTCGTTTTTTTGCGCCTGAGCGACAAGCCTTCTTTTTTAAATGCCGGGGTCCCATCCCGGCGGAAAAGAATTGAATTGACCGCGATTATGGAATTTATAAATATCATAGTATGCTGTTTATAAATACCATAATTAGTCGCCGCTGAAAAATAGCCTATCTCGTTGCATTGCAGTTGACTG
>CAYMTY010000005.1:0-109711 GCA_964393515.1 uncultured Verrucomicrobiota bacterium
CGCCGCGGAAGTCGCGGATGCGCGGCAGCGTCGCGTGGATCAGCCGCTCGAGGAAGTCGTACATCCGGCTCCCGCGCAGCGTCACCTTCGCGCCGATGGGCATGCCCTCGCGCAGCTTGAAGTTCGAAATGCTCTTGGTGGCCTTGCGAATCGTCGGGCGCTGCCCGGTGATTTTCGCGAGGTCCTCCGCCACCACCTTGAGCGTATCGCGGTCCACCTGGGCGTTGACCGACATGTTCACCACGACCTTTTCCAGCCGGGGCACGTCCATCACCGAGGGGAACCGGCCGGTGGCCTTGAGGGCCTTGACCACGTCCTTCTGGTATTTGTCTTTCAGGATCGACATGGGGTCCCTATTCCTTTTCCGTCTTCTTCGCGGCGCGGGTCACCACCGCCAGCTTGGAGGCCGCCAGCGGGGCCTCCTTGGTGACGATCCCGCCGTTCGGGTTGTCCTGCGACTTGCGCAGGGCCTTCTTCACGAAGTTGAATCCCTCGACGAGCACGCGCCCGGTCCGGGGATACACTTTCAGCACCTTGCCGGTCTTCCCGCCGGCAGCGTCCGCGCCCGAGATCGCCTTGACGATGTCGCCGCGGCGCACATGCAGCTTGGGCTTGTTCATCACAGCACCTCCGGCGCGAGGGAAATAACCTTCATGTAGTTCAACTCGCGCAGTTCGCGGGCCACCGGCCCGAAAATGCGGCTGCCGCGCGGGTTCTTCTGGTCGTCGATCAGGATCACCGCGTTGTGGTCGAACGAGAGCGTCGAGCCGTCCGGGCGCCGGATGGGCGCGGCCGTGCGGATGATCAGGGCCAGGGCGGTTTCGCCCTTCTTGACCATGCCCACCGGCTGCGCCTCGCGGATGGACACCCGGATGATGTCCCCGATGCGCGCGACCGTTTTGCGCTGGCCGAGCACCTTGATGCACTTGGCCAGGCGGGCGCCGGTGTTGTCGGCCACCGGCAGTTCCGTCTCCATCTGGATCATTGCGCCACCTCGTTTCCGCCGGCGCGGGCGACGATCTCCGCCAGACGCCACCGCTTGGTCTTGCTCAGCGGCCGCGTTTCGACGATGACCACCCGGTCGCCCTGCTTCGCGGCGTTTTCCTCGTCGTGGGCATAGTACTTCTTGCTGCGCCGCAGCACCTTGCCGTAGACCGGATGGGTGATGCGCCGCTCGGCCTGCACCACCACCGTCTTGTTCATCGCATCGCTCACCACCACGCCCGTGCGTGTTTTGCGCACATGTCTTGTTTCCGTCGCCATATGTCTACCTCGCGGCCTTCGCCTGGTTCATGACCGTCTTGATGCGCGCGATCGCGCGCCGGACCCACCGGACGCGGTCGGGTTTTTCCAGCTGGCCGGACGCCTGCTGGAGGCGCAGGTTGAACAGTTCCTGTTCGGCCTCCGCCAACTTCTGGGCCTGCTCTTCCGCCGCCAGGTCCCGGATATCCCTTGCCTTCATCGGTCGTTCTCCTCGTCTACAGGGTCACGCCGCGCCGCACGAACATCGTGCGGATCGGCAGCTTGGTGGCCGCCAGCCGTAGGCACTCCATGGCCTGTGCCTCGGGAATGCCGTCGAGCTCGAACAGGATCCGGCCCGGGCGCACCACGGCCACCCAGCCCTCGATCGCGCCCTTGCCCTTGCCCATGCGGACCTCGAGCGGCTTCTTCGAATAGGACTTGTCCGGAAAGATCCGGATCCACAGCTTGCCCTTGCGCTTCATCTCGCGGTTCATCGCCACGCGGCAGGCCTCGATCTGGATGTTGGTGATCCAGGCGCGCTCGAGGGCGCGCAGGCCGCACTCGCCGAACGCCAGGGTGTTGCCGCTCATCGCCATGCCCTTGCGCGACCCGCGCTGGCTCTGGCGGTACTTCACGCGTTTAGGCATAAGGGGCATAGGTCTTCTCCTTGCTCAAGGCCTTCGCGTCGGCCGCCGCGGGCTTCTGGCAGATCCAGCACTTCACGCCGATCTTGCCGGCCATCGTGTTCGCCTCGGCAAAGCCGTACTGCACGTCCGCGCGCAGCGTCTGCAGCGGCACCTTGCCGACCATGTAGTGCTCCACGCGCGCCAGCTCCGCGCCGCCAAGGCGGCCGCAGGCCTGGACGCGGACGCCCTGGGCGCCCATGTCCATCGCCAGCTGCAGTGCGCGCTTCATCGCCCGCCGGAAAGCCACGCGGCGCTCCAGCTGCAGGGCGATGTTCTCGGCCACGAGCTGCGCGTTCGCGTCCGGATTGCGCACCTCCTTGATCTCCACGTAGATCTCCTTGCCGGTCTTGGCGCTGAGCTCCTCGCGCAGCTTGTCGATGCCCTCGCCCTTGCGGCCGATCACCACGCCGGGCCGGGCCGTGTAGACCGTCACCCGCGCCCGCTGCGCGTAGCGCTCGATCACGATGTCGGCCACCGCCGCGTCCTTCAGCCGCGCGCGGACCATGTCCCGGATCACGAGGTCCTCGTTCAGCAGGTCGCCGAACTCCTTCTTCTCCGCGAACCAGCGGCTCTTCCACTCCTTGTGGACCGCGGTACGGAACCCGATCGGATTAACTTTCTGGCCCAAAACACGCCTCCTCTTGTTCGCTCTACTTCTTGCGCGCCGGCTTTTCGTCGGTCAGCGTCACGCGGATGTGGCTGGTCTTCTTACGGATCGGCGTGGCCGAACCGCGCGCCCGCGGCCAGTACCGGGGGAACGTCGGTCCGTTCTCCACCACCGCCTGCGCCACCCAGAGCTGGTCGGCCGAGAGCTCCGCGTTGTTCTCGGCGTTGGCGATGGCCGACTTCAGCGTCTTGCCGAGGCAGGCCGCGCCCTTGCGCTTGTTCAGCTCCACGGTCCGCAGCGCCTCGCCGACGCTCTGGCCTGTGATGGCCCGCGCCAGGTCCCGCGCCTTCGTCGGGGCCAGCCGCACGTATTTCGATACTGCTTTAATTTCCATGTCTCGTTCCTCAGGGACCGTCCGGCCGAATCAGCACCGCCCGGTCCCCCGTTTGGGGGTAGTCGCCGCGCGCGGTCTCCTCGACCGCCGCGCCGGCGATCCGCTCTCTCACATCCACGACCCGGATCCGCGCCACGCGCCGCCGGTCCCGCAGGACCGTCAGCGGCAGCCCGTAGCGGACGCCCTGCCGGGCGCCCCGGTCCAAAACCACCAGGTCCAGCTCCGCGTTGACGTCCGCGATCCGCGCCTCGACCGGCGCGTCCGCCGGCGCGGCCGCCGCTGCGCCCGCGGTCTGCGCCCGCCGGGCCTCGGCCACGTCCAGCGCGGCCTGCGCCGCGGCGAGGGCTTCGCTCAGCTTCCGGATCCGCCGGGTCCGCTCCTCCAGGTCGCGCCGCAGACCGGCGATTTCCCGCGCCAGCCGCGCCGTCACCCGGCGGGACTCGCCCGTCACCAGGTCCAGCAACTCGTCGTGGGGACCATCCGCCGCGCCGCCCGCGGCCGCTGCGGCGCGGCCGTCTGCGCGGATGGGTTGTGTGTCATCCGACGCGGACTGCACCGCCTGCGCGGCCGTCTCCGCCTCAACCGGCGGCGCGGGCTCCGGCCCGCTCTCCGCCTCAAGACGCGCCGGCGCGGACGCCGGCCCTGCCTTCAAAGAACCACTTTCCCGCCGCTGCGCGCCGGCCAACCAGCCCGCCGCGACCGCGGCCCCGAGTGCCGCAACGGCTCCTGCGAGCCGCCACCCACGCCGGTAGGCCGCCATCGTCAAATCTCTCTACTTCAGCGCGATCGTCTTGTCCGTCGCCGCGCCGTGCTTGCGGAACGTGCGCGTGGGCGCGAATTCGCCCAGGCGGTGTCCCACCATGTTTTCGGTCACAAACACGCTTGTGAACACCTTGCCGTTGTGGACCGAGAAGGTGTGGCCCACGAACTCCGGCAGGATCATGCTGCGGCGCGACCAGGTCTTGACCGGGCGCTTCGCCCCGCTGGCGATCAACGCCGCCACCTTCTTCTGCAGGTGGGCTTCCACATAGGGGCCCTTCTTGATCGAACGCGTCATGCTACTTCTTTCTCCGTTCCACGATGAACCGGCCCGAGGGCTTGCGGCCGCTGCGGGTCTTCTTGCCCTTGGTCAGCTGGCCCCATGGCGTCACCGGGTGGCCGCCGCCGGAGGTGCGGCCTTCGCCGCCGCCCATGGGGTGGTCCACCGGATTCATCGCCACGCCGCGCACGGTCGGGCGGATGCCCTTCCAGCGCTTGCGGCCGGCCTTGCCCAGCGAGATGTTCTCATGCTCCAAATTGCCCACCTGGCCGATCGTCGCGTAGCACGCCACGCTCAGCTTGCGCAGTTCGCCCGAGGGCAGCCGGATCTGGGCGAACACCTCGTCGCGGGCCGCGATGCGCGCGACCATGCCGGCGCTGCGCGCCAGCCGGGCGCCCGCACCCGGCACCAGTTCGATCGCATGGATCGGCATGCCCAGCGGAATCACGCCCAGCGGCAGCGCGTTGCCGTCTACCGGCTCCGCTTCCGGCCCGGCCAGCAGCGTCGCGCCGACCCGCAGTCCGTTCGGGGCCAGGATGTAGCGCTTCTCGCCGTCGGCGTAGGCCAGCAGCGCGAGCCGCGCCGTGCGGTTGGGATCGTACTCGAGCGCCTGCACCTTCGCGGGAATGCCCGCCTTGTCGCGCCGCTGGAAATCCACCTGGCGCAGGAACTTCTTGTGCCCGCCCCCGCGGTGACGGACCGTGATCCGGCCCTGGGCGTTGCGCCCGCCCTGGCTCTTCTTGATCCGGACGAGCCGCCGCTCGGGGCGCTTGCGGCTGATCCCCTCGAAATCCGACAGCGTCGTGAAGCGCAGGCTGGCCGTCGCCGGCTTGTATGTTTTCAGACCCATGTTCGCTCCTCGCTTATGCCATCTCGATGGTTTGGCCGGGCTGGAGGGTCACCACCGCCCGCTTCCATTCCGGCGTGCGGCCGTACTTGGCCGTGCGCAGCCGCTTGGCCTTGCCCGGGCGCACCATCGTGTTCACGGCCGCGACCTTCACCTTGAACCGCTCCTCGACCGCGCGGCGAATCTCGAGCTTGTTGGCGGTGCCGTCCACTTCAAAGACATACTGATTCGCCGCCTCCTTGAGGCGGGTGCCTTTCTCCGTCACGCGCAGCTTTTTGACGACCAGATTCTTCATGACTCGACCCCTTCCCCGAGGCGCTTCAGCAGCCCGTCCAGGCCCGCCGGGTCCGCAATGATCGCCGGGTAGCGCATCACCTGGTAGGTGTTCGCCTGCGCCGCGGTGGTCACCGCCACCCGCGGCAGGTTGCGCGCGGCGCGGGTGAGGTTCGCGCTCGGGGCCGCCGTCACCAGCAGCGCCGGCCGGCCGCCGACCACCTTCTGCAGCAGGGCGGCCGCTGTCTTGGTCTTGGGCTCGATCTCGCCGAGGCCTTCGGCCACGGCCACCGCGCCCGCCACCAGCTTGTCGCTCAAGGCGCGCCGGAACGCCAGCACCACCAGCTTCTTGTTGACCTTCTTGGAGAAATCCCGCGGGTGGGGGCCGAACACGACGCCGCCGCCGCGCAGGATCGGCGAGCGGATCGAGCCCTGGCGGGCGCGCCCCGTCCCCTTCTGCCGGAACGGCTTGCGGCCGCCGCCGCGGACCTCGCCGCGCTTCTTGGTGGACGCCGTCCCCGCGCGGAGCCCCGCCCGGTACGCCGTTACCACGTCCAGCACGGCTTGCCGGCCGCGCTTCGTTTCCAGCAGCCGGTCGGCGACTTCTCGTTCGCCGGCGGCGGCTCCGCTCAAATTGTACACCGTGACCTTGCTCATGACGCCTACGCCTTCTTGACCGCTTTCCGCACCAGCACGATTCCGCCCGCCGGGCCCGGCACTGCGCCTTCCAGCAGCAGCGCGTGGTCGTCGGCCAGCACCTTCACCACCCGCAGGTTCTGGGTCGTGATGTCCACCGAGCCCATGTGGCCCGGCAACTTTTTGTTCTTGAAGATGCGCCCCGGCCATTCGCGGTTGCCGATGGATCCCGGCTTGCGCAGCCAGCCACCGCCGTGCGCCGCCCGGCCGCCGCCGAACTTGAAGCGCTTGACGACGCCCTGGAAGCCGCGGCCCTTCGTGTGGCCCAGCACATCCACGAACTTCACGCCCTCGAAAATCTTCGCCGTGAGGACGTCGCCGGCCTGGGCCTCCTCGCCCTTGGCCAGCCGCACTTCGCGCAGCACCTTGGCGGGCTTCGCCCCCGCCTTCTTGAAGTGCCCCTGCAGGGGCTTCGTCAGGCGCGATTCCTTCTGCTCCGCAAACCCCAGTTGCACGGCCTCGTAGCCGTCCGCCTGCGCGTTCTTGCGCTGCACCACCGTGCACGGGCCCACCTGCACCACCGTCACCGGCACCTGCTTGCCCGCGTCGTCGTAGACGCGGGTCATGCCGATCTTCTTGCCAATCAATGTCTGCATGGACGTCGTTCCCCGGTTAAATCTTGATCTGGATGTCCACGCCGGCGGGCAGATTCAGCTTCTTGAGCTCGTCCACCGTCTTCGCCGTGGGATCGATGATGTCCAGGAGGCGCTTGTGCGTGCGGATCTCGAACTGCTCCATGGACTTTTTGTCCGCGTGGACGCTGCGGTTGACCGTGTAGCGCTCGATCCGCGTCGGCATCGGGATCGGGCCCGCCACCCGGGCGCCCGTGCGCTTGGTGGTCTCCACGATCTCGCTGGCCGACTGGTCCAGCATCCGGTGGTCGAAGGCCCGCAGCCGTATTCTGATTCGTTGTCCGCTCATATTCTCTCTCTTCAACGGTTCATCAACTCCCGGCCCAGGGTCTCCGGCACCACTTCGAACCGGGTCGGCTCCATCGCATACCCGGCGCGTCCACGTGTCAAAGAGCGCAACGTCGTGGCGTAGCCGAACAGCTCCGCCAGCGGCACCGACGCCTCGATCACGCGGGTCCCGTCGCGCTGGGCCACGTCATTGACCTGGCCGCGGCGCGCATTCAGGTCGCCCAGCACGTCGCCCAAGTGCTCCTCGGGCGTCACAATCTCGAGCGCCATGATGGGCTCGAGCAGCGCCGGGCGTGCCAGTCGCGCCGCTTCGCGCAGCGCCATCGAGGCCGCCGATCGAAACGCAATCTCCGACGAGTCGACGGGATGCCATTGTCCATGGACCACGGCCACCCGGATGTCGACCAGGGGGAAATTTCCCAACACACCTGTGCTCAGCCCGTCGCGGAGGCCTTCCTCCACCACGGACCGAAAATCGTGCGGTATTGAATCAGATGAGATCTGGAAGTCAATACTATTTCCGGCGCCCCGTTCATTTTTTTCCAAGGCCACGCCCACGGCCGCAAAATGGCGCCGGCCGGCGAGTTCCCGGTCGAAGGCGAAATCCGCCCGGGACGCTTCGGTGATGGTCTCGCGGTAGGCCACCATCGGCCGGCCCGCATTGGCCTGCACCTTGAACTCGCGCAGCATCCGGTCCCGCAGGATCTCCAGGTGCAGCTCGCCCATGCCTTGGATGATCGTCTGGCCGGTCTCCGGGTTCTGCCCCACCCGGAACGTCGGGTCTTCGTCCGCCAAGTCGTTCAGGACGTTCTGCAGCTTTTCCTTGTCCGCCTGCGTCTTGGGCTCGATCGCCATCGAGACCACCGGCTCCGGGAAGTGGATCCGCTCCAGCACGATCGGCTTCTGCTCCGCGCACAGCGTGTCGCCCGTTCCCACTCCCTTGATCCCCGCGATCGCCCCGATTTCGCCTGCGTACAAAGCCTCGATTTCTTCGCGCTGGTTCGCGTGCAGCCGGATCAGACGCATCACGCGCTCCCGTTTTTGGGTGCGCGGATTCCACACGTTGGCGCCTTTCTTCAGTTCCCCCGCATACACCCGCATGAACACCAGCTTGCCGACGAACGGATCGGTCGCCACCTTGAACGCCAGCGCGGCCAGCGGCTCGAAATCGCTGGTCGCGCGCGCGATTTCCTCCTCCGTCTTCGGGTGGTGGCCCTTCACCGGCGGCACGTCCAGCGGCGAAGGCAGGTAGTCCACCACCGCGTCCAGCAGCGGCTGGACCCCCTTGTTGCGCAGGCTGGTCCCGCACAGCACCGGCACCAGCTTTCCGGAAACCGTCGCCTGGCGAATGCCCGCCCGCAACGCCTCCACGGACAGATCGCCTTCATTTATATAGGCATGCAGCAGCTTTTCGTCCGTCTCCGCCACGGCCTCCAGCAGGATGTCGCGCGCTTTTTGCGCGGCCGCCGCCAGTTCCGCGGGGATATCCTGTTCCCCGACCTGCGCCCCGAGCGAGGACTCGTCGAACGTCAGCGCCTTCATCCGCACCAGGTCCACCAGGCCGCGGTGGTGCTCCTCGGCGCCCCAGGGAATCTGCACCGGCACGGCCGGCGCTTTGAGCTTCGTGCGCATCTCCCCGACCACCCGCGCAAAGGAGGCGCCGGTCCGGTCCATCTTGTTGATGAAGGCGATCCGGGGCACGCGGTACTTGTTCGCCTGCCGCCAGACGGTCTCCGACTGCGGCTGCACCCCGCCCACTGCGCAGAACACCCCCACCGCCCCGTCCAGCACCCGCAGCGACCGCTCCACCTCCGCCGTGAAGTCCACGTGGCCCGGCGTGTCGATGATGTTGATCTGCCGGTCGCGCCAGAAGCAGGTCGTGGCCGCGCTGGTGATGGTGATCCCCCGCTCCTGCTCCTGCAGCATCCAGTCCATCACCGTGTTGCCGTTGTGCACCTCCCCCATCTTGTGCACCTTGCCGGTGTAGTAGAGGATCCGCTCGGTGGTGGTCGTCTTGCCCGCGTCAATGTGGGCCACGATCCCGATGTTCCGGATCGCCGCCAGCGCGTGCCCGCGCCCCGCCGCCTCCAATTTGACTTCCTGTGCCACGGTTGAACCTGCTTTTCCCTAAAATAAAGCCCCGCAACCTACCACGCCCCCCCGCCCCCGCCAAGGAAAACCGCGGCCGACGCCGTTTTCCATCCTGGGGAGAACTTTTTCCCCCGGGGGGGATCACCGGAGTCCAGGCGGTTCAGAAGGTCAGCCGTTTTTGCCCCCGGAAGAACCGGCGGAAGAGCCGGGCCTTGAGGGCCGGGACGCCTTCGCCCCGCATGGCGGCGAGTTCCAGCGGCTTTTTCTTCGTGCGGCGCTTGAAAGCGGCCAGGTTCTTTTTCGCGGCGGGTGCGTCCATCTTGTTCGCCAGGATCCAGAAGGGGCGCTTGCCCAGCTCGGGGTTGTAGAGCCGCAATTCCTCCTGCAGGTGGAGAAAGTCGTCCGTCGGGTTGCGGCCGTCGGTCCCGGCCATGTCGAGCACGAACAGCAGGAACTTCGTGCGCTCGATGTGCCGCAGGAAGTCGTGGCCGAGGCCGACGCCCTTGTGGGCGTCCTTGAGCAGCCCCGGCACATCGGCGATGCGGATGGCATGGGTGGCGTCGAAGACGAGCGTACCGACCTGCGGGTGGAGGGTGGTGAACGGATAGGCCGCGATCTTCGGCTTCGCCGCGCTCAACTGGCCCAGGAGGGTGGACTTGCCGGCGTTGGGATAGCCCACCAGGCCCACCTCCGCCACGGTCTTCATCGTCAGCCGCAGCGTCTTGACTTCGCCGGGGGTGCCTTCGGTGAATTCGCGCGGGGCCTGGTGCGTGCTGGTCTGGAAATGCATGTTGCCGAGGCCGCCCTTGCCGCCCTGCGCCACTTTCAGCACGTCGCCGTCCTGCAGCACCTCGCCGAGGAGCTCGTCGGTCTCGAAGTCGCGCACCTCCGTGCCCACCGGCACCGGCACGGTCTTGTCCTTCCCGCCGCGGCCGTACTGCTGCTGGTTGCGGCCCTTCTCGCCGTGCTCGGCGCGCACCAGCGGCGCAAAGTGGAGGTCGAGCAGCGAGGCGACGTCCTTGGAGGCCCGCAGGAAAACGCTGCCGCCGGCGCCGCCGTCCCCCCCGTCGGGCCCCCCGAGGGGAATGAACTTCTCGCGGCGGAACGACGCCACCCCGTGGCCGCCGTTGCCGGCGAACACCTGGATCCGGACCTGGTCGACGAACGTGAGGGGCTTCATAAATCGAAAAGGGCGGCGCCTCGCGGGCCGCCCTCTGCCGGCTGCGGGACGCGCCCGCGGCCTAGGCCTGCACGAGCTTCTGGACGTTGACGCGCTTGCCGGCGCGGTCGAACGACACCACGCCGTCCACCTGCGCGAACAGGGTGTAATCCTTGCCCATGCCGACGTTCAGCCCGGGGGCCTTCTTGGTGCCGCACTGCCGGACCAGGATGCTGCCGGCCGTGACGGTCTCGCCCGCGAAACACTTGATGCCCCGGCGCTGCCCGTTGCTGTCGCGCCCGTTGCGGCTGCTGCCTTGACCTTTTTTATGTGCCATGGTCCGTCTCCTTGCCTACGTGATCGATGTGATCTTCACCTTGAGCAGGTCCTGGCGGTGCCCGACCTTGCGGTGATAGCCCTTGCGGCGCTTTTTCTTGAACGCCACCACCTTCGGCGCGCGGAATTCCCCGACCACTTCGGCCACGACCTTCGCGCCGGCCACGACCGGCGCCCCGACCTTCAGACCGGAACCGTCGTTGACCGCCAGCACGCGGCCCAGTTCGAGCGGCTTGCCGGCCTCGGCGCCGGCCAGCAGTTCGACCGCCAACACATCGTCCTTCTGCACCCGGTACTGCTTGCCGCCGGTTTCGATCACCGCATACGCTTCCATCTGCATCCTCGTTTCCAGGGGGGCCTGTCGCCTCCCCCAATTCCATAAACAGGCGGGGAACATACGGAAAGCCCCCCCGGCTGTCAATCCCCGCCGCCGGGAAAGTTTTTTCCGGGGACGGGTTGACGGGGGGGGGAGACCGTGGTACAACCTCCCGCATCGTCTGAGGATTTGGGGGGTTAGCTCAGTTTGGTAGAGCGCCTGAATGGCATTCAGGAGGTCGGGAGTTCGAACCTCCTACCCTCCACCAAATCCCGGACGCCGCCGCCTTGCAAGGGCGGTTTTTCGTTGTGCCGCCGGGCCGGTCCGCCCTATACAGCTTCCTACAGATGAAAAGGTTCCGCCCATGATTCTCGCCTACATCGATCCCGGCAGCGGCAGCATCCTGATCCAGGTCATCCTCGCCACGTGCATCGGAGGCATCGCCGTCTTCTGGCAGAAACTCAAGGCTCTCTTCACGGGCCGGAAGCCGCCGGAAGCCCCCAAGGCCGACGAGCCCCCCCAGCCGGAATAGCCGCATGGCCCGCGATTCCGGATCTTTCCGCGACCCCAGCGGATATGTGTTTCAGCATGGCGAACGCATTTGCCGCACCCTGGACGCGGCTTCCGCCGCGATCCTGCACGACCTGGAGGCCCAGGGCCATTTGCAGCGTTGGATCCGGGACGGCCTGGTCGTCGGCTCCCGGTTCGTGGCAGACCCGGCCCGGCTCGCCGAACTCAACGCCGCGCATCCCGGCTTCACGGCTTTCCTCGAGCACGACCGGATCGAGCCCATCACCTATCCTTACGAATGGTCCCCCTCGATGCTGGCCGACGCCGGCCGGCTCACCCTGCGCCTGCAGGGGGAACTGCTCAAGCTCGGCCTCGCCCTCAAGGACGCCACCGCCTACAACATCCAGTTCGTCCGCGGCAAGCCCGTCTTCATCGACCTGACGTCCATCGAGCGGCCCGCGCGGCGCGACCTCTGGTTCGCGCTCGGACAGTTCAACCGGATGTTCCTGTACCCGCTGCTGCTGGTAAAGCATGCGGGCTGGGACCTGCGCTCCTACTTCCTCGCCAGTCTCGACGGCCGTTCGACCCTGCAGGTCGGCCAGGCCTTTTCGTTTCGCCAGCGCTGGAGCCCGGGACTGATCCTCGATGTCGGCCTGCCCTTCGCCCTGGAAAGAAAGGTCAAGGCCGGCAAAGCCGCGGCCCCCAGGCCGCCGCCCGCGGCCGCCGGCGGCGCGCCGGCCGGCAATCCCGTCGCCCAGGGAATGACCCTCCGCCGGCTGGCGAAAAAGATCGCCGCGCTGGCGAAATCCATCGCCCCGGAAACCGTCTGGGGCGACTACACGCAAATCTGCTCCTACGACGCGGCCGCCGAGGCCTCCAAGAAGTCCATCGTCCGCGATTTCCTCCGGCAGGCCAAGCCGGCGTCGGTTCTCGACCTCGGCTGCAACACGGGCGACTACTCGCGGATCGCCGCGGAATGCGGCGCGAACGTGCTTGCCACGGATTTCGACCCCGGCGCGGTGGAGCAGCTCTACCGGCGGCTGAAAAAGGAGCCCGCCGCCATCACCCCCATGGTCGTGGACCTCGCCAACCCCAGCCCCGGCATCGGCTACCGGAACGCCGAACGGCCGGCCTTCCTCGACCGCGCCCGGCCCGACTGCGTGCTGGCGCTGGCCCTGATCCATCATCTGCTGGTCGGGGCGAACCTGCCCCTGGCCGCCATCCGCGACCTGTTCGCCCTCCTGGCCCAAAAGCACCTCGTGCTGGAGTTCGTGCCCGTGGACGACGTCATGTTCCGCAAGCTGCTCGAGTTCCGCGTCAATCTGTTCGGCCACGTCACGCTGGACCACTGCCTCAAAGTCTTCGCCGAGAAATTCACCCTTCTGCGTCGGGAGGCGGTGCAGAATTCCCCCCGCACGCTGCTGCTGTTGGAGAAGCGGACGTTGCGCGCATGATTTCAGAGCCCACATCCACGTGAATAAGTGCACTTTACTAGGCCATGCCCCTGTGGCAAAGTTCCGGGTTTTGTGAATGCCTCCAACCGCAGCCGAATACTGGGCGCCCCGCTACCCGGGGCCGCCATCATCTGGTTTCTCTTCGCTCTGGTGATTGCCCTTGGACCGATCCATCAAGTCGTCATGCGCTTTATTCCGGACGACGGCTACTACTACCTGGAAATCGCCCGCCGCCTGGGCACAGGGGAAGGCTCCACGTTTGACGGCATCACCCGCACAAACGGGTACCATCCCCTCTGGCTTCTGTGCCTGCTGCCGCTGGCGGACATCATGACCGCCTCCCGCGAAATGGGCTTGCGCCTCGCCATCCTGCTCGGCATTGGACTGGTCGGGGGGGCGTTCTGGATGCTCGACCGTCTTGCCCGTATCCGGGGCTCCCGCCATCGTTGGCTGCTGATTTTCCTGCCCCTTTCTATGCTTCTGATCACCTCCAACTACGGCATGGAAAGCCCCCTGGTCCTGCTCGTCCTGGCGGCATGGCTCCTGACGATGCAGGTCTTCATGGGACCCTCGGCGGGACACCGCCACCCGTTTGGCCGCCAGCTTGGATTCGCCACGGCCATGGGCACCTTTTCCGCCGCGTTGATTTTCGCCCGGTTGGACATGGCGATGTTCGTGCTGTGTTTCGACGCCTATTTCGCCGGGGATGTCGCCCGGTCTGCCTACCAGGGATTCAAGAATGCCAAGGATCGGATTTCCCCGGTTCAGCTTTGGCTCCCCATCTGTGTCTGCGCGGTCATTCAAATCGGAGCTGTTTCGGCCTACCTGGGGTATAACCATCTACAATACGGCCACTTCCTGACAGTCAGCGCCCTGGTCAAAGCGGGCCGGACCGACACCGCTCTGTTCTCCTGGCTATGGGCCAGTTGGGGAGCCATTCCCGGCGTCGCCAGCGGGCTGCTGGGAATCGCCGCCCTGCTGTTGCGCCCGAAGAAACTTCGCGATCCTGTGCTGACGGTCGCCGCCTGGGGAAGCCTGCTGTTCATCCTTGGAATCGCCATCCGCGGCCGGGGCGAAACCTATCATTGGTATTTTGCCGCCCCGATTTTCCTTTCCGGGCTGTTTATGAACGCGGTTCTGGAAGCCCTGCATTCCCGGTTCCAATTCCGGATCCGGCCGCTGGCCGCCAGGCTCGCCATTGCGGCCCTGTTCTGCCTTTCGATTTATCGCCGGGCCTGTCATCCCAGTCATCCCAGTCCGGTCTATCCGGCCGCCAAATGGATTGCCGCTCAGGCACCGCCGGATGCGGTCTTTGCCCGAACGGACTGTGGCACCATCGCCTATTTCTCCGAGCGGCCCCACCTCAACACGGACGGATTGACTTGCAGCTTCGAGTTCCAGGATTCCATGCGCGCCGGCACAACGGCTGATTTTCTAACCGCGGCCGGAGTGAACACGCTTTTTTCCACCGGCGCGCTTCCGGACGTCGTAACGGTGAAAATCCGGCAAGGCATTTACGGGATATGTCCCGTCGTGCACGCCCACATCACGCCCCTGCCCGTCGCCAGCGACAAGTACCGGTTGTGGCGGATCGAAGCTCTGGTTGGCGCCCGCGGGGAGGGCGAGGAGAACCCGGCCCAATCAACTTTATAGTAGCCCAATTTACCACCTGGCGAGAAGCTGCACCGCCGATTTGGCCACAACTCTCTATGGATTGCTCTTCCGGTTACACTCCCGGCAACGCACGCCCCACCGCCACTCGCCGACGGCGGAAAACGCTTCCGGCCGCGGCTGGCGGACAAGGCAGCCCGGAATCCGCACCCTCGGCCCCCGCATGAAAAAACACAGATCCATCGTCGGCAAAGCCGGCTTGCTGCTCGGCGGCCTGGCGGTAGCCGGCCTGCTGCTGGAAGGACTGATCCGGCTGATCTTCGCCGACACCATGGTGTTGTTTCCCCGCTATCACACCGCAGCCCAATATGGCGATTTCACCCTCCGGCGGCTCCGGCCCAACATCGTCTTCCGCCACCGCAGCCCGGACGGCGCCTGGACCTTCACCATCAACTCGCGCGGCTTCCGGGCCGCCCGGGAATACGCCTATGCGAAACCGCCCGGCACGGTCCGGGTGCTGTGCGTGGGCGATTCCCACACCCAGGGCTTTGAATGCCGCCAGGACCAGACCTATGCCGCCGTAATCGAGGACTGTCTCAACCGCCAGGGGGTTCCGGCCGAAGTGCTCAACGCCGGCGTGTCCGGGTTCAGCACGGCGGAGGAACTGGTGTTCGTGGAGAACGAAGGCGTGCGCTACGCCCCGGACGTCGTGGTGGTAGGCTTCTACGCCAACGATCTCGAAGACAACCTGAAAGCCGATCTTTTTCGGCTGCAGGCGGGACAACTGGTGGTCCACCGCACCCGCCATGTCCCGGGCGTGAAGGTGCTGGATGCGGTCGAGCGACACGCCCTGCTCCGGTGGCTGGGCCAGCATTCCTACGCCTATTCCCTGCTCTTCAACACGATCTGGGATTCCCGCAAGCGCCTGCTCCTCACCCGGGCGGAGCAGGCCGCCGTCACGGAATACGCCGTGCCCCAGGCCGACACCGACCGCGCCCTGGCGCAGCAGAAAAACGAGCTTTGCGGCGCCTTGATCCAACGGCTCCATGCCTTCTGCCGGGCCCGCCAGATCACGCTGGTCATTCTGGACATTCCGCAGCTGGGACCCGACGGGCGCGGCTTCCAATCCTCCATCCCCCCCGCCCTCGAACCGCTGTTTGCCCGGCATGCGGACATTCTGCTCCGCAGTCCGGAAGTGCTCGCCGGCACCCCGGATCCCGACGGCATCTTTGTGCCCCATGGGCACCGGCATATCTCCGAGTCAACCCATGCGGCCCTCGGACAGGCAGTCGCCGCCGCCATTCTGGAACGCCCGCGCGCCGCGCCGCCCGGTATCCCTTCGGCCGGGGCGGACCGCCGGGCCTTACCAGATTAGTCTTGCGCTGGCCGGAAGGGGATAGAACAATCCGCATGCGATGATTTTCCCGCCCGACAACCGGCTGCAAGGCGACACCCCCCTGCGGCAGTGCCAACTCGTGCAGCTGCGCCTGCTGAAGATTTTCGACCTCGTTTGCGCGGAAAAAGGCTGGCGCTACTGGCTGGACGGCGGCACCCTGCTGGGCGCGGTCCGCCACCAGGGCTTCATCCCCTGGGACGACGACGTCGATGTCGCCATGCCGCGCGAAGACTACGCGGCGTTCTGCCGCGAAGCCGCCCCGCTGCTGCCGCCCGACGTATTTCTGGCCACGGCGAAAACGGATCCGGGCTATCCCCATGTCCACCTTGCCAAGCTCCGCGACCGCCACAGCTGGTTCAAAGATCGCCTGCCCGTGGGCCAACCGGCCCGCCATCACCAGGGCATCGACCTCGACATCTTCCCCGCCGACTGCGTTCGCACGGACCGCCGGCGCTTCGCCAGCCTGGCCGGCCGGATCCTCAATCCCGTCTTCATCCATGCGCCCGGCCAGGGCCTCAAGAATCTCCGCAAGGCGCCCGTGGTTGCCCTCCGGCGGCTGGCGGGTCCCAGGCGCATCCTGCGAATCTTTCGCCGCCGGTGCACCTCGGACGGCACCCGGCCCTTCCTGTGGTTCCAGCTCTTCAAGGCCAAGGTGTTCCCCCGCCTCTGGCTCGAGGACCGGGATCTCTTCCCCCTCCAGCGGCTGCCGTTCGAAGATGCCGCGTTCCTCGCCCCCGCCAATCCCGGCAAATATCTCACGCTCATGTACGGGGATTACCTGCGCCTGCCGCCCGAAAACCAGCGCGCACGGCACGCAGCCGAAATCCTGCCGACCACCCCCTGTCCCCATCCGGAGTCCCGCCCGTGGCCCGCGTGATCAATCCCTACTGCCTCAGCTCCTTCCTCGCCTTCCGCTACGTCGTGGATCCCGCCGCCGAATGGCTTCCGGGCGTCAAGCCGGCGGATCCCGCTGCCGCGGCGCCAGGCCAGATCCCGGTCGAGACCATGGAGGAAATCGAGGCGCAGCTGCGAGCTATCGTCGGCCGCCGCCTGACGCCGGCCACCGGCATCCTGCTCAGCGGCGGAATCGATTCGGCCATTCTCGCCGCACTGCTGCCGCCCGGCACCCGAGCTTATACCATCAAGTTTAATGCCCCCGGCTTCCTCGACGAAAGCATCCCGGCGCGCGTGTACGCGGAGCGCCTCGGCCTGCGGCACGCCGTCGTCGAAATCGACTGGGCCGACTACGCCGTGTTCGGGCCCGGGCTGATGCGGCGCAAGAAAGCCCCCCTCCACGCCATCGAGGTCCCGCTCCACAAGGCGGCGCTCGCGGCCAAAGCGGACGGCGTCGACACCCTCCTTGTCGGCAACGGCGCGGATAGCACCTTCGGCGGCATGGATAAACTGCTTTCCCGCGACTGGCCCCTGGAGGAGTTCTACCGCCGCTACACTTTCGTGGACCCCTTCGCCGCGCTTGATGAGCCTGTCGACCTGCGTTCGATCTATCAAGCCTATCTGAATCCCGACGGCTTCATCGACACCCAGCGCTTCCTGAAAACCGTCCATGGACTCGGCATCATCCAGTCGTTCGAAAACGCCATCCATTCCGCCGGTCTGGGTTTGCTGGAGCCGTTCGAGCAGCTGCGCTACACGCGGCCGCTCGACCTTGCCCGCATCCGGGCCGGCGAGAGCAAATATCTGCTCAAGGCCCTGTTCCGCCGCCTGTTCAATGGCCTGGCGCCGCCTGAAAAAATCCCGTTCGCACGGCCCATGGACATTTGGCTCGCCGCTTGGGCCGGCCCGGCCCGGCCCGAGTTCAGGCCGGGAACCGACTGGGGCGCCTTCACCGGCGACCAGCGCTGGCTGCTCCATGTCCTCGAACAGTTCCTCGACCTGCTGGATACCGGAGATCTCGATGGCTGACCCCGCGCTCCATACCGTGGCCGTTACGCGCGGGGGGAGCGAATACCCGGACTTCCCCTACGCGCCCGCCGAGGCCTATCCCGAATATCCCGGCCGGGACCTTGCCGCCGCGCCCAACGGCGTCTATGCCGCCGTCCGCGAGAACTTCCGCCTGCTGGGGTTCGACGCGGCGAATTTCGGCACGCCGCGCTGGAATCCGCTCGGCCAGCTGATCCGCCCCGGCGACACCGTGTTTCTAAAACCCAACTGGGTGGATCACAAACACCGCTTCGACGACGACGTCTGGAGCGTCATCACCCATCCCGCCGTTATCCGCGCCGTGCTCGATTATGTGCTCCTCGCCCTCGGCGGCACCGGCCGGGTGCTCGTGGGCGACAATCCCCATGTGGACACCGATTTTGCCGCGCTGCGGAAAACCTGCCGCCTGGACGATCTGGCCGCCTACTACCGCGAAACGCGGGGCGTGGACATTCCCTTCCTCGACTGCCGGCACTGGACCGTTGCGGATCTCGACCTCTACGGCTACCAGGCGGGGCGGATCCCCCTGCCCGGCGACCCGGCCGGCACCCGCGAGGTCGATCTTGGCGCGGCGTCGCTGTTCCACGGCTTGTCCGCCGCCCGCTTCCGCGGCACCTACAACGACCGGCGGGAGACGCGGGCGTTCCACCGCCACGGCCGCCACATCTATGTGTTTTCGAAAAGCATGTACGCCGCCGACGTATTCATCTCCATCCCCAAGCTCAAGGCGCACGCCAAGGTCGGCGCCACGCTCAACATCAAAGGCCTCATCGGCACCGTCGCCAACAAGAACGGCCTCGTCCACTGGCGGATCGGCTACCCCTCCCAGGGCGGCGACGAATACCCCGAACCGACGCAGCGAACCGACCGCTGGAAGCTTGCCGTCCAGCACTTCCTGACGGACCACCTGCCCGAATCCCTCCAGCTGGCCGGCCGCGGCCTCCTTCGGAAAACCGCCCCGGGACGCGCCCTGGTCCGCCGGTTCCAGACCGAAGCCCAGCGCCGGCGCCTGCTGCGCGGCTCCGCCGCCTTCAACGACACCACCTGGCGCATGACCTGCGACGTCTACAACCTCTTCGTCCGCGACCTGCCGGGCGCCCGGACCCAGCCGATGCGGTTCCTGTCCGTCATCGACGGCATCCGCGGCGGCGACACCGACGGCCCCCACTTTCCCTGCCCCGTCTCGCCCGGCGTGATCCTGACCGGGGAGGACCTGCTGGCCACGGACCTCGCCGCCGTGCGGCTGATGGATTTCGACGCGGACCAGATCCAGTACCTTCGCCACCTCGCGGCGGAAACGCCCCGGCGGGTCCGGATCCTCTCCGCCGCTTTTCCGCTCGACGACCTCCGCAACCGCGAAACGCCCCTCTTGGGCTATCGCCCCCCGTACCGCTGGGAGAACATCAGCCTGCGGGGTTTGAAACCCGGCCCCTCCTACCTCCCCCTATGAAAACCACCAAACCCAAAGCCAAATCCAAACTCGTCATCGGCTATACCACCGGTGTTTTCGACCTGTTCCACGTCGGCCACGTCAACATGCTCAAGAACGCCAAGAGCCTGTGCGACAAGCTCGTCGTCGGCGTCACCACCGACGAGCTGGTCGCCTACAAGAACAAGCGCGCCGTCATCCCCTTCCAGGAGCGCATCGAAATCGTCCGCAGCCTCACATACGTGGATGCCGCCGTGCCGCAGGATTCGATGGATAAAATGGAAGCCTGGAAGCGCTACCACTTCGACCTGATGTTCGTCGGCGACGATTGGTACAACACCCCCAAGTGGAAGCAGTTCGAGGCGCAGTTCCGCAAGGTGGGCGTGCGGATCGTCTACTTCCCCTATACGAAAGGCACTTCCAGCACCTTGATCAACCAGATCCTGCTGGACCTGCGCAACGCCCCGCGGCGGCATCCCCGGCCCCGCCGCGCCGGTAAACCGTCATAAGCGTGGCAAGGTAGTTGTCCGGCTGACTGCCGGTCAGGATCCTTTGCCGGGCGCGGGCGCCCAGCGCGGCGCGCAAGGAAGCATCGGCCCACAGCCGCCCGATCTGGCCGGCCAGGGCCGAGACATCGCCCGGCGGGAACAGGAAACCGGTTTCGCCGTCGCGCACCAGTTCCGGCAGTGCGCCCAGATCTGAAGCCACGACCGGAAGGCCGCGCGCCAACGGTTCCTGCGCGGCAAAGGAAAAGGTCTCGTAGCATTCGCTCGGCACCACGGCATAGGCCGCACCGGCATATTCCGCCTCGAGTTCTGCGCCGGACAGGAATCCCTTGAACACCACCTGCGACAAGCCCAGCTCGACGGCCTGGCGGCGATAGGCGTCAAGCATCTCCCCACCGCCCAGGACATGGAACGGGTGCGGCGGGGTTTGGGCCAGAGCCTGCAGCAGCGTCCGCACGCCCTTGAACGGCAGCAACGTCCCGGCATAGAGGCCATAGCGGCCCGCGCCAGTTGCCGCCGGCGGCGGCCCCTCCAGGAAATGCGGCAGCACCCGCAACCGTTCGGCCGGATAGCCATGCTCCATGAATTTGTGTTTCACGAATTCGCTCGGGGCGAGGAAACAGGCCACGCGATCGGCAACTCCCCGGAAGCGGTGTACATAGGCTTCCAGCGCGGCCATGGCGCTGGCGGCGCGCGAGTTTTTCAGACAGCGGTTCCACGCGCACCGCCAGAACCGCCCCCCCCGGCACTCCTCGCAGATCCTCCCCCGGCTGAGAAAATGGCTCTCGGGACAGAGCAGTTTGAAGTCGTGCAGCGACCAGACGACCGGCACGCCCGCCCTTTGCAGCGGGGGGAGGATGGCGGGCGTCAAATAGGCATGGATATTCTGGAGATGGGCCACGTCCGGCCGCCAATCGGCCACAAGCCGGGCGAGGCGGTCCTGCACCTGGCGCGACCAGATGCTGCGGGTCAGCACGGTCAGGCCATTGCGGAGGGTTTTGTGCCGCAGCAATTCCGGATAATCCAGATGGTCCGCAAAGTACTTCTCCTGCGGGCAGGGCCGGTTCTGCGGATGCCGCATGGAAAAAACAGCCGTCTCATGGCCGTGGCGCTCCAGCAGGGCCTGCAGGGCCAGCAAATAGGCGCAGTCGCCGCCCCGGCGGTAGTAGAAGTTGCTGCACAATAGAACGCGCATGGCGCTTCATTCCAGCATGGCCAGATATTCAATGGCCGAATGAATTTGTTTGGCTACATTCTCCAGCGAATACCGTTCCAGCACCGCCGGAATTTTGGCCTGGAGACGCTCCCGCAACTCCTCATCGCCCGCGATTTGGCGCAGCTTCTCCACCAGGTCGTCCTCGCTCCGCGGATCGCACAGCAGCACGGCGTCTCCCCCCACCTCCTCCGTCGACGTGCCGGCGGAGGTCAGCACCGGCTTGGCATAACGCAGCGCCTCCAGGACGGGCATGCCGAAGCCCTCGCACAGGCTGGGATACACCACGAAGTCCGCGCCCGCATTCAGTTGCTCGCGCGCGGCATCGGTGACCAAGCCCAGGGCGCGGACGTATCCGTCCCGCTCGGCCTGCCGGATGGCCGCCCCGATGCCGGGGGCGGTGTGCGGCAATTCCCGCCCCGCCAGCACCAGCAGGACTTCGCGCCCCGGAAAGGCGCGCCGCCAAGCACGGATCAGCCGCGCGTGGTTCTTGCGGCCGGAGATCGCCGTGCAGTAGAACGCATAGCGGCGCCCGGCCAGTTCCGGAACGCCGGGCGGCGCCGGTTCTGCGCCAGCCGGCGGCAAGTCGGCCAAGGGAATGCCGGCCGAGCGCACCCGCTCCGCGGGATAGCCCCGCAGGCGCACGACGTCGCGCCGCGTCCACTCCGAAATCGCCAGCCAGCGGCCGGCGCGCCGGGCGCCGAAGTCCCGCAGCCGGGCCAGGGCGTGGTTCTTCAGGCCGCGGACCGTCGGAAACAGCTCCTTGGTGCAGTCCAGAACGATGGCAATGGACTTGCCCGGCCACAGCAGCGGCGGCCGGTAGACGGACAGCAGCACGTCCACCTCCCGGGCGATGGCACGGCCGTTACGCCAGAAATAGGCCTCGCGCCGGAGCTGGTAGGCCCGGGTCCAGTCGCCGGCGATGCGCCATTCGATAGATTGGGGCATGGAAATAGCCGCGGCGCGGTGGAAGGCCGCGTTCGCATAGCAGATGTGGCGGTGTCCCGCGGGATGGGTCCCTACCGCCTGAATCCAGCGGGAGATGAACTCGAAAGTTCCATCCTTGACCGGCGGAATGTCCACCACGTCCCAGCCGATGATCATGGGCCTGCCAGCTTCTGTTTCAACAGCTTGAGATGGTACAACAGTTCCACGTGCCAGGCATTACGAACTGCGCCGGCGGCCGGCGGCAGCGCCGGGTTGGCGGACAGGTCCAGGCCGTCCGGGATGGCCGGGTTCGGAACCAGCCGCGCCGGCCGGGCCGGGCCACGCCGGCGGAAATCATCGATATCGGCGCGCACCTGGTCCGCGCGCCGGAAATAGGCCTGCAGTTCCGCCGCCGTGCGGAACGTCTTCCCGAGTTCCCGGCTCGCGACTTCATCCGCAATGTTGCCGCTGTCGGGGTTCGTGATGAGCATCGGGTTGGCCATCCAACTCTCATACAGCGTATAGCTGTAGGTCTCCGGCCACAGGGCCCAGAGCAGGACCAGGTCGATGCCGGCCTTGCGAATGGCTTGAGTCATTGCGTCCAGCCCGTCCGCGACGAACGACACCGGGACGTTGCGAATGGCCGGGAAGGCCTGCCGGCTGAGCCCGAAATGGTAGAATTCGTACGCGCCCGGCCGGCTGCCGAATTCCGCAGCCAGCTGCCGGAACACGTCCCAGCCCTTGTACGGCACCGGGGCGCCGACATAGGCCACGCGGACGGGCTCGCCGGCGGCCTTTGGCACACCGGAGTTCGGGATTTCCCCCACTTCCTGCAAATGGGGAACCACCTCCGTCAGCGCGCGGAAATCCCCGAAGGTGGACAGCCAGATCTCGCGGGCGGCCGCGGAGGGTGCCACCACCGTCAGTCGCTCGCGGATGCCCTCCAGGACCGAACGGATGCGCGCATGGTGTGGCGGCGTCCAGTTGACACAACCGGTGCATTTGCCCGGTGCCGGCCGTTCCGCCCCGCAATACGCCTGCCCGTTCCGCAGCAGATGGGCCCCGGGACAGACCGTGTAATAGTCGTGCAGGAACAACTTGACTGCGACCGGCACCGCCGCCAGCAGATCCGCAACCCGGCCCAGCTGGAAATCCTTGAGATGGTGGATCTGGATTTCCACCAGCCGTTGGCCGGCACAGCCCAGGCCGGCCAGGATGCCCAGAACCGCCGGATAGTCGTAGAATCCGGCCAGCTGCCCGTCGATCGTTACGCCCCAGTAATTCGCCAGGTGCCGGGCCAGGCGTTGGCTCCGCTTCGTGGGAAAAGGGAACAGGCCCAGCGTGGACACGCCGCGCGCGCGCAACAGCGCCATTTCCTCGCGCAGGTACCGGCCCAATCCCCCCATGGAGGACCGGTAGTCGACGCTGCTCAAGCAGAGGACATAGTGCGCCCTCGGCATCGCGAGCAATCGCCGTTTCAACGGGTGCATCTTGCCCTGCTGATTGGGTTGAAGCGGCCGGCCTTCACCGGGCGTTCCGCCGTTGTAACCATGCCGGGATCCGATGCCGCACCGCCGCCTCCCGTCACCCCGGGGCGGGGTGTTCTGCAACCTGCATGTCCCACATTCGCCCCAGCAGGATCCAGATCGGATACATCAGGGGGGGGACAATCAGCATCGAGACCAGGCTCATCAGAATCCCCTGGGCGATCAGGCAGCAGGCCAGGCCAATGAATATGCCGGATTGCAGGTTTTCCGGCGCCGTCTGGTTGGACTTTTGCAGCAGCCGCACCACCAGCCAGATCCAGAAACTGTAATAGACCACCGTGGCCAGCCAGCCGTATTCCCCCATCAGCACGAAGAAATCGGACTGGGTCGAGCCGATGACGGACGCCGAGACTGTCGTGCCCTGCATGCCGAAGTAGCTGCGTCGGCGGTTTTCATCCTCGTAGGGAATAATGTAGCGCCGGGCGAGCGGGCTGCGCGCCTCCACGGCCTGCGGCGATGCGAATGTCCCCGGCCCGGAGCCGAACAGGGGGTACGGCACCAGGTAGGGCAAATCCACCGTCACGGCATAGAACATCCGGGCCCGGGGACTGTTCTGCATCGCATTGATGTAACGCTGCAGCTGCATCTTGCCCAAGGACATGTTGAAATAGGCCACGGTCCCGGCCAAAAACAAAATCCCGGCCGCCACGAGCGACAGTTTCATCCGCGTGGTCACGCGCGGATGCACCAGCAACGGCAGCGCGATGAACGGGAACAAGATCAGCACATGCTTGGTGTCGGTCATGAAAATCAGGTTGTAGGCGATGATCAACGTCGTCAGGACCACGAGGATGCGGGTCCGGGGCCGCGCCTTGCGGCCGACGCTCACCCACCAGCCCGCAATCAGCAGCAGCCCGAACACGCACATGTAGCCGACCATATGGGCTTCTCCGCCCGACATGGGTCCGAGCATGCCGCCGCTGCGGTCGGCGTGGTACCGGGGCCAGGGCGCCCCGCCCTGCCACAGGATGTTGTAAAAGAACTGGATCGCGATGTAGATGATATAGCCCCAGACCCACCGGTTCAACTGCTGTTCGCTCTCGAAGGTGCATGTCAAGCGGCAGAAATACCACAGGATATAGCCGCGCAGCATGACCAGCGTGAGCTGCAGGGTGCCGAAAATGGAGGGTTTGCTGTTCACATACCAGCTCACTGCGGTTAGCAGGCAGAAGACCAGCGGGAAGATCGTGGCCTCCTTGAGCTGCCGGCGTTGGATCCAGTTCATCACAATGACCGCGATGAACGGCAGGAAGAAGAACTTGTTCAGCCCGCCCGGCAGGGGAAAGGGCAGCAACCCGAACAGACGGTTGCCGGGCAATAACAGCCAGTAGAACAGCAGGACGTTCAGCAGCAGCTTGGGCTTGTCCAGCAGCAGCGCCCCGAAACTGATGACAATCACAATGGCCGCCCACCCCAGGGGCGCCGGGACGCCGAAAATCCCCGCCACGAAAAACATGCCGGTCAGGCCGATGGCGAATCCGGCCACCGCCAGCCAGCCAATCCACCGGTAGACCGGGAACTGGTAGGCCGTCCGCTGGCTGGGAATGAACTGGGGGCGGGCGCTGTTCATCTCGACACTGGGGCGTCAGTATGCCTGCGCCTGCGCGCCGAAATCAATCCCTGAATCTCAGGTCCGGGCGCGGCCGGTTTCGGCCAGGGCGACGCGGTAGACCGCCTCGAGCCGGGCGGCGATCCGGTCGATCGCAAAATTCCGCGCGACCCGCGCGCGCGCGGCCTGCCCCATTCGCGCCCGCAGGCCGGGGTCACGCTGGAGCCGCACCAGGGCCGCCGCCAGCGCGGGGGCGTCGCCGACCGGCACCACCAGCCCGGTCACGCCATCCTCGACCACCGCCCGGTTCCCCGGGATGTCCGACACCACCGCCGGCAGCCCGGCGGCCTGGGCCTCCAGCAATGCATTGGATATGCCTTCCTTCCGCGAAGGCAATACCAGGCAGCCCGCCTGCCGGTGCCTGGCGCCGATGTCCGCCACCCGGCCGGCGAAGACGACGGAATCCCCGCCGCCCTGTTCCCGGGCGAAGGCCTGCCAGCCGCTCGTTTCGCCGGCGCCGCAGAGCCGCAGCCGCAGGCCCGGTTCCTGCGCCACCGCCAGCCCCCATGCCCGCAGGAGCACATCGAAGCCCTTGTGCGCCGCCCCCTGCGTAAAATTGCCCACGTAGAGCACCTCGGTCTGCCGTGCCGGATCGGCGGGAACCTCCGGCAGTTCAACCCCGTTGGGAATCTCGCAGATCCGCTCCGCCGGAATGCCGGCCGCCGCCAAGGCGGCGGCGATGGCCGGCGTCATGGCGATGAAGCGGCAGTTCATCCGACGCTGGCGCCATTCCGCCTGCCGGGGGATGTCCGCCGCGGCGCCAAACCCCAGCACGGGCAGAAGCCCTTCCTTGCAGAACACCGGCACGCCGATCTGCTCGCCCAGCCATTGGGCGAATCCGGCCACCCAGTTGGATTCGTGCACCTGGATTAAATCGGCGGCCAGGCGGCCGCTCCGGATTCCGGCGGTCACTTCCCGCAAAAAGCTCCAGGCCCCGGGCCGCTCTGCCAGCGCCATCCAGCGGAAGCGCTTCTCGCCGGCCGGCCGGGGGGCCGGCTGCTGGGCACCGTTGCGGTAGAGTCGTTTCCCCCCCCCGGGTTTCAGGGAAACCAGTCCGTCGTGGACCGCCCGCATTTGCACGGTCACCGGCAGCAGCCACCCCGCCCGGAAGACCCGGACGCCGTCCATGACTTCATGGCGCGGCACGCGCCAGTTCAACCAGCGCGTCACGATCGTCACCTCATGCCCCCGCCGGACCAGGGCCCGGGCCTGTTTCAGGCACTGCATTTCCGCGCCGCCCATTTGCGTGGGTGGAAACTCCTGGGTGATCATCAAGATCTGCATGCCTGTCCTGCCCTGTTCATGTGCCGGCGGCCGGATTCGTTCCGACCGGACCGGCATCCTCTGCCCGCGCCCGCCGATAGGCCGCCTCCACCTGCCCGACCACCACATCTAGGGCGAATTCCGCCTGGGCCCGCGCCCGGGCGGCCCGGCCCATCCGCGCCCGCAGTTCCGGCGCCCGATGCATTTTCAAGATTGCGGCGGTCAGGGCGTCCACATCGTCAACCGGCACGACCAATCCCTCCCCGCCATCCCGGACAACCGCCATATTGCCCGGGATCGCGGACACCACGGCCGGCAGCCCCGATGCCATGGCTTCCAGCAGCGCATTGGACATCCCTTCCCGCCGGGACGGCAGCAGGAGGAAGCCGGCCTGGCGGTGAACGGCCCAAACATCGGCCGCCGGACCGGCAAAGGTCACCGAAGCGCCGCATCCCTGCGCCTGGGCGAAGGCCGCCCAAGCCGATGTATCGCCCGCGCCGTACAAGCGCAAATGCAGGCCTGGTTCCGCCTGGAGGGCCCGGCCCCAAGCCTTGAACAGCACGTCGAAGCCCTTGAAGGCAACGCCTTGGGTGAAATTGCCGATGAAGACGGCGTCCGCCTGGCGTTCCGGCTCCGCCGCCACGGCGGGCACTTCCACCCCGTTGGGGATCCGGCAGATGCGCCGGGGCGGGACTCCGGCCTCCGCCAGGGCGGCGCCGATCGCGTCCGTCAAGGCTATGTACCGGCATTTCACC
The DNA here is from genome assembly GCA_964393515.1 of uncultured Verrucomicrobiota bacterium. Lineage (GTDB taxonomy): Bacteria > Verrucomicrobiota > Kiritimatiellia > CAIQIC01 > Lenti-01 > Lenti-01. The sequence continues at coordinate 26,768 of CAYMTY010000005.1, forward strand.
CGCCGGGCCTGCCAGGCTGACAGCCCGGCCACGCGGACATGCGCCTCGTCCTCCAGCCGGAGAATGGGGAACGTGGCCTCCTTGCAAAACGCGGGCACGCGCATCCGTTCCGCCAGCCACTGGCCGAAGCCCGCGAGCCAACCCGCCATGTGCACATGAACCACGTCCGCCTGCAAACGCCGCCTCAACTGCAGCCAGATCACATCGAGGATGAAACTGGTGTTCGCCAGCCAGACCGTGAACGCCCGCCAGGGCCGGGGGCGTACCGGAGCGTCCGGCAGCGACCCGTCCGCGCCCTGCGCCTCGGCGCGGCCCCCGTTCTGCGGTCCCGGCTCGCGGTGCAGGCGCCGGCGCAGAAACCGGCGCCTTTGGGCCATCCAAGGCAGATAGAAGCCCAGCCGCCCGATGCGGACTCCGGCCCGGGTCTCCCAGCGCGGACTGCCGGGCGTCTTCCACCAGGTCAGCACGGTCACGCGATGCCCGCGGTCCGTCAAGGCCCGGGCCTGCCGCCAGCATTGCATTTCCGCGCCGCCGCAAACGTCCGGAGGAAACTGTCCAATCAGGATCAGGATGTTCATCGCCGCACGGCCTTCCTGGCAGGCCCCCGCGCCGGTGTCGGCCGGCGGGCTCGCCGCCCCGAAAGGGGCGGCGCCGCAGCGGGCCCGGACCGCCCCGCGTGGCGGCCGGTCAACGCCATGCCGCCGGGGCTCATCGCGGACGGCGCGCCTCCATGAACAGGGATGTGGGAAAGCGCACGTCGCCGTTCTTCACGTCCAGTTCGTATCGCCCCCAATCCGGAATGGCGCTGGTGAACGGCCCCTGCACCTGGATGTTTTCGAAGCCGCCGGTCCGCAGCAGCCGGGCCAGGGAAAACCGGTCGTACATCCACATGTGGACCTCGCCGCCCAGGCGAAATGCGCCGATGCGCCAGGCCGGCGGAATCAACCACCGGCGAATCCCTCCCCGCACGGCCCGGATGGCCGTTTTCCGGATGAGATTCGCATAGTCGCCCAGTCCTTTGCGAACCGGTGGATTCATCTCCGGCGGGTCGCGGCGCCCAATCCGTTCGGTCAGGTAACCGGGATCGACGCTCTGCAACCGCCGCGCAAATTCCCCCATTTCACCGCCGGTGCCGTTGCGCACCGTCTGGTCGTACAGTTCGACGAGCATCCAGTCGTACCGGGCTTCGGCCTGCGGACTTGGCTGCGCCAGGTTGTCCTGCAGGTGCTTCAAGTATTCCCGGGCGATGTTCTCCAGATCCGGGACCACGATTCTCAGAATCCCCTCCGGCTGCAGCACGCGGTAACATTCCCGGATGAAATCCGCGGCCTTGGCCCGAGGAAAATGTTCGAGCACGTGCGAATGATAGACGGCCTGGAAGCGGCCGTCCGGATAGGGCAAGCCCTTCAGGAGATTGCAGGCCCGGACCTCCGGGCTGCGGCTGACCATGTCCACGTTGGTCCAGTCCGGATGAAACGTGTCACCGCAGCCCACATTTAGATAATCCACTGCTTCGTCCTTTCCGGCCGCCGGGCGGCCTGCCGCGGCCGGCGGTCAGCCGCCACCCCGGATGAGCCCCAGGAAGTCCTCCACCTGCGCCGCCTCGGGCCACAGGCGTCCAGCCTGCCATGTCATGCGGGAATCCCAATGGCCCGGGCATTTTTCCACCGCCCAGTTGGCATAGCAATAGCTGATTTCCCCCGCGACGGGTTCGCGCTCCGGCCCGCGGAACAGGTAGTCGAAGGCCATGGATTGCGATTTCAGCTTCGCCGCCGCGGCGAACGCCGCCGCCACGCAACGCCGGTCGATCGCCGCCGGATCCCAGTCGATCCGGCCGCTGCCGGAGGCCCGGAAATCGTTGGGACGGTTGAAGCGGCGGAAGGCGAAGGCCCGGTTGCCGATCACCGTCACCCGCGTATCGAATTCGTTCCCGGGCAGGAATTCCTGGAAGAGCGCATAGTTTTTCTGGGGCATCCAGTACGTCCGGTCCGGCAGCGCGGGATACCGCCCCAGCAACACGTACGGGCCCGCTCGGCTGACCCGAGCTAAAGCGCGCCGGAGGCGAGTCCATTGCCGGACCCCCCATTCTTTGGGAAAAGACGGCTTCACCATATGCCCGGTTCCGGAAAAAGAGACCTCAATATGCCGACGAGCCTCCGCCTGGTCGTGAACCAAGCGCACATTCATGCTGCCTGCGCCGCCCGCCAACTTGGCCACCACCGGATATTCCGCCTGCGCGCACCAGGCCAGCGCCTCCGCCTTTCGCCAGAACACCCACGTTCGGGGCTGGGGAATGTCGAGCGCCTCCAGCAGGTAGGCCTGCGCGATCTTGTCGTCGTAGTGCCAGCAGGTGGCCATATCGGGAAAGACCGGAATCCGCAAGTACTCGGCGATCACGCGCAGGATCGGCAACGCCGCCAGGCGCCGTTCGTGGGGATAGTGGAACCAGTGCCACATCACGGCGTCGCAGCCGCGGACCTGTTCCAGCGGCGCGGGCCCCAGCAGGTCCAGCCGCTTCACCTCCGCCCCGCGGGCGGTCAGCTCTTCCGCCCAGCGGACGGCAAAGCTGTCCTTGTCCGCGGCGTGAATGCCAATTGTCAATCGGTCTTCTTTCATAGCGTGAGCTTCATTCTCTCGTTCTCCGGCCCGGCCCCGCTCATGGTTTGACCGCCACAAGGGCCAAGGTGGCGGCGGTTCGCGGAAACGGCTTCAGGCGGTTTCCGAGGATCAGGTGATTCAATCGGTTCACGGCCGGCTGGGGCACGCGCAGCAGCCAGGCGAGGCCCCGGCTGAGGCGGCGATGGTCGGGCACGAATCCAATGTCCGGCCCACCGAGTGTACCACAATGAAGGAGGCGCACGCCCAGCGCGGCGGCCAGGTCCCGGAGCGCCTCCGGCGTGCAGGTGCGCGTGTTGTGAATGGCATAGACCGGGGGATTGAACCGCCGCACGAGCCGGCCGTACCACGTCGTTTCATTGAGGTTGGGCACGGTCACGACCAGCACCCCGCCCGGCCGCAGCAATTCCAGATGGTTGCGCACGACCTCCAGCGGATCGCGGAAATGCTCGATGAGTCCGAACGAAGCCACCAGATCATAGCCCCCGGCGTGTGGCTGCCGCCAGGCCGCATCCAGCAGGTCGCCTTGCATGATCAGCGCCTCGTCGAGACCGAAGCGCCGGTACAGGGCTTTTTGCGCCGCAACGCCGGCCTGCGTGTATTCCAGTCCCCACGGCTCGAGGCCCAGACGCCGCCAAAGTTCGAGGCTGATCCGACCGGGGGCGCTGCCGATTTCCAAGGCCTGCAGCCCGGTCCGGCCCGCCAGTTGGGGCCGGAGCACGGCTTCGATCAACTGGCGGAGCCAATGTTCCTGCAACCCCCTCCGTTCGCGCGCCTCTTGCTGCCGTTCCCAGCGGCGTTTCCGCGCTTCCAGCCAGCTTTGCGGAACGAGCCGCCGGATGAACCGTTTCCAGGCCGGCCGGGTCCGGGACGCGGCGCCGCCATGCACCTGCTCCCAGTACTGCGCCGCGGAGAGCCGTTCCTGAATCGGCGGCGTCATGTCCCAGCCCCCCCGCCCGCGCCCGGGGCCCGGTGCCGGTCGTCCCGGAGGCCTGCGAGTTTCCGCCGCACCGCGCGGGCCAGGTCCCAGCAGTACTCCCGGGCCAGCCGGTCGGCCGGCCAGAGAACCAGCCCGGCGCCATAGACGGCGCCGAAAACCAGGGCGGAAACCACCCCCGTCATCCAAGGGCTGAAAGCCGCGCCGGCCCAAATCCGGAACCCGGCCGCCGGCAGCGCGGCCAGGCCACAGGCCAGGACCGTAGCGCCGAACGACCGCCAGACCGGCCCGAGCGGAATCCCCGGAAAGCGGCGCACCGCAGAGCCCGTGATGACCAGCATGTATGCCAGCATATGCAGGCACAGGCCCACCGGATAGCCCAGGGCGCCCCATTGCCGTACGGCCAGCGCCACCACCAGTATGTTCAACCCGTTGGAAAAGATCTGCCACAGCACCCCGTAGCGAATGGCCTGGCGGGCCACCAGATACCGGGCCAGAACCGTCATGAATCCGGTCAGCGGCAGGTTCAGCACGAACACGGAGAAAAGCAGCCCCGCCAGCTGCAACGCCTCGCCCTGGAACTTCCCGCGGCCGAACAGGATCGAAATCAGGTCGAATCCGACCAGGGCCATCAGGGCGGCCAGCGGCATCAGGATGAAAATCGCCACGCGGCTGATCCGCCCGAACGAGACATTGAGTTCCGCTTCTTCCCGCCGGGCCATCAGTTCGTTGAACTTGACCGCCGTGACCGCGGAGAATTGCGACGTCAGCATGTCCAGCGGCACGCGGCTCATGCGCTGGGCATAGTTGAGCGCGGTCAGCGCGCCGGCGCTGAATCCGGTGAACAGGAAGAGCGGCAGGTAACTCGCCGCGGTCGCAGCCAGCGTGCCCAGCTCCGTCCAGACGATGTTCTGATAGACCCCGCGGCCGATCCGGGTGCGCCAAGCCGATCCCCGCCAGCGGATGGCCCGCGCCAGGAATCCGGCGTTGACCAGGATCTGCAGTGCAAACCCGGTTGCCATGCCCATGGCGGCCGCCACCACCCCCCACCGGCGCCAGAAGGCCAGCACAAAAAGGATGTTGATCCCGCGCCCCATGCACGACAGCACCGCCGGGAGGGTCAGGAACCGGTACGACACCAGGATGTCCAGCAGCAGTTGCGCGACCATTTGCAGCGGAAAGGCCACGACCAGCCACAGCACGAGCCCCCGGTTGTTTTCCAGCACCTCGGCGGGAAAACGCGAAATCGCCGTCAGCACGCCCGCCGGACGGACCAGCAGCAACCCGGTCGCGGCCAGAGTGATGACCAGGAACGCCGCGAAGAAGCGGTTGATGAACGCCATGGCGTCGGCTTCGCCGGTCTGTTCCCGGCGGCGCATCGTCTCCGGCACCAGCACGGCCACGTTGACCTGCTGGACGAGGGCGGAAAGCAGCGCAAACACCCCCAGGCAGTAGTAGAGCACGTCCGTGCTTTCCTGCGCCCCGAAAAGCGCCGCCATCACCATGCCGAACCCCAGTGCCAGGACCTGGCTGAACGCCCCGATCGCCGTGGACCAGAAGGCCGCCTGCTTGAAGGACTGGATGCGGAAAAACATGCGGCCAGTTTAACCGGTTATCCGGTCCGGTCCAATCCGTTCCTTGCGCGCGGCCGGCGCCGGCGGGCGGCGCGTCATGGGGCACCGCCGTATTCCCGGGCCACGGCTTCCGCAATCAGGGCAAACGCGGCGCCCGAAGTGTGCCCGTCCCAGGGAATGAACATCGCTTCCAGGTTCTGCGGATCGTATTCCGGACAGAGCACCGGCACCGCCCGGCGGCGCAATTCCTCCCGCAAGGCGTCCGCCGAGGCCCCCCAGGCAAAGGTGTACTCCGGCAGCCCCGCCTGCAGCCGGTCCGTCAACTCCCGGTGAAACGCCGTCCGCCGGTGCGGCTCCGGGGCGACCACGACCAGCATCCGGCAGCCCCGCCGGCGCAATTCCGCTTGGAGTTCGGCGTAGAGCGCACCCACCGCCGCCACAAGCCGGCTGCGTTCCGGCGCGAACCGCTCGATTTCCGGCCAAAACCGGCTGGCCGTCGCGAACGGCGCGTTGTGGACCGGGGCCAGGGCCTGCGCGCGGAAATCCGCCAGCGGCATGTCATCCCAGTCGATCCGTTCCGCGGCCGCCGGGCGACTGAACCAGCGGAGGGCCGGCGCGGTCTTGAGGATGAAGGCCAGCGCCGAGACCCGGCCGGCGGCATCCGCCAGCGTGAATTCCTCCGCGGGCAGCTGGAACTGCTCGTTGAGATCCTGGAAATCCGGCGCAAACCGATGGCTGGTTTTCGGCACTCCGCGCGGCGGCGGATCGATGAGCACCGCCCGGGCGGAGGTCCTCAGGAACGGCTTGTAGGCGCTGTAGTCGATTTGATTGGCGGTATTCACCAGGTCATTGACGGGATGCACCAGGAAAACAAAAAGCTGTCCGGGCCGCCATTCAAGTCCGCGGGCCGTCAGGACCGGCTGCACACAGTCGTAGCCGGGACAGCCCGCATTGAGCACCGCCCGCCCCTGCAGGGCCCGGGACAACGCCGCGGCGAAGGTCTCCCCGGACTTGAGCGCATAGCCAAAGGCATTGGAATCCCCCAGCACAATGGCGGCGGGAACCGCCCGGGCACCGCCAGGCCGGCCGCCATCCAGACGGAACCCCGCCGCATCCATGCCGACGTCGAACTGGAAATTCCTGGCCTTCGAGGTGATGAGATAACGGCCGTTGGGACGCGGCCGCCAGCCCCGGGAGGCGTCGTGAACCAGATAGGCCTGGAACACCGGGCCAAACCACCGGCCTAATCCGTACCGCGCGCCGCCTTCCAGCACGCCCAGCCAGAGGACCAGGGCCAGCAGGCTCAGCAGGCCCTTGCTCCGCAGGCGGGTCCGGCCCGGCATTTCCGCTGATTTGCCCGGCGAATCCATGAGGCTAACGCGGCGGGGGGGCGGCTTCAACCTGCCCGGCCCAGCCGTTGGGCGCCCGGGCAGCGGGAAACGGCGGCGCGAAAACCGGCCGGGGCCCCGGCACCGCGCAGATCGGCCAGCGCATGCCGGCGCCCGCATGCCGCAGCAAGGGGATTTTCTCCGGATCGAAACCCAGCAGCGCCGCACCGACAAAATCGCCGACCACCGGGTTCCGGGCGGCGAACACCGCCCCGGTGGCGAGCGGATCCGGCGCCAGCGGCCCCTCCCCCTGCCCCGCCACTACGGCGTCTACGAGCGAGATCTCCGCGCGTTGCGGCGCCTCCTGCATCTGCCCGTCGGCACGGGCATACAGCAGGGCCCGGTTCAGGTCGAGACAGGTGCGCCAAATGGTGTCGTTGCCGTGCCAACTGCCTTCAAGTTGGACTGCGGGATCCCGCCGGGAAACGCGGTACAGCAAATGCCAGACCACCTTTTCGCAAAACCGGTAGAAGCGGGGAAACCCGCGCAGGCAGTTGGCGAGGTCCAGCAGATGTTCGGCCAGGTCCAGCAGCCCGTGCCGGCGGGCATAGTTGTCGCCGCGCCCAGCCTCGGCCGCGCCCTTGCGGTGGTGCGGCAGGTACTCCTTGTTGCCGTTGATGCCGATCAGGTTCTTCAGGCAGCAGGTGATGCCCGCCTTCTTGTGGGCCTTGAGCTTCGGCACGTTCACCACCAGGTCGGCCTCCAGGATCTCCCGGGCGAGCAAATACCGGTGCAGCCCCGGCCGGTGATGGCGCCACATCAGGCGCGGGTCGTACACCGTCACCCGGAACTTCCGCCAGTCCGCGGAGATCGGCTCCAGCAGGCTGTCCGTTCCCAGGTTCACCAGCACGTATTCCGATTCCGGGCGCAGATCCTCCGCCACGAGATACATCCCGTCCTGGCGCCGGGCGATCGTCCGCCGGAAATCGCGCACCGCCAGCGGCAGGCCCCGGCCCTGGAACTCCGCAATCACTTCCCGCAAGCCCGCAAAATCCTGCAGCCGCTCGAAATCGCAGCCCTGAATCGGCGCGTCGCCCAGCACCACCCCGGACGGCCGGGCCAGGAACACGTACTCCAGCACCGCGCGCAGGACGGACGGGTGCGTGATCATGCAGTCCATCCCGCCAGCGCCCATATTCCGATCCAGAACCCAGTTGGGCTTGACCACGATCCGGCCACCGGGCCGGACCAGGTCGCCCAGGGGATTCCAAGCCGGCGTGCCGAAGCGCGCCGCGTCCAGGCCCAGACCGCGCAGGGCCTCCCGCACCGCCGCAAACACCGGGTTGGGCACCGCGCCCACCGCCAGCCCCGGGAATTCCGGATAGGGCTCGCCGGGCGCATAGGGCGCGGCGGAAACCGGCGGATATTCCGCCGGGCCCGCCAGGCGCTGCAGGCTCCAGGCCTGCGCAAGAACCATGTCAAGGGGCGGACTCACGGCTGCGCCCGCTCCCGGCCGCAGGCGCCGGCCGACTCACCGGCCTTCCGGCACCGGGTCGTCCAGGAGGCCTGGGGGTGTGCAGCCTGGTTCATGAGCGGACGCATTCTACCGTCTTGATTGCATGTCCCACAAACACGCCGCCGGATCCACCGGGCACAACAGCCCGGCACGGCCGGGACGCCTCGCCTGACCCCAAACCCATATTCCCAGGCCTTGGGGAGGGCGATCCCTCCGGGTGAGCCGTAATTTCCTGGTTTTCCTTCATGGCGGTATCAAATCTGAATGCCTCTAGAGGCCGGCACCACCGGCGCAGACGCCCGGACAAATCCGCACCCATGAATCGGTTGCCGCCATCTGTTGCCGTGCCATTCCATTCCCGATGCCGGGAAAGTTGAACGTGTAAGGTACCGTTGCGCACAATGGAACGACAAGCCAATTATCCGGACGCGCACCGGCGGCGAACACGCCGACAACGGCCGCCCGGAACCGGCCCCGTCAAGGGGCCAGGATCACCCGCAGCCGGAGGAAGCGGGCGGCCTCCGGCAACCCCGGCCGCAGCCGGTAGTGCACGGTCTCCGTCACGCCGTCGCCATTGGAAACCACCGCCACTTCCTCCAGGTCCGTCCCGAGGTCCGCGGGCAGCCAGGTGCCCGCCTGGAGATCCGGCGCGGTTTCGATCTGATAGGCGATGTCCTGCGCCGGGGCGCTCAGCCGGCGATGCTGGTAGAACGCGCCCGAACCGTCCGCGGTTCCCCGCGGACGGTAGTCGGCATAGACATCCGTCCGGCTCAAACCGAAACCATACCGCAGCAGGTTGGCGACCCCGGGCTCGTCGGGTTCGGCCTGCGGCCCGCTGAAGACGGGCTCCCCCTGCTCCGCGGCCGTGAACTCGCTCTGCCGCCAGGCTGCGAAGCTGGCGAAGTCGGGCGCGCGGCCAGCAACGGCGATATCGTCCAGGCGCAGCTGGTCGCGGGCGCCGGTGGGGCCCAGCGGAGCCGTCCAGTAGTAGCGCCACAGGACCTGCACATATGCCCGCCCCAGGGCCGGCCCGGGCAGGAGCACGGGCCCCATGGGCTGGACATGGCCCGGGGCGTTGCGTACGTACTCCACCGGCTGCCCTCCGGCATCGCACACGTCAAGGAAATCGCCCGTCGCGCCGACGCGGTACTGCAGGCGGATGGCATAGGCCCGGGAGTTGGTCAGCACCGTCCCGCCCAGCCACGTGATGGCGGCGGCGGACACGTGGCGGGTATCCAGGGCCAACAGCGCCCCCCCCAGGTCGCGGCCGCGCCCGGTGTTGATGAAGGCAATGCCGTCCGCGCCCAGGCCGTTGAGGCGGGTGCGGCCGGTGGTGTGGTACGGGAACCCGATCGTGTCGGCATCATCGGCGTGGTAATCATCGTGGGCGATGTAATAGGCATGCCCCAGGGGCGTGTCGAGCACCGTGTCGTTCTGTTCGCTCTGCAGGAACAGCATGTGCTCCGGATAGGTCTTCTCCGGCAGATCCGGATCCCAGGCCTCGAAACGGTATTCGCCGCCGGCCAGCACATGCGCCTCCGGATACACCAGCACCCGGAAACTGGTGGCAACCGGCGCATGGCGTCCGTCGTCCGCGGTCAGCGTGACCACGGCGCCGCCGCGTTGCCGCGGCGTTATGCGCAGCGTCGCGCCCGTCGCTTCCGCCGCGGCCAGGACGGGGGCGTCGGAACTGGCCTGGAAGACCAGCGGATCCCCGTCGGGATCGGCAAAAACCGCCTGCAGGTCGAACTCGACCGGTGCCGCCCCGGCGACCAGTTCCTGGGCCGCGACGGGCGCCGCGATCGCCGGCGGCAGGTTGAACTCGCCCAGGGGCACCCCCTCAATCGTCCAGTTGTCGAAGCGGTTGTTGCCGCTGGTCCCGGCGCCGCCCGCCGCGAACTCGACGCGCAGCCCGAAGTCAGGATTGTCCGCGGCGCCGGGGATGGCCGAAAAATCGAAGGTGCAAACCGTCGGCACTTCCGTGACAATCACCGGCTCCGGCCAGGCCAGGTACTGGGCGCCGTTGGTGGTATAGGAGACCGTCTGCAGGCCCGCGCCGGAACCCGAGCGGCGGGTTTCGTACTTCACCACGACATCCGCGAAGCCCGTCGTCGGCAGGGCCGCATCCAGCATCGCGCCGATGGGATCGTTGAGCCGCAGGTGGGCCCCGGCCGGATCGCCGAAGCGCGCGTTTTCGCCCCAGAAGTCCTGCCCCGTGCCGGAAGTCGCCACCGAAGCGGTGCCCGTGTCAATGGAGATGCCCGCGCCCGGCACCAGGGTGTATGCGGGCGCCAGCAGGCTGGCGGTGTCGTTGTAGTTCCAGTAGTGGATCACATGGCTCTGCGGCAGTTCCTCAAATAAGGCCGTGATCGTCATGCCATCGGCGGGGTTGACCTCCAGCACGGGCGCGGTTTCTTCAGGGTACTCCTGCCAGCCGGCAAACCGATATCCCGGCTCAGGCCGCGCCGTCAGGCGGACCGGCACCCCCGGGAAATAGATCCCCGTCCACGGATAGGGCGTCTCCGGCGTCGGATGCCCGGGCAGATCCGCATCGATTACCAGGCTGTTGAGCTGCACCCGGCCGGCAGCGGGATCGGCGTGCACCGTGATTGCCGCCGTGCCGGCCAAGCCGAACTGCTCGCGGATGTGCTGCCGCATCATCGCGGGGCGGTTGGAGGCGAACGCCAGCATGGCCGGCTGCCAGGCGGTCTGGACCTGCCAGCGCCGGTTGTGCTCCGCCCGATGTGAAGCAATCCCGGCTTCAAACTGCTGCAGCAGGGCCGTCGCCCGTTCCGGCACAAACGCGCTGTTCATCAAATCCGCGGACGCGTTGACAAACAGATCGCGGAAGCGGCGGTTGTGCAGGACGAGCGTACGGAACAGCCGGTTGGCGGGAATGTTACTGACCACATCAATCGCATATTCATCCGCCGGAAGATCCACGACCCGCCGCAGCGAATTGCCCGGCTCGCTGCGGCTGAAGCCGAATCCGACATCCAGGTCGGTCAGCAGCCAACGCCACCGGCCGTCATGCCCGCAAGGCGTCTGGGGCAGGTACGCCGCGGTTCTTTTCCGCCACAGTTCGTGGTTGTTTTGCGGCCAATCCAGGTTGTCATAGTACAGCTGGATGGCGTAATACAGGGCGAAATTGTCCACGTCCACGCGGGTGCACACCCAGTCGTAGTCGAAGAGGTCCGTGCCGCAATGCTCTTCGACATAGGCCACGGTCTCGGCAAAATGGAACTGGTCGGTCGTTTCGCCCGTGTCGACCGAGTACCCCCCAAACGAAAGGATCACGACCTCGTCCGGCTCCACGGCGTAATGAGCGGCCAGCCAATGCTCGTCCCGCCGTTCGCGGAGGTTGATCAGCCCCCAGTATTCCCCGTTGACGAAATGCACGGCCGGCCGGTACGCCTGCGAAAGGAGGGGCACGTGGCGGACCAGCTCCTGCAGGAAGGCGTCCGTGTAATACGCGCGGTCCCAGTCTTCGCCGGATTGCCGCAGCAGCAGGCTGTCGAAGCTGGTGATCGGCTGATTCCCCGCCGCCAGGCTTCTGCGGCCCGGAAAGAGGGGATAGTCGAAGGAGGTGGACTGCCGGCCGCTCTCGTCCTGCGGATACAGCCGCAGGGACTTCAGCGGGAACGAACGCGAATAGGACCCGTGAATGCGGATGCCGGCCGGCTGGGAGATCAAGGCGAGGCCGTTGGTGTCGTAGATCTCGACATGTCCCGCCCGTTCCCAGTCCTGCCCGCGCTGGGTGTAGTTGCCCGGGACGGACTTCCACGCGCGCGGGTCCTGCAGATTCGCCGTTCGCCATTCGTCGGCCAGACGGCCCGGCACGTACAGGCCCCGGTCATAGCCGAACAGGTTTTCGGCGTCGGTCGCGAGGGAAATCACGGGCAGGCCATACCGGCCCGCCAGGCCCGCGCCCACAAAATAGGTTTGGGTCCGCGGGGAACTCGGCAGATGGCCTTCTTTGTAGGCGCAGGCCCGCACCACCGTGGCCTTCAGCGGATTTTCCCCGGGCGCGGCCGGTTCCCGCGTGAACGCCGTATTGATCGCCGCCAGTTCGCAGGCTTCCGCAGACCGGTCGGCGATATGGATCGAATTCGTGTACAGGAAGCTGCGGGCCGTCCCGCTCAGGGTCTCGCCGAACGGGTCGCCGGGCTCCTGGGGATACCGGATTTTGTAGCTGTAGACTTGGCCCCCGATCTTGTTCGTGTCCGGGGTGGAGCCGTCCAGCGTGTAGACGATCCGAACGTCCGGGTCGGGATGGCTGAGCGCCAGGTCGAGGGAGTCGGCATACCGCCCCCCGGGGCTGGCAAACACGGGCGGCGCCAGGATCGACAAGTATGCGGCGGTCTGGTTGGCCCGGCCGGGGGTCGCTTCCGGATAATACCGCCATTGGCTGTCATCCGCCGAATGCCGCCCGTAGGCCATATCCCGCCACAGGCCGACCGGCGCGACCTGTTCGGCCACGGTGCCGTCCGGCCGGGTCAGCTGCAGCCATTCCCCTTCGTTGTTGATGCGGAAATTGGCATGCAGCCGCGCATCCCCGAAGGCGTAGGGCAGCAGCACGGGGCGGGCGATCCGGCCGGCGAAGGCTCCGGCATAGCCCGTGCCGATGCGCAGGGGCCGGCTGGACGCTTTGGCGGCAACCGGGACATTGGTTACGACCGCCACCGCTTCGCCGTTGAAATACCACCGGATCAGGCCGCGGCGGTGGTCCCGCGCCACGGCAATGTGGGTCCACTCGCCGGGCGCCAGGGCATTTGATGAACTGCACGACTGGTACGGTTCCGCGTTGTCCCCGGCCGTGCCCCAATAGAAGGTCAGCCGCCCGTCCGCTTCGAGCGTCAGGGTGCCCTCCCCCCCGTACGCCTTGTCCCAGGGATTCTGCCGCGTCCCCAGGCTCTCGGGCTTGAGCCACATGGCGAGGGTCATGCTGTTGGTGGTCTGCAACGAGGGGCGGTTCGGAATCTCCACGGAAGAGTTGCTGGCGCTGATGAATTGCAGCGCCGGCCCCGGGTGGTCCGTCGGGACGCGCACCGCCCCGTGCAGGGTGCCATGGTTTCCGTTGCCGGACGCATCCAGCGCCGTGTCCCCGGCCGCTTCCTCAAACCGCCAGATCCCCGCCGCGCCGGTTGCGGTTCCGGCTTGCAGCGCCGGATAGATATCTGTCCGGAACTCGCCGTCCCCGTATTCACGGCGGTCCTTTCCCGAGGTATAGACCATCAGGAAGCCGCCCGGGGCGATCCAGACTTCGGGAAAAACCCATTGGAATGGCTGGTCCCGGTCGTCCGTCAGCCCCCACCCCGCCAGGTTCACGGGCTCCGCCCCGGAATTGTGGAGTTCAATCCAGTCTTCGTAGTCCCCATCCTCGTCCGCGAGGGTGCGGCCGTTGGAGGCCATGAATTCGTTGATGCGGACGGTTCCTTCCGCCGCAGTCCAGCCGGCAAAGACCAGCGCGCACCACACCCGTCCGATGGCGCGCCACCGGCGCCGCCGCCCCGGGCCGGATTGGATTCGCGGATCAAGCATGCCGGTTCTTTTTCGCGCAGGCCGCGACCTTCACGCCAACGCCGCCATGGCGGCGGCGTAGTCGGGTTCGTGCGTCATTTCCGGCACAAGCTGGCGGTGCGTCACCACATCATGCGCGTCCAGCACGATCACCGCCCGGGCCTGCAGGCCCATCAGCGCGTGGTCGACAATCAGGGTCCCATAGTCCATCCCGAACTCCGGCGAACGAAACGTGGACAGGAACTTGCCGTTGGGCGCCTTGAGCGTTGAGCAAAACCGGGCCTGCGCGAAGGGCAGGTCCGCGGAAATCGTCAGCACGACCGTGTCGGCGCGCTTGGCAACCTCTTCATTGAACTTTTTGGCCGACAACTGGCAGACCGAGGTGTCCAGCGACGGCACGATGTTCAGGATCTTCTGCTTCCCGGAGAAATCCGCGAGGGTCCAGTCCTTGAACTCCTGGTCGGCCAGGCGGAAGGCCGGGGCCGGGCTCCCGACTTCCGGCAGCCGGTTGAACGTCCGCGCGGGATTTCCCCGGATGGTGAAGGCTTGGGGCTTTAATTCGTCCATTCTGGCTCCTGAATCCTGGCTTCTGGCTACTCCAACCAAGCATACTGCAAGGCGGAGAGGATGAAAAGCGCGGCGGTCTCGACCCGCAGCACGGCCGGCCCGAACGTGACCGGCTGCACGCCCGCTGCCCGCAGGGCGGCGACTTCCGCCGGGCTGAAATCCCCCTCCGGCCCGATGAACAGCGCAACCAGCGGGCAGTGTTCCCGCCGCAGGCGGCCGAAGAACGCCGGCAGGGGCTCGGCGCCGGCCTGCAGCGCCCCGAAGCAGGCCGCGGCCGGCGGCGGCGGCCGCGCCGCCAGCGCCGCGGCCAGCGGCCGCACCGGCGCCAGCACCGGCAGCCAGGGATTCCCGCTTTGTTTGCAGGCCGCCAGCGCGATGGCCTGCCAGCGCAGTGCCTTCTTCGCCGCCTCGGCGGGCCGGATCTTCACCACCGCGTGTTCGGTCTGCAGCGGCCAGATCTCGTGCACCCCCAGTTCGACCGCCTTCTGGATCAGCCAATCCATCTGCTGCTCGCGCACCAGCGCCTGCGCCAGGACGCGCCGGGGGGCGACCGGCGCGGCCTGCACGCGGGACAGGATCCGGATGGCGGTCCCCCGCTTGTGCGCCGCCACCACCTCTGCCTCGCCGGACCGGCCCGCCCCGTCGAGAAGGCCGATGCGCGCGCCCGGCCGGACGCGCAGCACGCCGGCCAGGTGCCGCGACTCGGCCTCGTCCAGCTCGGTCGGATCATCCTCCCAGCGGTCACGGGGCAGATAGCAACGGATCATGGAGTTCCCTTTCCGGAAAAGCGAAGGCACGCCCGCGGCCGCGGGCGTGCCCATCGGAAGCCGATGCCCATCGGCGGCCTAGAACAGGAATTTCGCCCCGAGTTGGAGGAAGGTGCCCCGGAACGAGGTGTCGCGGGCCGAGCGCCCGGCGTATTCCGTGTCGCCCTTCATGACGTCCACCTGGTAGCCGATGCCCCCCAGCACGTAGGCGTTTTCGGAAAGCATGTATTCGTACTCGAACCCGATGTTCCACAGCAGCGCGTTGTCGATGTCCACGTCCTGCCGGCCCTGGACTTCCTCCGGGACGTCTTCCTCCGTGTTGAATACGGTCACGCTGGAGTCGACCAGTACGTATTGCAGGCCCGTGCCGAGGATCAGGTTCCAGTTGTCCCAGTCGATCAGGTTGAAATAGAGCGCGGCGCCGATGGGGATCAGCAGGGCGTCGCCGTCGTAGTCGCGCAGCGCGCTGTACTTGTAGGCGTCGGCCTCGTCGTTCACCTGCCACTGGGCCACGCCGAGATTGACGCCGGCGCCCCAGGGAAAGCTGAACCACTCGCGGTAGGAGACCTGGGCGCCGTAGCCGATGTTGAACAGGTCGAAATCGCCGTCGCCGGGAGCCCACATCTGCCCGGAAACGTTCAATTCGCCGGGATCCTCGCTGAACATGCCGCCCGCCGCCGCGCCCGCGCCCAGCAGGACCGCGCAAACCAACAAAACCGCTTTCTTCATCATGTGCTGCCTCTTCTTTCAGAATTGGGAACATGCGGAATCTACTCCAATCTGCGCCGCTTTGTAAAGCCCGCCGGCAGGAACTTCAGCGGGCGATCTGGTACGTGATGGGCACTTCCACCTGGAAGCCTGTCCGCAGGGTGTTCGTGCCCAGGGGCTGCGCCCCCGCGCGGCGCAGGATTCCCCGCGCCCCCCTCGCCAACAGCGGCGAGCCCGTGTTTTCCAGGATTTCGGCCGTGCCGAGGGTGCCGTCCGCGCCGATCGCCACCCGCACCCGCACCGTCCCGGTCTCGCGGGAAAAGCGGGCCGCCCCGGGATAATACTTGTTCTGCTCGATGCGCCGCCGCAGTTCCCCCAGCCATACCGCGCGGATGGCCTCTTCCACCCCTGAATCCCCGTCCTGCTCCGCTACCGGCTGCGCGGCTACCGCCGGCGCCGCCTCCACCACGGGCGGCGGCAGAGGCTTCGGCGCGGGCGCCGGTTCGGAAACCACCGCAGGCAACGGTTCCGGCTCGGGAATCGGTTCGGGCTCGGGAGCCACCTCCGGTTCGAGCTCGGGCTCGGGTTCCGGAACCGGATCCGGCACGGGGGTCGCCACCACCTCCGGCATCGGCGCCAGCGCGAACTGCAGCACCGTTTCCGGTTGGAGGCGCACGGCGCCGGGCGCCGGCGCCGGAGCCGGCCGGGCGCCCAGCCATGCGGCCAGAACCACGCCCCCCCCCAGCGCCAGCCAGCCGGCCGCCGCGCCGAGCCGGTCGCCGGCGTCCGCCGCCGGCCTATTCAGGTTGCGCGGTGATGAGCACATTGCTCCGCCCCGCCTCCCGCAGCGGGTCCAGCGCCCCAATGAACGCGTCGAACGGCGCCGCCCGGTCCACCCGCAGTTCGACCGGCCCTTCCGGCTGCGCCGCCAGCAGCCCCGGCAGGGCTTCCGGCCCGATGGCGGCGCCCCCGTGGTGCAACTGCCCCGCGGCGTCGATCGCCAGCACCAGCCGCGCCGGTTCGTCCTCCGCCGGCGCGGCGGTCCGGGCCTTCGGCAGCGCCACCTGCAGCACCGGCGCGCTGAAGCTGGCGGCGAGGATGAAAAACAGCAGCAGCATGAACACCACGTCGATCAGCGGCGTCAGGTCGATGCCGAAGTCGCTGTCGTCTTCCAGGAACTTGGTTTCTTCCATGGCTGGCCTTTAACGACTCTCCACGGGGGTGGAAAACCGTCCCGCGTATTCCATCAATTCCACCTGGAAGCCGTGGATCTGCATCCGGAAGAAATAGTAGAGGCACAGGACGGGGATCGTGATCGCCAGGCCGATGATCGTGGTGGTCAGTGCCTCCCAGATGCCGTTCGCGAGCAGGGCCGGATCCACCAGGGTCTGGCCGGCCACCACCCGGAACACCTTCGCAATGCCCAGCACCGTCCCCAGCAGGCCCAACAGGGGCGAGATCACAGAGATCAGCCGCAGCAGTGTCATTGCCCGGTTGATCATCCGGAAGTGCTTGTGGAACAGGAAGGCCAGCTCCGTGCGCCGGGCGTCGGAATCCCGCCCGCCGGCCTGTACCGCCTCCGAAAAGATGCGGATCAACGGATTGCCCGAGCGCGCCCCGGCCGCCGCGTCCAGCCGCGCCGGGTCGCGCGCCAGCGCCGCGAGGTGCCGGTGGAAACCCCAGCCGGTCCAGCCCAGCGCCACCGCGTTCTTTACGCACAGGTAGATGGCGGCGGCAGCCACGCCCACCAGGGCGACGCCGGCCGCACCGATCGAATCATAGAGGCTTTGCAGGTCCATCAGTAGCTTCTCCTTCATCATTGGAAGCGCCGGCCAGCGCCCAAACGATCAGTTCCACCAGGAAAATTTTCCAGCGGCGGAAACCCCGGGCGGCGCCGCTCCGCCGCCAGGCCGCTACCGCGGCCTGCCGCAAGGCGGGAAACTGCGCCAATGCGCGCGCCACTTCCTGCCCATACACGCCCTGCTCCCGGCGCCGGAACCGCCGGAACAGGATTTCCCCCAGCGGCCGGACCAGCAGGATCCACAGCGCCAGCACCACCGTGGCGCGGAAAAACACATGCAAGCCCCGCATCCAGCCCTCTTGCCCCGGGTGCAGCAACATCAGTACCAGCAGCAAGACCACCAGGACCGCCCCCGTTTTGAAGGGCGTCCGCTGCCACCAGCGCTTGCGGCCCGCCAAGGTGGGCACGGGCGGCACCCTCCCGGCGGCAGCAGTCGGCACGGGCCGGGGCTCTTTGAGCTCGCGCGCGATCTCGCCCGGAATCGCCCCCGCCAGCCAGCCGGTGATCACGCCGGCGATCGTGTAATATCCCAGGTAGAAGAACAGGAACCAGGCTGTCGGCGAAACCCCGTCGGGCCCGCTCCCCATTTTTTCCAGAATCCACCGGCCCACGGCATCCACGGCCTCCCACAGGGATTTCCCGTAGAGGATGGTCATCACCAGCAGTTTCTGCACCGCCCCCTGCCACAGCGCCAGCAGGCCCAGCAGCAGCGCCCCCAGCCGCACGGAGGGCAGCAGCCCGAACAGCAGCGCCCCGGCCAACCCTTGGAAGGACACTGACGCATAGGCTGGCAGCGGCGTGTGCGGGCTCGCCGCCGCCTTGACCAGCAGGACGATCACCGTCGCCTTGAGGATCGCCTTCGCCTTCCGCTCCGCGAAAAACGCGATCAGCGCAATCAGCACCACCGCCGTCGAGCCGACCACGATGCCGGTGAAAGGCACGCGCATGGCGTGGATCAGTCCCCCCAGACCCGCTTCGTTCAGGGCCCAGAGCGCCGTCAGCCGCTCCACGGCCCGGCCCCGGTCCAGATTGGCCGGATCCCGGCTCACCCGGAGGGTTCGCCCCACCTCGGGAATCGAATCCGGGTTGCAGGTAGGGCGAGGCGTCCCCGCCGAGCCGGGCTGTTCTGTTCCCGTCATGGGCGGTGGTGCCCCCACGACAGCAGCGCCCACTCGAATTCATGCCGGTAGCGCGCCGTTCCGTCTGCCGCCCGCGGCAGGCCGCCGTAGAACGCCCGCAGGCGCCGCTCTTCCTTCGCCGACAGCCCCCCGATGCGCCAGCGGACCGCCTGCAAGAATTCCTCCACCGATCCGTAGCCCAGGCCGCCGGAAGAGCGAATGAAATCCACCTTCGCCCGGAAGCCCATCTGGTAGAGGATGTTCACCGCGTAGATATAATCCGGCCGCGGCTCCAGCTTGCGGTCCAGCCGCGCCAGGACGTCCGGTCCCAGGTAGCTCCCGCTGGCGTGGAGCGAGGCATAGCAGCGCAGGCGCGCCTGCCGCGTCATTTTTTCCAGCGCCGCGCGCAGCCGCGCCACGCCCAGCGCCCGGGAGCAGATGGCGATGTCCACCGGCGGCACCTTGGCCCAGGAATCCGTCCACGACAGCCGGTGCGCCACGATGTTGTCCACGCCCGCCCGCTTCCGGTTGAGCTGGAGATACCGCAGCATCTCGGGCGAGAAATCCAGCGCATGGACCCGGCGGAGGCGCCGGGCCAGCGGGATGGCCAGGTTGCCCGTGCCGCAGCCGATGTCCAGCGCGGTCTGGGCGCCCGTCAGGTCCAGCCGCGCCAGGAAGGCCCGGGTGTAGTCGCTGCCGCCCTCGCCCCGGCTCCGGCGCTCCGCGCGCCGGTCCCAGTCCGCGCTCGACCGGGAACCGAACGCCGACCGCCGGCACTGTTCCCGATACAGCGCGTCGAAGTCGATGTCCTGGATCAGGTCCCTGCCGAGCATGAACGGATGGCTGTGTTTAGAACCGGTATTGGACGCTCACGTAGTAGTTGCGTCCTTCTTCCGGGTAACCTTCGTTCAGTTCGTAATTTTCGTCGAGGATATTCCGCACACCCGCGTTCAGGCCGAAGCCGTGCGGCAGCGCCGCCTGCGCTTCGAGGTTGCCGAGCCAGAATCCGTCCACTTGCACGCCGTCCGACGACGAATAGCGCGCCGAGTTGTACACCGCGTTCGGAACCAGGGTCAGCCAGCCCGCCGCCGCCCATTCCACGTACAGTTTCACGCTATGCTCCGGCGAATCCGTCAGCTTGATCTCCGGGTCGTCGCGGTTCTCGCGGTGCAGGTACAGGTAGTCGCCGCCAACCTTCAGTTCCGGCCGGACAGTCCACGCCAGGCCGGCCTCCGCCCCGGCGCTTTCCGATTCGCCGACGTTCTGGAGCTGGTACAGCCACGCCCCTTCCTCGTTCTGGGCGACGCGGTCCACCTGCTGGATCGTGTCGTCCAGCCGGCTGTAGAACACGCTCGCCTGCCCGTCCAGGTTGGCCAGGATCCGGCCGGCATACCCGAGTTCGCCATGGAGCGCGGTTTCGGGATCCAGGTCCGGATTCGGCAGCGCGGTGCCCAGGCGGTAGGAATACCGGTCCTTCAGCGTCGGGAAGCGCGTCTTGCGCGCCACCGTCGCGCGGAACACCCCGCCGGTGACGGCGTAGAACAGCCCGGCCTGCGGGTTCAGCGTCTCGTTGTCGTTGTCGGGAAACTCCCCGGCGGCGTTGGGATCGTCGGCCTCCAGGCTGCGCCGCGTCTCGTAGGCGGCGCCCAGGGCCAGCGCGAGTTTTTCCGTCAGCGCAATCCGGTCCTCGGCGCCCGCGGCGAGCGTCTCGTCCTTGAAGGTGGCCTCCGGGCTGCCGACGTTGTGCTCGCGGTGCACGTCCTGCTTGTAGTGCACCGCGCCCTGCAGCTGGTGGCGGCCGGCGACCGTCGCGCCGCCCTCGACCGACCCGCCGAAGGTGTAGTCGTCGTAGATGCTGGTCCACGAGGAGCGTTTGGTCTGCGTCGAATAGGTCGCGTCGTCGAAGGATTTCAGCGTGTTTTCGTAGGTGTCGTAGTAGAGCCGGGGCTTCACGTAGCCCGTCTGGCCGACGGCCTTGTTCCCGACGAGAAAGAGGCTGTTCTTGGTCCAATCCGTGTAGCGCCAGTAGCGCGGCAGGGTGTTGGTGTCGGAGCCGGCATAGGGCGGCACGTCCTTTTCGCTCTCCTGCCGGACGAACCCGGTCGCGAACTCGTCGCCCTTCTCCCCCGGCGTCCATGCCAGCTTGGCCCCGATCTGCAGGTCCCGGCTGCCCGAGTTCTCCCGCCGGCCGCCGTCTTCCGTCGCCGTCGCCTCGAAATCGTCCGCCACCCGGAAGTGGTCGCGCGCGCGGTACGACACGCCCGCCTGGGCGTACCCGGCGTCCCGCAGCAGCCCGCCGCGCAGCGCGCCGGAATAGCCTTCGCCGCTGAAGGCCCCCGCCCGCGCAAATAACTCCTCCGGCCGCACCGGGCGCAGGCTCACCACGTTGATTGCCCCGCCCAGCGTGTTCGGGCCGTAGACCACCGGGCTGTAGCCCTTGGCGATGGACAACTCGCCCAGCTCGAACGTGTCGAAGCGCCCCATGTCCATGTTGCCGTCGTACGGCACGTAGACCGGGATGCCGTCGATGAACAGCGGCACCTGCCGGGTGTCGAAACCGCGCACGTACGCCATGGAATCGTTGCGCCCGCCGATGCGCGTCAGCGTGACGCCCGGCGCCAGCGCGGCGGCCTCCGCCAGGTTCGCCCGCCCCCGCTGCGCCGCCTGGGCCCCCGTCACCTGCGCGGCCGTGCCGCCGCCCCCCGCGTCCTCCGCCCCCACCACCAGGACCTCGCCCAGCGTGAACACCGGCGAGGCCGCCCCCTCCTGCGCCGCCGCCGGCAAGCCTGCCGCCGCCAGTCCCAACGCCACCAGCCAACCCGACCGCTTCATGTCTCTTTCCTTTCGTATTGCTTTTGAAATCCCGCGAAAGCCGCGTCCGCCGCCCGCCGGACCTTCCGGCGCAGCGCCGTGAAGTCCCGCATGAACCGCCGCGCGAACGGCGTCAGCTCGGTATGGCCCCGCGCGGCCCCGCCCTTGTGCCGCACCAGCAGGGTCCGCCCCAGCGCCGCCTCCAGCCGGTTCAGGATCCGGAGCGCCTTCACGTAGGACAGGTCCATGTCCCGCGCCGCCCGGTGGATCGAGCCGTGCCGGCCGATCCCCTCCAGCAGCTGCAGCAGCCCCGGCCCGCAGAACTCCTCGTCCCACCCGGTCGCCAGCGCCAGCTTCACGTGCAGCTTCATACCGATATATATATACTTGTATATCGGAAACCACAAGTGGAATATTCGCGTAGGGGCGAATGGCCGCCCGGACCGGCGGCGGTCAGATGCGCATGCCCGGGGGGATCACCGCGTTCTTCGGAACAACGATGACCCCGTCCGCCACGGTGTAGAGATCGGTCACGACGTTGTCCTTGCCGTCGGGAGTGAGGTAGCAGCCATCGCCGATGCGCGCGTTCTTGTCCAGGATCGCGTTGCGGATAAAGCAGTCGCGACCCACGCCCATCGGGATCTGGCCCGCGGGGAGGTCCTTCGGGTCGTAGTAGTCCGCGCCCATCATCACCGTGCGCTCGAGGACGCTGCCTTCGCCCACTTTGGCGCGGACGCCGATGAGGGAGTCCAGGATGCGGTGGCCCGAGATGATGCAGCCTTCGCTGAGCAGCGCCTTGTTCAGGTCGCAACAGTTGATCTTCGACGGCGGCAGGTAGCGCATGTGGGTGTAGAGCGGCGCGTTGACGTCGTAGAGGTTGAACTCCGGCAGGGGCTCGGCCAGCTCCATGTTCGCCTCCCAGAACGACCGGATCGTCCCGATGTCGCGCCAGTAGCCGGTGAACAGGTAGCGGTACACCGCGCGCTTGTCGATCGCGGCGGGAATGATGTTCTTGCCGAAATCCTTGGCGTCGTTGTCCAGCAGTTCGAGCAGCACCCGGGTGTTGAACACGTAGATGCCCATGCTGGCGAGATAGCGCTCCGGCCCCGGGCCGGCCTGGCGCAGTTCGTCCAGCGCGGGCGTGTCGCCGGGCTTCTCGACGAAGCGCACGACGCGGCCGCGGTCATTGGCCTGCATGATGCCCAGCGCGCCGGCCTCGCGGCGCGCCACCGGCTTCGTGCACACCGTCACCTCCGCGCCGTTGCGCACGTGCTCCTCCAGCACCGGGCGGAAGTCCATCTGGTAAAGCTGGTCGCCGGAGAGGATCAGCACATAGTCGGGCTGCCGGTCCAGCACGTAGCGCAGGCCCTGGCGCACCGCGTCGGCCGTGCCCTGGAACCAGCTCTCGTGCCCCGGGGTCTGCTGCGCCGCCAGGATCCGCACGTAGCCGCTGTGGAACTGGTCGAACACGTAGGTGTTCTGGACGTGCTGGTGTAGCGACACGCTGTTGAACTGCGTCAGCACGTAGATCCGCCGGATGCCGCTGTTGATGCAGTTGCTGACGGGGATGTCCACCAGGCGGTACTTGCCCGCCAACGGCACCGCCGGCTTGCACCGGTCGCGCGTCAGCGGCTGCAGCCGCTTGCCTTCGCCTCCGCCCAGAATCACACCGACGACGTTCATGATCCGCCTTCTCCGCGGGGCGCGGCGGTTTTCCGCAGCCCCTGGTGTGCAATATCGCCCCCCCGCCCGGTCAAATCAACCGGAAAACGCCTCCCGTTTTACCAGCGTTCTACCGGCCGCTCCACCGCCGCCGGAACCCCCGGGATCAGACCCGCCCATTCCACGAAACGGAACCTTGCGGTGCTACTCATGGAGAACCTCCGGCGGCGAACCGGCCGGCGGAACCACGGCCCCCTGGAACGCCGCGGCCGCCGCCGCGGACAGCGCCTCCAGTTCGGCGTCGGTCCGGGCGGGATCGTGGTGGATCAACCAGAGCTTGCCCGCGCCGCAGCGGCGGGCCGCCTCCACGGCATCCGTCCAGGCGCTGTGGCCCCAGCCCTGGTGCGCGGCGTATTCCCCGGGCAGGAAATGCGCATCGAACACCAGCAGATCCACGCCCCGCGCAAACAGCGCAAAGGCGTCCTGGGCCCGGGGGGTCATCGCCGGCCATTCGATGTCGGTCGCCACCACCACGGCCGCGCCGGTCGCGGGCTCGTCCACCCGGTACGCCAGGCAGCCGTCGGGATGCGCCACCGCCTGCCAACTGATCCGCAAGCCGCCGGCCTCCACCGGCGCGGCCGGCACCGGGAATTCCGCCGCGGGCAGCTTCACCGGCCACACCGGCGGAGAAAAAACCCGGGCGAGCGCTTCTGGAAGCCCGCCGTGCGGCGACACGAACTGCCGAGGCCAAATCTGGGACAGCGCCGGAATGCCTATCAGGTGGTCGAGGTGCATGTGCGTGAAAAAGGCGGTTGCGCCGAGCCGCAGCCGGCCGGCCAGGTTGCGCACGCCGCTGCCGGCGTCGATCAGCACCTGGGTGCCCTCGCGATCCTCGACCAGCAGGGCGAAGGTGTCGCCGCCATACCGCACCTGGTCCGCCCCGGACACCGGAAAGCTGCCGCGCGCACCGCCGAGAAAGACCTTCATGCCGCCGTCCTCACTTCTCCGTCAGGTTCCAGATGCCGTCCCAGGCCGCGCCCGGACCGGCCGCCGCCAGCGCGCGGCATTTCGCCGCGTAGATTTGCGCCGCGGCATCATCCGGCAACGCGGCGAAGGCCGCCGCGGCCTCCGCCCACTGCCCCGCCCGCACCCGCGCCAGCGCAGTTGCAAAGGCTTTTTCCGCGGCGCTGACCGACTCACCTTCCAGTCCCGTCGCCTCGTAGACGCGGACCGGCGTCTTGCGCCCCACCACCGTCAACTGCCCCAGTTCGCGCCCCGGAAACGCCCCGTTCGTCAGCGCCCACGTCGCTTCCGCCACCATCATGTAGGTCCCCAGCGCCTTGTTCGCGCCCTCGAGCCGCGACGCCAGGTTGGCCGCGTCGCCCAGCACCGTGTAGTCGAAGCGGTTGCTCGACCCCATGTTGCCCACCACCACGGGGCCGGTATTCAGGCCGATGCGCATTTTCAGCACCGCGCCCGTGCGCTTCTCGAACTCCGCGCGGCGCTCCGCCAGCTTGCGCTGGCAGCGGACCGACGCCCGCACCGCGCGCACCGCGTGGTCGGGCTGGTGCAGCGGCGCGTTCCAGAAGGCGATGATCGCGTCGCCCTCGTACTTGTCCAGCGTGCCGCCCTCCTCGAGGATGATGTCCGTCATGTCCGACAGGTAGTCGTTCAGCAGCTTGGTCAGGTCCTCCGGCCCGAGTTTTTCCGAAATCGTCGAAAACCCCTGCAGGTCGGAGAAGAAGATCGTCAGTTCGCGGCGTTCGCCGCCCAGTTTGAGGCTGGTGGGATCGCGCATGATCTGCTCGATGACCTCGGCGCTCAGGTAGTGCTTGAACGCGCCCTTGATGAACATCTTCTGGCGGCCTTCGAGCACAAAGTTGACGACGGCCCCGCCCAGCAGCGCGACCACGACGCCCGCCGAGGGGCCCGCCGCCGGCAAGACAAAACCCGCCTGCCAGGCGCCCAGCCCCGCCAGCGTCGGCAGCGGGATCAGCACCAGCGCCGCCAGCCCGCTCTGCCAGCCGTTGCGCGCCGAAGCCGAGGCCACGCCCGCCGCCAGCGCCAGCACCAGCACCCACAGCCAGACCGCCGCGGCCGGCGCATCGCGCAGGAAATCGCCCGCGAGCAGATTGTCCAGCATCGTCGCGTAGATCTCCGGCCCCGGATAGTCCCCGCCCATCGGCGAAGGCCGCAGGTCTTTCAGGCCCGGCGCGCTGAAACCGAAGACAACATAGGCGTCCTTAAAAACGGTTCCATCCTTGATCGGCGGTTCCCCGCCCTCCAGCAGCCGCAGTTCGGACTGGATCACCGCCGCCGCCGTAACGGTCTCGTGCGTGCCCGATTTTCCCCGGAACCTGAGGATCATTCGCCCGGCGGCGTCCAAGGGAATCCGCCGGCCGCCGGCAACCAGCATGTCCCCTTCGATCCGGGCCTTTACAGGTTTTTCGTCCCGGCCGGCCAGCCAGCCGGCGAATCCGAGCGACGGCAGAACCTGGTCGTCGAAAATCCGGAACGGCATGGCCCGCCGGAAGACGCCGTCACCATCCGGCACTTCGCGGACATTGGCCAGCCAGGCGACATTTTTCGCCAGTACCGGCACCGGGAACGCCGCCCCCGGCGAAAAGAACTCCGGCGTGCGTTTTGCCAGGTCCGGCCAGCCATCGATGGAGATCGGATTGGGCGGCACGCCCTCGGGCCACTTCACCATCTGGTCGGTCTGTTTGCCCAGGAAGACCGCGCCGACAAAGTTGCCGAAGCGGCCGGCGGCCGCGCCGAGCGCCTCGTCGTCCGGCACGCCGTAGGCCGAAGCCTCGGTGTAGAGGACGTCGAACACCACGGCCTTCGCGCCGTTGCGCTTCAGGTAGTCCAGCAGCGGGCCGTAGACCTCCCGCGGCCAGGGCCACGACAGCCCCATGTTCTGGCTGGCCCAGTCCAGGCTCGACTGGTCCAGCAGGACCAGCTTCACCTGCGGCGTCGCCGCGGACGGCCGCGCCAGCAGGCGCGCACGCCAGTCCGACATCGGATTGTCCCAGCGCGCGGACAGGCCGGTGCGGTCCAGTCCGCCGACAACAGCGGCCGCCAGCGCGCCGGCCAGCAGCCCGTAGGCGACCTTTTTGTTCATCCGTCTTGGATCCTAGAGCGCCTTCGTCGCGGCCAGGAACCGCTGCTGGCGGACGTTGGCCGAGGCCTTCGTCGAGGCCACGCCCAGCTTCTGCAACTGGGCGATGCGGTCCGCGGGCGCCGGATGGGTCGCCGCGAAGTCATGCCGCGACACGTCCCAGTTCTGCGCCATGTTCTCCAGCATGGCCACCAGCGCCCCCGGCTGGTAGCCGGCCTTCTTCAGGATGGCCACCGCCGCCGCGTCGGCCTGGAACTCCAGCCGCCGCGAATAGCCCGTGTCCATCAGCGTGGACTTGATGTTGTCGATGGACTCGTCGAAGGCCTGGGTCATTTCGGCCAGCTGCGCGTCGCTGTAGTTCATGGCCACCGAGGCGGTGCTCAACAGCGTGGAGTTGAGGCGGCTGGTCTTGATCGCCCGCAGGCCGTCCTGGTTCGCGACATGGCCGATTTCATGCGCCAGCACCGCGGCCAGTTCGTCCTCCGTCTGGCAGCATTTCAGCAGGCCGCGCGTCACCAGCACCAGCCCGCCGGGCGCCGCGAAGGCGTTGATCTCGTTCGAGTCCAGCACCATGAAGTGGTAGCCGCCGAACGTTTCCGGCCGGGTCGAGAACTGCGCCAGCGTCTGACCCACCTGGTTGACGTACTCGGTCAGCTTCGGCTCCGGTTTCGGCTTGTAGGCCCCCAGCACCTGCGCCGCCACCGTGCGGCCGATGTAGTACTCCTGCTCCGGCGTGATCTGCTTGAACAGGTCGCCCAGCGAGCTGCCCAGCCGGTTGACGCTCGTGGCCTGGTTGGTCGACATGTCGCCGGTCGCCACCAGGATGGTCGTGCCCAGTTCGGTCAGGTCGCCCATCGATTCGCAGCCCGCCGTCAGCCACAAGGCCGCGAAGGCCAGCGCCAGGACCCCGATCCCCGTCCATTTCGCAAATGATTTCATGCGGTTCTCCTTACTGGGCCAGTTCGCCCTGCTTCAAGAACTGCACGAGCTGCTCCGGCGGCACGGTCTGCTTCGCCAGCCAGTCCACCCAGGTGTAGTCGATGGCCTTGTTCTGCTTCTTGTACTCGGCCTCGACCTCCTTGTTGAACCCCTTGCCGGCCAGGGCGACTTCCTCGCCGCTGGCGCCGACGCGCGCATCGCCCTCGCCCGAGGCCAGCACCACCTTCTTGGGGGTCAGTGCGGACTCGTGGATCCAGCCCGTCACGCCGGCCGCCGTGGCCACCTCGCACCAGCCGGTCTGCGTCTGGTTCACTTCCACCCGGTCGCCGTAGGCCACCGCCCCGACCACCGTCCCGAGGAACGACGCGCGATTGCGCAACTGGCCGTCGCGCACCTGCACGCTCATTTCCTTCGCCGCCCATGCGCCGGTCGCCACCAGCGCGGCGCAACCCATCAGGATCCATTTTTTCATGTGTTTACTCCGATTGCCTTACTTTGAAAGTCGCCCGTCGGTCTTGAAGGTTACAAAGAGGTCCGCAAGCCGTTGGCTGGCAGCGTCATCCTTCAATTCCTCCGCGCAGGCCACGCCCTCTTCCAGGATTTTAACCGCATCCGGTTTAATGCCTTGCGCCCACAGGCTGCGCGCCGCCCGCCAGAAGCGGTCACACGCCCCGGCCAGGTCGCCGGCCGCTTTAGCCTGCCGGCCGGCTTCGGCCAGGGCGCGGGCCATTTCCGGCAACCGGCCGGCCTTTTTCCAATGGGCCGCCGCATCATCCAGCAAGTCCTTGGCCTCGGCCGGCCGCTCCGCGGCCGCCGCGATCCTAGCGCGCAGTTCCGTTTCCTCCGCGCGCAGGCTGGCGGGCAGCCGGGACCATTCCTTCGGGGCGAGGCCGTCCAGTATCTTCGCGGCCGCTGCCGGACCGTCCTTGGCCAGTTCCGCCTTGGCGCCGGCCAGCATCACCTGCGCCTGGATGGTCGAAGAAGGATTCTCCTTCAACGCCACGCCGACCAGATTCAGCGCCGCCTCCGTGTTTCCCGCCGCCGCTTCGGCGCGCGCCCCGGCCGCCAGCAGTTCCGCCCGGCGGTTTCCCGACACCCGGGCATCCGCCAGCGCCTCGTTCACGGCCGCAACCGCCGGCGTGGGCTCGCCTGCGGCAATCAGGCAAAGCGCCCGGTTCACCGCCGCCACCGCCAGCGCGTCGGCGTCGTCCAGCGCCCGCGCCCGTTCCTGCGCCCGGCCATAGGCATCCGCCGCCCGCCGGTAGTCGCCGCGCTCGTAGCCGCCGCGGCCGGTGGTCGAATGCGACACCCAGTCCGCGTCCGTGAACTGCGGCGGCGGCGGCGAAGCGCACCCCGCCAACACCACCACCGCCAGTGCGACAACCAGCCTGACCCCTGAACCCTGTCCCCTGTTCCCTGTTTTCACGGCACCAAGACCTCCTCGGCGCGGACGGCGGCGTCCGAACCCATGTATTTCCGCAGCAGCCAGTGCTTCTGCAGGCCGTCCAGCAGCGTGGTGGTCTCGCGCATCAGCGCCTGCGCGTCACCGGTCAGGACGGGCAGGTTGTCCACCTCGCCCGCGACGGTGTCGGCCATCGGCGGCAGCTTGGCCACGA
Organism: uncultured Verrucomicrobiota bacterium; assembly: GCA_964393515.1. Classification (GTDB taxonomy): domain Bacteria; phylum Verrucomicrobiota; class Kiritimatiellia; order CAIQIC01; family Lenti-01; genus Lenti-01. The sequence goes on from CAYMTY010000005.1 coordinate 55,369, forward strand.
CGGCCTGCACTTCTGCGGCAATCGCGTTCAGCTTCGCCATCAGCTCCTGCACCTGGGCCACGATTTTCCCCACGTCGGCCGCCATGGCCGGATCGTTCAACACCTTGGCCGGCAGGCCTTGGCCCTTGCGGATGTCCTCCAGCAGCCCGTTCACGTTCCCCAGCAGCTGCTGAAGGTTGCCCTGGGGATCGTTCATGCCCGCCGCCAGCTCCGTGTATTCCGCAATGGCGCCGTTAACCAGCGCCAGGGTGTTGGTCGCCTGCTGGCGGATCTGCTCCATCGCCTCCTCGAGCATCTGGATGATTTCGGTGTCCTTCATGCACCAGATCTCGCCGCCGGCCCGCGGCAGCTCCGCCCCCGTCCCGCGCGACAGCTCGATGTAGGCGTCGCCGGCCACCACCATCTTCTTCTTCACGAGGCCGATCGAGTCCGCCCGCAGGAACCGCTTGGCGAACGGCCCGCGCACCCGCATGGCGCCGGAGATGTTGCCCTCGTCGTCCACGAGGATGTCCGCCACGCTGCCGACCTTCGCGCCCAGCAGCATCACCTCGGCGCCCTTCTGCAGGTCCATCGAGCCCTCCGGCGGGAACCGGAGGTTGATCTCGTACACCGCCTCGAACCAGTGCTGCGCGTTGCCCGCCACCAGCACCCCCGCCAGCAGCAGCAGAAACACCAGGATCACGAACCCGCCGACGATTTCGTTGACGTACCGGAACTTGAATTTCTTGGCCATCTTTTGCTCCTCAATTCCCCTGCGGCGCGGCATCCGCCAGCGGCGTCAGCGCCGCCCGCGTGTCCGCCTCCAAAAATCCCTCCAGCCAGACCACGGCGCATCCGGTGCCGCGCGCCTGGCGCACCGCCTGCAGAAACAGCGCCCGGTCCTCGGGCGGCAATTCCCGCAGCGGCTGTTCCAGAATCAGCGCCTCGGGATTGCCCGCAAAGGCGCGGGTCCACAGAAGCCGCCGCCGGTCGCGTTCGCGCACGAAGGGGGCGCGCTCCGGCGGCAACGGCCAGACGCCGAAAAACCGCGCCCACTGCTCGATCGTCTCCGCCGCGCCTTCACGCCGGTGGATCCGGGCCGGCAGCCACACGTTCTCGTCCATGTCCAGGTTGGCGATCAGTCCGTCCGCCGCAAACACGCAGCCGATCCGGCCGCGCTCCGCCGCCGCCTCGTCCGGACTCCACTCCCGCCACTCGCGGCCCTTCCAGGACACCTGCCCGGCCGGCGGCGGCTCGATCCCCGTCAGCCAGTCCAGCCAGGCCAGGTCCGAATCCAGCCCGTCCGGAATCCAGACCGCGCCGCCCGCCGGCAGCGCAAAGCTCCACGCGGGGCCCGCCGCGGCGGCTCCGACCGCCGCCACCCGGATCAATTCGCTGGATTCCTGTTCACCCATTCCGTCGCCCTATAAATACGCCATCAGAGAAATCAGCAGCGAGGTCACGAACAGCGCCGCCACCGACCGGATCACGCCCCGCGTCGCCGCGATCGGCACCTCGGTGGCCGCCGCGCCCACCGCCAGGCCTTCGTCGCAGCAGATCGCCCCGGTCATCATGCCCGGCAGGATCGATTTCGCCAGCAGGCTGAACACGTCCCGGATCCCGATCGCCCCGAAAATGTTGCCGAAGAACAGGCCGAGATCCACGTCCCCCAGTTCGATCGCCCACAGGCACAGGAACCCGCCGATGAACGTCACCGCCAGGAAAATGACCGTCAGGCAGAATGTGGACGCCGCCACCCCCAGCACGCGGGGGATCACCAGGTAGATGAACGGATCGATGCCCTGCGCGTCGAGGGCGCGCACCTCCCCGTGCACTTTCATGTTCGCCAGTTCCGTCGAGATCGCCGTCCCGCTGCGCGCGATCACCACGAAATTCGTCAGCAGCGGCCCGACCTCCCGCACCACCACCGCCGTCAGGATCGGCCCGATCAGCGCGGCCTGCCCCAGCCGCACCAGCCAGTACTGCGCCTGCACCACCACCAGCACCCCCACGATCAGCGCGATCAGCGACACAAAGCTGGTTGCCTCCAGCCCGGTGAACAGGACCTGGCGCGCCAGCACGTTCCGGAGCGGCGCGGTCCAGGTCCGCGGCCGCACGGCCTGCACCAGCACCGCCCAAACCAAGGCCGTTATGCGTACCGCCCGGCCCGCCCGTTCCCGCGTCCCGGCTCCGATTGCACCCAGCACACTCATCGTGCCGCGCAGTATATGCCACCCCTTTCCCCCCAGACAACACATTCCCGCGGCGGAATTTCCGGCTTTTCTCCCGTGGCCGCGCCGCTATCATGCTTTCCCATGTCCCCTCCCTGCGTGATATCCACGGCGGCTCTCCGTCGGGCGATCCGGCAACGGCTCCTGCCGTGGTTTGCCCGGAACGCCCGCGACCTGCCCTGGCGCCGGGAGCCCCGGTCGCCCTACCAGGTCTGGATTTCCGAGATCATGCTCCAGCAGACGCGGGTGGAAACCGTCATTCCCTACTACCGCCGGTTCCTGGAGCGGTTTCCGGACATCGCCACCCTGGCCGCCGCGCCCCGGCAGGACGTGCTGAAGCTCTGGGAGGGCCTCGGCTACTATTCCCGTGCCCGCCAAATCCATAAAGCCGCGCACATCCTCATGCGCGAGCACGGCGGCCGGTTTCCGGACGATCCCCGGCAGCTGGCAGAACTTCCGGGATTCGGCCCCTATAGCACCGCCGCCGTTGCCTCTTTGGCCTTCGGCCGGCCCCTCGCCGTCCTCGACGGCAATGTCATCCGCGTCTTTTCGCGGCTTCTCGCGCTGCCCGACGATGTCGGACAGTCCGCCGCGAAAAAGAAGCTCCAGCGCCTGGCCGACGAACTGCTTCTGCGCGACCGGCCCGGGCCAACCAACGAAGCCTGGATGGAATTGGGCGCCCTGGTCTGCACGCCGCGCGCGCCCCGCTGTCCCGTTTGTCCCCTGCGCGGCGTCTGCCGCGCCGCGAAAACCCGCAATCCCGAAGCGTATCCCAAGCGAAAGAAGAAAATGCCCGTGCCCCACAAAATCGTCGGCGCCGCCGTCATCCTGAATGCCCGGAATCAGATCCTCATCGCCCAGCGCAATCCCGAAAAGGGCATGCTCGCGGGCCTCTGGGAATTCCCCGGCGGCAAGGTCGCCGAGGGCGAATCCCTGCCCGAGTGCATCGTGCGCGAACTGATGGAGGAGATGGGCATCCTGATCGAAGCGGGCCCGCATCTTGTCACCGTCCACCACGCCTACACCCATTTCACGATCGAACTGCACGCGTATTTCGCCCGGATCCGCTCCGGCCGCCCCCGGCACCTCGAATGCACCGGCCATGCCTGGGTCACCTGCGACCGGTTCGCGGACTACCCCTTTTCGAAGGCCGATCACGGCATCATCCAGGCGCTGCGCGCGCTCCCCGGCCCACCCCGGTTGCGCACCGTTTTCCCCGGCCAATAACAGGAATCTAATTTGCCGAACGCGTCTCTGCCCGCGTAGGATGGCTTCGTTTCGCACAAGCCATGCCGGTTTCCTATACAGTTGATGCCAAGCTGCGGCGCATTGTTGCGCGGGCCGCAGGCGCCGTGGGCGAACAGGACTTGATCGCCTACCAGAAGGAGATCGGCAGCCGGCCGGATCTGGTCGGCTACGATGAGGTCCTCGACGCCACCCAGACCGACAGCCTGCTGGACATCAACTTCTCCGGGCTCAAGCGCGTGGCGGACCTTGCCGCCTCCATGGATGCCGCCGGAAAGCCCCCCCGGCTCGCCATCGTCGCCAACCGCGACATGATCTACGGTCTGGGGCGCATGTACGAGGCCTTCCGGGAAACCGCCGCCCACGCCAACAAGCAGGTGGCCGTTTTCCACTCGCGCCAGGAAGCCGAAGCGTGGCTGGCGTCTCTCCCGGACGATTGACGCGTTCCGGCCTTGTCTCCGCCCGGCGGCCCGGCTAGATTCGCCGGAGATGCCGGCCTTTGAAATCTGGAGGATGAAATCCATGGACAACGCCACCCTGGCCCGGACCCGCCGCACCGCCAAGGCCTTTGACCCGACGCGCAAGCTGCCCGCGCCGCTGGTGGAACAGTTGCTGGTCCTGCTGCGCTTCAGCCCGTCTTCGGTCAATTCGCAGCCGTGGCACTTCAGCGTGGCCGGAACCGAAGCCGGCAAGGCCCGGATCGCCCGGGCCGCCCAGGGCGCCTATGCCTACAACGCCCCCAAGATCCAGGCCGCCTCCCACGTGCTGGTCTTCTGCGTCCGCACCGGCCTGGACGAGGCGCAACTGGAGGCGATCCTGGCCCAGGAGGAGCAGGACGGCCGCTATCCCGCGCCGGAAGACAAGGTCAAGCAGCGCCAGGCCCGGCTGGCCTACCTGAACCTCCACCGCACTGAGCGCCAAGACCTCCGGGCCTGGATGGAAAAGCAGGTCTACCTGGCCCTGGGCACCCTGCTGTTCGCCGCCGCCGCCGCCGGCATCGATGCCTGCCCCATGGAGGGCTTCGATCCCCGGATCCTCGACGAAGAACTCGGCTTGCCCGCCCGGGGCCTGGCCAGCGTGGCCCTCGTCGCGCTGGGTTACCGCGGCGCCGGCGACTGGAACGCCCGCCTGCCCAAGTCGCGCCTGCCCCGTGACGCCGTCTTGACGATCATCTGATGTTCCAGACATCCGATTCATGCGCTGCAGAACCAACATCGCACGGATTCCGAACCGGCGTGAGCAGGCCTGACATGTTGTTACGGTGCGGCTAGCGCGGAGCGGTCTGCAAAAGGGCGGCGACCTGCGCCGACAACGCCGCGCGCGTAGCGGACGTTACCTCCAGGATTGTCCCGGCGTGGTCCGGGCCGATGATTCCCAGCCAGCGGTCCCAGGCGCGCCGCTGGACCACCGCCAGCACCGGCGCCGGGCCGCGAAACAACTCCACCACCGCCGCCGGGAACTCCGCCGCGCCGAGTTCGATCAGCCCCAGTTCGTCGATCACGACGGGCCGCCCCAGCGCAGCCGGCCGCAGGCTGGCAAGGGCCGCGCCGAGGAACATGGGTTCGTCCAGCGCGTAGCCCGGCGTTCCCGGCGCGCCGGGGGCCGCCGCGCGGTGCGCAATCGGCGTCCGTTCGCCGTCCCACGTCTCCAGATACAACACCGGTCCGCCGCGCCCGGTGCCTCCCCAGTGCGTGAAAAAACCGCCGGGCGGCTCCCCCCCCAGCTGCGCCAGCGTCGCCCGCACCACGGTGCTCTTGCCCGCGCCGATGTCTCCGGTGAGGATGACGTTCATGGCCGCGTCTCGTCCGCGAGCCACTGCAGATAGCCCGCGAAGCCCGCCTCGACGGGAATCCGGATGATTTCCGGGATATCGTAGGGGTGGCCGGCCCGGATCCGGGCTTCGATCTCCGGATAACGTACGGCCGTCGTCTTGATCAGGGCCAGCACTTCCGGCTCGCGCTGGATTTCCCCCTGCCACCGGTAGGCGCTTTGAATGGGCAGGGTTTGCACACAGGCGGCCAGCCGTTCCGCCAGCAGGCCGTCGAGAATCCGCCCCGCCACCGCCGCATCGGGAAAGGTGGCCAGCACCACGCAAGCGTCCACGTTCATGCCCGACAGCATATCCGGAACCGGGCTCCGGGGCAATGGGCTGTCAGCCCTTCGTCCGGCCCCAGCCGGGAAATCGTATTCAAAGCATATGATTTTTGTAATATCCAACCAGGCATTGTGATGCATATAAATAAGTAATACGTTTTACTTATTTTCTTGCCTTTCTTTTATCGGGCCGCTAGGGTGCGCGGGCAAACCGGAACCTGGGTCTGGAAAGGAGCCGAACATGCCCGAATTCACAACCGTGCTGATGGCGGGAGCCCTGGGAATGCTGGCCTGGGATTGCCTCGAGGTCGGCAAGAACGACGCGGCCAACCTGGTCAACGGCGTCTTCGGGGCGCGGGTGATGACGCATCGCGCGGCGGTCTGGCTGGCCGGGGCGGCGGTCCTGCTGGGCGCGGTCTTCGCGGGACCCGTCGTCGAAACGGCGCGCAAGGGCATTTTCGAACCCGGCCAGCTCCAGCTGGCGCAGGCCATGGCCGTGTACGTCTCCGTCTACATCGTGGACACGGCCCTGCTCCACGCCTATTCCGCCTTCGGCATGCCGGTCAGCACCACGGCGTCGCTCGTCTTCGAACTCGTCGGAGCGGCCATCGGAGTTTCGTTCTCGCTGGGCCTTGTGCACTGGAACAAGGTCGGCACGGTGCTGAACGCGATCGTCGTGTCCGTCGTCCTGGCGGGCATCGCGGGTTTCCTGGTGCAACGGGTCTTCCGCGCGGCGATCCAGGACGAGCACGCCGACCACCTGCGCGTGTTGCTGCACGGGCCGTGGATTGCAGGCCTGATGCTCACGTGGCTGGCGTGGTTCATGGTCCTCAAGGGCATGAAGGCGGTGCCGTTCGTCGCTGCCTTCCGCGCGCACGTCGTGGACCGGCTCGGCCCCTTCGGTTTCCTGCTCGTGGCCTGGGGCGGCATGACGCTGCTGGTGCATGTGCTGGTCACGGTCTTCCAGGAGCGCCTCACGCAGCGGCTGTTCGGCATTCTCGCCATTCTCGGCATGCTCTGCCTGGCCTTCGCCTTCGGCCAGAACGACCTCGCCAACGGCGCCTCGCCGGGCCTCTCCGCCTTCTGGCTGTGGAGGCACGCCGACGTCGGCACGGCCGAGGCCACGCAGATGTCCCTGCCCGTCTGGCTGCTGGCCGCGTGCGGCGCGATGCTGGTGGCGGGGATGCTGACTCCGGGCGCGCAGCGCGTGACCCGCGCGGCGGTCAACACCGGCAGCCAGTACGACCACATCGCGCTCTACGCGCCGGGCTGGTGCCGGGCCCTTGCCCGCCGGCTGCTGCGCTTCCGGCCTGCCGGCCCCGACCTCGCCCCGCCGCCCCACCGCACCGAAGCCGGCAAGCGCGTCCACTTCGACCCCCTGCGCGCCGCCGTCATCATGTCCGTCAGCGCCAGCGTGATCGCCTTCGCCTCCAGCAACGGCCTGCCGGTTTCCACCACCTACGTGACCTTCGCGGCGGTGGTCGCCACCGGCATGGGCGACCGCACCATGTCCCGCGGCGACGCCGACCTAAAGATCGGCCGCGCCCTCTGGGTGGTCTTCAGCTGGTTCGCGGGCGGCTTCCTCGCCCTGGTCGCCACGGCGGTGGTCGCCTGGCTGCTGGTCCGGACCGGCACGCCGGGCCTGCTACTCGGCCTGGGCGGGAACCTGGCCCTGCGGGCCTTCCTGAAGCGGCGCGCCGACCTCCATGAACAGCGCTACCATCCCAAGCTGCCGCCGGAACCGCTTGCCGCGCTGCCGGGGTGAACCGCCCCCGTCCGGATTGCGAAATTTTCCCGGACATGCTCTACTGCCGCGCATGGCTCAGGAGCATTTCCACGCCGGCATCCCGGTTTTCACGATCGCCGCCGCGGACGCCGCCGTGCGCGCGGAAATCGTCCCCGCGCTCGGCGGCATCGTTTCCTCGCTGCGCTTCGGCCCCCGCGAGGTCCTCTTCCGCCATCCGTGGTTCTGGGACGCAGATCCGCCGGAACTGCGCGGGGGCATCCCGCCCCAGTTCCCCGTCTGCGGGCGGCTGCTGAAGGACGGCGTCCGCGGAGGGTACCACGTGGACGGCCGCCCCTACGTCCTGCCCATCCACGGCTTCACCCTGCGCCACCCGTGGGAGATTGTCGACGCCGCCCGGCCCGACGCCCTGCGCCTGCGGCTCGCGGACTCGGCGGAGACGCGGCCCATCTATCCCTTCGCGTTCGAACTGGACCTGCTCTATTCCGTTTCCGCGGCGGGCCTGAATTGCCGCCTCACGGTGCGCAACACCGGCACGACCCCCATGCCCTATTATGCCGGCTTCCACCCCTATTTTCTCACCCCGCCGCCCGGCGCCGGCAAGGAACAGACGCTCTTCGCCGCCCGGCCGCGCACCCGCCACCTCTACAATCCCACCAAGACCGATCTGATCGCCACCACCCGCCCGCCCGAGTTTCCGATGCCCGTCGTGGATGTCGACGTCAACGAACTCCTGCTGGAACTCGGCGACGACCGCGACACGACCCTGCGCTTGCCCGACGGCTTCGGGCTCCGGCAGTCCGCCTCGCCCCTGTTCCGCTTCCGGCAGTTCTACACCCTGCCCGACCAGCCGTTCTTCTGCGACGAACCCTGGATGGCCCCGCCCGGTTCGCTGAACCGCCCGGGCGCCGCCCGCATCCTCGCCCCCGGCCAGGCCGAAACCGGCGAAGTCCTCGTCGCCGCCATCTGATTCCGGCCCCCGTCTCGCGCCTTGTCTTCCCCGTCCGTTGCGCTATCCTGACGGAGTGCAATCGGGCCAGGACCATTTGCAGGCGGATGTATTGATCGTCGGCGCGGGGCCGGCGGGCCTGGCCTGCGCCATCCGCCTCGCCCGGGAAAATCCGGACGCCCGGCGCATCCTGGTGCTGGAGAAGTCCGCCCGGCTCGGCGGCCACCTGCTGTCTGGCGCTGTGCTGCGCACCGAGGCCTTGCAAAAACTGCTCACCCCGGTGGAATTCGCGGCGCTGCCGCTGGGCCCCGTCATCGCGCGCGATTCCTTCCATGCCCTGACCGCCGCCCGCGCTTTTCGCCTGCCGTTCGTCCCGCCCAAGATGCGGATGCAGGGCCTGCCGCTTGTTTCCGCCGCCGCGCTCGGCCGGGCGCTGGCCCACACCGCCGCGGGCCTCGGCGTGGAGATCCTCGCCGCCCAGACCGCCGACGCACTCGTCTGGGACGGCGACCGGGTCGCGGGCGTCCGGACCCACGACGAGCAGATCCGCGCCCCGGTCACGGTCCTGGCGGAAGGCCCCGCCGGCATGCTGGCGCGCGAGCTGTTCGCCCGGCACCCGCAGATGCGCGGACAAAACCTCCAGACCCACGGCCTCGGCCTCAAGGAGATCTTCGAAATCCCGGCCGCTCCGGCCACCGTCGGCGCGGTGGCCCACACCTTCGGCTTCCCGCTGGGCCTGGACATCTACGGCGGCGGGTTCATCTACCACTTCGACGAAACGCATGTCGCCGTCGGCCTGGCGCTGGCGCTGGACTACCGCGATCCGGCCGTCCATCCGCACGAGCTGTTCCGGCGCTGGAAGCGGCATCCCTTCGTGCAAAAGCATATCGCCGGCGGGCGCGCCGTTGAGTACGGCGCGCGGCTCGTGCCCGAGGGCGGCTGGCATTCCCGGGCCCGCCTCGACGCGCCCGGCGCCTTCGTCATCGGCGATTCCGCCGGCCTGGTGGACACAATGGAACTCAAGGGCCTGCATTTGGCCGTCGAGTCGGGCATGGCCGTCGCCGACGCTATCCGGCGCGGCGGCCCGGTGCGGCCGGAGGATCTCCCTTCCCTGGCGGGCCTGCGGCGCACGGCCAACTACCGCGCCGCCTTCCGCGCCGGCCTGCCGGCCGGCATGGCCGCCGCCGGCCTCGCCTGGCTCTCCGGCGGGCGCGTCCCCTGGGGCCGCCTCGCCCAGCGCGATGAACAAACCTGCCTGCGGACGCTCAGCGGCTCGCCGCCGCCCGCCGGCGCCCCCGACTGCGGCCCGCTCGACCTGGGGCAGGATGCCGATCTCTTCCTCGCACACCTGCGCGTCCGCGCGGATTCCGAACACATCGCGATCAAGGATCCGGCCGTCTGCCGCGACTGCTTTGAAAAGTTCGCCGCCCCCTGCACGCGCTTCTGCCCCGCCAACGTCTACGAGGCGGACACCGCCGCCGCCGCCATCCGCATCCGCGCGGACAACTGCGTGCAATGCCGCTGCTGCACCCTCAAGTGCCCCTTCGACAACATCGATTGGGAGACGCCGCGCCACGGCGTCGGGCCGGATTACCGGCAGATGTGAATCTGCCGGGCTACGCCGGCCGCAGCAGCGCGGTAACCAGGTCGCAGACCAGCGGGGGCTCCCCGTCCGCCGGCAGGAATTCGTCGAAGGCCGCCGCCGCGGCCGGATCCGCCGCCGGGCCGAGCGGGCCGTCCACCCAGGCGAACGGCACCGGATCGGAGGTGTGCCCACGCTTGCTGAGCGGAGTCCGGTGGTCGGTGCAGACGATCAGCCGGTAGGGCGCGCCGGCCGCCTCCAGCGCGGCCCAGACCGGCGCGACGATCCGCCGGTCGAAGTTCTCGATCGCCCGGACCTTCTCTTCGGCCAGGCCCTTGTGGCCGCATTCGTCGGGCGCCTCCACGTGCACGTAGACGTAATCGGCGCGCCGCAGACAATCCACGGCCGCCCGCGCCTTGCCTTCGTAGTTGGTGTCGATCCAGCCGGTCGCCCCCGGCACGCGGATGACCTCGAGCCCGCACAACTCCGCCAGGCCACGGACCAGGTCCACGGCGGTGATGACGCCCCCGCGCAGGCCGTAGCGTTCGGGATATTTTTGCAGGGCCATGGCCTGGCCGGCCCCCCACAGCCAGATCTGGGTGGCGGGGCGCTGGCCCTTGGCAATCCGCGCGCGGTTTACCGGGTGGTCCGCGAACACCCGCTGCGAAAGCGCCATCAGCGCCCGCGCCTCCTCCTGACGCGGCCCCTTGGGCAGATGGTCCGCCACGGGCTTGCCGGAAATCTCGTGCGGGGGGGTCAGGTTCAAATCCAGCGGCCCGTCGCGCCAGATCAGCAAGTGGCGATAACTCACGCCGCCGTAAAACTGGAGCCCTTCGCGGGTGGCCTGCGCGTTGACCGCCGCGATCAGCTCGTGCGCCTCGGCGTTGGAAATGTCCCCGGCCGAATAATCCGCCATCTTGCCGTCCTGGACAGTGACGAGATTGGTTCGGAAGGCCACGTCGGAGGGTTGCAGCGGGATGCGCGCGCCGGCGGCCTCGATGGCCGCGCGGCCGGTGTAGTTTTCCCGGGCGTTGTAGCCCAGCAGGCCCATGTTCGCCACATCGCTGCCGGGAACCAGCCCGGCCGGCACGGTATGCACCAGCTGCGCACGGCCGAGCGCGGCCACTCGCCGGATGGCCGGCATGGCGGCGACCTGCAGCGGGGTCTGCCCGCCCAGCGCCGCCACCGGCTCATCGCCCATGCCGTCGCCCACCAGGACCGCGATTTTCCGCCGCGCATTCATTGGAAGCGCGAATCTACCCGACCCGGCCCCGGAAATCAACCGGGCGCCCGCGGCCTAGGCCGGAAACCGCGTTTTCCATGCAATGGAATCCGGCAGCGGCCGGACCACAGTGTGGAAAACTTCCGCCGCGGGCTGCTCAGCGCCGGCCTTGGACGAGGGCTTCGAGGCTGACATCCTCCCAGCCCGGCAGGGTGAGGCAGTATTCCAGGACCAGGGCGCTGGAGAAGGCGTCGAAGAGCGCGTCGTGCCACTCGCGCCCGGGACAGAACTCGCGGGCGCGGGCCGCGAGGCCGAGCGCCTCGCAGACCTCGGCCAGCGAATGGCCTTCGAGCTCAGGGCGGATGTGGCGCGCGAGCTTGAGGGTATCGATCCACGGCCCGAACTCGTGCAGCGGGGCCGCCCGCTGCAAAAATTTCTTCTCCGTCCCGATGTTGTGGGCGGCGAGCGGCCGGCCCTCGAGCCACGGGCGCCAGACGGGCCAGAGGTCCGCCGGCGGCGGCGCAGCGGCGAGCACGTGGCGGATTTCGGCGTGCCGCCCCGGCGCGTAGGGATTGAACGGCCGGCCCGCGGCCACGCGCAGGTAGCTCTCGTGGTAGCGGCCGGTCACGCGGCCGGCCCGCACCTCGACCATGCCGACCTGCCACGGTTCCTCGCCGTGGCCGCGCACCGCCCCGGTGGTTTCGAAGTCCAGCACCGTCAGGATGGCCGCGCGCGCCTTCACGCCGGGGCCGGTCCCAGGGCGGCCTCGAGCGCGGCGAGCACGCCGGCGAAATCCGCGAACGCCTCGCGCAGGACGCCGGCGTCCTGCAGGTCCACCCCCGCCGCGGCCACCGCGTCGAGCGGGTCCCGGCTGCCGCCGGAGCGCAGCAGGCCCAGATAGGCGTCCACGCCCTCTCCCGCGCGCAGGCGGCGGGCGAACACCAGCGCCGCGCAGAAGCTCGTCGCGTACTTGTAGACGTAGAAGTTGTAGTAGAAATGCGGAATGCGGCACCACTCCAGCCCGATGGCCGGATCCGCCACCAGCCCGGGCCCGTAATACTTCTTGTTCAGTTCGTAATACTGGCCGCGCAGGAACTCGGCCGTCAGCGGCGTGCCCGCCTCCTCCCCGCGGTGCAGGTCGCGCTCGAACTCCGCGAACATGGTCTGGCGGAACACCGTGCCCTTGAACGAATCGCACAGGTGGTTTAGCAGGTGCGCGCGGAACGGCGCGTCGCCCTTCTGCCCCAGCAGGTGGTGCGTGAGCAGCAGCTCGTTCACCGTCGAGGCGATCTCGGCGAGGAAGATCGGATAGTGCGCCGTGCGGTGCGGCTGGGCCCGGTTGGCCAGCCACGTGTGCAGCGAATGCCCCAGCTCGTGCGCCAGGGTGAAGACGTCGTCGAGCCGGTCGTGGTGGTTCAGCAGCAGGTACGGCGGACTGTCGTAGCAGCCGCTTGAATACGCCCCCGAGCGCTTGCCCTTGTTTTCCGGCCAGTCGATCCAGCGCGCCGAAAACGCCGTTTGCAGGGCCGCGCCGTACTCTGCGCCCAGCGGCCGGCAGGCGTCCTGCACCCACTCGCGCGCCGCCGCCATCGGCACCGGCGCCGCGCAGGCGGGCACCAGCGGCGTGTACAGGTCGTACATGTCCAGGTCCGGCAGCTGAAGCGCGCGCCGGCGCAGGTCGAGATAGCGGTGGAACAGCGGCAGCGCCGCGTGCGCGGCCGCGATCAGGCCGTCGTACACCGCGACGGGCACCTGGTCGTCGAACAGCGCGGCCTCCAGCGCCGACGGGAAATGGCGCGCCTGCGCCAGGAAGACGTGCGCCTTCACCGTGGCCGACAGCGTCGCGGCGAACGTGTTCTGCAGTTTCCCGTAGGTGCCCAGCAACGTCCCGAAGGCGGCCTTGCGGAGGGTCCGGTCGGGATTCTCCAGATGCGTGCGATAGGTCCCCTCGGTCAGGGCCACCGGCCGGCCGTCGGCCCCGGCGACATCGGGAAACACCAGGTCCGCGTTGGTCAGCAGGCCGTAGGTCTGTTCCGAGGCCGACAACACCTCGCCGGCGCGCGCCAGCAGCGTCTCCTCGGCGGCGGAGAGCACGTGCGGCTTGTTGCGCAGCACCTTCAGCAGCGTGCGCCGACAGTCCTTCAATTCGGGCGCCTCGCTCCAGGCGCGCAGTTCGGCCTCCGGATGCGCCAGCAGCTCCGGGGTGATCCAGGCGCACTGCGCGGCGAGTTCGGCGTAGCGCGAGCGGATGCGCGCCTCGCGGCCCTGGTTGGTGTCATCCGCCGTGTCTTCGTCGTGGCGCAGGTGGGCGTAGGTGTGCAGCCGCTCGAGGCAGCGGTCCAGCGCGGTTTCCGCCGCGAACAGCCGGGCCACCGCCGCCACGGAATCCAGTTTCCCCTGCAGCGCCAGCACCGGCGCCGCCAGCTCGTCCAGGCGCGCAAAATCCGCCTCCCACGCCTCCGGCGAAGGGTACAGCGGCGCGAGGTCCCAGGTCAGGGCTTCGGGCACTTCGCGGCGGGCGGGCACGGCGGGCGGCGGGACAGTTGAACTCATGCGCCTACCCTCCCCGAAACCGGGCCGCGCTTCAAGAAAAAGACCGCGCGGAACCTTCCGGTCTGGCGTCCGCCGCCGGCCTGCCGTATGCTCGGCGGCATGAAACGATGGCTCAAGTTCCTCGCCTGGCTGACCGGCGTCGGGGTGTTCCTGCTCGGGACCGCGCACTTCACCCTGCGCCACGCCCTCAACACCCCGAAATTCAAGACGGCCGCCACCGGCTTCGTCGCCCGCCTCACCGGCCGGCCCGCGGACTATGCCCGCATCGACTACACGATCTTCCCCTTCACCCTGGTGCTGCGCCAGGCCACGCTCCAGGAGCCGGACGGGCAAACCGCTTTCGCCGCGATGGAGGAACTGTCCGCCGTCCTGGATTTCCGGGCCAAGGAAATCGCATCCCTGACGCTGCGAAAACCAACCCTCCGGATCGTCCAGCGCCCCGACGGCTCCTACAACTTCTCGGACCTGCTGCCGGCGCCGGAATCCGCGCCCGCCCCGGGCGGCCCCCGCGCGCCGCAACCCTCCGGCCGGCCCGAGCCCCCGGCCGGGGAAAAGGAACCGCAACCGGCCGCCACCCCGCTGGCCATCCGCCTCGTACAGATCGAAAAGGCCCGCTTCGAGTTCGTGAAACAGGCGGCGGACCAACCGGAGAAGTCCTTCACCGTCTCGGACCTCGATTTCCAGGTGCAGGACTTCGCGCCGGACCGGCCGGTCCGGATCAGCGGCCAGGCCCGGCTGGGCGCCACCTCCGCGTTCCAGTTCGAGCTGTCGGGCCCGCCACCCGCAGAGTACCGCGACAATCCCGGCGCGTGGCCCGTCGGATTCAATTCGCGCCTGGACATCCGCGACTTCGCCGACCTGGCAGCCTTCCTGCCGCCCGACACCCGGCCGCTCCAGAGCCTGTGGGCCACCCTGAACATCCAGGGCGCGGTGGCCGAGAACCTGACCATCCTGCTGAATCTCGCCACGCCCCCGGAACCGTCGGGCCCGTTCCGCGTGGCGCTGCAGGCGGGTTTGCAGGCGGAGGTGACGCTTCCCGCTCCCGTGGCCGCGCATCTGCTCGCCGGGACTCCGCTGCCGGACAACCTGAAATTCGCCCCCCCCGCCTGCAAACCGCCGCCGGGAACCCTGACGCTGACGGATGATCCGCTGCTGGCCCTGCTGCTGAAGCACCTCCGGGGCACGGTCAACCTGACCTTCCCGCTCATCCACTGCGGCCAGAACCACTTGACCGAGGGCCGCGCCAGCCTTGAAGTGCGGGACGGCGTGCTGACGGTTCCTGGCGCCAAGGCGGCCGCTTACGACGGCACGCTCGAGGCCCGGGGCGAGGTGCAGCTCTTGGCTTGCCCGCTGACCTACCGCTTTGACCGCATCGCCGCGGACAACCTGGCCCTGGACCAGGCCCTCGCCGCCAACGGCCTGGGCGCCTATACGAATTTCTCGGGCCGGCTGCACCTGGAAGCCAGCGCCAGCGGCCCGGCAGTGGCCGCACCGGGACTGCCGGCGCTGGTGGCCGACGCCACGACGCACATCGCCGGTCTGCAATCGATCGGCCCGGGCGGCTCGCTGATGGACCAGGCCTGGCGAGAGCTCGATCAGCCGCTGCTGCTGAAGCTGGTGCCGCGGCTGAAACCCAAGGTGGAACAGGCCCGGGCCAACACCGAGACCGTCACCACCTCGCGCTACGACGAAGCCACCGCCACCCTCAGCCTGCGCAATGGCAAGGCCGCCCTGTCGGGCACGCGCCTGTCCATGCCGGGCTACCGCCTCCTCCTGGAAGGCGCACTCTGGCCCGGCGAAGACCGCCTCGACCTGACCGCCCGCCTCGTCGCCTCCCCCGCCGAAACCGCTGCACTCACGGACGGCAAAGACCGCTCCGCCTACCTGCCCTACGAGGAGGGCGGCCTGATGATCCCCATGGTTATTCAGGGCCCCCTGCGCCGGCCCGCCGTGATGCCCGATCTCGACCGCTTGCTCCGGCACGCCCTGGCCGGCGGGGCCGGCCCGGAGGCCGCCCCGGTGCTCGACCAGCTTTCCGATTCCGACCGGAAAAACGTCGAGAAAGGCCTGCAGGTCCTGCAAGGCCTTGGCACGCTGCTCCAGAAACCTTGACGCCGCTCCGGCGCGCCAGCCGTCGCATTTTCAGGTTTGACGCCAACTCCCCGGCAGGCCTATGCTTTCAAGGAAGTTTGGTTGCTGTTTTCGCAGGAGTTCACCATGGACGAAATCACGTTGGAACAGGTTCCCCGCAAGATCCGCGACCTGTATGAAAAGGCCGTCGCCGCCCTCGAGCGCGGCAACGCGGGTTACGCCATGGACATGTTCAAGCAGGTCATCGCCCTGGAGCCCCGGTTCCTGCTGGCGCGCAAGAATCTGCGCGTGGCTCAGGTCAAGCAGGCCCTGGCCGCCAAGCCCAACGCCATGACCCACCAGATATCCTCGTTGAAAGGCACCTTCACCCTCATGGGCGCCCAAGGCAAGTTGAAGAAGGATCCCAAAGCCGCCCTCGAAGGCGCCGAAAAGCTGCTAGCCCTCGATCCCCTCAACCACTCCTTCCTGAAGTTCTTCGCCGACGCCGCCGAAGCCGGCGGCCTCCCCGAAGTGGCCGTGCAAACCCTCGAAATCGCCCGCCCCTACTTCGCGAAGGACGTCAAGTTCCTGCGGCTGCTGGCCCGCCTCTACATCCAGGCCAACCAGCCCGCCGGCGCCAAGGACTGCTACGCCGCCGTTGCCGAGCTGCTCCCCAACGACCAGCTCGCCATCAAGAACCTCAAGGATGCCGCCGCCCTCGACACCATGAAGGCCGGCGGCTGGAACGACATGAAGAGCGATTTCCGCTCCAAGCTCAAGGACAAGAAGGAAGCCATCCTCCTCGAGCAGCAGGCCAAGGCCGTCAAGGGCGATTCCGACGTGGACACCCTCATCGCCGAACGCCTCAAGGACATCCAGCGCGAACCCCAGAACATGAACTTCCGCCGCGCCCTGGCCGACCTCTACGTCCGCGCCGAGCGCTTCGACGACGCCCTCCAGGCGCTGGACGACGCCACCAAGGCCGCCGGCCGCGCCGACCCCCAGATCGAGCGCTCCGCCTCCCAAATCAAGGTCAAGAAATTCGACGCCGCCATCGAGGCCGCCAAGGCCGCCGGCGACGAGGCCGCCGCCGCCGCCAAGGAAGAGGAGAAAGCCACCTTCCTCTATGACGACGCCGTCGAGATGGTCAAGCGCTACCCGAACGACCTGCAGTTCCGCTACGAGCTCGGCTACCAGTTCTACCTGCGCGGTCAGTACACCGAGGCCATCGAGGAGTTCCAGCTCGCCCAGCGCAATCCCCAGCGCCGCACCCGCGCGCTCTACTACCTCGCCCTCTGCTTCACCCAGAAGGGCCAGCTCGACATCGCCTTCGAACAGCTCCAGAAGGCCGCCTCCGAACTTACCCTCATGGACGAAACCAAGAAGGATGTCGTCTACGAAATGGGCGTCCTCGCCGAGAAGATGGGCCGCCAGCCGGAAGCCATCGCTTTCTTCAAGGAAATTTACTCCGTGGACATCAAGTACCGCGACATCTCCCAGCGCATCGAAGCCGCCTACCAGAAAAAATAACCTCGGGGCCCCCCATGAAAAAGCTCCCTGCCGTCTGCCTGCTCGCCGGACTGGCCTGGGGAACCGCCGGCTGCGCCCCCGCTCCGGAAGCTTCCGCTCCGGCCGGCCCCGCCTGGTCCCGCCCCGCCGCGGACGAGTTCTCGGTCATGACCTTCAACCTCAATCAGTACGCACTGGCAACACCCGCCGGCGAGGCCGACACCCTCGAGCCCCGGCCGCGCGCCGCGGCCGCCGCCCTCTTCGCAATCATCGGCCAGGTCGCCCCCGACATCCTCGCCGTCCAGGAAATGGGCGATCCCGCCGCCTGGGCCGACTTCCAGTACCGCCTCCGCGAGGCCGGCCTCGACTACCGCTACGGGGAATACCTCCGCCACGACCCGCAGGACCTGAACCTGGCCGTCCTCTCCCGCTTCCCCATCGTCGCGCGCCGGCCGCACACCGACGATTCCTACACCATCGGTCCGACGCAATTCCCGGTTCGCCGCGGATTCCTCGACGTGGACCTCGAAATCAACCCGGCCTACCGCCTGCGCCTGCTCGTCGCCCACCTCAAATCCAAGCAGTTCCATGAATACGGCCAGGCCGAAATGCGCCGCAACGAGGCCCGCCTGCTCAACAACCACGTCCGCGCCGCCCTCAAGGAAAATCCCGACGTCAACCTGCTCGTGGCCGGCGATTTCAACGACGACCCCGCCTCGCGCGTCTTGCGCGAAATCCACACCTACCAGGGCCAGCCCCAGCTCTTCGACCTGCGACCCATCGACGCCAGCGGCGACGCCTGGACGCAGCGCACCGCCGACGACACCCATCTCCGCAGCGATTACCTGCTCGTCAACGAGGGCCTCCGGTCCGAAGTGGTGCTGGAGAAGTGCTTCGTGGTGCGCTCGCCGCTCCTGCCGCCGGCCACCGACCACTGCCCGCTCGTCGGCGTCTTCGCCGCCGCCGAACGCGGACCCGAATCCGCCCCCGACCTGTCCCGGCGGCAGCCCCCCGCGCTCCCGCAGAACGATTGACGTCCATGGCCGTCGGCCCGCCCACCGCCATCCTGCTGGTTTCCTGCCCCGACCAGCGCGGCATCGTCGCCGCCCTCTCCGCCTTCATCCTGGAGCACAACGGCAACATTATCGCCCTCGACCAGTACGTGGACACCGAGGTAAGCGTCTTTTTCGCCCGCATGGAATGGGAACTGGAAGGTTTCGCCATCCCCCTTGACCAGTTCGCCGCCCGCTTCGCCCCCGTCGCCGGCCCGCGGCGGATCCGCTGGACGCTGCACCGGTCCGACCAGCGCCCGCGCATGGCCGTCATGGTCTCGAAGCAGGCCCACTGCCTCTACGACATCCTCGCCCGCTGCGAAAGCGGGGAATGGACCGTCGACGTCGCCCTCGTCCTCGCCAACCACGATGACCACCGCGGCCTGGTCGAACGCCACGGCCTGCCTTTCCACTGCATTCCCGTCTCGGCCGCGACCAAGGCCGCGGCCGAAGCCCGGCAGATTGCCCTGCTCCAGGAAGCCAACGTGGATTTCGTTGTCCTCGCCCGCTACATGCAGATCCTCTCCCCCGCCTTTGTCCAGGCATTCCCGCTGCGGATCCTCAACATCCACCACTCCTTCCTGCCCGCCTTCGCCGGCGCCAACCCCTACCGCGCCGCCCACGACCGCGGCGTCAAGATCATCGGCGCCACCGCCCACTACGTCACGGATAAGCTCGACGAAGGCCCCATCATCGAACAGGACGTCATCCGCGTCTCGCACCGCCAGGGCGTCGACGACCTCGTCCGCCTCGGGCGCGACCTCGAAAAGATCGTTTTGGCCCGCGCCATTTACTGGCATTTGCAGCACCGGATCCTCGTCTACAAGAACCGCACCGTCGTTTTCTCCTGATGACGGCCCCCGTCCTTGCAGAACTCCGCCGGCGCCTCCGTGCCGCCGACCGCGTCCTGCTGCGCGCCCTCGCGGACCGCGCGCGCTTCCCGCGCGAACCCGGCCCCGCCTGGAGCCCCCCCGACCTCCGCTTGCCGCCGCCGCCGCTGGCCGAAATTCTCTACGCCCTCTGCCCCGCCGGCGCCGGCGATCCCGAAGCCGCGGCCCCGGCCAACCGCGAGCTGGCCGCCGCCCTGGCCGCCCGCCAGCGCCTCGCCGCGGAAATCGCCGACGCCAAAGCCGCCGGCCACCCCGACGACTTCCGCGCCGCCCTGGAAATCGGCGACCGGGAACGGCTCCGGGACCTGCTGACAGACCTGTCCGCCGAACTGCAGGTCCTGGATTTCATCCGCACCGCCGCCGCGGAACTCGCCCCCGGCTGGCCCTCCGACCTCGCGCCCTTCCTCTGGCGCGAATGCCTCATCCCCTGGACCAAGCAGTCCGAAGTGGACCACCTGGCCGCCCCCTGACGCCTCCCCCCGCGGCGCTTCAGGTGGCCGCGGCGGACGGGCGGCGCAGCAGAAAGAGCACGCCGCCCGCGAGCGAATAGATGATGGAAATGATGACATAGACCAGGGCCAGCGACAGCGCCTGCTCGCGCGCCACCCCCGCCTGCGCGAAGAAGAACACGTAGAGTCCGTCGCGCACCCCGATGCCGAAGATCGAGATCGGCAGCGCCTCGCCCAGCGTGATCAGCGGCACGAAGATGCAGAAGTAGACGAACGGCACTTCCCAGTGCAGCGCCTGCGAGATGCAGAAGATCGTTGTGATGGCCGTCATCTGGAACACCAGCGAAAGCCCGAAGACCACCGCGATCAGCCGGCGGTCGGCGTGGTAACCCGCCAGCGAATCCAGGAACCGGTGCAGGAAGGCGTCGAGCTTGCGGAGGCGGTCCAGGCGGAAGACCCGCCATACCGCCACCAGCGCCGTGCGCTGCACGACCGCGAACACCAGCGCGCCCATCACGGCGAACACCAACACCGGCAGGAGGAGAATGCGCTTGTCCGGCAGCCGCGACCAGCCGATGGCCGAAAACAGCAGCCCCCAGATCGCCAGCGCCAGGAACCCCGTCAGCCGCTCCGCGAACACCGAGGCGAAACTCTTCGCCCCTGCCCCGGCCCGGCGCCCCACGTCCACCACCCGGTAGGCGTCGCCGCCAATGCTCGACGGCAGGAACAGGTTGAAGAACGTCCCGATCAAGTGGCTGCACATCAGCGACCGCAGCGACAGCGCGATGCCGTCGGCCTTCAGCAGCAGCCCCCATTTCCAGGAGTTGAGCGCCGTGTTGAGGAACAGCAGCGCGTAGATCAGGGGGAGCCAGCCCCATTGCAGGCCCGCCAGCGCCGCCCGGAACGCGGCAAAATCCACATTGCGGTAGAGCACCGCCAGCAGGCCAAGCATCACCGCCAGCTTGGCGAGCAGCGCCAGGTGCTTTTTCACTCGGCGGCCTTCCGCGATTTCACCACCCGCGCCGGCACCCCCACCGCGATCGAATTCGCGGGCAGGGGCTTGTTCACCACCGCCCCCGCCCCGACCGCGCAATGGTCGCCGAGGCTCGCGCCGTCCAGCACCTTCACGCCCGCGCCCAGCCAGCAGTCCTCCCCGATCTCCAGCGGACCCTGCGTGCAGGTGCCTTTCTGCAGGGCGAAGGGCGCCGGATCGTCCAGGTCGTACTCCCCGCCGCTCAGCAGGTACACGAACGCCGCGACCACGCTGTTCTTCTTCATGACCAGCTTGTGGGAGGAGAACACAACGCAGTTGGCGGACAGGCTGACGTTCTCGCCGATCTCGATGTCGCCGTTCTTGCAGTAAATGATCGTGTTGCGCCCCACGTACACGCGGTCGCGCAGCACGATGCCGTGGTTGTCCACGCCCTTGGCGTCCACCACGCAGTGGTCGTCCAGCACCACGCCGGCACCCAGCACGATCTTGTGCGGGTGACGGATCGTCACGTGCTTGCCGAACACCACCTTGCGGCCGCAGGACTGGAACAGCGCCGGATAGAGCTTCATCCGCAGGAACAGCCCCAGCGCCCCGCCCAGCCCGCCGATCAGCGTGTAGAGGATCTCGGCCCAGATGATCTTCCCGAGCCCCAGGTCGCCGTACATCAGCGCCCGGTACGCCGCGAAGCCCCCGCCTCGCGTCACTTCCTTGACCTTGAATTCCGCGGATTCAGTCATGATTGATCCCTGTTTTTCATCTGGCTTTGTTGTAGCTGCGCCCGCTGGGCGCGGCATCCGGCCCAATTGATCCGCGCCCAACGGGCGCGGCTCTACAGCCGATCCAGGCCGGTTTTCTGAATCCCATGAACGTATCCCCTCACCCGTTCCGGAAGAACCGCCGGTGCCAGATGGCGATGTTCATCAGCCCCCACAGCACGTGGTTGTGGTTCTGCTTCAGCGAGAGGTGCTCCGCGATCAGCCGGTCCACGAATACCACGTCGAAATCCTCCCGGATCAGCGGCGATTCGTGCAGCAGGGCGACCATGAAGTCCTTGAGCTGGGTGCGCAGGAGGTTCTTCACGGGCAGGCTGTAGCCCTGCTTGCCGCGCCAGATGATCTCCTTGGGCAAAATGCCTTCCAGCGCCTTGCGGAAAATGTACTTGGTGGTCAGGCCGTGCAGCTTCTGGTTGCCCGGGATCGTGCCGACGTATTCCACCAGGCGGTGGTCCAGCAGCGGCACGCGGATTTCCAGCGCGGAGGCCATGCTCATCTTGTCGGCCTTCATCAGCACGCTGTCGCTCATCATGAAGCGCGTGTCGAGGTAGGCCTCCCGGTTCACGACGTCCTTCGTCGTGCACTTCGCGTTGTAGCCGCGCACCCGGGCGAACGGATCGAACGGCACCTGCGCCTTGAAGGAATCGGCGAACAGGTGCTGCTCCAGGCGCGGGTCCATGAAGTACTGCCAGCGCAGGTGCATGGCCTCCTCGGGCAGCAGCGTGCCTTCGATGAACCGCTTGAACATGTTCACCGGGCCTTTTTTCTCCGGCCGGTCTTCCAGCCCCTTGGCCCACTTGCCCACCAGGTCGTGGCGCACCCACTTCGGCAGGAAGTTCAGAAAACCCGCGATCTTCGCGGCCTTGAACCGGTCGTAGCCGATGAACACCTCGTCGCCGCCCTCGCCGCTCAGGCACACCGTCACGTATTGCTTAGCCTTCTGGCAGATGAACATCAACGGGATCGAGGAAAGGTCCGTCATCGGCTCGTCCAGGTGCCAGATCGACTTCTCGATCGACGCCTCGTCCATCTCGTCGATGATCAGTACGCGGTGCTCGGTGCCGAAGTGGTTCGCCACGGTCTGGGCGTAGTCCAGCTCGCTGAACGTCTTGTCGGGAAACCCGATGGTGAAGGTCTTGACCTTGCCCGGCCAATGCTTGGCCATCATCGCCACGATCGTGCTCGAATCGAGCCCGCCCGACAGGAACGCGCCGAGCGGCACGTCGGAAATCAGCCGCAGCTTCACCGCGTCGTCGATCAGCGCGCGGATCTGCTCGACCATCTCGCCTTCGGACCGGGCTACGCCCCGTTCGGGCATCTTCAGGTCCCAGTACTCCTCGACCCGGAGCTGCCCGTTCTCCAGCACGGCCCAGTGGCCGGCCGGGATCTTGTGGATGTCCGCGAACGCCGTGTCCGGCGCCGGCACGAACTCAAAGCCGAGATACTCGTACAAGGCCGCATGATGCACCTGCCGCGGCACCTGCGGATCCTCCAGGAGGCACTTGATCTCCGACCCGAACACAAACCGGCCGTTCTTGAAATAGTAGTACAGCGGCTTGATGCCAATGCGGTCGCGCACCAGCCACAGGCGCCGCTGCTGCGCATCCCACAGCGCAATGGCGAACATCCCGATGAATTTGTGGACGACCTCGAAGCCCCACTCCTCGTAGCCGTGGACGATCACCTCTGAGTCGGTGTGGCTGTGAAACACGTGCCCCTTCGCCTCGAGGTCGGCTTTGATTCCGGCGAAGTTGTAGATCTCGCCGTTGTAGACGACCTGGACCGTGCCATCCTCGCTGGCCATCGGCTGGCGGCCGGCCTCGGACAGGTCGATGATGCTCAGGCGCCGGTGGCCCAGGGAGATGTGTTCATCGCACCAGACGCCGGCCTGGTCCGGGCCGCGGTGGGTGATGACCGCGGCCATGCGCTCCGCCAGCGCGGGGTCCTGCCAGTTGAATCCGCAAATGCCGCACATGAGGTCGGTTCCCGGCCTATTTCTTCAGGTATCCGTTCGCGCGATACCAATCGCCGGTGAGCTTGAGGCCTTCCTTCAGGCCCACCTTCGGCTCGTAGCCCAGCTCGCGCCGCGCCTTGTCGATCTTGAACGCCCGGTTTTGCCGGTACCAGTCCGCCCGCCGCCGGAACAGCGGCGGATCCCACGGCAGCGGCTTGTAGAGCAGTTCCACCACCGCGCTCACCGCGTACAGCGGCCAGAACGGCAGATGCACGAACTTGCACGGCCGACCCATCACCTCGGCGATCAGCGCCACGATGTCCTTGATGTAATAATACTGCGCGTCGGCGATGAGGTAGGTCTGCCCCTTCGCCGCCGGCTTTTCCGCCGCCAGCTCGTGCGCGTCCACGAAGTTCGTGACATAGACCGGGTGGTAGAACACCTTGCCGTCGCCGAAAAACGGGAAGAAGCCGCGATCCACCCACTTGTACATCATCAGGAACCGCCCCGGATCGCCCGGGCCGTAGAGCGCCGTCGGCCGCAGGATCGTGATGTCCATCCCCTGCTGGATGAACTCCTGCGCGACCTGTTCGCCCTGGTACTTGGAGAACTGGTAGTAGTCCTCGGGCTTGATCGGCGAATTCTCGTCGCCGGGCGGGTTGTCGATGTTGCCATGCACGCCCTGCGTGCTGCAATAGACCAGCTTGCGGACGCCCTTCCGGCGCGCCGTCTCCAGCAGCTTGCGGAAGCCGCCCTGGTTGATCTCGGTGTACACCCGGTCGGCCATGTTCACCTTACGGAACGCCGCCGCCAGGTGATGCACCACCTCCACCCCCTCCAGGGCCTCCTCCAGCGCTTGCTCATCCGTCACGGTGCCGTAGATGATCTTCGCGCCGCGCTTTTTGAATTCCTCGTCAAACAACCCCTTCTGGTTGTCCAGCACGACGGTTTCATAGCCGCGGTCCAACATCCGTCGCGTCAAATGGCTGCCCGTGAACCCGGTCCCGCCCGTCACCAATACCTTCATTCCTGATTCCTCGCTAAAAAAAGATTTGCGACTCATCTTATGGAAAAAGCCCGATCATGGGAAGCCCAAGATGCCGGGATCAGATGTCTTGCGGCCGCAGCCTTGGTGTCGCGGTAATCTCCCCTATCCCTGTCGGCGGGCGTAGCGCGCCCGCCACCTGCCGGAACAGAGGCTCGACAATCACCTCGTTGCCCCGCGGGTTGAGATGGCCGTCGTGGCGCCAGAACACGTTGCGCCAGCCCGCCGCCTTCAGCGGGGGATCGAGCGCCACATACGGCACGCCGTGATCCCGGCACCAGGCTTCCAACCAGCGTGCCGGCTGCCCGGGATCGAGGTCCGCGGCCCCGCCCGCCAGCATTTCGCGCTCCCCCACGTCGCCGACCGCCTGCGGCCCCGACAGCCCGGCGATCAGGAGCGGGGCACGGATCCGCTCGCAGTCGGCCTTCATTTCGGCGAGCAGATCCCCCGTCCGGGCGTAGGCCGCCTGCCAGACGGGGTCCAGCGGCATGCGATAGACGCCCAGTTCGGGGCTGACGAGGTCCGCCGCCGCCAGCCCCGGCACGAACCAGTTCAAGTGATCCGCATAGAACGTCGTCGCCGCCTCGGCCAACAAGCCGTTGAGTCGCGAACGCGGGCAGACCCGGAGGCGACCGTAAAGCGCGGCCTTCCGTGGCGCGATGCCCTGCTGGTACCGAAGGGCGAAATGCCTCGCCGCCCGGAAGGTCGCCGGGGCGTTCTCCAGGATGTCGTTGCCGCAGAAGAACAGGAGCAGCACCGCGTCCGGCTCGTAAACCGGGCCCAGTTCGGCGAGGTACCGCCGCTCCTGCTCCTGGCCCTGGTTGCCCTGGCCGCAGGCAATGACCTCGTAGGCGGGACACCCGAGGGGATCCACCCGGTTCAGCTCTGCCTCGAGCCGGCGGTAGAACGCCATTTCCAGCGGACAGCTCAGGTCGGCCACGTAGGAGTCGCCGATCACCAGGAGCCGGAAAGTGCCGGGGACCACGCGGCGGTCGGAATGCTCCACATCGTGGAAGCTGCGGCTGTTCAACTGCACCGGCGTGGCGAAATCGGAAAACATCCCGGTCAGGTAGCCCCGGTAGGTGAATTGGCCGTTGGGCTCGATCCGATACTCGGCGCGTATGCCCGGCGTCAGGATGACCGGCGGCCGGTACCCCAGGGCGCGGAGGCCGATTTCGCCGGCCAGCCCCGCCCCGAGCAGCCCGCACAGCACCAGGCCGAATCGGGCCGGCCAGGATCCCGCGCGAAAATGACGGTTTGTTTTCACCTGTGCCGCCGGGCTGTCCGCCCGTTTCTCAGGTCGCGATCAGCAGGAACTCCCGCTTGGAAACCGCCTTCTTCTTCCGCTGCTGGCCGAGAATCGTGCGGAGCCTCTCCAGGCTGGTCCGTTCCGATTCCATTGCCCGGGGCAGGTCCTCCAGCAGGTCCATCAATTCCATCTCGAGCCGCTCGATGGCCGTGCCCGTCGGAATGGTCAGGAGGAACCGCCCGGGCGCCACTTCCACCAGCTGCAGGGAAGCCAGGCGCCGCAAGGCCCGCAACGGCCCGACCAGGATGACGCCGGCGCCCGGGGCCACGCTCACCACCTTCACCACTTGCGAACCGCCGCCGCCGCCTTCGGCGTGATGCGCCGCCAGCTTGACGATCGCCCGTGTCCGGTCGGGGTCGATCGCCGCCAGCTGGCCCAAGGTGCGTTCCGGCAGGATCATGGTCACCGGCCGGCGCGGCTCGTCGAATTTCGGCCGCCGCCCGCGGCTGGTTTTTATACTTGTGTTCATGCGCCCCTTTTATAACATCGTATTATGTATTTCAACATAATAATTCGGTATTTTTATCCCCCGCGCCCGTGACGCCGACCGACCAGATAGCCCGGGCGATCGCCGTGGCGCCCGTTCCCCCGCCGGCGGGAGGCCGGCTCCGCGGCGCCGGGCTGGCCCTGCCGGGCATCGTGATCTTCGGCCTGCTGCTGCGTTTTTGGGGCCTGGCCTGGGGCCTGCCCGAACGGACGAATCTCTATCCGGACGAGCACGACCATGTCCTGCAGCATGCCCTGGCCCTGTCGTGGGCCCACCCCGAGCCCGCCTTCCTGAATTATCCGACCTTCCTGTGCAACAGCATCGCCCTGCTGCACGGGACGGCCAAGATCTTCGATCCCGCCCGGCCCGATTGGAAAGCCTTCGTGGTCGGCCGGGGCATCAGCGCCGCCAGCGGCGTCTTGTCCATCCTGGCCGTGTTCTTCCTGGCCCGCCGTTTCGGAAACACGCCGGGCGCGCTCCTCGCCGCCCTGTGGATGGCGCTGCTGCCCCTCAACGTCTGGGACAGCCATGTCGCCGTGACGGATGTCCTGATGAACTTCTGGGTCCTGATGGCCCTGTGGATGTCGGTCAAGTTGTGCGAAGCGCCCCGGCCGCGCTTCGCCGTCCTGGCGGGCGTGTGCACGGGGTTGGCCGCCGGCGCGAAATACACGGGCGGACTGGTCTGCCTGGCGCCGTTCGTCGCCCTCTGCCTGGCAACCGGTCTGTCTTGGAAGCGCCGGGTCCAGTTCCTGTTGCTGGCCGCGGCCTGTGCGCTCGGGGCGGCCTTCTTGGCGACCCCTTTCAGCTTCATTCGGCTGGGCGACACTTTGCAGGCGCTCGCCTACGAAAACCGGCATACCCATGGCCATCACCTTGGATTCAGCCTGCCGGCGGATGGCTGGCAGTACCACAAGTTCCTCTACCAACTGGTCGCGGCGGGGCCCTTCAGTCTCGGCTTGCCCCTCTACCTGGCTGCGCTGGCCGGCACCGCATGGTTCGTCTTCCGCCCGGACCGCCGCAAGTGGATTCTCCTCGTTTTCGCCGCGGCCTGGGCCCTGCAGTCCGGCAGCCTGACCTACGTCCCCCTGCGCTATTATCATCCCCTCTTCTCGCTCGGCGTCCTCTGCGCGGGCCTGTGGCTGGGGACCGAGTTAGGCCAGCTCGCTTCCATCTTCCGCCGCCGGGCCACCGCCATCGTCGTGCTGATCGTGCTGGCCAGCACTCTGGCCTTCACCGTTTCCACCACCCGGCGCTACAAGCACGACACGCGCCTCGCGGCCGACCAGTGGCTGAAATCCCATCTGGCGCCGGGACAGACCGTCCACGCCTTTGGCTGGTCGCCCTACGAAGCCTCCCCGTCCGATCCAGACTTCCCGGAAAAACACCACCTCGAGGGTCGCTTGCCCGATGTATTCCAGCTCCCGGCCAACGACCTGATCGAGATTACTTCGCTCCACTACCTGCGCTGGCAGCGGCACGGCCACGAGGTCTTCTGCCGGGCCTACCAGCGCCTGCGCAAGGATTCCGAGCAGTTCGAGCCGGTGGCCGTCTTCGATTCCCCCTTTCTCGGCCGGGAGTTCTATGGGCGGCTGGACCCCATGTTCCGCAGCTATTTCGTCTCGCCCACCCTCGAATTCTACCGCCGCCGCTCGTCGCCGCCGGAGTCTTGAATCCCGCCGGCCACCGGTTTCCCACACCATGGAACATGTGCCGGGCGGATCAGTTCCGGCGCAGCCAGCGGCGGGGTTCGGCGCGGATCACCACGGCGTTGGTGCCGGCGGGAATGTCCAGCACCGGGTGGCGGCGGACGTATTCCATCACCATGTCGCGGGTGGTGCCCGCGGCCATTTCGAGACGGCTGTTGGGCGTGCCGGCGGCCTTGGCCAGCGCCGGGAACCGCCCGCCGCCGCCGGCCAGATGGTAGCTGTTCAGCGCGGTCTTGATCCGCCGCTTGCCGTTAACCGCCGTGCCGTCGGCCCAGCGCAGGTTCCGGATGCGCCGGCCTTCCCGCGCGTTGGGATAGACCTCGTACTGCAGGCCCCAGGCCCCGAAATAGCGGTCCGTGCCCAGGTAGACCGCGGCCTCCTCCATGATGGCGTGGATCTCGGCCAGGGTGAGCCAGAGCGTGCCCACGCCGTTTTCATAGGGCACGATCCGCCAGACGTCGCCCACCCGAACTGGGCCGGCCGGGATGGACTGGTCCGACAGGATCCCGTGCAGCACCACCTCGGCGCCGGTCTGCTCCGCGATGGCGCGGCACAGCAACTGCTGGACCGGCGAAAGGCCGGCACCCGCCAGTGAACTGTCCAGGTCGGTGGCCGTCTGGCCCAGCTCCGTGTCCAGCCATTCGTCGGCCTTGGCCAGGTCGGCCGCCACGCGCGCGGCGATCTCCGGATCCTCCGGCGTATCCGGCGTGACCGGCAGGTATTCGAATTTCTTCTCGGTCACGCGGTTTTCAACGGTGTCGAAGACGAGGTCGATGCGCAGCAGGCCCTGCGCGCCGGAGCCGGCCTGGGCGTAGTCGGCCTTGCCCACCCGGGCGCCCGGCAGGACCCAGTGCAGGTGGCCGCCCAGCACCAGGTCGAATTCGCCGAAGCGGCGGCTGATGGCGTTGATCTGGTTGGCGTCGTCATCCACCGCCTGCAGCCCCTGGTGGACCAGGAGGATGAGGATCTGCGGCTGCTCCCGCCGCACCTGCGGCAGGACGGCCTCGAGCGCGCGGCGCGACTCCACCACCTGCAGGCCGGACGCTTCCACGTCGCGAAACCAGTTCGGGATGTTGGGCGTGGTCAGGCCGACGATGGCCACCTTGACGCCGTCGATTTCCTTGAGCAGGTACGGCTGCACGCGCCGGAAGACTTCCGGCGCCTCGGGTCCGGCGAGCAGGTTCGCGGCCAGCGGCACGGCCTGCATCCGCCCGAGCATCTCCCCCAGCACGTCCACGCCCCAGTCGAACTCGTGGTTGCCGATGGCGAACGCGTCGTAGCCCAGCGCATTCATGGCCTCGGCCATGACTCCGCCGCGGGAGAGGAAGCTCTCCGCTGTGCCCTGGAAGATGTCGCCGCAGTCGAGCAGCAGCGTGTTCGGGTTTTCCGCCTGGACCTGCCGGATCAGGGTGGCGCACTGCAGCAGGGAGCCCTCGTTGTTCTCGACGTAGACGCCGGGGGTCCGGCGGATCGAGCCGTGCAGGTCCGTCGTGTTCAGGACGGTGATCCGGACCTGGCGGGCCTCCGCGGCGACCGCGCCCAAGACCGCTAAGATGAACATAAAAAGCCTGCGGGCCGCGGCGTTCCGGACATTTATCCACACTGTGGTCCGGCAGGCGCCGGATCCATTGTGTGGGAAAATGGCGAAAAAGTTTTCCATAGTGTGGAAAACCTGCCCTTCCGGCTCATCCGGCGGCGTCGAGGGGCTTGTCCGCCGCCTTGGGCGGGGCGAGTGCGAGGGCGTCGAGGCCGCTTTCGTGGCCGCGGACGACGGCCTCGGTGACGGTGAAGCGGCCGGCGTGCTTGCGGCGGGGGGCTTCGTACATCACGTCGAGCATGAGGTTCTCCAGCAGCGCGCGCAGGCCGCGCGCGCCGGTGTTGCGGCGGACGGCCTCGCGGGCCAGTTCGCGCAGGGCGGCGGGCGTGAACTCCAGCGCCACGTCCTCCATCGCCAGCAGCTTCTGGTACTGCCGGGTCATCGCGTTCTTCGGCTCGGTGAGGATCCGCATCAGATCGTCTTCCGCCAGCGCCTCGAGGTTCGCCACCACGGGCAGGCGCCCGACGAATTCGGGGATCAGCCCGAACTTCACCAGGTCCTCCGGCTCCACCGCCGGCAGCACGGGCGCGGCCTTGCGGACGCGGCGCTGCTCGCTTTCGCTTTCGAAGCCGATCACGCCCTTGCCCACGCGGCGCTTGACGATGTCGTCCAGGCCGACGAACGCGCCGCCGCAGATGAACAGGATGTGCTCGGTGTTGATCTGGATCATCTCCTGCTGGGGATGCTTGCGGCCGCCCTGCGGCGGCACGCTGGCAACCGTCCCCTCCAGGATCTTCAGCAGGCCCTGCTGGACCCCCTCGCCCGACACGTCGCGGGTGATGGACACGTTCTCCATCCGCCGCGCGATCTTGTCGATCTCGTCGATGTAGACGATGCCCAGCTCGGCGCGCGGCACGTCGCCGTCCGCCGCCCGGATCAGGCGCAGCAGGACGTTTTCGACGTCCTCGCCGACGTAGCCGGCCTCGGTGATGGTCGTCGCGTCGGAGATGCTGAACGGCACGTCGAGGATGCGCGCCAGGGTCCGCGCCAGCAACGTCTTGCCGCTGCCCGTCGGCCCGAGCATCAGGATGTTGCTCTTGTCGATCTCGACGCCGTCATCGTCCTTCGC
Source organism: uncultured Verrucomicrobiota bacterium (assembly GCA_964393515.1). GTDB lineage: Bacteria > Verrucomicrobiota > Kiritimatiellia > CAIQIC01 > Lenti-01 > Lenti-01. Next base: position 85,872 of record CAYMTY010000005.1, read on the forward strand.
CCCCGTCAGGCGCGACTTGACGCGCTTGTAGTGGTTGTGGACGGCGACGGCGAGGACCTTCTTGACGCGCTCCTGGCCGACGACGTACTCGTCGAGCCGCGCCTTGATCTCGTGGGGCTTGGGCACCTGCAGGCGCACGGCCGGGGACGGCTCCGCCGCGCCGCCCTTGGCCGCCGGGCGCTTGAGCATGGTGCTGCAGATCTCGACGCACTCGTCGCAGATGTTCAGGCCGTCGGGCCCCGCGATGAGGGTCTTGACGGCGCCGCGCGGCCGCCCGCAGAACGAGCAGGACGGCGCGGGAGGGCTGGGCTTCTTGCCGGCCACGGGCGCCTACGCCTTCGCCGGGGCCGCGCCGAGCACGTCGTCCACCAGGCCGTACTTGGCGGCCTCCTCGGCCGACATGAAGAAGTCGCGGTCGGTGTCCCGGGCCACTTCCTTGACGGACTTGCCGGTGTGCTTGGCCAGGATGCCGTTGAGGTAGTCTTTCAGGCGCAGGATTTCCTGGGCCTGGATGTGGATGTCGCTCGCGGTCCCCTGCGTGCCGCCCCACGGCTGGTGGATCATGATGCGCGCGCCGGGCAGCGCGTGGCGCTTGCCCTTGGCGCCCGCCGCCAGCAGCACCGCCGCCATGCTGGAGGCCTGGCCGACGCAGTAGGTCACCACGTCGCACTTCAGGAACTGCATCGTGTCGTAGATGGCCAGGCCGGCGGTGACGGAACCGCCCGGGGAGTTGATGTAGACGCTGACGTCCTTGGTGGCGTCCTCGCTCTGCAGGAACAGCAGCTGCGCCACCACCAGGTTCGCCAGGTCGTCGGTGATCTCGGAGCCGATGAACACGATCCGCTCCTTCAGCAGGCGCGAATAGATGTCGTAGGACCGCTCGCCGCGGCCGGTCTGCTCCACCACGATCGGGATCAGATAGGACTTCTCCTTGCTCATGCTTTGGCCTCCGTCTCCTTCTGCGCCGCTCCGGCGCCGTCTCCGGTCCATTTCACGTGCCCCATCAGGGCGTCGATCGTCTTCGTCGTCAGCAGGTCGGCCCGCAGGCCCTTGCGGACCTCGGCCTCCTTGAGCTTGGCCTGCTGCAGCCATTCCTTTGCGGACTTCGCCCCCGAACGCGCGGCGTGGGCGTTCAGCAGGGCGGTCACCTCGGCGTCGGTCACCGCAATTTGCTCCTCGCGGGCGATGCGCTTGAGCAGGTAGCGCAGCTTCAGGCGTTCTTTCGCCGCGCCCTGGGCCGACTCGGAGATCTTGGCGAGGTTGTCGCGAATCTGCTGCTCGGGGACGCCGCGCCGGCTGTTCTCCTCGACCATCTCGTAGACGATGCGGTGCGACTCCTCGTGGGCCTCCGACTCGGGCACGTCGACGTTCGCCTGCTTCATCAGGGTTTCGATCAGCTGGTTGCGGCGGCGGGCGTGCTCGTGCCGCTCGGCCTCGGCCAGCAGCATCTTCTTGAAGGTTTCCCGCAGTTCGGCCTCGTCCTTCACCCCGACGGACTTGAAGAACTCCTCGTCGAGCGCGGCCTTCGTCTTGGCCCGGATTTTCTTCACCGTGGTCTGGAACACGCCCGTCTTGCCGCGCAGCTCCGCGATCGGCGCCTGCGCGTCGAACGCCACGGAGATCGCCTTGGCGTCGCCCGCGTTCAGGCCGACGAGCTGCGGGCCAAAGCCCGGCAGGAACGAATACTCCTCGTTGGCGATCACCCAGAAGTCGGTTCCCGCGGCGAGGCTCTTGGCCTTCTCGGAGATTTCCGCCATGGGCTGGCCGTCCACGGCGGCCGTGTAGTCCACGGCTACCATGTCGCCGGCCTGCACCGGGCGGGCCTCCGTCAGGTCCTCGTATTTCCCGGCGTTTTCGCGGTAGCGGTCGATGGCCTGCCCCACCGCGTCGTCCGAAATCTCGACCTTCTTGGCTTCCACCTCGATGCCCTTGTAGGCCGGGAGCTCAAACTCCGGCTCGATGTCCACCGTCACGGAGAATGAATAGGGCTCGCCGGCCTTGACGCCGGATTCCTTCAGATCGTACTCCGCCACCGGCTCGAGCTTGTGCTCCTTGAGCGCCTGGCGGAAGCCCGAGGCCAGTAGATGCTCGCGCAGCCCCTCGAGGATCTGCTTGTCGTACATCCGGCGGATCATTTCGGCGGGCGCGCGGCCGGGGCGGAACCCCTTGACCCGGCCGTGCTTGGCATAGACTGCCAGGGATTCGTCGTACTCCTTGCGGACCTCCTCCGCGGAGAACTCGACCTTGATCGTGCGCCGGCAGGGGCCGGCATTGTCGACTGTGACTTGCATGGGACGCGGGTTCCTTTCAATAAAAAGGGGAATGAAACAGCGCGCCACCATACCCCCCCCTCGCCCCAGCGTCAAGCCGCGCCCGCCCCCCTCTTGGCGCCTGCAGACTTGTCCGCGCCGGCCGTCCGGCGCATGATGGGGCGCATCAACCCGAAGGAGAACCGCATGCATCGCCGCCCCGTTTTGCCGACCGTCCTCTGGCTGATCCTCGGCCTGGCCTTCACCGCCTGCTCGCGCGGCGGGGGCGGCGAGGGGGGCGCCGCAACCCCGGACGGCGTCTTGCGGTTCAAGCCGCTGCGCGTGCTGGACCGCCCGGACATGATCGGCGGCGAAGCCATGTCGCTGCTGATTCCGGTCGACTGGAAGGGTGAAGGCTCGGTGGCCTGGCGCCTGCATCCGACGATGCCGGCGGGGGCGCTGATCCGCACCCGCAACCCGCGCGGGCCGGAGGCATTCGAATCCTGGCCGGCCCAGCCCTACAGCTGGGGCGGCATGCTGGCCATGACCGGCTTCCCCGAAGGCAGCAACTACCTCGGCAACGAGGTCCGCCCGCCGGCCGCCGACGCGTTCGACTACCTCGAGCGGTTCGTCCTGCCCCAGGTCCGGGCCCACGTCTCCTGGCGCATCGTCGCCCGCACGGAACTGCCGGAACTGGCCAACGCCATCCGCGCGCAGAATTCCGCCGAAGGCAACTACCTGCCGACCGAGGTTTCCGCAGGCCGGGTGCGCGTGGAATACGAACTGGACGGCCAGGCCGTCGAGGAGGATTTCTACTGCTCGCTCAACAAGATCTTCCTGCCCGGCGGCAACATGGTCATCTGGATCGCCGACCAGCTCGGTGCCATGCGCGCGGCAAAGGGCCGGCTGGACGGCCAGGCCAAGATCCTCCAGACCATGGTTTCCTCCATCCGCCTCGATCCCAAGTGGCTCAACCGGTACCAGCAGCTGGTCGAGGCCTTGACCGCCTACCAGAACCAGCAGATCGCCAACGTCGGCGTCATCAGCCGCATCATCAGCCAGACGCACGAGGAGATCTCCGCCTCGCGCCAGCAGGCCTACGAACAGCGCCAGGCGGCCATGGACCGCATCAACGAGAACTACAGCCAGTACCAGCGGGGCGTGGATGTATACAGCCATCCCGACTCCGGCGACCGGGTCGAACTGCCTGCCGGCTATACCCACGCCTGGCGCGGCCTGAACGGGGAATACGTCGTGACCGACAACCCCAACTTCAACCCCAACGTGGAATGGCGCGGCGACTGGACCGCGCTGGAACGCGCCGGAAACTGAGCCCCCGCCCCTTCTCCATTTTTCCCTGCTCTTTTTTGCGTTCGTCTCTGCGGCCAGGACCGTTTCCGGTCTTGATTTCCGCGCCAAAACCCCTATAAATAGCCGGCCTATATGAAAAAGAGCTATTCCATCGGATTGATTCCCGGCGACGGGACCGGCCCCGAAGTCACCCGCGAGGCCGTCAAGGTCCTCGACGTTGCGGCCCAGAAGTTCGGCTTCAAGCTGGATTACACCCCCTACGATTTCGGCGGCGAACGCTATCTGAAGACCGGCGAAATCCTGCCGGATTCCGCCCTGGAAGAGTTCCGCAAGCACAGCGCGCTCTATCTCGGCGCAATCGGCCATCCCCAAGTCAAGCCGGGCATCCTCGAGGTGGGCATCCTCCTCAAGACCCGCTTTGTCCTGGACCAGTACATCAATCTGCGCCCCGTGAAGCTTTATCGGAAGGAAGACTGCCCGCTCAAGGACAAGGAGCCCAAGGACGTGGATTTCGTCGTCGTGCGCGAGAATACCGGCGGCATCTACACCGGCCTGGGCGGCGCCGTCCAGAAGGGCACGAACCTCGAAGTGGCCACCCAGGTCATGCTCTACAGCCGGCCCGTTGTCGACCGCTGCCTGAAGTTCGCCTACGAATACACCCGCCGGCGCAACCGCAAGAAAATGCTGACCCTGGTGCACAAGTGCAACGTCCTCACCCACTGCGGCGACCTCTGGGTCCGCGCGCACAAGGAAATGGGCGACCGCGACTTCCCCGACATCAAGCAGGATTACAACCACGTGGACGCCTGCACGATGTGGTTCGTCAAGCAGCCCGAGTGGTACGACGTCATTGTCACCGAGAACCTCTTCGGCGACATCATCACCGACCTGGCCGCCATCGTCCAGGGCGGCCTCGGCGTCGCCGCCGGCGGCAACATCAACCCCGAAGGCGTCTCGATGTTCGAGTGCATGGGCGGCAGCGCCCCCAAGTACACCGGCAAGAACGTCATCAACCCCATCGCGGCCATCGCCGCGGGCGGCATGATGCTCGACACCCTCGGCGAAACCGAGGCGGCGCAAGCCGTCGACCGGGCCGTCACGGCCGCGCTCAACGGCGGGAAGATCCAATCCCTCGCCGCCGGCCGCATGGGTCTGGGCACCTCCCAGGTCGGCGACCTCGTCGCCTCCCTCGTGTAGGCACCGCCGGTTGACAAATCGCGGTTTCCGGGTAGAGTCCCCTCCCCTGCACAGGAGAAAACCAATGAAGAAATACAACGTTTGCATGGTCGGCATCGGCGCGGTCGGGACGGAAATCGTCCGGCTGCTCCGCCAGCGCAACTTCCCGCTGGCCAAGCTGACCGCGTTCGCCACCCGCGAGCGCACCGAGATGATCGACGGCCTGCCGGTCGAGGTCAAGGTCGCCACCGGCCCCGAATCGTTCAAGGGCTACGACTTCGCGTTCTTCGCCGGGACCGAGGGCGCCAAGGGCGCCTCGAAGACCCTGGGCTGGGGCGCCGCCGAAGTCGGCTGCTGCGTCGTCGACAATGGCGACGACTTCCGCATGGATCCGCGCGTGCCGCTGTGCATTCCGGAAATCAACGCGGACGCCCTCAAGGGCCATCGGAACTTCATCGCGAACCCGAATTGTTCGACCGCCATCGCGCTGATGCCGCTCTACGCGCTGCACCGCGAGGCCAAGATCAAGCGCATCGTGTGCTGCACCTACCAGGCCGTGTCCGGTTCGGGCAGCGCCGCCATCCGCGAACTGGAAAACCAGGTCCGCGCCTGGGCCGCCGGCCAGCCCATCGTCCACGAAGTCTATCCCGCACAGATCGCGTTCAACGTCATCGCGCAGATCGGCTCCGAGGCCAAGGATTTGCCCGGCTACACCTCCGAGGAAGCCAAGCTCGGCCGCGAAACCCGCAAGATCCTAGGCGACGACTCCATTCGCGTCGCCTCCACCTGCGTGCGCGTGCCGGTGTTCAACGGCCACAGCATGGCGCTGCACGTGGAATTCCACCATCCGCTCTCCCCCGCGCGCGCCCGCGAGATTCTTTCGAAGACCGCCGGCGTGCAGGTTGTGGATGATTTGTCCAAGTCGGTTTTCCCGACTCCGCTCGACGCGTCGGGCAAGTACGACGCCCTCGTCGGCCGCATCCGCCCCGACCCCTCGGTCGAGAACGGACTCTCGCTGTTCGTCTCCGGCGACAACATCTGGAAGGGCGCCGCCCAGAACGCCATCCAGATCGCCGAGAAGCTCATCGAAATGGGCCTCAAGTAGGCGGTTGTCCCGCCCCGGCGCCTCCGGACCGGCTTGGCCGGCCGGGGGTTTTCGTTTTTCGAGGGGGGCTTTGCTGCGGCCGGCGCGCCCAAACAGGGCCATCACAGGCGCGTAAAACCGGCTTGCTGGAGCGGGATTCTTTTAATAGACTACCCGGGATGTTGAAGGTCTCCAAGAAACCCGGCGGCACCCGATTTTCCACCCACTCCCAGCCGGATTCCTTGTGGCGGCGCCTGAAGCCGCGTTCTCGGAGAGCGCCGCCTCCGGAACCGGCGGAAACGCCGTTGCGGGCCGAGTTGTTCGGGGTGGAGCAGCTGGAAAACCACGCCCGGTTCCTCGCCTCCCGGCACGAGACAGAGGTGGTGCACGGCCGCGAGCGCATGCTGCGACGGCTGACGAAGAGCGAAACCGAGATCCACCGCTGCCATCAAACCGTCGCGGACAGCATCCAGCAGGGCCATCGCGTCGCGCCGGCGGCGGAATGGCTGCTGGACAACGTCCACCTGATCCAGGAGCAGATCGACCTGGCGCGCTCCCACCTCTCGCCGGGCTATAGCCGCCAGCTCCCCCGCCTGAAGGGCGGCCCGCGCAAGGGCTATCCCCGCATTTACGACGTCGTGATGGAGCTAGTGCGGCACACCGACGGCCAGGTGGATCTGGAAAACCTCGGACGCTTCGTCCGCGCCTACCAGGAGTCGCAGGCGCTCGCGCTGGGCGAGTTGTGGGCGGTGCCGATCATGCTGCGGTTAACGCTGATCGAAAACCTGCGCGACGTCGCCCAGCGCATCGCCTGGCGGCGGCGCCAGCGTGATGATGCGCTGAAGTGGGCGGAACGTTTCCTCCAGGTCGTCGAAGCCAATCCGCGCCATTTCGTCGCGGAACTGGGCGATTTCGTGCGGGCGGCCCCGCCCCTCACCGCGCCGTTCGTCTCGGAACTGGTGGCCAACATCGACGGCGTGAACCCGGCCTTGGGTCTCGCGCTCAACTGGCTGGAGCAGGAGCTCGCGGAAAAGGGCCAGACGCTCGAACAGGTCCAGCAGAGCGAAAACGAGGACCAGGCCGCGAACCTCGAGACCACTCGCAACAGCATCACCACGCTACGCGCCATGTCGGCCATCGACTGGCCCGATTTCGTCGAGGCGCACAGCGCGACCGAAGCCGTCCTGCGGCGCGACCCGGCCGGCATCTATCCGGCCATGGATTTCCGTACCCGGAACCGCTACCGCACCCACGTCGAGAAAATCGCCCGCCACTGCGGGCGGCCGGAAACCGAAGTCGCTGAGGCCGCCGTGGTGATGGCGGCCGAACGCCGGCGCGAAGGCACGGACCGGCGCGAGAGCCACGTGGGCTTCTTCCTGATCGATGCCGGACGGCGCGCGCTGGAAATCAAGCTGGGCTACCCGGTGCCGATTTTCCGGCATCTCGGCCGCTTCCTGGGACGCCGCCCCCTCGCGCTCTATCTGGGTTCCATCGCGGTCGCGACGGCCGGGCTGGCGGCGATCCCGCTGGCCTTCCTGCCGGCGGGATGGCCGGCCTGGGCCGCCGGCCTGCTGGCGCTGGCCGCGGCCTGGACGCTGACCAAGCCGGCCATCGCGTTCGTCCATTGGCTCTTCACCTGGTGGATCCCGCCGCATTCCTTGCCCGCGCTCGATTTCTCCAAGGGCATTCCGCCGGAACACCGGACCATCGTGGTGGTGCCGACCTTCCTGGGCCCGCCCGCCGCCAGCGCGCGCCTGCTGGAAGATCTCGAAATCCGCTACCTCGCCAACAAGATTCCCAATCTGCATTTCGCGCTGCTGACGGATTTCCCGGACGCCGACGTCGAAACGCTGCCGACCGACCGACCCTGGATCGATGCCGCCATCCAGGGCGTCCGGCGCCTCAACAAGCGCCATGCGCGCGGCGGCGAGCCGCTGTTCTTCCTCCTGCACCGCCCGCGCCGCTGGAATCCGGAAGAAGGCAAATGGATGGGCCGCGAACGCAAGCGCGGCAAGCTGGAGGACTTCAACCGCCTGGTCGCCGAGGGCACGGCCGAAGCCTTTTCGGACGTCGAAGGCGCGGCAGACCTGCTGCGCTCGATGCGGTTCGCGATCACGCTGGACACCGACACCCAGCTGCCGCCGGGCTCGGCCGGCAAGATGGCCGGCGCGCTGGCGCACCTGCTCAACCGCCCCCAGGTCGATCCGGCCACGCGCCTCGTGACCCGCGGCTACTCGATCCTCCAACCGCGGCTTTCCGTCAGCCTGCAGTCGGCGAAGCAATCGCTGTTCTCCCGCCTGTTCGCCGGCGAGACGGGTCTCGACCCCTACACGCGCGAGGTCGCGAACGTCTACCAGGACCTCTTCGGGCGCGCGCAATTCGTCGGCAAGGGCATCTACGACATCCAGGCCTTCCACGTCGCGACGCACCGGCGCTTTCCCGACAACCGCATTTTGAGCCACGACCTGATCGAAGGCTGTCACGCCCGTTGCGGGTTCCTCGGCGAGGTCGAGCTGGTTGAGAACGAACCATCGCGCTATCTGGCCGATGTGAACCGCCGTCACCGCTGGGCGCGCGGCGACTGGCAGATCGCCGCCTGGCTGCGGCGGCGCGTGCCCGGTTTCGATGGGGCACGCGTTCCCAATCCGCTGCGCTATCTCGAACAGTGGCTCGTGTTCGACAACCTGCGCCGGAGCCTGGTGCCCCTGGCGACGCTGGCGGCCATCGCGGCGCCGTGGTTGCTGCGCGCCCCCGCCGCCGCGGCCTGGACCGCCGCGCTGCTCGCGGCCTGGTGCCTGCCGGGCGCGCTCCGCACCCTCCGCGCCTTCGTGTTCCGCGGCCGCCACGTTCCGGCGGCGATTCACTTCCGCCACGTCTTCGCGACGGAAGGCCGCCAGTGGATCATTGATCTGCTCGAACTGGTGTTCCTCCCCTTCCATGCCGTCGTCTACATGGACGCCATCGGGCGCGTGGCCTGGCGGCTGCAGGTCCGCCGGCGCCTGCTCGAATGGACGACCGCCAGCCACGGCGAGCGCACCGCCCGCACCTCTTTCCTCGGCGTCGCGCGCGAAATGTGGCCCGCGCCGCTCCTCGCGGCCGCCGGCGCGGCCGCGGCGCGCGGCGTGCCGAACGCCATCGCCTTCTTCGCGCTCTGCGGCGTCTGGCTCTGCGCGCCCGTCCTCGCGTGGGCGATCAGCCGCTCGCCCGCCAAGAAGCCCTTGCCGCTCGACGCGGCGCAAATCGAATTCCTCCGCCGGCTGGCCCGGCGCACCTGGGCGTTCTTCGACCACTTCACCGGCCCCGGCACGCATTGGCTCCCGCCGGACAACGTGCAGGAAGCGGGCGCGCCCGTCGTCGCGCCACGCACCTCGCCCACCAACGTCGGCATGGCGCTGGCCTCCAGCCTCGCCGCCTGCGACTTTGGCTACCTGACGCCCGGACGTTTCGCCGACCGGACGGGCCGCATGCTGGATACGCTCGAGCTGCTCGAGCGCTATCGCGGGCATTTCTACAACTGGTACGACACGACCACCCTCAAGCCGCTGCATCCGCTCTACGTTTCCTCCGTGGACAGCGGGAACTTGACGGCCATGCTGGTCGTGACGCGCCAGGGCCTCGCCGAAATGATCCGCCGCCCAATCCTGTCCGCCCGCTGGCAGGACGGTCTCGCCGATACCGTCGGCATCCTGCTGGAGGAAATCGCCGGATCGGCGCGCGCCGCGGGGCTGCGCGACGCCAAGACGCGCCTCCGCAAGAGTCTCGAGAACATCCGCCAAACGCCCTCCGCCCCCCGCGAGATTTTCCGCGCGCTGGAATCGGCCCGGACGGAATGGGCCGACCTTGCCAAAGCCTGCGCCAACGAAGAACCGCTCGCCTTCTGGTTCGCCGCCCTGCGGCGGCAGGGGGACGACCTGCTCGGCGAACTCCGCTACCTCGCCCCCTGGATGGAACACGGCGAATCCGAACCGCCGCTGGCCGGCGGCGACGAAGCGCTCCGCGCACGGTGGCGCGCGGAGCTGGAAACCCTCCCGACGCTCGAGGCGCTTGCGACTTTCCGCCATCGTTGGGAACCGCACCTCGCGGGGCCCGCCGCGGCGGAATGGAGCCAGCGGATCCGAACCGCCAGCGAACGCGCCGCGGACCGTATCGCCACCCTCCGCAAACTCGCCGGCCGGTGCGACGAGACCGGCGAGTGCGATCTCGACTTCCTCTACGACCCGGAGCGCCACCTGCTGGCCATCGGCTACAACCTCGAAGCGCACCAGCGCGACCCGAGCTACTACGATTTGCTGGCCTCCGAGTGCCGCCTCGCCAGCTATGTCGCCGTCGCCCGCGGCCAGCTCCCGCTCGAGCACTGGTTCCATCTCGGCCGCCGGCTCGCGCCCGGCGGCGGGGCGCCCGTGCTGGCGTCGTGGAGCGGCTCGATGTTCGAATATCTGATGCCGCTGCTGGTGATGCCGACCTTCGAAGGCACCCTGCTGCACGAGACGCATCTGGGCGCCGTCCGCCGCCAGATCCGTTACGCGCGGGAAGCCGGCATTCCGTGGGGCATGTCGGAATCCGGCTACAACCAGCTCGATGCCCACCGCGTCTACCAGTACCGCCCCTTCGGCGTGCCGCTGCTCGGCATGAAGCGCGGGCTCGGCGACGACCTCGTGGTCGCGCCCTACGCCGGCGCGATGGCCCTGATGGTCGCGCCGGAAAACGCCGTCCGCAACTTGCGGCGGCTTGCCGCGGGCGGCTCGATCGGCCGCTTTGGCCTCTACGAGGCCGTGGACTACACCCCCGCGCGCGTGCCCGCCGGCGAAACCTTCGCAATCGTGCGCTCCTGGATGGCCCACCACAGCGGCATGAGCCTGCTGGCGCTGGACTACCTGCTCCACGACCGGCCCATGCAGCGGCGCTTCATAGCCGATCCCCAGCTCAAATCCGCCGAGCTGCTGCTGCAGGAGCGCATCCCGCTGGCCCGCCCGCACCTTCGCGCCATCGCCGCCGTTGCCGAAACCGCCGGCTCGCGCCCCGAGGAAACCGCCCAGGCCCTTACCCGCACCTTCGCGACGGCCAACACGCCGTTGCCGGAGGTCCACCTGCTCTCCAACGGCCGCTACCACGTCATGGTCACCAACGCCGGCAGCGGCTTCAGCCGCTGGCAGGGCCTCGCCCTGACCCGCTGGCGCGAAGACGCCGCTTGCGACGACCACGGCTTTTTCTTCTACCTGCGCGAGGTGGACACCGACCGCGTCTGGTCCGCCACGCCCCAGCCCCTCGCCCCGGATTTCGACCGCAGCGAGGCCACCTTCTCGCAGGGCGGCGCCGAATTCCAGTCCGTCATTTACCAGTTCCAGACCCGCACGCAGGTCGCCGTCTGCCCGGAGGACGACATGGAGCTGCGGCAACTCACGCTGACCAACCTGTCCCGCAAGGCGCGCACGATCGAAATCACCAGCTACGCGGAAATCGTGCTCTTGGACGGCCGGGCCGAGGCCGCGCATCCGGCGTTCCACAAGCTGTTCGTGCAGGCCGAACCCGCCCTCGACAAGGCCGCGCTGCTGTATACCCGCCGCCCGCGCTCCGCCGGCGAAACCCCGCCGTGGATGTTCCATTCGCTGCATGTCGAGGGCGGCGCCAACCTGCGCGGACCCACCGCCGAAACCGACCGCGCGGCCTTTCTCGGGCGCGGGCGTTCCGTGCGGAATCCGGCCGCGCTCGACGGCTCCGGTCCGCTGCCCGACCGCGCGGGAATCGTCCTCGACCCCGTCGCCGCCCTCCGCTACCGGGTGCGCCTCGAAGCCGGGCAGTCCGTCAAAGTCAACGCGTTCCTCGGCGTGGCGCCCACGCGCGAAGCCGCCGAAGCCTGCATCGACCGCTGCCGCGATCCGCACATGGCCGACCGCGTGTTCTCGCTGGCCTGGACGCGCAGCCAGATGCTTTTGCATCAGCTGCGCGCGAGCGAGGCCGAGGTCCAGCACTTTGCGCGCCTCGCCGGCTCCCTGCTCTACGCGAGCCCGCACCGCCGCGACCGCGCCCGCGTCCTCGCCGCCAACCGCCGCAACCAGGCCGCACTCTGGAGTTATGGCATCTCCGGCGACCGCCCGATCGTGCTGCTGTCCATCGCCGACCTCGCCAACCTCGATCTCGTGCGCCACCTCGTGCAGGCCCATTCCTACTGGCGGCAAAAAGGCCTCGAGGTTGATCTCGTCATCTGGTCCGAGGCCTTCGCCGGCTATCGCCAGAGCCTGCTCGACGCCATTGTCGGTCTCGTGCAGGCCGGCACCGAGGCCAAGCTGCTCGACCAGCCCGGCGGCATCTTCGTGCGCAACATCGATCAGGTGCCCGAGGACGACCGCGTCCTGATCCGCGCCGTCGCCCGGCTCGTCTTCAGCGACCGCTACGGGACCCTCGCCGACCAGATTGACCGCCGCGTCGTTCCCGACGCCGACATCCCCGAGCGGGAGGTCCCGTCCGCCGCCAAGGAACCGGCCCGGCCGCCCGCGCCGCCGGCCCGCGAACTGGAATTCTTCAACGGTCTTGGCGGCTTCACGCATGACGGCCGCGAATACGTCATCCAGCTCGGCCCCGGCCAGGCCACGCCGGCCCCGTGGGTCAACGTGCTCGCGAATCCGCGGTTCGGCTCCGTCGTCGGCGAATCCGGCACGGCGACCACCTGGAGCGAGAACGCGCACCAGTTCCGCCTCACCCCCTGGCGCAACGATCCCGTCGCCGACCCGACCGGCGAGGCGTTCTACGTCCGCGACGAGGAGACCGGCCGTTTCTGGTCGCCGGCACCCGGCCCCGCGCGCGGCCAAGGCGCCTATGTCTGCCGCCACGGCCACGGCTACACCGTCTTCGAACACGCTGAAGACGGCCTGGCCTGCGAAATGACCACCTACGTCGGCATTTCCTCGCCCGCCAAGTTCACGGTCCTCGCGCTGCGCAATCTCTCCGACCGCCCGCGGCGGATTGCGGTCACGGGCTACTGCGAGTGGGTCCTTGGCGAAAGCCGCGAACAATCCGCGATGCACGTCGCCACCCGCCTCGATCCGCAAAGCGGCGCGATCTTCGCGCAGAACGCCTTCAGCCTCGACTTTCCTGACCGCGTCGCGTTCTTCCACTGCGCCGCCGCCGAGCGCAGCCTGACCGCCGACCGCGTCGAATTCATCGGCCGCAACGGCAACCTCGCCGCGCCCGCCGCCCTGCGCCGCGAGCACCTCTCCAACCACGTCGGCGCCGGCCTCGACCCCGGCGCCGCCTTCATGGCTCCGTACGACATCGCGCCCGGCGACCAAATCCAGGTCGTGTTCGTGCTCGGCTGCGCCCACAGCGAGGACGAGGCCCGCGACATCCTCCGGCGCCAGGGCGGTGAAGGCGGCGCCCACCAGGCGCTGGAAGAAGTCTGGCGCTTCTGGCAGCGGCAGCTTGGCGGCATCTACGTCGAAACCCCGGACGCCTCCGTTGATTTCCTCGTCAATCATTGGCTCCTCTACCAGATTCTGTCCGCGCGCTTCTGGGGCCGCACCGGCTTCTACCAGTCCAGCGGCGCCTACGGCTTCCGCGACCAGCTCCAGGACTCGCTTGCCTTCCTGCGCGAATGCCCCTGGCTGACCCGCGAGCATCTGCTCCTCAGCGCCGCGCGCCAATTCAAGGAGGGCGACGTCCAGCACTGGTGGCATCCGCCCGTCGGCCGCGGCGCGCGCACCCGAATTTCCGACGACCTCCTCTGGCTGCCGTATGTCGCCTGCCGCTACGTCGCCGCCACCGGCGACACCGGCGTGCTCGACGAATCCGTCCCCTTCCTCGAGGCGCGGCCCCTCGCCGACGGCGAGGAATCCTGCTACGACCAGCCCCGCGTCTCCGCCGAAACCGCCCCGCTCTACGAGCACGGCGTCCGCGCCATCCGCCGCTCGCTCGCCACCGGCGCCCACGGCCTGCCCCTCATGGGCGCCGGCGACTGGAACGACGGCATGAACCGCGTCGGCCACGAAGGCCGCGGCGAAAGTGTCTGGCTCGGTTTCTTCCTCCATCGGGTCCTCGGGGATTTCGCCCCCCTCGCCGAGCGCCGCGGCGACGCCGCCTTCGCCGCCGAATGCCGCCAGGCCGCCGCCAAACTCGCCGTTGCGCTCGACGCGCAGGCCTGGGACGGCCAATGGTACCGCCGCGCGTTCTTCGACGACGGCACCCCGCTGGGCTCCGCCCAAAACCCCGAATGCCAGATCGATTCCATCCCGCAGAGCTGGGCCGTGCTCGCCGGCGCCACCGATCCCGCCCGCGCCCGGGCCGCGATGCAGTCCGTCCTCGACCGCCTCGTGGACCGCAACCATCGCCTCGTGCGCCTTTTCGATCCGCCTTTCGCTTCCGCCCCGTGGGATCCCGGCTACGTCAAGGGCTACGTCCCCGGTGTCCGCGAAAACGGCGGACAATACACCCACGCCGCCGTCTGGACCGCGATGGCTTTCGCCGCCCTGCGCGACTCCGCGCGCGCCTGGGAAATCTTCCAGCTCCTCAACCCCGTCCGCCACGGCGACACCCCCGAGCACGTCCAGACCTACAAGCTCGAGCCCTACGTCCTCGCCGCCGATGTCTACACCGCCCGCGGCCACGAAGGCGAAGGCGGCTGGAGCTGGTACACGGGCTCCGCATCCTGGCTCTACCGCCTCCTCATCGAAGACCTCCTCGGCATCCGCATCGAGGCCGACACCCTTTCCTTCGCTCCCCTCCTCCCCGCCGGCTGGACCGAATTCAAGGTCACCTACCGCTACCGCAACACCTTCTACCACGTGCAGCTCAGGAAGGTCGGCGAGGAAACCGGGAAGACGCGCCGCGTCTTCCTCGACGGCGCCGAACAGCCCGGCGGCAAGATCCACCTCGTGGACGACGGCCGCCCCCGCCAGGCCCTTGTCGAACTCGGATAGGTCCGCCGCCGCCGGCCGGCAAATGCCCCGCCCCGGCCGCCCGCCGCCGATTTCGGTTGAATTGCCCCCCGGCCTTTCCATTATGATGGCCTCCAGAGGGCGTACAATGAACAAATGCGTTTGGGGGTTCTGGATCCTGGTCTTGGGGGCGGGAATGGCGCGGGGCCTTACGACGGACGACTACTACAGCGTCCAAAACGGCTACTGGGACCAGGCCACCACCTGGACCTCGCCGGCGCCGATGGCCTTAAGCTATCCGCAGGCTGGCGATACCGCCTACGTGTATCACGAACTGATGGTGACCACTTCGGCCAATTGCGCCCACGCCTACGTGACTGGCCGGGTTCAAATCGGCTCGTCCGGCCAATTGGACGTCTACAAAGACGCCACGCTCAACGGCGCCCGCCTCGCCGGACCCGGCCCGTTCAAAACCTGGAACGTCTGCACGTTGACGGGCCGATCCAGCTATGTCGCCGCCCAGTGGTTCAACCTCGGCGAAGTGCAGGTCCAGACTCCGTCCCTGCAGTTGGAAAACAACTTCTACAACGACGGCGGCACGGTCGCCGTGCACGCCGGGACCTTCACGCTCTCCGGCACCACGGGCGTCGGCCGGGTGATCGACAACAACGGCACCTGGTCGATTCGCTCCGGCGCCACCTGCAACGTGGCGCGGTTCGAAAGCCAAGGCAAACTGTGGTTCGTGGGCGGCACGGGCAGCGCCTTCCGCGTCTCCGATGTCTGCCGGCTCGCGGGCGGCACTTTGCAACTGAATGACGGCGCGCGATTCATCCCCGCTTCCACCGCTTGCACGGCGCACATCGACGGCGAATACGCCACGACGGGCAACGGCCAATGGCACCTCGAAGGCGGCACGGCGTTCGTTTCCCACGCCTCCGCCACGACCACCGTGTTCAACGGCGGAACCTACTATTGGCGCGAGGGCGAAATCGACGTCCATCCGTCCGGACAACTCGAAAACTACGGCGAATTCCACTTGGCGGGCAGCGCCGCCACCCAACGACTGGCGGGCCTCTTCGTGAACCGCGGCAACGTCTGGATGGGTGCCGCCACCGGGGGACCCGGCCAATGCCAACTCGACGGCATCTGGAGCAACGCCCCCGGCGGCACGACCACCGTGGCCCATTCGGAATACCGGTGGATTGGCACCGGCAGCGTTCTGAACGCCGGCACGTTCCGCGTGGCCGACGGCGTCACCGGTTCCACGGAGTCCGTCCGCTTCCGGCAGACGGGCGGCACGCTCGTTTTCGGTACCGGTTCGGTTTTCTCGATCCGCGGCAATGGCCAGCAACACACCGGGGGCTCCTTCCGGTTCGCAACCGGCGCGATCGGCCAAGTGGGTTGCGGCGGCACCGACTATTGGGACGGCGTCTACACCGCCACCGGCGAAGGCGCGCTGGTCCTGACCGGGGGCACGCTGAGTTGCTCGTTCTATTCGCCCACCACCACGGTCTTCGACATCGGCGGGGGGGGGGTCTGGGTTACCGGCGGCACACTCAATGTCCATTCAGGCCACGCGCTCGAAAACCGCGGCACAATGGTTTTCGCGGCAACGTCCACGCCCGCAACCCTCTGGGGAGAACTGCAGAACTTCGGCCAGGTCTATTTCGGCGCGGCGAGTTCCAGCCTGTTAACCGGTCCCGGCGGCAAAATCGTCAACCAGGCTTCCGGCGTGTGGACCTTCGACCAGGAAGGCGGGGCCATCGACGTGCTGACCGACCATTTCTACAACCACGGCACGGTGAACTTCCAGGCCACTTCGACGACTCTCGGCGCGCCGTTGTTCAACATGTCGGGCGGCACCACCACGTTCCACCGCGGCACCGCCAACTTTCCCGGGGGGCTGGCCGTCTACGGCGGCAGGGTCGTGCTCAACGGCGGCACCCTCGGCCCGCCGGGAATCGGGATTTACATGCTGAACATGGGTGGCGGTGGCACGTTTTGCGGCACGGGCCACGTGGCGAATTACATCAACCACAACTATGGCATTCTGGCCCCCGGCCATTCTCCGGGCACCTTGTCCATCGGCGAGCATTACGAACAGGGCTCCAACGCCATTCTCCAGATCGAACTCGGCGGCAAAAAACCGGGGACGGATTACGACCAGCTCGTCGTCGCGGAAAATGCCGATGTCGCGGGCACACTGGACGTCTTGTTCTGGGACGGCTACGCCCCCGCCGGCGGAGAGCGCTTCGACGTGATTCTCTCCGGCTCCGTCACCAACGCGTTTTCCGCCACCAATCTTCCTGCGCTCAATCCCGGCCTCTCCTGGCTCGTGCTGTACCGTACCAACGGCGTGCAGCTCCGCGTCGCCTCCTCGGCCGACACCGACGGCGACGGCCTGGAGGATAATTGGGAAAACACCCATTTCCACGACCTCGCCACCAGCGACGGCGGCGCGGACGACTACGACGACGACCAGTATTCCGACTACCTCGAGCAGGAGCTCGACACCCAGCCGACCAATCCCGCCAGCCATCTTTGCATCGCGGAATTCTCGATCTCCGGCAGCAACAGCGTCGTCACTCTCCACACCGGCAGCAACGCCCAGTACGCCATCGAAACCCGGACGAATCTGGCCGATCCCGCGGAGCCATGGACGCCGGCAGACGAATTTTCCGGCACCGGCGCCCCGGTTGTCCGCTCCAACGCGGCCGCCGGCCCCATCTATTTCTACCGCCTCAAGGCCGCCGTGCCCTGAGGGCGCGACAAAAAAAGCCGGCCCCGGAACGGGGCCGGCGGCGAACCGCGCGCGCCGCGCCTACTTCGCTTTGTTCACCACGGCCTTGTCGACGCCCTGTTCGTCGAGGTCGATCAGCTCGCGGGCGGCCAGTTCGGCGGCCTTGTGGTTGGCCTCGCGCGTGCTAGCGCCCAGGTGCGGCACCATGATGTCGGCGATGTCCGCCACGCTCTTGGGCCCCTCCTCGTCCTTGGGATAGACGTCGTTCAGGAAGCGGATCTTCTTCTCGGCCTTGAGAACCCGCAGGTCGGCCTCGTTGACGATGCCGGCGCGGGCGCAGTTGATCAGCGTGGCGCCAGGCTTCATCTTACCGATCAACTTGGCGTTCACCATGCCCTTGGTCTCGGCGATCTCGGGCAGATGCAGCGTCACGTAGTCGGACTGGGAAAACAGTTCGTCGAGCGAAACCAGCTTGACGCCCATGTCCGTCGCCTGCCGCATCGTGATGCCCGGATCGTAGCCCAGGAAGGTCGGCTCGAAGCCGGACAGGCGCTTGACCACCAGCCGGCCGATGTAGCCCAGGCCGACGATGCCGATCGTCTTGCCGGTGATTTCGGTGCCCATGAAGGCCGTCTTCTCCCACTTGCCGGCGCGGCAGGAGGCGTCGGCGGCGATCAGCTTGCGCGCGTCGGCCAGCATCAGGGCGACGACTTCTTCGGCAACGCCGTTGGAATTGGCGCCGGGGGTGTTCATCACGTCCACGCCTTTCGCCCGGGCGTGCTTGATGTCGATCGTGTTGTAGCCGGCGCCGGCGCGGACGATCACCTTCAGCTGGGACGCCGCGTCGATGATCTCCGCGGTGATCTTCTCGCTGCGCACGATCAGCGCATGCACGTCGGGATTGTCGCGGACGAGCTGGAGCACGTCGCACTTGGGCACCTGCACCACCGTATAGCCGCCATGGGTCTGGAGAATCTCCTTGGCCACGGCGTCCAGGGCCGTCGGAATTAATACCTTTTTCATCTGCCTTCCTTTCGTTTATGCAAATCCATTGTGAATCCAGGAACTTTAACTGCCCCCGGGGTTCCGCGCAAGCCCTTCCGTTCCCTTTCCGTTCCCCCTTGCCATTCAACCCGGCCGGCCGGCAACGGACTTGGCGCGGAGCCGCCGAGCCAGTCAGGAGGTTTCATTCTGCGCGCGGCCGGGGCCGGGTTGGTCCCGGGTGCACGGCGGCGCACCCCCTGGAGGTCGGCCATGCTCAAGAAAACGGCGGATTTCCTGTTCCCGTTCAGGCGGCGGGCGGCGGGCAGCTGTTTGGGCGCAGTTGCGGTTCGGGCCTTTGTAAGGGTGCCGACGATCTCACGGACGTGGAAATCGGCAATCAACCGCAGGGGTGATGGGGCTCGCAGCGTCCGGGCGGTTCTGCCAGCGCAGGAACTCGAAGTTGCACAGCCGCACGGCCAAGGTGCCGTCCGGATCGCGGAGCAGCTCCTCTGCGGGCGAGAGCGTGAACAGGTAGTGCGTGGCCAGCAGGCCGCCGCTTTCCACGCCGGCGGCGGCCAGCAACCGCGCCAGCTTCTCCGTCGCGGCTTCCAGTTGGCGTTCATCGATCCGGCCGGCGGCCAGCGCCTGCAATCCGTTGATGCCGCGGCAATGGTTCTGCCGGAGTTCTTCGCTGGCAACCACGGCGTCGGTTCCGTTCCAGTAGCCCCAGATCGTGATGTAATTGCGTTCGGGCTGCAGCACGGGAGTGCCGTCGGGCATGCGGAGATCCCGATGACTTTCGTAGCGGCGCTGGTCAAGGGCATCCGGCGGCAGGGTCGAATGATGGCCCAGCATGTAGATGGCCCGGGGATAGGTGACGGGGACGCCGGCCTCCGCCAGATGGAACGCGAACGCGAACTCTTCGAACGGGCTGTTGTATCCATGCGGGGCGATCGCGCCGGGCACCTGGATTGAATGCGCCGGATCCCCCACCTGCGACACTTTCCAAACGAGCTGGATGTCGTCCTTCGTCTTCGTGTGGTAGACCTGGGCGGTATCGGAGAGGCTCAGGCGCGGCGTGCGCCGCCAGCGCTCGGGCAGGAAATAGTCGAACAGCTGCGGATCGCGTCCCACAACCCACAGCTTGCCGCGCGTGCTGTCGCAGTCGCCATGGACGTAATCCACGCCGAGGAGGTGCACCGGATGCAGATGGCGGGGGAAGAACCCGGGGCGGAACAGCGGCCGGAAGCGGTCCCGCTGCCGTTCGAGATAGGTTCGCCGCCGCTCTTGTTTGGCCTGCTTCTCGTATTCCGGCGTTCGCTCCAGCAGTTCGAAATCCACCAGGGCATAGGCCGGCCGCCCGCGGCGGTCCCGGAGCAGTCCGCCGCGCGGTTTGGGCCGGACGATCACGTGCTGCGGCTTCACGTCCAACACACGGAAGCCGGCCTGCTGCATGTCCTCGATGGAGCGGTCCATCATGGCCAGGGCGAAAGACCGCGCATCGGCAAAACCTGCCGTCTGCGCCGCCTGGGCGGCCGCCGCTTCCGTGCTCGCCACGCCCTTGATCCATTCATAGACGAGGATGTACTGGCGAAAAATGTCCAGTTCCACGTCCCGGTATTTCGCTTTTTTATAGTCGATTTTCGACTGGGAGCGCCCCGTTTGCCACAGCTCCAGGCGTTGGGCCGGAACGAAAATGGCGAGCGGCTTGTGGGTGCGAATCGTGCCCGGACGGGCCCGGGCCCGCATTTCCATCAACAAGGAGAATTCCTCGTAGGGGGAATTGAAATCCGCCGCAATGAATTTCATGCGGGCCAAGGTGTCTATCGGCACGTCTTCGCCCACGCGGCACCATTTCACGACGAGGTCTTTACTCGTCCCCGCCACGGGCCTGGTCTTGATTTTGTAAACCGTGCTCGTCCCCTGCAGCGCTTCGCGGCTTTTGCTGAACCACTCCGGTTCCAACCAGTTGTCCGGCCAGAGGCAGGCCAGAAACGGCCGGCCGAAGGCCGTCACGTACAGATCCGCGCCATCGGCCAGCCGATAGTGGTCGTAGGTCACGCCCAAAAGCGTCTTGGGCGTGGGAATGGGTATTTCCTGTGCCATGTCCGCTGGTCCCTTAGTCAACCACGGAATGCCCGGAAAATCAAACGGCCGGCGCTTTCGCCGGCGGCGTTTGCCCGGACCGGCGGAAGCGCATCTGCGTTTCCGCACCCGGATGGGTGAGCGGTTTGCCGTCCAAAGGAGGCTTTGCTGGAGGGACAGGCTCCGTCCTGCCCGGTTGCGCGAACGCCGGATCCACCGGAGGGCAACACGGAGGTTGCCCCTCCCGTTCCGAAATGGCACCCAACCGCCGCTGCGCCCAGCCGGCGACGGATTCGGCGGTCGGCGGATTCGGCTTGAATTCCTCGCCCCGTGGCCGATTATGCGGCATGGATTTCCCGGAAAGGAACGCCCCATGAATGCACCCACCACCCCGTTGCCGTTGCAATGGCTCGAAAACCCCCGCGCCCGCCGCGCCGAAACCTGCCGCGCCCTGGAACGCCTGCTGCCGCCGGGCATCACCGGCTTCGCCCGGCAACTGCACCGCCAGCTCGACGGCTATCACATGAGCCCGCTGAAAAGCCTGTCGGGGCTGGCCGCGCTGCTGGGCGTCGGCGGCATCTGGGTCAAAGACGAATCCCAGCGCCTGAGCCTCAATTCCTTCAAGGTGCTGGGCGGCTCGTTCGCCATTTATCAGTATCTCCGCAAGCGGCTGGGCATCCGCGACCGGGAATTGACGGTCTCGGAGCTAAAATCCCCCAAGGTGCGCGCCCAGCTCGGCGACCTCTGCTTCGCCACGGCCACGGACGGCAACCACGGCCGGGGGGTGGCCTGGGCCGCGATGGAACTGGGGTTCCGCTGCGTGGTGTATGTCCACGAGCGCACGTCCCAGCCGCGCATCCGGGCGATCCAGGAATACGGAGCGGAAGTGAAGGTGATCCCGGGCACCTACGACGACGCCGTGCGGGCCATCACCCGCGACGCCGCGGCCAACGGCTGGCAGATCATTTCGGACACCTCGTGGGCAGGCTACGAGGACATCCCCTGCTGGGTCATGCAGGGCTACACCACCCTGCTGGCGGAAATCCAGGAGCAGCTGGCGGGCCAAGGCATCAGCCAGCCCACGCACGTGTTCGTGCAGGCCGGCGTGGGCGCGCTGGCCGCGGCCGTGGCGGGCTACTATCGCAAGCTGTTCGGCGAGCGGCGGCCGACGATGACCGTGGTGGAACCGGACAAGGCCGCCTGCCTGTTCGAATCGATCCGGCGCGACGACGGCCAGCCCCATTCCGTCGCCGGCACCCTCGACACGATCATGGCCGGGCTGGCCTGCGGCGATCCCAGTCCGCTGGCGTGGGACGTCCTGTCCCGCTGCGCGGACCATTTCCTGGCCTGCCCCGATTTCGTGGCCGCCAAAGGCATGCGCGTGTACGGCGTGCCCGTGGCAGGCGACCCCTTCATCGTCTCCGGCGAATCCGGCGCGGTGACACTGGGCGCCTTGACGTACATCTGCGAATACGATGGCCTGGCGGACCTGAAACGGAAGATGCGGCTCGGGCCCGATTCCCAGATCCTGCTGATCAACACCGAAGGGAACACCGATCCGGATCATTTCCGGAGGGTCGTCTGGGAAGGCGGCGATCCGGTCCCGCGAGAATTCCGCCGCTGACCGCTCGCCCATCCGGGCGACCGGGGTGCGCATCGCAAATTGGAATGCCTTGGAATGGCGTATTTAGCCTTGCTTTTGGCATGTGTTTGGCGTAGCAAAGGCTTAGCGGACGGAACGCCGCGCAAGCGGATTGCGCGCCGTTCGGCCTGTCGGCATGCCCGGGAGGTGAAGCCATGAAACGAAAAACGAATGCGCCGGCCGTCCCGGCCAACCGAAACGCCCAATCGACTCCGACGTTTGCCGTCGACCGCGGCACGCCCCGGATGTTGTTGATCGACGTTTCCAAACCCATGCGCCGTCTGCTGGTCAAGATGCTGAAAAAATCGTCGCCCGACATCGTCGTCGCCGTGGCCGGATCCGTGGCCGAAGCCGTGCGCGCTTTCGACGCGCTCCGGCCCAAGACCATCCTGTTGAGCCTGGATCTCCCGGACGGAAGCGGATTGGAAGTCCTGCGCCACGCCATGGCGCTGGATCCCTATTGCATGGTCGTCGTCTTGGCCGACCGGGCGAATGACCAAACGCGTTTGGAATGCTTCGAGGAGGGCGCGGATTTCGTGTTCGACAAATCCGCCGCATTCGAGCGCGCCATTGAAACGGCAGGACAGGCTTCGCGGCGGCAGTTATCCCGGAGTCCGCGGCACCCCATTCCGCGCCGGTCCGTCAGCGCGGAATTCGTTCTGGCGAACCGGTCGGGGTTGCACGTGCTGCCGGCCGCCCGGCTGGTGAAACTGGCCAGCGAATACCGCGCCGCCATCGAAATCGTCTACGAAGGCCGCAAGGCCAACGCCAAGGAAATGATGGCCGTCATGGCCCTCGGCGCCGAATACGGGGCCCGGATCGTCGTGACGGCGACCGGCAGCGATGCCGCCCAGGCGCTGGCCGGCATCCGCAGCCTCGTGGCCAGGAAATTCCACGACGATCTTGGCCTGAGCCGGCGTCCGGCGGTCCGGCGCTCCCGCACGGTTCAAACCTGACCCCCCCAGGCGGTCCGCCCGGCCACGGGTAGCTTCTCCCCACTCAAGGATGCGCTCTTTGGGCCAACGCCCCCGCCCGCGCCTGCATGCCCATGAAGCCGCCGATGCTGCCCCGCCCGGATTTTTCCACACCCTGGAAACCCTTTTTCGGTTTTTTCCACACACTGAAAAAAAAGTTCCCCGCTGTGGAAAACCGGCGGCGGGCAGCCCCGTACCGGTTTCCATCGCTGGATTTCCGGGCGTTTCGCGCGTTCCGGGGCTGGAAAAGGCCGCGGGCGGTTCGCCGCCGCTTGATTTCCGGCGGAAAGCGCCTAATATTCCGTTTTTCGCTCCATCCGGGCGCAGCAAAGGACAGGACATGAAAATCGTATTGGCGTATTCGGGCGGTTTGGACACCTCGGTCATCCTGAAATGGCTCAAGGAGAACTACCAGGCCCAGATCATCGCGTTCGCCGCCGACGTCGGCCAGGGCGAGGAACTCAAGGGGCTCCGGAAGAAGGCCCTCGCCACCGGCGCCAGCAAGGTCTATATCGACGACTTGCAGGCCGAGTTCGCCAAGGATTTCATCTTCCCGATGATGCGCGTCAACGCGATCTACGAAGGGCAGTACTTCCTCGGCACGTCCATCGCCCGGCCGCTGATCGCCAAACGCATGGTCGAAATCGCCCGCAAGGAGGGCGCCGAAGCCATTGCCCACGGCGCCACCGGCAAGGGCAACGACCAGGTCCGCTTCGAGCTGGCCGCCG